>JAFRCO010000009.1 GCA_017404325.1 Candidatus Saccharimonadota bacterium
AATTGAAAATGGTTTTGATTCTTATCATGTAGTTCCTGCAGCTTATACTAAAGTTGCTAGCTTTACTTCTACTACTGATTTAACACTAGGTTCTAAACTAGAAACTACTTATGCAGCTTATATTTCTGGTACTCAGAGAGCGGATATATATAATGGAAAGGTGAAATATACTCTAGTGCATCCAAGTTCTGAGGTTCCTCCTGAACCGAAAACCTGTGCCTCTAACACAATTTGTTACTGGCCAAATAGTAGTGCTACTGATTCTATGGGTGATCAGAGTATTACTTCTTCAGCAACTTCTGCTACTTTATGGGCAAGCAACTTCCAAAGACCAGGCTATGGTTTCGCTGGTTGGTCTGATGCTTATGACTATGTAGCTAACGTTGGTAGTGCATCTAATCCTAATGCTCATATTTATGGGCCTAATGAGACGATAGAGTTCACTGCAGGGCAATACTCTGCTACTAATGGCGGTCTTTCACTTTATGCAGTTTGGGTACCTTCCGTTGGTTACTTACAAGATTGGACTGGTTGTAGTATTTTGACACAGGGTAATGTTACCGCGCTTACCGATGCAAGAGATAATGATACATATGCCGTAGCCAAACTGGCTGATGGTAAATGCTGGATGATTGAAAACTTAAGATTAGATTATACCGCTACGGGGAATACGGATGGTAGTTTAGCGCAAGGCTATGGCGGAGCGTTTGCAGGGTTGGCGGAGCCGGAGACTGCTAATTTTGCCAATAACACCACAGCAAATTCGCTATATAAATCTGACGGTTCTGGCGATATCGCCGGAGGAAATGGGACTACGCTTTCAGATATTGGTACAGCGAACACCCCCGGATATAGAATGCCTAGATATCGCAACGACGATACTAATACGAATAGCACCATTAACCCGAATACTAACGTAGCTAATATGACCGATACGGCTCAGAATATCTATGGTTATGGCAATTACTATTCTTGGTCTGCCGCTCTCGCTAATACTAACTATTATAGTAGTCCTACGGCTACAGACGGTAATGGTAAGACTTCAGAAACCGCTAACACTTCAATCTGCCCTTCTGGCTGGAGACTACCGTATGGTAGAAATACTGGAAATGGCGACACTCCTGGAGGGTTCTATTATCTTAATTATAAGTTGAATAATGACTCTGATGTGAGGAATATTGTTGCTAATAACAAACTCAGATCCTATCCTAATAATTTTGTTTGTTCCGGGTACGTGATTAGTAGTTCGGTGAACGCTCGTGGTAGCGGCGGCTACTATTGGTCGTCTACGACGTACAATAGTATCTTCGCCTACAGCTTCATCTTTGGTAGCTCAGACGTCTATCCAGGTACGGACGTCCCCGACAAGTACCACGGAAGGATTGTTCGCTGCGTAATTAGCAATTAAGCAAATTTGCTAGATAAAAAAATTAAGCCCGAAGTTCGGGCTTATTTTTTTATTCCAAAACCGCTTTAACTCTTCGCACTCCCGCCGACGAAGACTCTTCTTTTTTAATCTTAAACTTTCCTAAAACCCCCGTATGCTCAACATGTGGACCGCCGCAAACTTCTCTAGAAACCGGATTCTCGAAATCACCAATCGTATAAACCTTCAACTTTTCCGGATACTTATCCCAAAACTGCCCATGTGCCTTCAAAGTATCGCGCGCGTACTTTTTATCATACTCATCAAACACGACCGGAAGATCCGCTTTAATCCATTCATTAACTTGTTCCTCGACTTTCGAAATCTCTCCCGGTGTCATTTTATGGTCCAAATTAAAATCAAATCTCACTCGATCCGCCGTAATATTTGAACCTCTTTGACAAATATCTGGCGCGACTAGTTTTTGTAAAGCCGCGAGCAATAAATGCGTTGCCGTATGATACTTGACTGTCATCTCGCCGTGATCTTCAAGTCCACCTTTAAACATACCCTTAGATGCGGTCTGGCTACGTTCGCGTTGTTCCTTTAGTGCCGCTTCGAATTCTTCGCGATACCCTTCCGTTAATTCAATTCCCTCACGGTAACATTCCTCAACTGATAACTCAAACGGGAATCCATAAGTATCCTGAAGCATGAAAATATCTTTACCATCCAAAATCTTATGACTATTTGTTAACTTTCGTAATTCTTTTAGACCTTTGTTTAAAGTTTTTCTAAACGCATTCTCTTCATGAAGCATTACTTCTAAAGCCATTTCGCGATGCGTTAAGATTGAATCAGGCAACTCTTCGTAGTTACTGGCTACAATCGGTACAATTTCCGCTAAGAAATTATCCGAGATTCCGAGATCTAAAGCGCGAAGAATCGCCCGACGAAGCAACCTCCTCATCGCATAACCTTGCGCCTTATTCGAGGGCACTAAACCTTCCGCCGCAAGTAAATATGCTCCGCGAATATGATCCGCAATCACTCTCATTTCATCCGTATTATTATCATACGACTTCCCCGAAATCTCTTCAAGTTTATCAATAATCGGTTTCATTAAGGAAATCTTAAAGACATCGAACGAACCAATCGAAGCTGCCGTAATTCGCTCAAGCCCTGCGCCGAAGTCAACATTTTTCTTCTCCAACTCCGAGAAAGTTCCATCCTCATTTCGTTTATATTGCATAAAGACCGAGTTTCCGATTTCCATGAATCTCGCCCCATCTGAAGCCGGATGCGCTAAGCCGTATTTCTCAACGTCTTGTTTATCGTCGCCGAAATCATAAAAGACCTCCGAATCCGGTCCGCAAGGATCGCCAATCGGCGTCGTCTCGCATCCACCGCCTCGGCTCCACCAGTTTTCATGATCATCATAAAAGAAAATTCTTTCACCTGGCTTAATCCCGCGCTTATCACCAGCTTCCGCCGTCCCGATTTCCGCAATTTTCGCCTCTACTCCAGCCTCAGAAAACACTTTCTGCCAAATCTCCGCCGCTTCCGTATCCTTCGGAATTCCATATTTCTCATTCCCGATAAAACAAGTCACGAAAATCTTCTCCGGGTCGAGTCCAACTTTCTCAGTTAAAAACTTAAAGAAATTTCGGATTTGTTCTTCTTTAAAATAATCACCTAAAGACCAGTTTCCAAGCATCTCAAAAACCGTTGTATGGCGAGGATCGCCAACATCTTCAATATCTTGTAACCTCATCGACGGCTGTGAGTCGCAAAGCCTCGTTCCAAGCGGATGTTCTTTTCCTAGTAAATACGGCAAAAGCGGTTGCATTCCTGAACCAGTAAATAATGTCGTCGGATCGCCCTCTAAAACAAGTGGTGCCGGCTGAATGATTTTATGCCCATTTTTAACTTGAAAATCTAAGAATTTTTGTCGAATTGTATTTGCGTCCATAGAGATAATTATATCATATTAAGACATAATTATCTCATATAGTTTTTGCCAATCCCCTAATTTTAAATCTGCAGGCCTAGAATCTAAACTAATTTTTAATTTAGAAAATATTTCTGATAATTCTTCTCGCGACTTTAACTGGCTTAAGTTTGAAATAAGTTTCTTTCTCGGCGCTGAAAAGCCCATTCGAATTATTTTAAACACTTCTTCGCTTACTTCCGGTTTTTTCGGCTCTAAAACAATTACCTGGCTATCGACTTTTGGTGGTGGTGTAAACTCTTCCTTTAAAACTACTGGTCCCGAAAAAACTCGCGCTCGATTTTTTACAAAAAGCGACAAAACAGTTTCTTTTTCATCTAAGATTCGCTCCGCAACTTCTTTTTGAATCAAAAGCACAACCCTTTCCGGCAAATTTGAAATCGTTAATAACTTTTCTATTATCGGGCTTGTAATATAATACGGAATATTTCCTACAACTGCATACGACTTTTTAAAAGACGAGAAATCAAACTTTAAAATATCTTCATTTACAACTTCTAAATTTTTCCCCGGAAACGATTTCGGTAAATTCGCCGCTAAGTTTTCATCAAATTCAACCGCAACTACTTTAGAAAACCTCTTTAGTAGACTCGAAGTCAAAGTCCCGAGCCCCGGCCCAATTTCAACGCATAAATCACCATCACCCGCTAGTAAAGCAATCTCATCTAAAATCGCTCGATTATAAAGCCAGTGCTGTCCTAAAGATTTCTTATTTTTCATTTAATACCAACCGTGTGCATACCAGAATTCAATCGCCTGCTTCCAACCCCCATATCTACCAGTTACATACCCACTCATCCACTTAATCTGAGTTACCGGATTAGTCTCCCAATCCGCTCCATAAGCCGCCATTTTCGAACCCGGTAGAGCCTGCGGGATTCCATATGCTCCCGAATAAGCATTTCTCGCATCTACTCTACAGCCACTCTCACGATAAATTAAATCTAGCGCCGACGAAAGATCATCTTCGCTCACGCCCGCTTCTCTCGCCCATCCTGCACAAGTCCCCCATTCCGGTGGAATCGATTTTTTCGCCCCAATCGCTACAATTCGAGAAACCGGCTCCCTTACGACTACTTCCGAAACTACTTCCCTCGCCACCTCTTCATTGTTTATATATTGTACTTTGTAAGTTATTTGTTTCATTCCGACTTCACCAAGTTGTTTTACTTCAGTCTTCCCCGATGCAAGATTGAAATCGCGCACCGTTTCTTCCGCAAATGGAATTTCCTCCTCGACCGTTACTTCTCTTCCACCATTTCTAGTAATTTCATAAACCGTCGCTACACCAGCTTCGAGGAAATTAGTATTCGGAATTGATTTAATTTCATCACCATCATAAACTGTCACCCCTGCCTCTTTAAAAATCTCTGTTGGGTTATAACTCGCCGTCATCACATATTTCTCATTCAAGCCATCTTTAACTATTACCGGCCTCGAACGATAAATATTAATAAAGAAATTGTCTGCGTTAATTTCCGAGTCTAAACTCGGCTCAATTCTATCTCCATCATTAATAATAATTTCTGTCGCCTCGATAGCGTCTCCGACCGTTTTTGCATTCGTTTTGATCGTTAACTTCGTTCCATCGTCATAAAAAGTTACAAAATTCGTAGTCTCATTAACTTCAATAACCTCGTCCGTATCCGCAAAAGTCCTTGAAGAATTTGCTTTCGCCAAAAAAACAAACACTAAAACTAGTGCCGTCATAAAAAACAGAACCAGAACTTTATCGATTCTTCGAAGAAGTTGCATGACAACATTATATCACACTTAAGCTAGAAAAAAAATAAAAACCTGACAATTCAGCACAGGTTTTTACTAACTAATTCCTAGGTGGGGTCAACACATCTAACCAAAACAGCTCTACACTCTCCACCCTCTCATAACTTGAACCGCTCTCAACGTCCGGTTGGTTCAAATTACAATCTTATTTTAGCATAGCCAAAATGCTTGTCAACCTTGTTTTTTAAAAATCTTTATGGTTTAATATTTTTCACGAAAACATATTTTAACAGAGGTAATTCTAAAAAACCGAACACTATCTTCTTGACAATTTCAAAAAACTTATGATAATATTTTATTATGAACTGGAGGAAATGGCTAGACGACTTCGCCTTAGCAGGAAAAGGTATCCTGCTTGCGACCAAGGAAAAACGTTTTTGGTATGGTTTTGTTCCAAGTTTCTTATTCTTCGGACTTTTAATGAATCTATTGTCTAGCGGAACTTCGAAATTTAACCTAATGTTTTCCACCGGCTTTCTAAACTGTTTAAAAATACTTGGTGAAAGTTTCCTTGGTATCTTCGGTTTTAACCGGCCTTTTCTTGATTGGCTTCCGGTATTCTTTATTGCTATTCTACAAGGCACGTTAATCGGTCTCATCGTTGTCTTATGGAAGAAAAAACGTGAGAAAAATGCCGAAAATCTCGAAAAAGCTGGCATTATTACCGGTCTTATTGCGCTCGGAGCCGGTTGCCCGACTTGCGGAACGACGCTTCTGACCCCACTCATTGGCGCTATCTTTAGCACCGGAAGTCTCGCCATCGCCGGAACAGTCTCCGTCATTGTAACTTGGGTTGCAATTATTATCGCCATCTTCGCATTGAAGCGTCTCGGTCTCGAAACCTATGTTATAATCGTTAATGAAAGATACCTCGCAAAGAAAGTTACAAAGGGAGCTAATGGAAGAAAAAAATAATACATTAAAACGGATTTTTAGTATTATCGCATTTATTGCTGTCATTGTCGTTCTTGGCTTTGCTATCATAGCAAGTAAAGTAGAGCCGAAAAGCTCTGACAAAGTCTGGGACACTGAAATGACCGTTGGAGATCTTGAAGCAAAAAACTACTTTATAATCTATTCCGATATTATGTGCCCATATTGTGTAGCTTTTGAAAACGCTATTTTCGAAAACGAAGAAGAATTCGAAGAATACATTAAAGAAAACAGTATTTTAATCGAAGTTCGTCTTTCTGACTTTCTTTATGAATACGGCGAAGCGAAGCCGATTCATTCCCGTTATTCCGCCCTCGGCACATATTGCGCGAAAAAAGAAGGCAAATTCTGGGACTATTATAAACTAGCGATTACTACGGTCTGGAATGACTATTTTAAAAATAATGGAAAATCTGCCTTCTCAAGCTTTAGCAAAATAGATAAAGATTACTGGATTGCACTTGGCAAAAAGATCGGTCTCGGCGACGAATTCGAAAGCTGCGTTAAAAACGACGAGCCTCTAGAAGAAATAATGGCAAACGCAAAAAAGACCACGAAGCTAATTAACGGTATGCCTTTCTTCAAATTCAATAAATACACCAACTCCGGTTTTGATCTTTCTTGGGGCTGGGAATATGTCCTTATGTACTTCCAAGCCGGCCTAGAGAGTTGATTTAAAAATCTTTTCGTTTTTAATACTGTCCGGTAAGTAATTTTTGTCGAGATGGAAACCCGATTCCCATTTTTGACCTTTTCCGTAACCTAAATCTTTCATCAGTTTCGTCGGAGCATTTCTTAGCCACACTGGTACCGGCTCACCCATCGTTCTTCTAGCTAAATCTGACGCCTTATACCACGCATCCGCCGAATCCCGATTTTTCTTCGACTTTGACAAAGCAATACAGGTGTGCGCCAAAATTAAACCCGACTCCGGCATCCCGACTCGCTCTACCGCTTGGAAACATGCCGTCGCAAGACTAAGTGCTCCATTCCCAGCTAGACCAATATCTTCTGAAGCAAAAATCACCATTCTCCTCGCAATAAATTTTGGATCTTCTCCCGCTTGAACCATCCGCGCAAGATAATAAAGCGCCGCGTCCGTATCCGACCCACGCATTGACTTTATAAACGCCGAAATTGTATCATAATGATTATCACCTTTTTTGTCGTATCCCGGAACTTTCCGCCCCGCCGCCTCTATAACAACTTTCTCATCCACTTTTTCCGCTAAAGATAAAGCTAGCTCTAAATCCCCTAAAGCGCTCCTCGCATCCCCACCTGACAATTCCGCAATATAATCTAAAGCTCCTTTAGATACTCGCTTCGAAGCCTTTTCGGCTTTAACCGCCCGTTTTAAAACTTCTAAAATCGCTTCTTTATTTAAAGGCGCTACAACTACGACTCGCGATCGTGACAAAAGCGGGGAAATAACCTCAAAAGACGGATTTTCGGTCGTCGCCCCAATTAAAATAATTAATCCCGATTCCACATGTGGCAAAAACGCATCTTGTTGTGCCTTATTAAAACGGTGAATTTCATCTACAAACAAAATCGTGCGCGTCTTTAAATTCCAATTCAGTTTTGCTCGTTTGACAACCTCCTCAACATCCTTCTTTCCCGCCGTCACCGCCGAAATCTCCACAAAATCCGCCTTAAATTCACGCGCCAAAATCCTAGCCAAAGTCGTCTTTCCAGTTCCCGGCGGCCCCCAAAAAATCAAATTCACCGGCTCGCCTTTTTTAACGATTTCCGTTAAAATCTTCCCCTCGCCAATAATCTCATCTTGCCCCACTACCTCCGACAATTTTGTCGGCCTCATTCTTTCCGCCAACGGCACTCTATTCATACTCCTATTATAATAAAAATCTTTACTTTTTTTAATTATTTATGCTAAAATTAAGGTAATAATAACTAAAGGAGTTACAAATGGACTACTATCAATCAGTATTAAATAGCAGTAGTAGCAGTAGCAGCCTTTCTGGCGCCTACGACACTGCAGCTGGAGTCGGCATCTGGGGAATCATTGCCTTCATTCTTGCCATCGTTGGCGGTATTTTGGTTTACTTCCTCTTTGTCAAATCAAAGACCGAACCAAAAGGCAAATTCGCTAAATGGCTTAAAGAGTTCTTAAGCTTCAAGGTCATGTGGATTGAACCAATCATGAAGGTTCTTTACTACATTGCAACCATCTTTGTAATTCTATTCTCGTTCTCATACCTAGCACTTGGCGGAACCGGAGTGTTAATGTTCTTCTTAAGCCTCATCTTAGGACCAGTCGTCGTTCGTATCCTCTACGAAATGACCATGATGTTCATCATGATTTGGCGCAATACTCGCGATATCGCGGAAAAAGCAAAGAAATAATTCTCTAAGAGAATAAAAAAATCCCCTCTGTTTGAGGGGATTTTTGTATAACAAATTTACTCGTTTTTCCACAGGTTTTCCACAAGTAGTTTTACCCTCTTTGCTACACCCTTATTCCCGTCGACGATTTCCGCTCCCGGAAAGTATTTCCCTATTTTATCTTTAATTAAAGAATAATGAGTGCAACCTAAAACTACACAATCCACATTCTCGACCCCAGTTAATAATTCTTTTAGCTTCTCATCAATCCCTTTATTCGCCTCGACAGCGTCAGCCAAGCCCGGACAAGCCAAAAGCGTAAATTTTTGATCTTGTTTTTGATTCTTTTTTAAAATACTCCCTAAACGCTCCGACTCGATCGTCCCCGGAGTCGCCATCACTAAAATATTTTTTGCACCGGTTTCCACCGCCAACCCGATCGCCGGCTCTGTCCCGATAAATTCCAAGTCTTTATAATCTTCGCGTAGTCTTTCGATACATCTAGTCGTCGCCGTATTGCAAGCAATAACAACAATCTTCGCTCCCCAATCTCTTAGTTCCTCGACATTCTTCTTCACAATCTTCATCAACTCTTCATCGGACTTTTCCCCATACGGACAATTCGCCGAATCAGCAATATATTTATATTCTGCCTCCGGCAAAACCTTTTTTATTTCATCAAAAACCGAAAGTCCACCTTTTCCAGAGTCAAATATACCAATTTTCATTAGTCTATTATATAATACATCTCATGTTAGGACCAAATGAAATCGCCGAGAGGTCTATATCGGCAGGAAAAACTAAAGCTAATCTTTCAATTAAAAAAACCTTTATTTACAGCATCCTCGCCGGCATGTTTATTGCCCTCGCCGGAGTTGGCGCAACTATCGGTAGTTATTATGGCGGCAAACTCGTTGGTGCCTTAATATTTCCAGTTGGTCTCATTATGGTCGTAATCGCCGGAAGTCAGTTATTTACTGGCAATAATCTCATGATTATGACCTGGCTCAAAGGCGAGATCACTCTTTCGAAATTACTAAAAAACTGGTTGTTCGTTTACCTCGGGAACCTCGTTGGCGCAGTTCTCATCGCCCTATTAGTCGTTTACAGTGGTGTTTTTGACAGTATCTCCGATTCTGTCATCGCAACCGCCGTCACGAAAAGCAACCTCAGCTTTCTTGAAGCGATCTTTCGAGGCATTCTCTGTAATTTTCTAGTCTGTATTGCTATTTGGATGTCATTTGGAACCGAATCGGCTAGCGGAAAAATCCTTACCATTATCGGCCCAATCTTCCTTTTCGTTCTCTGTGGTTTCGAACACTCAGTCGCCAACATGTTTTATGGCCCCGCCGGTGTCTTTACCGCGCTGAAAAACAATATTTCGGTCGAAGGACTTAGCCTTCTAGGTTTCTTTATTCATAACCTAATTCCAGTCACAATCGGAAATATCATCGGTGGCGCTGGCATCGTCAGTTTGAGTTATTACTTAATCTATTATTTCAACAAAAAATAAACCCGAAAGGTTTATTAATGGTGCATTTATATAACACCGCTAGAAACTATTATACCACAAAACTCGAATAAGTGGGGGACTTTCGCGAGTTTCCCCCGCCAAACTCGCGAAAGTCCCCAGCATCATGATCAGGGCCCCAGCATCATGATCAGGGCCCCA
>JAFRCO010000010.1 GCA_017404325.1 Candidatus Saccharimonadota bacterium
TACAGTCCCAGCTTCCTGTACTCTTTCTGGTTTAGGCATGGATTCTCATGCCACCACACTTAATAATGGTACTTATGCTTCAGACATTGGTACTACTACTATTAAAGCTTTCTGTAATGATCAAGAAGGCTTTGCCATCTATGCTATTGGCTATACAGACAATACTGATGGTAAGAATGTAATGTCTAGTCCAGCCTTAGGTTCTACTCATGATATCGCTACTGGTACTAGTCTATCCGGCAATAACTCCCAATGGGCTATGAAACTATCTACCACTACTAACCCAGAACCAACTTATCCTATTACTATTCAAAACAACTACAACAACTACCATACTATTCCAAACGAATACGAACTAGTAGCTAAACGCACTGCTGCTACTGATACTGGCACTAATGCTATAGGTTCAGTCTTAACTTCTACTTATCAAATCTACGTCTCTTCTACCCAAACTGCTGGTACTTATGTTGGGCAAGTAAAGTATACTATGGTGCATCCAGCTAGTGCTAAAGCTCCGGTCCCGGTCTCTGAAAACTTATACTATGCAATTACCGGGTCAGCAAATAACTATACTTTAACAATTAGTGATTCCGATATTTCAGATGGTGCAGTGGCCAGTGGTCCTGTCGCTATTAATGGGTATATATATGATGAGGATAATCGTAGTACAACATCACCTTGGTCTCCTTATAGTTATCAAATAAAGAGCGTAGTAGTAGAGGGAACGGTTGCCCCGACCTCCACAAGTGCTTGGTTTGCTGAACAGCATGAATGTAACTCATGGGATCTATCTGGATTAAGAACCGACCATGTGACAGATATGTCTCGCATGTTTGATCATGCAGGTTCCAATGCTGCCGCTTTCTCACTTGACCTTTCTTCTTGGGACACTTCTAATGTAACGGATATGAGCTACATGTTTAATGTCACTGGCTACTCCGCCACTAACTTCTCTCTAAATCTTTCTTCTTGGGACACTTCTAATGTAACGGATATGAGCCACATGTTTAATGTCACTGGCGCCTCCGCCACTAACTTCTCTCTAGATCTTTCTTCTTGGGACACTTCTAATGTAACGGATATGAGCTACATGTTTGCTGATGCTGGCGCCTCCGGTACTACCTTCTCTCTAGACCTTTCTTCTTGGGACACTTCTAATGTAACAAATATGAGCGGCATGTTCCAATTCGCTGGCAGCGAAACCGTCACTAACTTCTCTCTAAATCTTTCTTCTTGGGACACTTCTAATGTAACAAATATGAGCAGCATGTTCGAAAGCGCTGGCCACCCCGCCACTAACTTCTCTCTAAATCTTTCTTCTTGGGACAACACTTCTAATGTAACGGACATGAGCCGCATGTTCCTTAACACTGGTTACAGCGCCACTACCTTCTCTCTAAATCTTTCTTCTTGGGACACTTCTAATGTAACGGACATGAACCGCATGTTCGTTGACACTGGTCACAGCGCCACTAACTTCTCTCTAAATCTTTCTTCTTGGGACACTTCTAATGTAACAGATATGAGCTACATGTTTTATGACACTGGCTACTCCGCCACTAACTGGTCTATTATTATTTCTCCAACCAATAACGGCACTACTACTGGCGGTATTTCTAATACTACGTCTAGATTATACGGAAAAACATCTTCAGTTTATGGAGCTTCGCCTCAAGGTAGTTCAACCAGATCATTTACGGTTGGCGCATAACGTAGTTTCGTTTGGTACTTAGAGGTTCCATATCCAACAATAATATAGATGCTTGATTTTTACATTACATTATTATACGGATAATTGACATTTTCGAAGCCCGTGATCACCCCGCTTGATTTTTTGTGCACTAAAGGTTAAAATAAAACCATGGATAACGATAAGCGTTTCGTAACTGGATTAGATGTCGGGACGGAAAATGTCCGCGCCGTCATCGCAAGTGTTAATAAAGAAGGTAAAATTGCCGTTGTTGGTTATAACGAAGGTAAATCTGCTGGTATGCGAAAGGGCATCCCGGCAAATCTTGCCGGCCCTGCTGGAGCCATTGATAAAATGCTTGGCGATGCCGAAAGAATGGGCGGTTATGACGTTAGAAATGCCTACGTTTCAATTAATGGCTCTACTGTTATTTCCACTAATACAGAAGGCATGATTGCTGTTGGTACTGTCGAACACGAAATCGACGGAGAAGATTTAGACCGAGTTGAAGACGTTGCAGTTACCGGCAGGATCCCGGCTAATCGCGATGTCCTTGATGTTGTCCCCCTAGAATACGCACTTGATGGTCAAGGTGGGATTAAGGATCCGCTTAGCATGTCTGGTGCTCGCCTCGAGATTCGTGCTTGCGTAATATCTGCTTTAAGCCCGAATTGTGAAAATCTTAAAAAAGCTACTGCTACCGCTGATGTCCGAGCAGACCGTCTAGTTCCTAGCGTTGTAGCTGCTGCGAAAGCAGTTTTAAATGAGCGACAAAAAGAAAATGGTGTTGCAGTGGTTGATTTAGGTGCCGCCACAACTTCTGTAGCAGTTTATGAAGAAGGCGATTTGCAATACGTCGGCGTCGTTCCAGCTGGGTCAAATAATATTACAAACGATCTAGCCATTGTTCTTGCCATTGATCCAGAACTCGCCGAGGAAATAAAAATTCGCTTTGTAACTGGAAATTTTGATACAGATAAAAGCCCAGCCATTAAAGTCGGAAAGAATAATGAACGCACTTTTGATCGCAAAGAAGTTGAAGAAGTAGTCAAAGCTCGTCTCGACGAAATCTTTAGTGAAGTTAGAAAAAAGCTTAAAGCCGCTAAATATGATCAGCGTCTCCCAGAGGGAATTATTCTAGTGGGCGGTGGAGCCAAAATGCGTGATATTGATTTATTTGCTAAAAAAGCCCTCGAAGCATCCGTAAAAATCGGTGTTCCGGCCGGACTTGATGGAGTTGCTGAATCCGTTGAAAAACCCGAATTTGCTGCTGCGGTCGGACTCGCCATGATTGCTGCTGAAGAGAACTCTATTGAAGCTCAAGCCTCAAAAAAGCCAAACAAGAAACCAAAGTCTAAAACCGGATTCCTTAAGAAAATCTTTAATAAATTTTAATTAACTCTTGATTTTAAGATAGAATAGATATAATATATAATAAAGATATATTTTTAAAGCGAGGTGAATTATGCCAGAAGTAAAACCAACAGAGGTGGAAAGTAAAGCTAGTATTAAAGTGGTCGGTGTAGGTGGTGCCGGTGGTTCTGCGGTTGAACGCATGAAAGAAGTGGGTCTTTCTGGTGTCGAATTTGTCGCAATTAACACTGATGCACAAGCCTTACATCATTCTCCAGCTGATGTTAAGGTCCATATCGGAAAAGGTTTAGGCGCAGGTGGTGATCCTGAAAAAGGCCGCGAAGCTGCCGAAGAAAGCAGAGAAGCAATCGACAAAGCCCTAGACGGTGCAGACATGGTATTTATTACTCTTGGTGCTGGTGGTGGTACCGGTTCTGGTGCTGGTCCGATCGTTGCGGAAGAAGCCCGTAAAAAAGATATTTTAACTGTCGGTGTTGCAACTAAGCCGTTTACTTTTGAGGGCGCTCGTCGTCGTGCTAATGCTGACGTGGCGATTGATAAATTAGCTCGTCAAGTTGATGCTCTTATTACTATCCCCAACGATAGATTACTCCAAACCATTGATCCTCGTACTCCGCTTCTTGAGACCTTTAAGATTGCCGACGATGTTTTACGCCAAGGCGTCCAAGGTATCTCTGAATTAATTACTGAACATTCTCTAATCAATCTCGATTTCGCTGATGTTAAGACAATTATGAAGAACGCCGGCTCTGCTCTTATGGGTATCGGTAAAGCTTCCGGTGAGAACCGTGCTGTAATCGCTGCCCAACAAGCCGTTGAATCTCCGCTTATTGAAGTTAAGATTGAGGGTGCACGTGGCGTACTCTTTAGCGTCGCTGGTGGCTATGATATGTCCATGAGTGAAGTTCAAGAAGCCGCTGAAGTGATTACTGGTTCCGTCTCTCCGGATGCGAATATTATCTTCGGTGCATCTATTCGTCCTGAACTTGAAGACGAAATCATCGTAACCGTAGTCGCGACTGGTTTCGATTCCGAATACTTCAACGAAGACGATTACAAAGCTCCTGAAGCCGAAGAAGCTAAAGATGAAAAACCGACTGTTGAAGCTAAAGACTTTGCTTTAGAAAATAAGTCGAACATGTGGGATTCGATTAAAAACGAGCCTGAACCGGAACCTGAACCAGTGCCAGATGACGATGAAATGGATGTTCCGCCTTCCTTAAGAGAGCGCTTTAAGAAGAAGAAAAAATAATTAAAGGAGGGTGCGGATGGAACGAAAACTAAAGATTGGAAATAGTAAAGTTCTAGAAAGCCGCGAGACTGTCGACGGGACGATGATTCGTCGTCGTCGCGAAACTCCCGATGGTCGTCGTTTTACAACTTATGAACGCATTGAAATGCCTCCTTTGACAGTTTTAAAGCGTAGTGGTAACAAAGAAATCTTTGATCGTGATAAACTTTTGCTTGCCGTGAGACGTAGTGTTGGTAAATTTTTCAATTCTGAACTCGAAGTTGAAGACGTAGTCGACCGTGCTTCTAACATTTTGTTTGGATATAATACCGACCAAGTCACTTCGAAACAAATTGGCGAAGCCGTTTTAGATGTTCTCGCCGAAGTTAATGAAGTCGCCTATGTCCGTTTCGCCTCAGTTTTCCGTGAATTTAAAACCCTAGAAGATTTCGAAAACATATTAAGAGAACAAAAGAAAAAGAAGAGATAATATTATGCGGGTGGTTTGTATTTTTCGTGACAATCAAGATTATAGCCGAAGTGTTAATGAGTGGCTTGAGAATTTTTATCGCCAGACTGGCCGTACTATAGAAACTATGGATCCTGATACAAACGTCGGTTTTTGTGAGGCTTACGATGTAGTTGAATATCCTACTATTATGGCCCTTGGTGAACAAGGCGAGATTCGGGCCTCGTGGCGCGGTCGCAACCTTCCTCTTATCAATGAAGTCCTTTATTATATGATATAATATACTCTATGAAATATAGAGCTGGAGAACGGCGAAAAGCCGTTGAGTACGAAAAAGCCATCGGTGAGTGGTGGAAGAAAAATAAAATTTTTGAAAAATCGGTAGAAGAAAGACCGATTGATAAGTCTTATGTTTTTTATGACGGTCCTCCATTTATTACTGGAAATCCACATCATGGTACTCTTCTTAGCTCTATCGTAAAAGATGCTGTTCCACGCTACTGGACGATGAATGGTTACCGAGTTGAACGTCGTTGGGGTTGGGATTGTCACGGTCTCCCGGCTGAAAATTTCGTCGAAAAACAGCTTGGCATTACTGATCGTCGCGAAATTGGGACGAAATGGTCGCTGGAAGATTACATTGTCAAAGCTCGTGAATCAATGGTCGCGAACTCTGAAACTTGGCGGGGCACTATCGATCGCATCGGTCGTTGGGTAGATTTTGATAATTCCTATCGCACTATGAATAAAGACTTCATGGAATCGGTTTGGTGGGCTTTTAAGGAGCTCTACAAAGCCGGGAAGATCTATGAAGGTCGTAAAGTTTTAATGTACGACACAAAATTTGCTACTCCAGTTTCTAAGGCTGAAGTTACGATGGATAACGACGCATATCAGGTCGTTACCGACCCATCGGCTTATGTAAAATTTAAATGCGGTGACGAATATCTTTTAGCTTGGACTACTACCCCGTGGACTTTGCCGGCAAATATGTGTCTCGCTGTAAATCCAGATTTAGATTATGGTGTTTACGACGTTGAAGGCGAAAAATTTATTCTCGCCTTAGAGCGTGCAAAAGTTTTATTTGAAGGCCGAAAACCCGAAAAAGCCTTTAAAGGCTCGGCTCTTGTCGGCAAGAAATACGAACCGATTATTGAAGTTGCTAACGGCCTATTCGACCTCGGTCTTCGTGGCGACAAGGGAACCGTAGTTCGTAAAGACACTTATACGGTTCTTCCTGGTGACTTTGTCTCTGCCGAAGATGGTACTGGTATAGTTCATATTGCTCCGGCTTACGGTGAAGACGATTATGCTCTCGCCGAAAAACATGAAATTGATTTTGTCGACTGTCTCGATGAAAACGGTTATTATCTTCCAGAAATGGCAGAAAAACTACATGAACTTGGCGTTCGTGATACCGACGAAAATGGCATTCAAGTTTGGGCCAGTAATAAATTCATCGCTAAATGTCTCGAAGAAAAGGGAATTATCTATAAAATTGATTATATCCAGCATGAATATCCATTCAATCCTCGTTCCAAAGAGCGTATCATTTACCGCGCCTTCCCGTCTTGGTTCTTCGATATTGATAGCCAAAAACAATTAATGCTCGAAGAAAATGAGAACATTAATTGGTTTCCAGATCATCTAAAACACGGTCGTTTCGCGAAAAATATTGAACAAGCTCCAGATTGGAATTTGTCTCGTGATCGCTTCTGGGCTACTGCTATGCCGGTCTGGAAGGGCGATAAAGGCTCAATTAAAATTATTGGCTCTTATGCTGAGCTAAAAGAACTTTCGGGTAAAGAACTCGAAGACTACCATCGTCCTTGGGTGGATGAAATTGAGTTTGATATTGATGGAGAACACTTTACTCGTATTGAAAAAGTATTAGACTGTTGGTTTGAATCTGGCTCCATGCCGTTTGCTCAGCTCCATTATCCATTCGAAAACAAAGAGAAATTCGAGAAGAATTATCCAGCCGATTTTATTGTCGAATACGTCGGCCAAGTCCGTGCCTGGTTCTATTATGTCCATGCTGTCAATACCGCCCTTGCGAGCATCGGTGCCTTTGGCGAAAAGGCTAAAAATGGCCATAAGAATGCCTATAAGAACGTGATCACAACTGGTACCTTAGCGGGGAATGACGGTCGTAAAATGTCGAAATCGCTTGGAAACTTTACTGATCCGAATATTTTAATGGACCAATTTTCCGCCGACTCCCTTCGCTTTCTTCTTCTCTCTAGCCCGGTTCTTTCCGGTGAAGATTTCGCTCTTCTTGATAAAGATGTTTCCGATGTAAATCGCAAACTTGCAATGGTCTGGAACGTTTACGATTTCTTTACAACTTATGCTGAAGTCGAGAATATAGATAGTGATGATTTAAAATTAGATCCGAAAAACCCGCTAGATATCTGGATTGTTTCGCGCATTTATCAATTACGAGACGAAATTACTGAAGGCATGGAAGAATATAACATCCCTAAGGCCCTAGAAGGCGTCCTACCGTTTATCGACGATATGTCTAATTGGTTTGTGCGTCGTTCTCGCCGTCGTTTCTCGAAAAATGACGATGCTGAGGACAAGAAGAACGCCTTTGCAACACTATATTATATATTAGTGTGTCTAAGTAAGCTTCTCGCGCCATTTACGCCGTTCCTAGCCGAAGAATTATATCAAAAGATGACTGGAAAGAATGAGTCAGTTCATTTATTAAGCTGGCCAGAGGCTGGAACAATCGATACCGGGATTCTAGAAGAAATGGCGCACACTCGTAAGATTATTACCGATGCTTTAGCTCTGCGTATGCAAAAATCTGACTCCGAAGAACAGATTAAAATTCGCCAACCTCTTGCGAAGCTTACTTATGATGGTGAAAAGCTAGATGATTATTATGAACAAATTATTGCTGAAGAAGTGAATGTAAAAGTAGTCAAGAATGGTAAAAAACTTGTTCTTGATAAAACCTTAACTCCGGAGTTATTAGAAGAGGGAAGAGCGCGTGAAATCATCCGCACCGTTCAAGCCGCTCGTAAACATGCCAGTCTTCGCCAAGACGATCAAATTAAGCTTTCTATATCTATCAAGCTTCCTAAGGGCTATGAAGATATGATTAAAGCTGAAGTTGGCGCCACAGAAGTTAATAATATAGAAAACTATTCTTACGATGAGGTCGCGAAATTAAACGGCGAAAACATCACTATTTCACTAGAAAAGATATAAATAATTAAATATTTTATTCGTACTAATCCTAATTGTTGTATTTTTGAAGCTGATTTTTATCCCTGTAAATTTGACAATTGAACAAAATATTAGCATAAACAGTATTGACAAAATCGCTAAAGTGTGCTACACTAAAATTAAGTTAGAAAATAAAATAAAAATTCTAACAAATAACAAAAATAAACACGACAAAAAAGGAAAACAAAAAATGGAATTTATACCATATAACGACGAAATAAAATATAACTCAGCTGAACAGGCGAAGGCTATCCAGATCAAATTAGGTCATGCTGCCTTGTTCAATATGAGAGATAAATTATAATCGGAAAGGAAAAACCAATGTAAGACTAATCAATCAAAAATAATCAAAATTAAATTAGGAGACATGCCTATACGATAGACTAACCATAAATCACCTAAAAAACCGAACAACTAGTTCGGTTTTTTAGTGAAACAAAAATTAAATAGAGTTGACCCACTAAGACGGTTATGCTAAACTGAAACCAGAAAGGTCTAACGTAACACAATATTAAATTAAAAAAGTCTACTATGGATGATTATCTTATAGATCGATCAGCTCTAGGCGAGTTTATCGATGAACTTATTAAAAAGAAATCTCTTCCAGTCAACACGGCGGAGGAGCTAACTAATTTCAGGGAAGAACAAATTAGAGCCCTCGACGATCGAATCGGCATGGCCATTTTTGGTAGACTGACTGAAGATCAAAACCGAGAAATCAACGAATTGTTTGATCGTAACGAAAGTAATCCGGATATTTTTGAAGATTTCTTCAATCGTGCTGGCATCAATGTAGAAGAAATCCTCAAGGAAACTATGGAGGATTTCGCCAAAGAATTCTTAGGAGGCCAAAATGAGTGAGATATTGAACTCTGGAGACGCCGGTGAATTTTCCGAAGCCGAGAATAATATCGAAATCAGTCCTGAGCGACTTAAGGAAATTCAAAGAAAATTAGCCGAAGCTGCCACCAACAAAATATCGTTAGACGAAGTTAGCGCTATGGAATCAGAATTGAAAGCTGCCATAGCTGCACAAAACAAAAAGAAAGAAGCTTTAAAAAACTTAGAGGAAAGTACGGGAGAGGCTCCAAGCGCTTCCTCGGGTGAAGGGGCAAAAAAACACATATCACCAGAAGCCGCTCGTGCAAGTTTTGAAAGAGGAAAAACAATTGAAAGTATAAAAAAGTTTCTGAGAGAAAAATGGAAACCAATCGTAGCAATAGTTTTAGTTACGGTTATCGCCGCCGGCAGTGGTATTGTTTCGCATTTTGTTCACAAGACAGACAAAAGCGTACCGCCAGGCCCTAATACAGAAAACGAAGGTACTCTACCGAGTGGTGAGGACGACGAGGACGATAGTGATATTGGAAAAAGCGTCGATCTAGACGGGATATCTGGCGAAGACGAAGAGAGTAAAGAATCAATCTCGGACATCTCAACATATAAAGGTTTATTTGCGAGCGAAGATGGTTCAACTTACAATCCCTTAAAACATGGGAAATACAATATTGGCATTGAACTAGAATCCGGCGCTACAGAAGAAGAGA
>JAFRCO010000011.1 GCA_017404325.1 Candidatus Saccharimonadota bacterium
AAATATAAAATTCCACTTTCAAAAATAGACGTAGTATATAATTCACTCGATGATGATTACGAAATCGGAGATTACGAATTTGATGATAATTATTATAATTACATCAAGAATTTGAAAGAAGCTGGATACACTATAGTATCTACAGTCGGTCGGTTTACAATCCAAAAAGGTTTGACCTATTTAATGCGAGCCGCGAAAAAAGCGATTCAAAAGAATCCGAAATTATTATTTGTATTTGCTGGAGATGGTGAAGAACGAAATACTCTAATTAAACTCGCCGCAGATTTGGGAATTTCAAAAAACGTACTCTTCACTGGATTTATTCGTGGTCAAAAGCTTCGCGATATTTATTCAATTTCTGATATTTTTGTCATGAGTTCAATATCGGAACCATTCGGTTTAACCGCACTCGAAGCAGCTTATCATGGCAATGCCTTGATTCTGACTAAACAATCCGGTGTGTCAGAAATCATTTGGTCGGCTTTCAAATATGATTTCTGGGATGAGGACAAACTTGCCAACGAAATTTACGCCATTTCGAGCAGTGAAACTCTAGCTAGAGTCTTAAAAGAAAACGCTAAAGAAGAATTTAGGCGCATTTCATGGGACAAAGTCGCGGATAAATGCCTCGATATTTATAACGAAACCATAAAGGATATCAAATAATGCGCGCGATTTGCCTCTATCTTCATATCCATCAACCCGTCCGTTATCGCGAATATTCAATTTTTGATGTCTCGAACAATTCAAATTATTTTGATTGCAATTACGATGAGCGTCAAAATAATCAACGTATTTTCGACAAAGTCACGAAAAAGAGCTATCGTCCGATGCTAGAGTTGCTTGAAAAGAAGATGAATGAATATGAAAATTTCAAAGTCTCTTTTTCAATTACCGGAACTTGGTTAATACAAGCCGAAAAATGGGCCCCAGATTTAATTGAGACCATTAAACGCATGGTCGATCGAGGCCAAGCTGAAATTGTTGACGAAACATACTATCATTCCCTCGCCTTCTTCTTTAATCGTGATGAATTTGAGGATCAAGTCCGTCTTCATACTGAAACAATCGAAAGACTATTTGGCGTAAGGCCGCAAGTTTTTCGTAACACTGAATTATCTTATAATGACGAATTAGCTAAATGGGCCGAAGAAAAAGGTTATAAGGGCATATTAGCCGAAGGTTGGGATGCAGTTTTAGGGTGGCGTAGTCCAAATTTCGTCTACCGACCAGCTGGATGTAACAACATTAAACTATTGCTGAAAAATTATCGTCTTTCCGATGATATCGCTTTTCGCTTTTCGAACCACAACTGGAACGAGTGGCCTTTAACGGTTAAAAAATACCAAAATTGGATCAACAATGACTGTTTACGCGGTATTTTAATCAATTTATTCATGGATTTTGAAACTTTTGGCGAACACCAATGGGCAGACACTGGCATTTTTAACTTTATGGATGAATTTATCACATCCTGGCTTTCCGAGTACGACAATAAATTCGTCACAGCATCTGAAGCGTGCAATTTAATGGAGCCAGCCGACGAAATTTCAATGCCAAAAACTATTACCTGGGCCGATACCGAACGAGACTTATCTGCTTGGCTTTCCAATTCATTACAAGATTCCGCTTCTGAATCTATCTATTCTCTCCGCGACAAGATCCTCGAAACTGAAGATGAACGTTTAATTTCAGATTGGCGCCTCCTAACTACTTCAGACCACCCTTATTCAATGTGTACTAAATACTGGAACGACGGCGATGTTCATGCCTATTTTTCTGCCTATGCTTCACCCTACGAGAGCTTTATGTATTTTATGAACATTATTCATGATTTAGAATATCGTCTTTCTAAATACAAAAAATGAAAAAAGCGCCTTTTTTGGCGCCTTGAAAGTTAATCAATCGGAGAAAATCTCCTTTTATACTCCTCTTTAAGGATTTTTCTGTTCTGATCTCTAGCGATACGATAAAGCTTATTCAGCTTCTCCATCCATTTGCCTTCCCTAAAACAGCGTAATTCATATCTATCAATGCTATCCGGCTCGACATGAAAAGCGGTTTCATGGTTATAAGTAATTATTACTTCAGGCGCGCTAGGACCATCATAGCGCATTACTGAATGTAAGCTTATAGAAAAGTCGTCATCAGAATAATTTCCAACAACAGCCGCTTTTCTAGCAATTAATCCTTTAAGGAGAGATTTGGTAAGGAACAACATATCATTCACCTCTATTCCAATTCATACAAATACGATAACTAATGTTCTATACCTGTAATTATAGCACAAACGTTTTAAATTGTCAAGATAGGATATGAAAAAGGCGCCATTTTTGGCGCCCTGACAGTTAATCAATCGGAGAAAATCTCCTTTTTTCCTCTTCCTTCTCTGATTGATAATGAGCCACTAAGGACTCGTCAGCCTTCAGATAAAGGTTTTCAACGGTCTCAATCCATTGACCTTTTCTAAAGGCTTTAATCTTATAACCGCCTACACCACCACCGTAGCCTTTCGCTACCGCTTCGAGAACAACTTCTCCCTTATACATTACTACAACATCCGGAAAATCACATCCGTCATAATAATTATTTGGGATAATCTCCATATAGAGGTCTCCATATGAAAGACTTTCGATGGTGTTCGGCGTATCATAAAGGCAGAATCGATTATGTTCTACATAAATCACAATCCTGACCCTTCTTGCAAGCCGATTTGCTTGCAACACTGTTCTGAAATTAAAATACTTCATTGCTTACTCCCCTCTTTTTATCAGTAGCGATGACATTTATACCAATAATTATAGCATAAAAACTTTAAAAAGTCAACAAGAAACCGCTTATTGAAAGCGGTTCAAGATTAATTTCAATAAAATTAGCGTTTCTTCTCTTTTACTTCATTACGGCCAAGGTTTTTCTTCGTTTCAACAAAGAGAACATGTTTTTTTAGGACCGGATCATATTTTCTAAGACTCAATTTATCCGGTGTATTCATCGTGTTTTTCTTCGTATAATAAGCCCTGACCCCAGATTCTTCCGAAACGAGCCCAACTAATTTTCTCTTAGTATTATTCTTTTTTGCCATAACTTTCACAATTTTATCATACTCTATTAAAAATGGCAAGACTTTAAATGTCTTGCCATTAGGTAGGAAAAAAGGACAAATTAACCGGTATAAGCTTTTACGCGACCAACGTCGCCGCCAACACGATGTCCTTTTTGGATAATCTCTTCTATTTTGGCCGCTGCCATGAAATATCCTTCACGCGTCGGCGTAAAACACCAAGATTGTCCCATTGTGTCATCTCTGATAATGATGTCTCCCAACCATTCCACCCCCTTTCTGAAGGACTAAATACAAAAACATTGTTGATGTATATCTACAACATATTATACTAGATTTCTTAATTTTTTGCAAGTAATAGCTTTATGAAATCTTTAATCTCTTTTAGCCCTATTTTACTATCAGAAGGAATAAACACATTAGGGTCATTCATAAATTCTAAGCTTGAAACCTCTCTATAGATTGCCTTAATCAAAGCCTTTAATTCCTTCTCGTCTTCGTCATTAAATTCATATATCTTATCATAAACTTCATTATCTTTATCAGGAGTTACGAAAAGAATATGTGCCCTTTCAACCCTATATTTAGAATAAGTCGGCGAATTATTTAAAAGCAATTTATAAAACCCAAGTTGTAACATGTACTTATATAACGTCGCATGCGACCGCCACTTCTCTTTATGATAACCGCCAGTCTTAAAATCATATATTTCGATCATCTTATTCTCTTCATCAACCATAATATGGTCAATTTTACCAGTCACCGGAACACCTTCAATCGATAGCTTCTCCACTCCAAGATTCACCTCAGCTTTTCCATCTATCAAGATGCTATTAAACGCTTCTAGAGCTACTGCGATATCTTCCACGCCTTTTTCTCGCATTTTTCTCAGAACATCACTCGGAAGCTCTTTCTTCTCTAGTTCAGAAACAAAGTATTCTAAAGCGTCGTCTCTAGATGCCTTATTCTTAGTTATATACTCAAAAGTTTTATGCACTAAATCCCCATACGCTAACGCTTCCGTTTCCGGTTCACGCGGCGCTCCTAAAACATAATTTTTGAAGAATTCCTGCGGACCCGCGTAAACAATATCAATAAATGAAGTCAAGCTCGAAGCTGACATGCGATACTTCGCCACCCTCTCACGATAAATAGCTCTCATATCTGGTGTAGCTGTAATATATGGTAAAAGCCAATTTTTCAGATTATTTTCGGCAGAATCATAGGCGCTTACTTCATAATGGGTTTTTACCTTTTTATTTGGAATTAAAGGCGAAATCACTTCATCACCATCATTGTATTCCTCTAAATATTCTAAACGATTTGGAGACTTCCCATTAAAATCTTTTAAGGAGTTAGTAATATAAATCGCGTCCTTCGCACGCGTCAAAGCAACATATAAAATTCGTATCTTCTCTCCATCCGTCGTTCCGGTATGTCGAATCTGCATTAAATTCTTAGGCAAAGCTAGTAAATTATTATTACCTTTTCCTTTTCCCCATGCAACATGATCCGCTGAAATGATAAATACATACGAGAACTCTAAACCCTTCGCCTTATGCGCAGACAACACCGAAACCGCCTCGTCCGCGTCTCTATAAGGGCTAGTCGTATTTAAACTCATCTCGGCCGACTCATAATCCTCGACCATCGCGACTAAATCGGCAAGCTTCAAGCTCTTTTCACCAAAATGCTGTTTTAACTTACCTCTAAGCGAAGCTAAGTTCTCGTATAATGAAAAGGCCGAATACTCGTCTCCCTCAGTATAATACTTCAAAAATGGCGAACGAAAACCCTCAAATTCTGCTGCACCTATCAAATAATCTAAGAAAATTTCGAGCGGTTCATTAAACGATTTTGCAACTAAATTAGCTAGAAAATCGACTACTTCACGAATCTTCTCGTTCTCTGAACTCGCTAGAACCTCAAATACTGCCTTTTTATCATTTCTCGCTTGTCCAATCAGCCTTACTACTTCGAGCATCGGTAACTTAAAGAATGGATATGCTAAAATCTCTAAAACCGAGACTGTCGAACGTTTATTATTGGCCAATTCATCAATAAACTTACTTAAAGTAATTATTTCATGTATCTTCTCATCCTCAAACAAATTATCTCGTTTCTCGTAAGCAATCTTTATTTCTGGTTTAGCTTTTAAAAACGGCAAAAGGGGCATGAAATACTTCGTCTTATAAGAAAGAATTGCAATTTCACTTTGCGATACGCCAGATTTAATTAATTTCGATATTTCTTCCGCAACAAACCCATATTCCATATCTGAAGATAAGAATTCATGGCGATAAATTTGTGTCTTCTTAGGGTTCCCACGATGCGCTGTTAATTCCTTATCTGCAAATCGATCATCAGCTTGGTTAATAATCTTACGTGAAAAATCCAAAATTTCCTGAGTACTACGATAATTTTCGATCAAAGGTATCACATTCGCAGAATAGTGTTTTTGAAAATCAGTTAAATTTGTCGAAAGTGCTCCCTGAAACTCATAAATTGCCTGATCATCATCCCCGACTGCCATAATCATCGGTTTTTCATAATCCGTCAATTCCTTAATAATCATAAATTGCGACGGATTAGTATCCTGGAACTCATCTAATAAAATATACTGATATCGTTCTGAAAGCGTCGCTTTAAAACCAGCATCATTTTTTATAACCTTGACCGCTTCTTCTATCATATCATCAAAATCATATAATCCATTTTCATTTAGATACTTATCATAGGCATCCATTACATTCGCTAAACTAGCCAACTTCTTATTCGCTACCCGATCTTTAAGACGATATCTTCCTTTTTCATCCTTTTCGAAATATGTGTCTTTCCAATTCGACAATGGCTTGATCTTCTCTGTACTTTCCGCTTCGACCATCGCTTCTTTTAAGTCTCGCGCTAAACCAACAATTAACCTTTCAATTCTACCTAGAATCGGTGCAGATTTAGTATAATCCTTCAATATTTCATAGATAGGTTTATAAGCATTTTCGTATGATTCTTTAAATGCCCTTGGCACCACATTAAGAAGTAGCGGAGAAATTGCCTTAGATAAAACTTCCGAATCTTCCATATTAGTTTCAGCAATCCTTCTTAAATCTTTGCCCGAAAGACCTGCCGATTTCGCCGAAGAGATCACACTGATAATATCTTTAATCGAATCTCCTCTTAAAATGTCTTTTCCAGAAAGATCATCTTGAATAGCTTTTACAATCTTAAACTGCGTCACTTCATCTATCGCCGCATCAAGCCTTCGGTCATAATCTTCAGAATAATTCTTATATTGCGCCAGAATATCCGAACCGAAAGCATGATAAGTACCAATATTTACTTTTGCGCCTTCTTGTCCTACGATCATCTTCAATCGCTCTCTCATATTCAAGGCACCAGACTCCGTAAAAGTCAAACATAAAATATTTTCCGGACCGACATCGACATTCTTTAAAATATAAGCCACTTTTTCTGATAAAAGTTGAGTTTTACCAGTTCCAGGACCAGCTAATACCAAAAGCGGCCCTTCTAAATATTCGACCGCTTCTTTCTGTTTCTGATTTAATTCCATTGACTACTTGCCTCAACCAGTTCTTTTAATAACACCGCTTCTTTCGGCACGATAATTTCTCCTCGACGGATTCTTCGAAGCGCTGAAATACCTTCTACGGTCTTTTCCGCCTTGTAATTCGGATTTTGCCTCAATAAATCTCCAAACTCATAATTTCTAGATGGATATCCGCAAGTCAAAACTAGATCCGGAATTCCACAATAGCAGTCTACCGTTTCAGCCTTAGCCCCATTCGCCGCCAAAACCATCCTCATTTCTTCTGAGGCACTCTTCATATAATCTTTTAGAGCTTCACTTTCTCGCTTTAAACCTTTCAAGCCAGCATATATTGCATAAACATTCTTAAGAGCTCCGCACATTAAAACCCCTTTATCATCCTTCGTATAATCAAATACTAAATAATCACGCCCAAACAATTCCTCTATCCTTTTATCAGTGATCGTCAAATATGTTTTCTTATGCGACTTAATATCATCTGCAAATCCTGGTCCCGAGATCACCATATAATCTTGAAAGTCTTTAAAAGACTCATCCGACAAAATTCCTTTCGTCGCAATCACCAACGGTTTATTCTTGGGTAAATAAGGTAATAAATAAGGTACTGATGCCGATGGTATAGCTAGTATTATCATCTTCGAATCATCAATCACATCTGAAAGACGCTCCTTTTCTAGCTTGGAATCATAATAATCAATATCATAACCATTCTCAGCCAAAATACCACCAAGCGCAGTTCCAAACGCCCCCGCCCCCATAATTGCAATTTTCATAGTTTAAATCGCAATCCTTCTCTTATGCTTCAAAACAATCCCTACTATTGCTGCAATAATCGCGAAAATCGTTACACCAACTAGGAGCATAAACCAAATCGGACAAATAATCACATTCTTTTCGACTGTTTTTACTTCGCCTAAATAATAAATAGTTTGATTTACTTTAATTACACCTAACGCAGGTAAATTATTAATCTCACGAGTTATTTCTCGTTTCGATTCCGGCATGATTAATTCGTTGTAACGTCCTTCATTATCCTCTGTCGGAAGAATTACTTCACCTGTGAACATATTTGAAATCGAAATAACGAAAGTCGCATCCTCATGCACGTTACCATCGTTCGAAATCAACGCATTAAGTGTAATTGGAGTCTTCACTACAAAACCAGGAACTTTATTCTCGAGAATTTCACCTTGATGTTTAGTTTCGCCAGATACTGTCGCATAAATCAAACTCGCGAGTTCGAAAACGTTATTTACGGCCACGCCCTCCGATGCCGTAGTTGTATCGTTCGAACTAACTGCAATTGCCGCATACTGACCACCAGCCGCTGCATTCTCCGGTACCGTAATCGTAAATTCTACTTTTTTCGTTTCATTCGGTTTTACTCGCCCAGTCGGCTCAGAAATTTTAATCCATTTTGCAATCTCTGATCGATTAGTTTCCGTTACTAAATCAGCAGTATAATCTTCACCCATTACTCCATATGGAGAAACTGACATTGTATAAAGAAAATCCTCTGTTGCATCAGCTGGGTTAACGATTGACAAACTTCCAGTATAGGTTTTACCCGGTTCCAAAGTAAATCTTTGGCTCATCGGTAAAACCGTAAAAGAACTATTTCCCATTCTTCCTCCACATTATTTACTATTATTATAGCAGATATTATTCAATTGACAAAACTTTTCCGGTCCCAAGTTCTAACCTCACTAAACGTTGATTTTTAGAACCTCTAAATCTTAAACTTAAATCTCTTTGGCTTAAGATAAACGGACCATCAATCACGACATCCAAAGATTTCAAAAACTCAAAGGCATCTCCTCCTGCCTTCTCAATTATTTCGCGCGTAAAACCCGTAAAGCTCCAGACGTTCCAACCTAATTCTTTTCTTACATAATCCGCAATTTCTTTACAAGCTTTTGGCTGGACAAAAGGTTCGCCACCACAAAATGTCAAACCAGCTTGACCTTTAAAAGAGGCTAATTCTTTCTTTATATCCTCAATTTTTACTAAAGTCCCTTTACTATAGTCCCACGTCTCTGGATTTTGGCACCCTAGACAATGGATTGGACAGCTTTGGGTCCAAAGTACTGCTCTTAAACCTTCACCATTTACAATATTATCGTGTTCAATTGGACCCGAAACTCTTATATAACCATCCGGCACATCCGCTATCTGCTTTATCTTCTTTAATGAAACTTCTAGCGAATCAGCCATTATTCACCTTTCACACAGCAAGCTTTTATTTTTTCAAACGGCACGTCACCTTCAAGCCTACCACAATGCGGGCATCGGTCACCAGTAATTACGCCAGAGAAACCACAAACTGGGTCACGATCGACCGGGTGGTTAACTGAGCCATAACCAATTCCCTCGTCGTGCATCTTGCGAATTACTGCTTCGAAGGCCTCAATGTTTTGAGATGGATCACCATCAAGCTCGATATACGTAATGTGTCCTGCGTTACATAGATTATGATATGGCGCCTCGATCTCAATCTTTTCGAAAGCTGAAATTGGATAGTAAACCGGTACATGGAAGGAATTGGTATAGAATTCCCTATCCGTCACACCTTTAATCTTGCCGTATTCCTTGCGATCGATTTTCGTAAAGCGCCCCGCAATACCTTCCGCTGGCGTTGCAAGTAGTGAAAAGTTTAATTTATATTTCTTACAATACGAATCACACTTTTCGCGCATATGTGTTACGATATCGAGACCAAGATCGCGTGCATCCTCATCTTCACCGTGATGTTTACCGGTCATCGCAACCAAAGTCTCAGCAAGCCCAATAAACCCAATCGACAAAGTACCATGCTTAATCACATCACGCAAAGTATCATTCGGCCCCAACTTCTCACTTCCAAACCAGTTACCTTGGCCCATCAAGAATGGGAAGTTGCGGACATGTTGATTAGCTTGGAATTCAAAGCGCTCCAAAAGTTCATCACGTACCAAATCAAGCTTCTCATCTAATTCTTTATAAAATCCTTCCCAATCTGCTTCTTTTCGTTCGCCTAGACAAATACCATGCTTGATACCAATTCTCACTAAGTTGATAGTAGTAAAGGAAAGATTACCACGGCCAGTTACGATACCATCCGATTCCGGAAATACTGAAGCAAATACTCTCGTTCGACAACCCATCGTCGCGATTTCCGTTCGATAATCACCCTTCTTGTAATATTTCAAATTGTAAGGCGCATCTACGAAACAGAAGTTCGGGAACAATCTCTTTGCCGATACTTCCATTGAACGCTTAAACAAATCGTAGTTCGGATCGCCTGGATTATAATTAATCCCTTCCTTGACTTTCAAAATCGAAATCGGGAAAATTGGCGTCTCGCCCTTACCTAGACCATTATCCGTAGCCTGTAACAAATTAAACGAAACTAAACGACCAGCCGGAGTTGTATCAGTACCGAAATTTATCGAAGTGAATGGTACCTGCGCACCAGCACGAGAATGCATCGTATTTAAATTATGAACGAAACCTTCCATCGCTTGAAGCGTCTCTCTCTCGACATCCTCATTCGATGCCTCGACAATTTCTTTTGGCCATTTCGCTCTTTCCAATTTCTTATCATCACCATATTCGTAACTATCTTTAACTTCTAGATCAAGTTTTTTGCCGGTAAACTTATTATACTTCGCTAAATTCTTCTTCAAAGCCTTTCTAAACGATTTATTGACGCCCGGCGCCATCGCATAGTCAAAGTTAGGAATCGACTGACCACCATGCTGTTCATTTTGGTTTGCTTGGAGAAGGATTGCCGCAAGCGCAGCATATGAGCCTATCGAATTCGGAGTCCTAAGATGTCCATGGCCAGTATTAAAACCACCATTCTCAAATAAAACAAACGGATCTGATTGGCAGCAAGTCAAAGTACCAGTCGCATAAAAATCCAAATCATGGATATGAATATCACCATTTTCATGTGCTGCTGCAATATCCGGACGAAGTAATAATGTCTTCGTGAATACTTTCGAACCTTCAGCGCCGAATTGGAGCATCTTACCCATGGCCGAATCGCCATCAACATTAGCGTTTGAACGTTTAATGTCCGAATCATCTCTTGCGTCAGCGTGAGAAATTGTGCGATAAATCATCATAAGATCTGATTTAGCATCACGAATCCTTGAGCGCTCTTGACGATAACGAATATAAGCCCTTGCTGTCTTTTTATAGCTGGATTCCATTAAAACTTCTTCAACGATATCTTGGATTTGTTCAACATTCGGCGTTCTTGCGGTAATTTTTTCTTCAGCTCTCTTTAAAACTTTTTCAGCTAAAGCTCTTGCTCTATCAGCTTTAAATTCTTCCGTCGCAAGACCGGCTTTGGTAATTGCATCAACGATTTTTTCTGGATCAAATTTTACAATCTTTCCATCTCGTTTGACAATCCTTTTAAACATATAAAAATACCTCCTTCACGTATTTTCTGTTTTTCTTAATATGACCTTCTGTAGAATACGTCGACCGGATGGTAATGCTATTTTCGGTTTCGACCCTACATTTAGCGTCTTACACCTAATATACAACACTATATATGGATTTTCAATACTTTTATGCTAAAATTGTAAAAATTACAACAATAACAGATTTATTTTAGAAATCCATTTATAATCTGCGACTCAGCTTCTTTTTTTGTTAAACCTAAAGTCATCAATTTAATCAGTTGTTCTCCCGCGATTTTCCCAATCGCCGCCTCGTGAATCAATTCCGCACTAGTGTTTAAAGCATTTAAAGCAGGAATAGCGATTACTCGCGCATTATCCATCAAGATCGCATCACATTCAGAATGCCCGCGACATTTATTTTTCCCGTCAATATTCATCTTTAAAGTTTGCATCGAAAAATCTTGTGCAATCGCCCTAGAAACAATATCTGCCACCGAATCAGAACCATCTAAAGAGATGCTAAATATGCTTTCCGCTCTTTGACGACCATGTGTCATTAAACGTTCTTTTGCAAAAATCTTAGCATTATCATTCAAATCAGCAAAGGTTCGTCTAATCGTCGAATCAACCCCCTTTATCTGTTCTAATTCTAGATAGGCTTCAGAATTTTCTTTCATAAATAATTCAGTCGTCGGATTTAAAATCTTACCGCCCCGTCCGCTCCCGAAACCATAATGTCGCTCAATATAACGCACTTTCGCGCCTTTTTCAACAAAGAATCGGTGGATTCCATTATGTACTGAATCTGTCGGCCCACAATTATAAATCCCACACCCCGCGATAATCGTTACATCAGCATTTTTCCCAATATGAAAATCATTGTGAACTGCTTCAGAGAGTCCCGTTACGCTAATCGCTACCGGAATATGTACTGTTTCGTTTTTCGTACCTGGTTTAATATAAATATCAAGCCCACTTACGTCAGTTTTCGATTCTATATTAATATTATCAGTCGATTTTCGTCCAACCGACTTTCCGTTCACTCGGAAATTATACGCTCCTTCCGGAACCTCGAATACATCCGCTACTTCGCAGAAAATCTGTTTTTCCTCTTCACTCCAGTTCATCGCTTTTCTCCTTTAATCCTCGGTAAAATTTCTTTCGGAGTTCCTTGAGTTTTAATATTTCCAGCATCTAAAACAACAATTTGATCCGCAATTTTTAATATCCTCTCTTGATGTGAAATTATTATTAAAGTTTTCTTTTCAGTCTTTAACTTTTTAAAAATTTTCGTTAAATCCTCAAAACTCCAAAGGTCAATCCCAGCTTCCGGTTCATCAAAAATTAAAAGTTCAGCTTTTCTTGCTAATACAGAAGCAATTTCGATCCGTTTTAATTCGCCACCCGAGAGTTTATCATTCACTTCACGTAGAAGATATTTCTCTGGTTCAAGGCCAACAGTTTTTAAATACTTACTAGCTTCTTCTCTAGAAATCAACTCTCCACTAGAAACATTCAACAAATCGTAAACATTTATACCTTTAAACTTCACTGGCTGCTGAAAAGAAAAAGCAATTCCAAGCTTCGCCCGCTCAGTAATATTTTTATCCGTAATATTATCGTCCTTAAAATAAATCTGACCACAATTAGGAGTCTTAACCCCCATAATGATTTCCGCCAGTGTCGACTTCCCGGATCCATTCGGCCCAGTAATTACCGTCAGCATATTCGGCCTAACCTCAAGCGAAAGACGGTCCAAGATTTTCATCTTAGACCTACCCCTTTTCACCTCATAATCTATATCAACTAAATTCAACATACAACTTGGTGGGGCTTACAGGGCTTGAACCTGTGACCTCACGAATGTGAATCGTGCGCTCTAGCCAACTGAGCTAAAACCCCAAATTATGATATAATTATACCATGGATTTAGATAAAATTAGAACTGAGCTAAAAGATATTGAAGTATTTCTAAGCAAACCGGACGCTTATAGCGACCCGGATTTTGCTGCAAAAGGAAAACGCGCGAGCTTATTAAAAGAAATCTTAGATTTAGACGAGGAGATTAAAAAATCCGAAAAAAATCTTGCCGAAGCAAAAGAAATGTTAAATGACCCAGAACTTAGCGAAATTGCAAAAGAAGATATTGCGACTTTAACTGAAAAAATCGAAACTTCGAAAGAAATGCTAAATGAACTCTTGATCCCCCGCGATCCTGAAGATGATAAACCAGCGATTATTGAAATTCGTGCAGGAGCCGGTGGCGACGAAGCTAGCTTATTTGCTGGCGAACTCTACCGCCTATATCTAAAATACGCCGAAAAACATAGTCTAAGGTTCGAACCTATTTCTGAAAACTTAAACGAAGCTGGTGGAACGAAGGAAGTAATTTTTAAAATCTCCGGCGACAACGCCTATGGTCAATTAAAATTCGAGGGCGGCGTCCACCGTGTCCAGCGTGTCCCGGTAACCGAGTCCCAAGGCCGAATTCATACTTCTACTGTAACCGTTGCTGTTTTACCCGAAGCTTCTGAACACGATCTCGAAATCAACCCAGAAGACTTAAGAATCGATATCTATCGTTCCGGCGGTCATGGTGGCCAAGGTGTTAATACTACCGATTCGGCTGTTCGTATTACCCATCTCCCGACTGGGATTGTCGTCGCTATGCAAGACGAACGTTCCCAACAACAGAACCGTATTAAAGCAATGAATATTCTTCGCTCAAGACTTCTTGAAAAGCAAAAAGAAGAGGAACAAAAATCCGCTTCCGAAGCTCGCAAATCCCTCATCGGAACTGGCGACCGCTCTGAAAAAATTCGTACTTACAATTTCCCTCAAGATCGCATTACCGACCACCGCATCCATTACTCTCGTAGCAACATTCCTGCCGCAATGGATGGCGATATTGACGACATCATTGAAGAACTAATCAAACATGAACGCAGTTTATCCGAATAATCACCTCAAAGATTTTTACGGTCGTAATTTTTATGTTACTCCCGACGTTTTAATTCCCCGTCCTGAAACCGAACAATTAATTGATATGGTTTTAAACCTTGCCGGGGAATCTTATCTTCCAGGAGTCAAACCATCTAAGCGAAAACTTCCCGAACATCCGAGAATCCTCGACGTCGGCACTGGCTCTGGCTGTATCGCTATCACTTTACAATTAAATATCCCTAAAGCCGAAATCATCGCAACTGATATCTCCGAATCTGCCCTTAAGATTGCACAAAAAAATGCCATAAAATACGGCATTGACCCCCATCTTTTCATTATATCAGATTTACTTGAAAATGTCAAGTTTACCCCTGATTTAATCGTCGCAAATCTTCCCTATGTTGATGAGAACTGGGACTGGTTAGATAAAAAAGCTTTAAGCTATGAGCCAAAAATCGCACTCTACGCCAAAGACAGCGGATTAGAACTAATTAAAAAACTAATTAAACAATCAAATGCTCGTCAAATAAAATATCTCGCTCTCGAAGCCGACCCTTGTCAACATCAAGACATCGTCGACTTCGCGAACGAGAATTATTATCATCTAATCGAGACTAGAGGTTTTTGTATCCTTCTAGAGTTACATTAACCGCCGTTTCTTTTCCTTCACGCACTACAGTTAATTGTACAGTATCACCTGGTTTATATTCGCCAATTAAATCGGACAAAGTCCCAGCTACTCCAACTTTTACACCATTTACTGCCGTTACGATATCCTTATCCTTTAGCCCAGCTTTGCTGGCCGGACTCCCCGAAACTATAGCCGAATAAGCTGATGAACTATAAAGGTACGCACCTGCACTAACCGGTAAATCATATGCTTTTGCTACTTCTGGTGTAATCTCAACCGTATAAACTCCGAGATATGCTCTTGACGCTTCACCTTTTTCAACTAATTGTTTCAACATCCCCTTCACACTCGAAATCGGAATTGCAAAACCCATGTTCTCAGCTGAAGATGAAGTCGCAGTATTAATTCCTATCACTTCTCCTGCCGCGTTGACTAAAGGACCACCGGAATTTCCTGAATTAATCGCCGCATCAGTTTGAATCATATCAGACAAAGTCTCAGTATTATAACCTGTACCATCCGATGCTTCAATCGAACGCCCGAGGCCCGAAATAATTCCTGAAGTTACCGTATTTTGATATTGGCCTAAAGCATTTCCGATTGCAATTACCTGCTGACCAACCGAAAGTGTCTTCGAATCTCCAAGTGTCGCCGCCTTTAATCCTGAAGCGTCTTTGATTTTAAGAAATGCTACATCATTCAAAGGATCCGTTGCCACAATTTCAACTTTTTCATAAGTTGTTCCATCATCTAGAACTACATAAACAGTCGTAGCGTCCGAAATAACGTGTTTATTAGTTAAAATATATCCATCTTCAGTTAAAATAATTCCCGTTCCAGCCGCCGAAGAACTATAGCTTTGTCCAAAGAAATCTCGCGTCTTCGTCGAAGTAACAATCGAAACTACGCTCTCCGAAACCTTATCTGCAATATCTGCAATCGAGCCTTCGACGAAATTCGCTGAATTTCCATCTGTTCCGCTATTTAAGAAAGTAATCGGTGTCGAAACCTTATTGTAAGCTAAAAACCCGAAATAAAATCCAGCCCCGCCTAATAATAAGGAAACTACTACCAAACATATCAAAAGTGGGTTCGCTGAACTTCTTTTTATTTCTTTCTCATCTTTATTAATCTCTTGTTTAGTTTCTTCCATTTTTGCCTCCTATTTAATTAATTTAACAAAATCGTAAAGCGCGGATCGCTGAAGAAAATGACAATCACGCCAATTAAAACTAATCCAAATACTACCGGTCCGATGATATGCACAAACCTAAAATCATCCTGATATTTTATCACCGCTTGTCTTGCGTAATTATAAACAAATGCGAAAATCGTCAAAATAATCGCAAGTTGCGGGATCATTACTCCGGATAATCCTAGATTTTCATAAGTATAAATAATCGACCACGAATTAGATAACCAAGCAATTTCCGCGAACACTAAACCGCAGACTAAAGTTGTTAGTGTAAAATCTTTATCACTACTCTGAATCAAAACATGTCGACTCGCTGCATATCCGACTAGAAAAGCTAAAACTACTAATACAATAGAGTTCGTTCCTACTGACACAATCGTCGCCGCTGAAATTCCTAAAAAGACTGCAATCAAAGACTGTACTAATGTTGCAGTCTCAGAAGATAACGGCTTAATAAAGAGTAACCATATCGGATAGAATATCATCAAAATAACATCACAGACTGAAAAAGATGTCCCGCCATTATAAGCTAATAAAACTACACTAATACCAACAATAATATCGACTAAATTAGCTTTTAAGTTCAAGAAGAAATAGCGCGATCTCACTGCAAAAATCCGCCATTTTGAAACTAAAACCAAAATCACGCCAAGCCAAGGACTACCTGATAAAACAGTTATTAACACTACGCCGACACCCAGTAAAATATTTAAGAAAACATGCACTAGTGATGAAGCGATATTTCGAGATTTTCTTGCTAAAACATAATCTGCCATACCCTTATATTATAACAAATATTTAAAAATAAACTTAAAAATGATATAATAGCTGGCATGAAACCAAAATTTTTTCAGAAACATCCTTTACTAAAAGATTTATTAAGTTTGGCTGGTTTTATTATTTTAATTGTACTCGGTACTCTATTTTTAAATACATTTATTTATCGTTCTTATAATGTTGTCGGCGGCAGTATGGAGAACACCCTACACGAAGACGACCGCGTAATCGTAAATCGTGCCGCTGTTTCTTGGTCACATTTTCTAGGTCAAGAATACGTACCCGAACGTGGCCAAATTATTGTTTTTCTTAATGAAGATGAAGAAGCTGTAAAAAAGTATAAAGCTGAAGGGGTCTCTAATCCGATGACTTGCTCCGTGCCGTCGAATATCAGCGATCAATATATTATTAAACGCGTCATCGCTTTCCCGGGAGAACGAGTCGTCGTTAAAGATGGAGTCATGAAAATCTATAACGAAGAGTATCCTGAAGGGTTCGTTTATGATGAAGGTTGGCGAACCTCTGAGACTGAAGGTCCAAAAGAGCATACCTCCGGTGAAGTTGACACTATCGTACCCGAAGGAGAATTATTCGTCTCCGGAGACAATCGCGAAGGTTCACATTCTTGGGATTCAAGAAATGGTCTCGGCACTATTCCTTACTGCCGTATCATCGGACCAGTTGTCCTTCGACTCTTCCCACTTGATAAAATCAAAACTTTTTAAATCTCGCCTATTAGTTTTTTAGATTCAGACTCTGGTAATTCTTCAACATCTTTTAATTTTCGTTCTATTTGACGTGAAGTTGTTCTAGCTGAGTCAATTTTATTAGCCGACTCTTGTAATTTCTTCTGTACTCCTTCTAATAAATCCCCAAACTTACCAAATTGAGTTTTTACCGCTCCTAAAGTCTGCCAAACATCAGCTGAACGTTTTTCAATTGCTAATGTTCTAAAACCCATTACTAAGCCATTTAACATCACTGGCAAAGTCGAAGGTGACGCAATCGTAATTTTCAATTTCTTACGCACCTCATCTGAAAGTCCCGGAATTCGAATGATTTCCGCATATAAAGATTCCGTCGGTACAAACATCACTCCAAATTCAGTCGTCATCGGCGGCTCTAGATATTTAGTCGAAATCTTTTTCGCCTGTTCTTTTACATCATTAGCTAACGCTTTTTGATAAAGCAAAATGTCAGCCTTATTCCCACTATCATAAGCCGCAATTAAGCGCGAATAATTCTCAACTGGAAACTTCGAATCAATCGGCAAATAAACAGTATCTTCCTTTCCAGGCATTTTAATTGCAAATTCAACACGATCGTTAGATCCAGGCTTAGTAGCAATATTTTCTTCATACTGAGATTTATTAAGCATATCACTAATAATTGCGCCTAATTGAACTTCACCGTATATTCCTCGCGTTTTCACACCTTCCATTACTTTCTTTAAGTTACCAACTTCGGAAGTCATGTTTTTTACTTCACCAAGACCCTGATAAACTTGCGTAAGTTGAGTTGAGATAGATTTAAAACTCTCATTAAACCTCTTTTCGACTGAAGCCTTTAATTTCTCATCCACCGTCTCTCGCATCTCTTCAAGACTTTTTTCATTACTCGTCCGCATTTGCTCTAGTTTCTTCTCGTTCCCAACTCTAAGAAGTTCTAAACTCTTTTCATTACTACTTTGCATTCGTACTAAGTTCTCAGAAATTTCTTTTCTATTTTCTCGAAAGTTACGATCAATTGAGGGATTGATTTTATCAATTGCGCCTTCAATACGAATCAGCCGCTCATCCATCTTCTTGTAGTCGGCATTACTGCTTCGCTTCGGATTATTTCGAAATAAAAGTACAATTATAATTATCGATAAAACTGTTAACACGACCCCCATTACACCTATAAATATATCCATAAGAATATTATAACACTTTATCGCTTATTCTTCGTCGTTTTCAAGTTTTGTCAAAGCATAGGCAACCCCACCAGCCAAAACAGCTGTTCCAGCCACCGCTGCTAATTCACCATAACTAACTTCATTTAAATTAGAGTCCTTTTTATCGGAAACTCCCAAAGGTTCGTTAAATCCATCTGCCGCTGTATTAGAATTAGCGGAATTATTATCAATCTTAGCGCTGTCATCGTTTGAAGTATTATCTGTATCTTCATTTGTATTATTATAAGAATTATTCATATTACTAATATTCAAATGACTATTTAGACTTTGAGCACCTGATTGTGAATTACCTTGCTGTTGATTTGAATTAGATACGGTCATCGTCGATCTAAAGGCCTGAACTAAGTTCATATCAGAGTTTGGATTACTCATGTACCAGTTTAGGATATCCGTATTAGTCTTTACATATTCCATCATAAAGACAAATTTTAAATTATTCGTGCTAGATTTTTGTTTATAATACCTAGTTCTATCATAAAGGCCAGATAGATTCGAGAGTTCATATTCCTCATATCTCGCCTCATCCGGCACACCAAGCAAGCCTTCAAGTAGATACGCTGTCGTACCGGTACGGTCAGATCCGACTCGGCAATGGAAGTAAATATTCTTTGGATTATTGACACTTGTAATATCAGTCATTATATCAGTCACAGCGGTCCATGCCTTCATGTAGTTAGATGAGGCATTGTTCTCATCACCCGAATGGTAGTCGAAGTTGTAGTGAACTACCGGATCCCATTTATAATCACTGAGTTTTGTATCGTTTGCATATTCGGTAGGATCACCCACATCATATTGTTTGTTAATACCGAGATTATATAACTCAGTTGCAGGTGTATTCCATAATCTTTCACCGCGGAACAATCTACCGTAGGCAACTGTACCAGTTACAGTTTGGTTATTAGCGTCAGTGTATGATACTGGCAAGCCACCGAGATCACGCGTGTTGCGATTCGCGCTGAGCTCAATCATTCTTCTGCCATTCACAGAAGTAGCCGTCACGTAACCATAAACCGTACTATCATCTGCTTTCTCCCAATAATAGGTTTGTCCAGGAATCATATTGTGAATGATACCATTTTCGGCATTTGTGTAAGCAACTTGGGCACCATTTTCATCATCGAGATAAACATTGAGTGCTGCACCAATCTTTGTGTCATACGCTCTTGGCTTAGAACAATCATTCGAACCATTCCCCCAGTTAGAAAGCGAAGATAATGGCTTGGTGGCATCACCGTAGCTAGGTATTGAACAGAGATTATCTTCAAAATTATCTTTTATACCCTGCCAGAATTCTTGCTCAGAAAGTTCGCTTGTGTCACCCCAAGTTGAACTATTGATCGGTGAACTTTGATTGAATGTAGTGATATTAATCGGACTTGGCACCCAGCCATCAATAAGCGTCTGATACCCCTGGAGAGCATTGTTTGCGATATTAAATATTACTGGTTCATCGGACGAATCGTAAGAATAATGCGCAATATATTTCTTATTGCCATCTGGTCTTGTAGCAGAAGTAACCTGAACGGCCGGTGAAACTGATTCATCAAACCAGCCGACAAAGGTATAGTTTTCATTTGGCGGAGTTGGAGTTGGTAAAGTACCTAGCTCGTCGCCAATTGTTACCGTAAAGCTGCTCGGTTCACTCATCGTACCATCATTAACATCAAGTTCAATTACGTAATCAGTTGGCACACCAAGCCTAATATACATGTCAGTAAGTGTTGCAAGGATCGGGCGCTGTGTGCCAGTACCAGCAGAATTTAGCGTAGCACCGAACCATACTTTAGTATCAAAGCGGGTAGTGTTGTCTTTTATATCTTGCAAGAATGAATATGGTGCACCATTCCAAGAATAGTAAATCTTTTCACCGATTCTAGCAATTCTTACCTGATTTACGTTACTTATTGCAACAAGTGGTGCAGTAACCGCTTGAGAATTCATACTGAATCTTTCAGTTAATTCAAGATTAGCACTACTGCCACTTCTTCTAAGCACAAATCCAGGCCAACCAGATAAGTCTTCTGCCTTTGATGCAACAAATGTAGCCTGGTTTACCGAACTGCTATTATATGACACTATATTGAGCCCAATTTCAAAATCTTTCTGGAAATTCGCCTGCGTAAATAATTGAACGGCAGTGTCAATGTAATGTTTTGTTTTGTCAATTGAATTACCAGATACAGCATCCTCAAGACAATAATCCCCAGTTATATTAGATGAACCATTGAAAGTACAGGCGTTTGTTTCTGCCCAAACAATTGGGAAGCTAGAAGTATCCTCGACCCATTTTGCGTAGTAAGTTACATCACTATCAATCACTTGTTCGGGGTAGACTTCTTGATAGAACGTTCCGTCATCCTTGTACCAGCCAAAGAACATATGATTAGCCTTAGTCGGAGTCGGCAAGGCTCCAACTGCAGTACCGTCTTCTACCGGTTTCGAGCTATCGCTTGAATTAATGAACGAGCCACCATTTGGATTGAAAGTCACGGTAAACATTGTTACAGGTGCGGCGGTTATTTCTACCTCTAAGGTCTTAGTGAGACCAGAGTTCGAACCAGTCATTATGATATTTGTGGTCCCAGCACTCACGCCGGTAATTACGCCGGCAGCATCTACAGTTGCAATCGAAGTGTTACTGGAAGAGAAGGTGTATGGCTCAAGTTCGGCAGAGTTAGTAACTATGACGGTAGTTTGTCCACCCACCGTTGTGGTAAGATCGGTATTACCGATAATTGCCTGTGTTACTGGGAGCAATGTCGTGACATTTACAGTAATAGTCTTCGTAGCGCCGGAAGTAGTGCCAGTCATCGTGATCGTAGTAGTACCATTAGTGACACCAGTTATTTCGCCCGCTGAATCGACAGTAGCAATTGAAGAATTATTCGATGTAAAGGTATAAGGTTCAAGTTCAGAGGAGTTGGTCACTACGATATTTGCAGTTCCGCTTGGTTCAACCGCAATCGTATCTCGTTGAAGTTCTGCTAGTGCTACAGTCTTCAGCCACTGTGCATGATAAGTAGTATCACCAGACGGGACAGTATTAGAATTAATTTGTTCACCGCCAGTAGCTGCCGTAAACCAACCTTGGAATAAGTGATCGGTGTAAGAAGGATTAGCCGGAATATTCGTGCTAAGTGAATCTCCCTCGTCAATCGTGACCGTAGTGGTGGGACCTTCATTATGCGGATCAAAAGTAATGTCAAACTGCGCTTGAACGTGAAGAGATACATAGTCCATCGGCACCTCAATTACAGGACGTACACCATTTCTCTGAGAATTAGTTGAGATGTTACGACTAGATGTATGAACCCGAGCATTATTGGTGCTCCCTAGCCAATAACCATCACGGATGTTGGTGTAGGCGAAATTAGATTGTTCAAGAATGTACACACATTTCCCATTAGTACCAAAGTTGTTAGTGCTATTATTGCAGGTTGCTCTTGCTTCGTTATAGCTCATATATCTTGCGACTTTACCATTGTAATCACCGGCGCCAAATGTCACAAGATGAGGATTAGTCCAGCCAGTCGTACTCGAAGTCGGGAGCAACGTCAAGGCATCGTTCCAAAGGTTTTCGTTATTATTAATACTCTTGTAATAAATTAGCGCAGCGTTATCACCAACGTTAGTCAAATAATAGAATCTCTCATCCGCCTCATCAAAATAACCATCTGCATTAATATCACAAGTCATAGCATTGCCAGCTGCTAAGGAAGTTGCACCCTGCTCAATAAGTGAGCCATAGGTAATGTCTTTGTTAGTATAACCGGCTGCAGAACACCCAGCGCTGGTTCTCGTACATGGTTCAACATGAAGCGATGTGGCTGGCTTACAAACATACTGCTGTTCTATCCAATTTGCATAATACTGTTTCGGAGTATTTGAATCAAATACGGTAGCAGTCGTTAACTTAGTACCACCACCATTCGGCTCAGTGTACCACCCTTCAAGTTCGCTGTTTGCCTTGATGGAAGCTGGCAAAGGATTGATCGTACCGCCATCGCCTACCTCAACGGGATTTGGACTAACCGCAGAACCACCTTGCGAGTCAAAATAAACATTATATGTCTGCCCAGCTACTGTCACAGGAACAGTCTTAGTTTCCCCAGAAATCGTACCAGTAATCGTAATAGTCGCAGAACCAGCCGCCACGGCTGTCACCTCGCCAGTGCTCTGATTAACAGTAGCGACGCTCGGGTTACTAGAACTAAATTCATATGGTTCTAGTTCACTACTGTTCGTAATTGTAATAGTTTCAGAATTACCAGGCTGAAGAGCGATTTGAGTCGTAGTAATATCTGCAATTGCCACTGTCCCTAGCCAATGAGCATAATAATCTGTCGAAGCAGTCGGAACTGTAGAAGTAGTTACTTCAGTACCACCAGTTTGCGCCGTAAACCAACCCTGGAATATGTGATTAGTGTAAGTTGGGGCGGACGGCAAAGTAGTAATTGAACCACCATCTTTAATTAAATAAGTCGTTTCATTAGCAGTTGTACCATCATTTTTTTTGAAGTTAATAGTATGAACGTCGTCATCAGAATACTCACCTAGCCTAATATACATATTAGATAAAGTGCCCTGCAAAATACGTTTAGCACTAGTACAAACATATTCATCACCAGTACAGTCATCTCTTGGATAAGCACCAAACCAAGTGTGAAGACCAAAGAACTGGCTATAGTTTGATGGGAGGTCCTGGAGGAAAATCAGCGGACCACCATTCAAACTATAATATATAGTGCCGTCTAGCCTGAAAACAGAAACATCACTGACTTGTTGATAATTATACGGAGCGCTTATTTGGGCATCACTATATTTGGAATTAATATCTATATTACTACCACCATTGCGTCTTACAACGACGCCAGGGGCTTTTTTATCGCCAGCATTAGAGCCAAGCTTATCATTCACGAAAGTCTGTTGACCATTATCCTCAGAGCCATAATAATCTATCTGTTCGCTTGGAAGATAGTGATCAATAGTAAAATGAATTTCATAATCTTTACTGAAATTAGTTTGGTTATAAAGTGGGATATTAGTATCGATAAATCTAACATCCCAGTAATCTTCGCATTCAGAACCTGTTATATTTCCATTGGTCGCACCATTAAACGTACAAGCGCCCATTTGATTCCAGACAATTGGGAACAAAGTATCTACCCAAACCGCATACAGAGTGATATTTGGCGCCGCAGTTTGGTCAATCGGTAAATCATCACCCGCTTTGTAAAGCGCGCCTGAACAGACATCATTGCCAGTCGTGCCATCAGTCGTCGTAGCTACATCGCACCAGCCAGCAAATTTCTTTTCATTGCGTACTGGAATTGCATCAGAAAGAGTCATATAGCTATCGGCAGCCGCTGTACCACCATCAATTGTCGTAGTTTGAGGATTCGGTACAGGCATATTCGTTACGGTATCCGTAGTATTATCATCAAAAGTTACATTATAAGTAATAGAATTAGCAACGGCTACAAGTACGTAAGTATAAGTATAAGCCCCGGAAGGCAAAGAAGTATCGGCTCTTGCAGCAAATTCTAAAGTATAACTATCGCTGGAATTCTGAGCATTAGCTGCATTGGTTCTTGCAAGTAAATCTCCAGAAATAGAAGGAAGCGGTAAATAATTACTATTTTGTACTAAAGTATCAACTCCGGCATTAGATGTAATGTATTGGCTAGGCTTAAAGCCGAGCTGATTATTATACGTATTACTTGAAGAAAAAGTCGTCTCGTTGATAGAATCGGATATTGAGACAATCTCGTCCTCATTTGAACTGACAGCCGCTCTTGTAGCACTAGATTTAACCAATAAGGAATAACCAGTATAATTGTCCGTGGAAATCGTAACGGTATTATTATTTGTCTTCCCAAATTCACCGTTTGGTGTAGGTAAAATAGAAATCGGTAGATTATCTGCACTTGTTGATATAGAAATCATGCTTTCCTTCACGACCGCAAAAGAAAAATTAGGAAACAAAATAGAACCAACAGCAGACGACAAGGTTATTAAAATTAAATAATAGAAAAACAACCAGCTACTGCGGCCAGAGATCCTCGCAAAAATATCTCTAAAGCTTAACACTCAGCTCGTAACTCCTCCACTCATAATGAACTACATAACCATTATAGCATAAAATCATTCCGCAAACGCTTTAAAAATGATTAATTTTTAAAAATCGGTGGAAAACGAAAAGTATTCTTTTGAATATACAACTATATTTTTTTCAAAAAAAATGGAGCCGACTGTCGGGCTTGAACCGACGACCTACGGTTTACAAAACCGTTGCTCTACCAGCTGAGCTAAGTCGGCATCTGGTATGCGATATATTATACCACATACCAAACTATTTTAATAATTTTCAGGTTTTATCTCAAAATATGCTCTAGGATGACTACAGACCGGACAAACCTCAGGCGCTTCTTTACCAATTACGATATGCCCGCAATTTCTGCAAACCCAAATCGCATCTCCATCTCGCGAAAATACTTTCTTTTCTTTTATATTGGAAAGAAGTTTACGATATCTTTCCTCGTGACTCTTTTCAATTTTCGCAACACCTTCAAATTTTTCTGCTAATTCATCAAAACCTTCTTCTCGCGCTGTTTCTGCAAATCCTTTATACATATCCGTCCATTCATAATTTTCGCCATCCGCTGCAGCCTCTAAATTAGCATCCGTCGGTTCGACTGATCCACCATGTAATTCCTTAAACCACATTTTTGCATGCTCTTTTTCGTTCAATGCAGTTTCTGCAAAAATCGCCGCAATTTGTTCGTAACCATCCTTCTTAGCCTGCGAAGCGAAATAATCGTATTTATTCCGCGCCTGACTTTCTCCAGCGAACGCCGCCTCTAAATTTTTCTCAGTTTTTGTGCCTGAATATTTAGTTTTCATAAACCAGACCTAAACTCCTTTCTTAATTCCATTATAACAAATATGTTAAAATAAAACTATGACGAAGTCCCGTTCAAAAACTATCCTAGAATCTGGATGCCTTTTTATTGCCATCAATTTCTTTCTTGCCCTTTTCAATATCATAATCGGTATGCTATCAAATTCGTTAGCTATAATTTCAGATGCAATTCATAGTCTTACTGATTCAATTTCCGGTTTTCTAATCATAATTAGCGAAAAACTAGCCAACCATCAAAAACTTACTGGTTATCGTTTTAAAATCGAACGCATTACTACGATCATAATTGCTCTAACCATAATATTGTTAGGCATCCATCTAATAGTTGAATCAATCGAAAGCATCATCACGCCAGAAGAAATCAATTATTCTGTTGGAACTATGGTTGTATTAATTGCTTCAATCGCTACTAAATACCTACTTGCCAATTACCTAAAAAATACCGGTAAAAAAATAAAATCTAATGTTTTAATTGCTTCAGGCGCCGAAACCATGAATGACGCTTGGATTTCTATCGTCGTTTTAGTTTCAGCTATCATTTATCTGATTTGGCATCTTAATATTGAATCTTACGCCAGCATCTTAATCGCCTTAATAATCATAAAAACTGGTCTTGAATTTATCTTTCCACACATCTCACATCACCACCATCATCATCTCGAACAAAATCCCGATCATGATCATTGCGGAAAATAGGATAAAATGCCCTTCAAACTTGCTTTTTAAACATATCCATGTTACTATTAAACAGTATACTATTTAATAATAAACAGGAAACACAAAATGGACACTAGTTTCTATGCAATGCTTGCAAATTTTATTCAGACAATAATTATTATTGCAATTGCAATATACGTCATTGCTGTCATCGCTAACTGGAAAATCTTCGAAAAAGCTGGCGAGCCAGGTTGGAAGTCTCTCATTCCAATCTACAATTTTTATATCATGTTTAAAGTTGTTGGCATGAAGAACTGGTTTTGGATAGTATTCTGTTTTAGCCTTATATCTAATATTTTAAGTAATGTCAGTCAACCTTCGCTTCTTGCCGCCTCTAGTACGAACAGTTCCTTAAATTCGTTTGCTCATATCGTTTCAATAATTTCTGATTTTGTTTCGCTAGTAGCGTTCGTAACTTATTCCTGGCGCCTTTCTAAAGTTTTTGGACACGGCAACGGATTCTTTATTGGCCTGCTTTTGTTCCCAAATCTTTTCTGGCTAATTCTTGCATTTGGTAAATCGACATACGATATAAGACGACTCCAGAAATAGCAACAAAAATGGAGCCGCGAACCGGGTTTGAACCGGTGACCTCATCCTTACCATGGTTATCATCGAC
>JAFRCO010000012.1 GCA_017404325.1 Candidatus Saccharimonadota bacterium
CTTACCAACAAGACGTAGGCGTAAACTTTACTTTTAATTCAGCACTAAGTCTTACTCTATCTTCTTCAGATCTTCATATTTATAATCTAGCTCCTGGTACAGCTAATGATTCTAATGTGATTAATGTTAAAGTATTAACTAATTCAGTAGGAGGTTATACTTTGTCTGCTAGTGTAGGAAATAATAGTACTTATAATACACGTAATTTAAAACATAGTAATAGTAATATTAGTGATGTCTTTTCTAGCATAAACTATACTACTAGTCCAACTATCACTTCTAATACTGATTTAGGTACAGACAAATGGGGCTTTTCATTCTCATTAGATAATGGTGATAACTGGTCTAACTATAATGGATTACCATTATATAATGCCACTACTTGGGCTGTTCTAAAACAAACTACTAGTCCGATCACTAATGAAACTGGTGATGATATTAAATTTAAGATTGCAGCTAAAGCTTCAGATACTAAACCTTCTGGAGACTATAATAACGTCATTAACTTTACCGTAGTAGCTTCCGTAGCACCAATGACGCTAGCTGATGTTTATGAAACTGCTGGTAAAACCCAACTCTATGGTTACTACCAAATGCAAGATATGGATAGCGTAATATGTGATTCGGTAGAAGTAGAAAATAGCGAGTTACAAGTTATAGATACTAGAGACAATAAAGTCTACTGGATTGCTAAACTGGCTGATGGTAACTGTTGGATGACACAGAACCTAGATCACGATATTAGGACTGATACAGACTTCTATACTTATGACAATACTGATATTGGACATACTTCTGTTGATTCAAGCGCAACGTGGACGGCAGAAGAAGGGACTAGTGCTATTGTTGGAATGTGGAATGCTACTTCAGTTGGGGCCAACATTCTTCAGTCTTATGACCCAGGAGATTTATGTTGGAATGTGGCTTTTGATCATGAACATGGCGGAGTAACTCCAGAGGAGGGACTAACAAGTTGTACGAATGTAGATTACCATTATCACATAGGTAATTATTATAACTGGCCGGCTGCTATAGCTAAGGAAACTGATGATAGCTATAATACGGTTGCCGTTGCAGATAATTCGATTTGTCCAGCCGGATGGATGTTGCCACCTGGTGGTAATAATACTAATTCAAAGTCTTATGCCTACTTAGTTAATACGCTTAATCTAAGTTCCAATAATGTTGACGGGACTATTTATCAACCTCCAGTATATTTTGTCTATGGTGGCTTATGGACTGGTAGTAATAGTACTATTGGAAACGTTGGGGCTTATTGGACATCAACTAATTATAACAGCATATATGCTTATGAATTAGGATTCAACGAAAATAGCTGGATGGCAGCGGGAAACGAAAGCATTGGTCGTTATGAAGGACTCAGTGTTCGGTGTGTAGCTAGATAAGAATTGTTTGATATAATATATCGTATGGATAAATCATAGACATTTTTAAAGATGTATGCTATAATCTAGTGAAGAGTTTCGGCTTGTTTGTTATTGCTGTAGACAAACGAGCACCATATAATAATAATTATAAGAGGAATTTTTAATGCCAACTATTAATCAGTTGATTCGTAAGCCTCGTAAGAAGGCTGCGAAAAAATCAAAATCCCCGGCTTTAGGGTCTATTGTTAATACCCTAAAAACGAAGCGCTATGAAAAAGCAGCGCCTTTGAAGCGTGGGGTTTGTATTAAAGTTACTACAAAAACCCCGAAGAAACCGAACTCAGCAATGCGTAAAGTTGCACGTGTCCGCTTAACCAACGGCCAAGAAGTTTGGGCTTATATCGGTGGTGAAGGTCATAACCTTCAGGAACACGCAGTCGTTTTAGTACGTGGTGGACGTGTACCGGATCTTCCGGGTGTTCGTTATCATGTCGTACGCGGTACTTTAGATTTACAAGGTGTCCAAGGTCGCAAACAAGGTCGTTCTAAATACGGCGCGAAGAAGGAGGGTAACTAATTATGCCACGTAAAACTACTAAATCTCTCGTTCGTAAAGTTAATCCGGATCGTAAATATCAATCGATTATGGTTCAGAGATTGATTAATAAATCGATGTTGGATGGTAAGAAACAAGTCGCTGAACGTGCGGTTTACTCCGCGATTGAAGGCGCAGCAAAGAAATTAAAATCTGAAAATCCGGTCGAAGTACTAGAAAAAGCAATTGCGAACATTTCACCAGATTTTGAAGTTAAATCTCGTCGTGTTGGTGGCGCTAACTATCAAATTCCATTCCCAATTGCGGGACATCGCCAAATGCACTTTGCCTTTTCATGGCTGGTACAAGCAGCACGCGCTCGCAGCGGAATGCCTTATGCGAAGCGTCTTGAAGCCGAAATCGTTGATGCTTACAATGAAACTGGCGCAGCCTTCAAGAAGAAGGAAGATACGCATCGTATGGCCGAAGCGAACCGCGCTTTTGCTCATTTCGCTAGATAGAAAAAAAGAATATTCGCACTCGGAAGCGCTCAAGGGCGCTAGCCCAAGGATACTCCCTCGTGCTGAATATTCTTTTTTTATCTCCAAAATAAGCGAATTCGTGTTATAATAAGCGTAAGTAGATTTTTTAGGAGGTAAAAATGGTAAAAGTAGCGATTAACGGCTTCGGTAGGATTGGCCGTAACGCGTTAAAGATTTTATTGGATCGACGAGATGTCCAAGTTGTGGCAATAAATGATATCACAGATGCGAAAACTTTAGCGCATCTTTTGAAACACGATTCCTCCTATGGTACTTATGACAAAAAAGTTACTTCAACCGAAAAATCACTAATTATTAATACACGCGAAATTCCAGTTTATGCCGAAAAAGATCCGGTGAATTTACCTTGGAAAAAATTAGGTGTTGATGTAGTAATTGAATCGACCGGATTCTTCACAAAACCGGAAGATGCGAAAGCACATTTAACCGCTGGAGCGAAAAAAGTCGTAATTTCGGCACCGGCGAAAGGTGAAGGTGCTAAGACCGTAGTGATTGGAGTAAATGAGGAAGTTGTAACAGCGGATGATAAGATTCTTTCAAATGCATCTTGTACGACGAATTGTATCGCGCCAGTTATGAAAGTTTTAGAGGATGAATTTGGGATTGAAAAAGCGATGATGACGACGGTACACTCCTACACCGGGTCACAAAGAATTCTTGATGCGCCAGCAAAAGACCTCCGCGAAGCAAGAAGCGCAGCAGAAAACATTGTACCGACTACAACTGGGGCGGCAAAGGCAACTGGATTAACAATTCCGAGTATTGAAGGTAAATTTAACGGGCTCTCGGTACGTGTTCCAACACCAGTTGTTTCACTTTCTGATATCACGGCGATTTTAAAACGCGATACGACTAAAGAAGAATTAGTAAATCTCTTTAAAAAAGTTGCTAAAGAGCCATATTATGAAGGCATTATTGGCGTAACTGAAGAAGAATTAGTTTCGTCCGATTTCATCGGCGATCCACATTCTTGTATCGTTGATTTGCCGTTAATCGACGTTGTTGCGGGGAATATGGTAAAAGTGGTGGCTTGGTATGATAATGAGTGGGGCTATTCGAACCGGTTGGTTGAACTTGCAGTCGATTTTGGGAAGGAGAATTAATGACGATATATATTGGCGCTGATTATCGTGGGTTTGAAAGGAAAAATCAATTATTAAAGTATTTAACTAGTTCCGACCAAGGAGTCGTAGATGTTGGAGCGTATTCTTATCACGAAGGTGATGATTTTAACGATCCAGCAATTACGGTAGCAAGGAATGTGCGTGAAAATCATGGCAGTCGTGGAATTTTGATTTGCGATTCAGCACATGGAGTGACGATGCAAGCAAACCGTTTTAAAGGTGTTCGAGCAGCGCATTGCGATTCGGAAGAATCGGCTAAATTAGCGCGTGAACATGACGATGCAAATGTTTTGTGTTTGTCAGCGCATTTTATGGATGAAGAAAAAATGAGAAAAATCGTGGATGTATTTTTACAAACTGACTTCACGAGTTTAGAACGTCGAGTAAGACGTATTAATCGTCTAGATGAAAGGGAGGATTATGATTAGAACCGTATCGATTGTACCAACGATTCTGACGGACAATAAACAAGATTTTCGGGCGCAAGTCGAAAGGATTAATACTTTTACGCGCCGAGTTCAAATTGATATTACTGATGGGATTTTTACGCCAACTGCGACGCTCGATGTGACTAATATTTGGTGGCCAAAGAATTGGACTGCAGATATACATTTGATGGCCACTCGCCCGTCTGAACATTTAGACACGATTTTAAAACTTAATCCTGCACTTTGTATTTTACACGCTGAGGCGAGCGAAGATTTAATGCCAAGTTTGAAAGCTTTAAAAGAAGCCGGAATTAGAACCGGAGTAGCATTACTTCCGACTACCTTCCCGGGATATGTAAAGCATTATATCGATGTCGTAGACCATGTATTAGTTTTTGCTGGGCAGATTGGAGTTCAGGGTAGTCAAGCCGATATGATGCAAATGGAAAAAATTCCTTTGATCCGGAACATGAAACCGGAAGTAGAAATTGGTTGGGATGGTGGGGCAAATATGTCGAATATTCGGGCACTCGCGCATGCCGATCTTGATGTGATTAATGTTGGTTCGGCAATTGCTAGGGCTGAAAACCCAGCCGAGGCATTCCAAGAACTAGTAGCAGAAATTGATAAAAATGGAGTAGTATTATAATGGCAAGAATGGTTTCTTTAGGCTCAGCCTTACAAGATATTTATTTAATCGATCACGACGATTTAGTTCCGACCGAAATCGGGCATGATGCGATTCTCGGAAAAGTTTTAATCGGTACGAAAGTTGATATCGATAGAATTTCGTACGAAGTCGGCGGAGCGGGAATTAATTCGGCAATTACTTTTGCGAGACATGGACATGAAGTAGTTTTTATTGGTAATATTTCACACGATCCAGGCGGCGGATTGATTGTTAAGACTCTAGATACCGAAGGTATTGATAGTAGTTATGTTAATTTTATTAGCAGGAAATTAACTGGCACTTCTGTAATCTTACTAGATACTAAAAGTGGAGAAAGAACGATTTTAACTTACCGTGGGGCCTCGCAACAATTCGGCAACCTGTCGGAAAAAGATTTAGATTTAATTCAACCTGATTATATGTATACCTCGACTTTACGTGGAGATCTCGAGACTTTGGAACGATTCTTTAAAAAAGCTAATCAAATCGGAACAAAAGTCATGTTTAATCCGGGCGTGAAAGAATTAGCCCAAAAAGAAAAATTAATGAAACTATTTAAGTATGTTGATACCTTGATCGTTAATAAACATGAAGCCTCGCAGCTAGTTCCGGGTACGACTTTAACTGAACTACTTTATCATTTAAAAGATTACGCCAAAACCGTTATTATTACGGACGGAGCAATGGGTGGCATTGCGACGAATGGGGAAGAAACTTATCGTTTCGGGTTGTATGAGAGCGTCCAGGCGAAAGATACGACTGGAGCGGGAGATGCTTTCGGCTCTGGGTTCTTAGCGCACATCGCTGATGGACATAGTTTTAAAGAATCGCTCATTTTCGCGTCGGCTAATTCAATTTCGGTGGTGATGAAATTCGGAGCCAATAAGGGTATTATCGACGGCAATGTTAAACTTCATCCGATGCCAATTCAAAAAGTTTAAAGGAGAAACATGGAAGGTCCGTATAGTGAATTATTAAAAAAATTATCAATTGAAGATTTGGAGCGCGCAAATGCCTATGCTAAGGATTTGACGATGGGGCTTCAAATTATCCGTTCGTTCCCGCAAGGTGTAACTGTTTTCGGCTCAGCGAGATTACCGCAGGATAATAAATACTGTAAACTGGCTTATAAACTAGGTGGGTTACTAGCTGAAAATGGGCATGCTGTAATTACCGGTGGTGGTCCTGGGATTATGGAGGCGGCAAACCACGGAGCTTACGAAATCGGCGGACGATCGATTGGTCTTAACATTACACTTCGTCACGAACAACAACCAAATCCGTATTTAACCGATTGTATTACATTTGAATATTTCTTTGCGCGCAAGGTTTCACTCGCGATGGCTGCTAAAGTATTCGTCTTTTTCCCGGGTGGGTTTGGAACGATGGATGAGATTGCAGAAATATTATGTTTAATGCAAGAAAACAAAATGCCGAAAATGCCGGTCTTCCTAATTGGCACGGATTATTGGAAAAATTTCGATAAGATTACTAAAAAGATGATTGAAATGAAAATGGTTTCGCCAGCTGATACGAAGATTTTTAAAGTAACTAACGATGTCGCGGAAGTAGTTAAAGCAGCGAACAAAATTGGACATCCAAAAATTTCCGAAAACTTTTACGATGGTTTTAAAGAAGCTAGTGCGCTAGGCCAAGCCTAGAATTACTTTCAGCAATTCGCATCAATTCATTGTATTTCGCAATACGCTCAGAACGGGAGAGGGAACCGGTTTTAATTTGACCAGTGCCAAGCCCGACGGCAAGATGCGCGATAGAAACATCTTCAGTTTCACCGGAACGATGGGACATGACGGTTTTGTAACCAGCACCTTTTGCCATTAAAACAGCATCAATAGTTTCAGAAAGAGTGCCGATTTGGTTCGGTTTAATAAGAATTGCATTTGCAACGCCTTCTCGGATACCTTTTTCGAGAAGTTCAACGTTAGTAACAAACAAATCGTCTCCAACGAGCTGTGTAGTTTTACCCAATCTATCAGTCATTTTGCGCCAGTTCTCCCAATCATCTTCAGCGAGGCCATCCTCGATTGAGGTTACTGGATAATTTTCGACAATCCAATCATACCAGTTTATTAAATCGTCAGCAGATTTCCAATCGCCATTAGTTTTTAGAACATAATGATCTTTGTCATAAAATTCACTCGCAGCAATATCCATCGCGATTGCAATATCTTCACCAAATTTAAGGCCCGTTTTTTCAACGGCAAGCTTAATGCATTCAAGTGGTTCATTATTACCGTCTCTTACTTTCGGGGCATAACCACCTTCGTCGCCAACAGTTGTTGGATAATCACGTTCTTTTAACACATCTTTTAGAGCATGGAAAACTTCTGCGCCATAGCGCACAGCCTCAGCAATATTTCCAGCGCCTTTCGGAATAATCATGTATTCTTGAAAATCAGTTGCCCAAGAAGCATGTTCACCACCATTCATCACATTCATCATTGGCATTGGAATTGACATTTCGTCAGTTGTCCCGGCAAGTTCAGCTACATATTCATAAAATGGCATCCTTAAAGCTTTTGCGTTTGCTTTCGCGTTTGCGAGCGAAACTGCAAGAATCGCATTTGCACCGAGGGATGATTTGTTTTTAGTACCATCTAATTCAAGCATCATTTGGTCGACCAGTTTTTGGTTTGAGGAATTACCTACAAGCACGTCTTTTATCTTCGAATTGACATTCCAGACGGCTTTTAAGACGCCTTTACCGCCATATTTGGTTTTGTCTCCGTCACGAAGCTCTAAGGCTTCGCCAGAACCGGTCGAAGCGCCGGAAGGAACAATAGCCCGTCCAAACCCACCGTTTTCAAGAAGAACTTCGGCTTCAACAGTCGGATTACCACGCGAATCTAAAACTTGTCTTGCTTTGATATTTGAAATAATAAAATCATCCATAAAATAATTATATATCATTTTTATAAAACTTATGCTAAAATAGGCATAAGCATTAAAAAAGAAGGAGTTTTTTATGAATGAAAATTCGGGAGGAACGCCGAACCCTCTCAATCCAAGTCCGCTCGATGCTAATCCATCAGAGCCAATAGAGGAGATACACCAAGAACCGGTACAAGAAAAACCGGTTAGTGTTAATCCGGTTGAACCGGTACCAACGCCGGAACCGATACCGGAACCGGAATTAAAGCCGTTAGCGGAAGAGTTGGTACAAGAAAGCGTGATGGTTAATTCGCTTGATCCAGAAGGAAGACCGATGGAAAAAGCGGCTGAAACAACAGCAGTAGGGCCGAAGAAAAAGAAAACTAGTTTAATTGTCGGTTTAGTAATTTGTCTATTCATCGCCGTGGGTTGTGGGGTTGCAGCAATTTTGATGATGATGAATACGGCAAAAGATCCAGTTTCTGCCGCTGTAGAAAAATTAATGAATGGAGACGTTCCAGCTAATTTAGGGATTAATGGCACGATTGAGGTTTTAACTAACGACACTACATCGCAAATCTCAAAAGCGACTATTACCTTAGATTCACAACTAAAAACTGGTTCGATGATTAATGCTTCGACCGCCGAAGTCGACTTAGTGATGGCTGATGCGAGCGAAATGTCATTTAAAGTTAGTGAAATCTATGCGGATAGCCAAGATCTTTACCTCAAGGTAGAGAAAAAGGACCAAATCGTACTTGAGAACGAACAATTATTAGACGAAACTAATTGTATTGATGACGAAAGTGGTGAAACTAATTGTTTAGTCGATACCGAAACGGTCACTGAAGAGGAAAGCAGTTTAGTCTCGGATGATTTGACGAGCATACTAGATGGCGTCATAGAAATGATCAACGGGCAATGGATTAGAATCGCAATGTCGACGGCTGACCAAATGTCTGGGAGCATTTCGGTTGATAGCGACGTGAGCTGTTTGATTAATGCAGCGAAAGACATGAATGCCAACAGTAATAGTTTGGCAGAATTCTATAACAAAAATCCATTTATTGGTTCGGCAACGGAAAATATTCCGGTTAATAGTAAATTAAATCAATTGCGCCAAGTAACGGTTGATGAAGAGAAATTCGTCAGCTTTGTAAACTCTATCCAAAACACATCCTTAGTTGATATGGTAAATGAATGCTTAGGTTCAGAAGAAGGTACAACAATCACGACGGATGATGTAGTAAGCGCAGTTGGACAGTTACCGGCAATCTACGTCGAAGTTAATTCAGACAATACTTTCTCGAGACTTTACACGAAGGCTTTGAGTGAAGACCAAAAATATGTCTTTACAGTCGACCTTTCGTTCACTTATCCGACAAATATTAATGTTTCGGAGCCTACCGAATATACCGATTTAGAAACCTTGATGCAGGGTATGATGGGCTACGACGAACTTGATGAGGATACAGAAGTTGTTGAAGAAGAGGAAGAAGTCGAAGAATAGAGGCAAACTTGACTTTTTAGGTGAAGTGTGCTATAATTAGAAGATGAATGAGGCGTTAAAACAAAAACTTAGTAAACTCCCGGTGGACCCGGGAGTTTATTTTCATAAAAATGCTTCGGGAGAGATTATTTATGTCGGGAAGGCAGCGGTTTTAAAAAATCGGGTCCGGCAGTATTTTCAGAAGTCGAAAAAGGACCCGAAGACTGAAGCATTAGTTGCGGAAATTTATGATACGGATTGGATTGTCGTTGATACGGAAATGGATGCATTGTTTTTGGAAGCGGAAATGATTAAGCGATATATGCCGAAATGGAACATTTTACTACGAGACGATAAGACGGTTTCTTATGTCCGAATTTCGATGAATGAAGAAGTGCCATATATTTCGTTTACGCGGACGCCGATGGATGATAAAGCGACTTATGTCGGTCCGTTTTATGGCAAAACGACGGTCGAAAGAGCATTAAGAATCCTAAGACACGTTTTTCCGTATTATGATAAACCGTATTCTGGAAAAAAGACTTTGAATACTGATCTCGGACTAACGCCGGGAATTGAGATTAAAAAAACAACGGCGAAGGATTACAAACGAAATCTAAGAAAGTTAATTCGGTATCTCGAAGGTGACCGCGAAAAGTTGTTAAAAGAACTTGAAAAAACAATGAAAGAAGAAGCGAAGGTCGGGAATTATGAACTCGCTGCTGAGGCACGTGATCAATTGTTCGGGCTGAGAGAATTAAAAAAACGAATTGTATTTTCGGATAAGGAATTTTTAGATATTTCGTCGGATAAGGCCTTAGAGGAGCTGAAAGAGTTACTGGGGCTGCCGAAACCGCCGAGAAGAATCGAGGGTTACGACATTTCACACCAATCTGGAAAAGATACAGTTGGAAGTATGGTGGTGTTTTTGAACGGAGCGGCAGCGCGAAGTGAATATCGGAAATTTAAGATTAGAACCTCAACCAATGATGATTTAAAAAGCATGCAGGAAATAATTACGAGACGACTTAAACATAAAGAATGGGAACTTCCGGATTTAATTATTTTAGACGGCGGAAAGACTCAGGTTAATGCAGTTTTGCCCCTGGTTGAGCCGTTTGGAATTCCAGTAATCGGGCGCGATAAATCGGGCGACCATTCAAGGTCTGCAAAAGTTTGTCTAGTAGTTAAATCAGAGATTATAGAGTTACCAAAATCTTCACATGTCTCGCGTTTAGTTGCGCGAATCGATGAGGAGTCGCACCGGTTTGCAATCACCTACCATTCTTTACTGAAAAGAAAAAGTATGTTAAAGTAGAGGTAGGAGTTATTTTATGTCACTAGGAAGTTTTTTAGAAACATTGACTTTTATCTCTGCGATTCTCGCAATTATTTTGATTCTTTTGCAACAACGAGGAGCGTCTCTTGGGGCTGGTTCGGGAAGTTCCGGCGAATTATACACGACTAGGCGTGGGCTTGAAAAATCTTTGTTTGTAACTACGATATTTTTTGTAGTTGTATTTATTTTATCAATTTTAGGATTATTAATTTTACCAGTATAATATGGCAAATTTCTTCAAAAAGCGTGGGCAAAAAATCTTCAACAAATTTTCTCGAGTGTCCCTTAAGGCCGGCGAAGAAGGCAAGGAGCATATAAAAGAAAATTTGATTGATCGTTTTTCGCATATTGAAAACGTGCGGCTTTTGATTCTAGAATGGGTGCTTTTAGTATTAGCTCTAGTGATGCTTGCGGCGACGCAAGCGTTTTGGTTTGGTGATTCTTATGCGGATAATGCCTTTACTACGGGCGGAATCTATACAGAAGCGACAGTCGGCGAAGTTAATTCGATGAATCCGTTATTCGCAACTACGAATAGCGAAAAAGTTTTGAGTCGTTTAATGTTCGCGACTATTTCAATGAATGATTACTCTGGACATGCTGGAATTGGTTTAGCAGAATCTATTTCGCCAAGCGAGGATGGGAAAATCTGGAAAGTAAAATTACGGAAAGATTTAAAATGGTCGGATGGAGAAGCTTTAACGAACGAAGATGTTCTTTTTACGATTGGTTTAATTAAAAATCCGGCAGTTAATTCAGTTTACGAAAGTAATTTGAAAGGAGTAGAAGTTTCCGAGAGTGAAAGTGGCAGTATTATATTTACTTTGCCGTCAGCATACGCAGATTTTATTTCGGCATTGAATTTTCCGGTCTTGCCGAAACATATTTTAGGTGACGCTGACCCGAAAACTTTAGTTGAACATAGTTTTTCGAAATCTCCGATTACATCGGGCGCATTTACTTTTAATGCTATGCAATCTGGAGCATCAGCAGAAGAGAGAATTTATTATCTCACGTCGAACCCGTATTTTTACAAAGGAAAAACTCTACTCAGCGGTTTTTCGGTTCATACCTATCCGACTAAAGACAAAGTAATTAATGCGCTTAATTCGGGCGCAGTGACGGCAACAGCGGAGCTTTCGGAAATTGATAAAGATAAAATCGGCACAACGTTTTTAAGAAAAAACTCTAACCTTAGTTCGGGTGCATTTATTTTCTTTAATACGACAAAAGGTGTTACTAAGAATCTAGGTTTAAGACGAGCCATTAGAAGAGGAATCAGCCGAGAGAATTTAAGAGCAATGGCACCGGAAACTACAGCTTTAAATTATCCGCTACTTAAATCACAAATTAAGTTAAGTGATTATCCATCAATACCAGAAGAAGATTTTGAAGCTGCAAAAACAAGAATATCAGAAATCGCTGACGGAGAGGAGATTAGTCTAAATATCGTAACAGTAAATTCAGGATTTTTGCCGAAAGTCTCGGAAGAATTAGAACGAGAGTTAAAGGAACTCGGAATTAATGCAACAACAACAGTTTATGAAGAAGACCAGGATTTCGTGTCAAATATAATTGCAAAACGAAATTATGATATTTTGATTTATGAAATTGAACTTGGTTCTGATCCGGATTTGTTGCCGTATTATCATTCTTCGCAAGCTTCAGCAACTGGACTTAATTTATCAAATTATCGTAATGCTTTAGTTGATGATTTGTTGCTCGGAGCACGCGATACACTTGATAATGATTTAAGAATTAAGAAATATGAGTCATTTTTAAGTTATTGGGTTGACGATGTCCCAGCAATTGGCTTATACCAACCAAATCTAACCTATTATTATAATAAAAATGTACAGACGTTTGGCAATGATGTTCGAATCGTAACCGCGCTTGACCGATTTAGCGATATAAACTCTTGGGCAGTAACTAAAACGACTAAGAACAAAACGCCATAAAATATACTAAGATACATTGAAAATTGATTTTGGTTATGGTAATATGGTTGTATGGAAGTTGGTGAGGTAAAAACTAAGAAAGGAAATAAAGGATTAATTATTTCTTTAATTATTCTTATCGTATTAATGATCGGCTTAGCTGTAGGATTAATACTTGTTTTTAAGAAGGATGAATCAGCACCCGAACAATCAAGTCTTATCATTCCTGAAGATAAGGTGAGTTTTTTGAGTGAACTTAGAGAAGAAGCAGATAGCGCCGAAAGCGAAGATGAGGCAATAGCGTTTTTTGATAGAAAAATTGAGGAATATAAAGATACTGAATTCTTAGTGGGAATACAATTACAAAAAGCTAAATTTTTATGTGACGTTGGTAAATCCGCAGAGGCAATAGGATTGTTAGATAAAATATTAAATGAGGAGCTTACCCCTACTGATAAAATGGAGGTGTATTTAACTTATGAATATGTTTATAGCGAAACTGGCGATGAACTAAAAGCAAAAGAATACAATCAAAAATATTGGAATGAATATGCAGAACGTTTTAATGGAGGAGAATCAATTGAGTAAAAAAATAATTATAAAAATAATTACTTTAGTAGTTCTTTTTGGGGTTTGTTTAATAGTATCGCCGGTATTCGCTGAAGGAGGCAACGAGGGAGGTGATGGGGGTGGCAGTGACAGTTTAGATGGTTGTAAGGCAGCAAATGCTAGTTATCCTGCATGGACGCTAGATACTTGCGTTGGTGCGGAATGGCGTTATTACAAGACTACCAGCAATAGTGTAACAATTCGTGGAAAGAACTCATCTTATGCTAAAGGTACAACTATCACTGGGTGCGCGTCTGCAGGGGGGTATTGGCGTTATGCTATGGTCGCAGGGAAAGCTGGGACATATTCAGGTGGAGATACTTATTCAAAAGGGGATCAAGTCGGCGTGATTGGTATGGCTGGGAACGATAGCACTACGTTTGACTCAACATATTGGGGCGGAGGAATGAATTATTACTCTGGCAATACTAAAAGAGACGAGATGTTTAAAAAAGTCGGAGAAGAATATAAAAAGGCCCAGAAATTATGGCCAGATATTTTTACTAAAGGATGGAACAAGAATAGTGATCTATCATGGTTTTGCGCAGAGGATCCAACAACAGTTACCTACTACGCAGAATCAAATGTTTCAAATCGTTCTACAAAGACTGCCCCGGCAGATGGAAGTGGGGCTGTTTCGACTGGTATTGTAAAAGACGCGAAGACTACTAGGTCAGAGGATCGTACGGTAGAGGTTGGTGAAAAGGTGAGTGTAACTTTCTCTCATAATTCTTACGCTGATCACTCTAAAAGTGGAGTTTCTTGGGGAGTAACAAGAACCGTAAAAATGCCGGAGGGAGGCAAGAAAAATGGTTTTAATCAGAATACTAATAGTACTATTTATTACATGATATCTTCTTCGCAGTCTAAGTATTCTTGGGGGACATTCGGGTCTTCACAGACTGGAACAGCCGATATAACTGAAACAAGAACTGGGAAGCCTGAGTATATTGCGAAGGGAACTGGTAGTAGTAGCAGCCGCAAAAAAACCGATGGAACTAGATGGTATGTGTCGCGAGATTATTATGAGATTACTTTTTTAGAAGCTGGGACTTATGATTTTTGTGAAACTTTTTCTGTCAACGGTAAAGCAATAACAACTGTTTGTTCAAAAATAGAAGTAGAAAGAGGGAAAATAACAGGGCCCGCCGAATGTAGAGGATTTGAACCCGCAAATTATAATCCTACTAGAGTTTCGGGAACATCGTGGGTAGTTTCAAAAGTAAAAAATTCTACAACTGGGACTGATTGGGAAAGTAGCGTCTATGCAAAGCCTGGTGATAAAACAAAATGGCGCCATTGTTATTATCCAGGCGCACAAATGGTAGCAAATACACCAGTAACTGAGGCATTAGACGCTTCTAATACGTTCGATGGACTACATGGCAAACATGACAGTACACTTGGGAGCGGTGGCACTACTAATAACTCATATCGACCATTGAAAGATTTTTACGATTGGACAAGTGAACTTGAAATTATTGCTTCAGGTTTTAGAACTCCTGAAGACAATAAAAGTACTTACGATATTGGTGACGCCAATGGTAAAATAATGAAAGATTCATACACCATAGAAAAAAGTAAAGTCGGAAAGACTCTAAAAGAAAAAGGGTATACTTATTTCCCGACTACTGCATCCGTAACTAGCCAAACGCATAATTGGGAATGTAATAGCGGTAAAAGTACTTGTACTCATGCCAATACTTACGTCTTAGGAAATGCATCTGGAACTTCTCGTTTTGGCCGAGCTGATGTATTAGTACCATATAACTTTAACAATACCGCTAGTATAGAGATAAAAGACAGTGTTGTCTATGCTGGCGAAACAACTTCATTCTCTTCACTGGCCGTACATGTAGGAACTAGGACTAATGAAGTTACAAAAGGCGATTACGCAACTAAAGTATCTGGTGCGAAAATAAAGATCATCAGCTACGCGTCTAGAACTGATCATGGCAACGAGAAAACTAACGTAAAAAGTAGCAATATCTGCGATGTGATAGAAGGGTCTATTAGTGGTTATTGTCATCAATTAGTCTATAAAACTGGCTTAACATTAAATTCCACCAACGAAAAAGAGGGCGCAACCACAGAAATAAGCAATTCAACATCATACAATGTTTACGATTTACCGGCAGGTAATTACTATTGCGTGGTATTAGCTGTCTATCCGGCCAGTAGTGGCATTGACACAATGATGGAAACAACTGGTAGTGATTCTTGGTATGTTTCGGCACCGTCTTGCGTTAAGATTGCCAAAAAACCTAATCTACAGGTTTGGGGATCGGGTATGTTCTCAAATGGTAGCGTTACTACTCCTTATGCAGAAAAACGCATAGTGAATGGTTACTGGGATTATAACACCACTAGTAAACAAAATATTACATTTGGTTCTTGGGTTGAACAAAACATAGTGACTAATGGTTTAGTAAGCATGGCTAGCGGAGCTTCGGATGGATTAGCGGGAAAGACTGCTCGTACTTATAATGGGACAAGCAATGGGAGCTTCAGCAATAATATCAATCAACTTTGTATATTAAGTCCCCTTACTATGCCCAATAGTAAATGTTCTACCGCGATGGGGCCTGGGGGTAGTACTAATTCGATGGGTTCGCCAAATGACAAATCGGCTCTTATAGCGAGGTTTACGACCAATGATAGTAGCGAAGATTTCGAATTACATAATACATGTACGTTAAACGGTGCGCCATCTCTAGGTCCTGATGATGTAAAAACTCATGTGTACAAATGTAATGGCGATCTTAGTATAGGAGATGACATAATAGCGTTTACAGAAAATTATTCCAAACTAACTGAAATACCAAAAATCATTGTTTATGCAAAGAATATCAAAATTTCATGTAGAGTAAATAGAATTGATGCGGTCTTGATTGCGGATAGCGGAGTTTATACTTGTTCTGAAGTTCCAAAAGCCGGGGAAGCTTCGAATTATCAAATAGCATCAAATCGTTTAACGATTAACGGAACTGTTATTACTGACAAATTATATGCGTGGCGAACTTATGGTGCTGCTACCGGAGAGAGTTCTTATGAGGCAGCCGAAATAATTAATTATGACACTTCACTTTATCTTTGGGGTGCTCCGAGAGCCGATTTGACTGGTTCTGGGAAGCTCGAATCCGTCTACCAAACTGAATTAGCACCAAGATACTAGAAAGGTAGTTTGGTGGTATGAAGATAAATACAAAGAAAATCAAGAAAGGGAGTACTGGCTTAACTATTTCTTTGATTGTTCTCGGAATTATAATAATTGGATTGGTTGTTGGTGTAATCATCAATGTCTTGAATAAAAATGCCGCGGAAATTAATGAGGCTGAAGCAGAATTGGAATCGTTAACTGAGCAGTCAGTTAGTTATTTAACCCATAGAGAATCAGATATAGATATTGAAGAAGTAGAAAGCAAATTAGAAAATATTATAGAAAAATCTAAAGACCAAGATAAGTTAACGCAAGCCGCAATTATGTTATCTTCATTATATGGTGAAGAAGAAAAAGAAGTCTCGGTTTTGAAAGATTTGTTAAACAATAATCTTGATGATAAACATCGATATCGAATTTTATCTGCACTTTTAGTTACTTATAGAGATCTTGGTAAAGAAGATGAATATAAAGAGACTCTAATTGAATTAGTGAACCTATCAGACGACATGGAATTAGAATACGAGGATTGGTCAATGATAAAGACGATGTATAAAGATGAATTAGAATCGTTAGAGGAGGGGCTATGAGAATGCGTTATAAGTTTATTCCAATAATCATGATATCGCTCTTAAGCATTTTAGCTATTAATAGTTTAGTTTTTGCTGATGGCGCCGAATGGGGAACTGGTGGCGGCAACGGATCAACGTCAGGATCTGGCAATCCTAACAACGACTCGTATTTCAATTGTTATACAATCGATCGTTGTCCGAGATGGATTAAAGTTACCCAAGAAGTGTATCAAACAATAATCAAAGAAAAAAGATGGCATCCAGATGGCAGTTATACTTTGCCAGATTGTTCTGATGATGAATATGTGATAATAGTCGGTAATCAAAGGAATGATGGCTCTTTGCAAATAAAAAATTTCGTTCCGGAAAAGAGTGCCGTCGTTCCATATAAAAGCAGGTTTACTTATACTTCTGAGGCTACTTCCATATATAAGTCCGGGATTACAAACCATACAGTATCTGGCACATCGGACGAAGATCGTATGAAAAAGACTTTCATGGGCGATAAAGTCGAAGGGAAAGATTATACATATTATGATTTACTTAATGAAATCATAGAGTTATCTGGAGAAAAAGCCGAGAATATTGTAACCTTCTGTAGTTCGATGGTTGAATCAGATTATTATGCTTCTTCTAAGGTGTCTGTAAACGGATCGGTAGTAGCTAATACCGGAATAGTCAGTGAGCAAACTTCTAAAGAATCCAGCAATATATATGTAGATACTGGCAAAACCGCTATTAAGTTTACACATGATATTTATGCGGACGGGGAAGAAGAAAATGTTAGTTGGAGCGTAGGAAAAGCTTTCAAGAGAGGCAGTGGTTCTATTAGTTTATCTGGGGGGTCTGGAGGAACCACGAGTGGAACGGCAAATATTACTACTCCTTTCACTGGACATGATAAAGCGAAATTTATCTCTACAACCTCACCACAGTATGAAGACGCTTACGACAATAAATTAAACTTGGCGGCAACATATGAATTATGTGAATCGATGGCAGTGGATAATACAGAAAGCTTTTTGTCAAAAGTTTGTGCAAATATCAAAGTGCCATATAACTTTATTAATACTGCTAGTATTAACTTGGGAGATATAATGGTTTTTGCTGGCGAGACAGTAAATATTAGTATCAATGGAAAAGTGAAGGTCAATAAAAGGAAAAATAATGAAGTAAATAAGACTTATGCTACAAAAGTGAATCACGCTAGTATTAAAGTGGTGTCTTATCTTTCTAGTTCAAACGATACCGGAACAGACGGAAAGGAGGTGTCAGGAGATGATATCTGCGCCGCAATCGGAAGAACTTGTGACAATATAATAGATCGCACGAACTTAACCCTTAACGCAAGCGAAAATTTAAATGGTGAAGAAAAAGAACTGTCTTCAATACTCGGTAGCCATGCGACTACCGTAAATGTCTATGATGCGCCAGCTGGGACGTATTATTGTGTGGCAGTTGCTGTGTATCCGGCTAGTAGCGGAAGCGATAAAATGATGAACTCATCCGGTAGCGAAACTTGGTATGTTTCAAGCCCAAGTTGTAAGAAGATTGCCAAAAAACCCAGTATCCAGATTTGGGGTTCAGGTTTGTTTACTGCTGGGGATATTGTAGTTTCTAATGCTGTAAAACATGTAGTAAAAGATCATTTAAATGATTATAACGCTACGAACAGACAGCATATTGTATTCGGCTCTTGGGTTGAGCAAAACATAGTAGCTAATGGTTTAGTAAATATAGCCAGTGGTGCTTCGGACGGATTAGCCGGCGACACTGGCCGTACTTTTAATGGTCTTAATGGAAGCTATAGCGGTAGCAATATTAACCAAATTTGCATTCTTAGCCCGCTGACTATGCCAAATTATAAATGTGGAGCAATGAATCCTGGCGGGACCAGCGGATCGATGAGTGCCCCAACCGACAAAGAAGCATTATTGGATAGATTTGCCGACGAAGATTCATCTAGGTACGAATTACATAATGGAGTCTGCACACTAAGTAGCGCTCCTTCGTTTGACGAAAAAAAGACCCATATATATAGATGTGATGGCAAATTTACTATTAGCGATGATTTGAAAGTTTTAGACACTACTTATTCGTTATTGGCAGGTGTACCTAAGATTATCATTTATTCCAAGTCGGATATCGGTATCGCCTGTAATGTAGAGAGAGTTGATGCAGTTTTAATTGCTGATGGCGTTGTCGATACTTGTGATGGCGATGAAGATATAAATAGTAAAGAACGTTCAAGACGGTTAACTATTAACGGTACCGTCATTGCAGATAAATTATTTGCAAAACGTACTTATGGCGCCGCCACCGGAGCAAGTTCTTACGAACCAGCTGAAATTATTAATTATGATACTTCACTCTATCTTTGGGGTGAGTTAGAAGCTGATGTAACTAATTCAGGAAAATTTGAAACAGTTTATCAAACCGAACTACCACCAAGATATTAAAAAATAAACCTCTGGGGTTTATTGGTTATGTTCTGTAATGGTGCGCCTGACTAGACTCGAACTAGCACAGCCGTGAATCTGGCCACTACCACCTCAAGGTAGCGTGTCTACCAATTCCACCACAGGCGCATGTTGCTATTATAACATATTTTTGGGATTTTGAAGTTTTTTATTTCGAAACGGTTATCCTATGCTATAATAGAGTAAACAAAGGAGGTAAATGAAGAAAAATATTTCCAGATGGTGGATTGTTGCTCTAATAACATTGGTTTTTGGATTAAGTTTTATGCCTGTTAGTGTGCGTGCTGACGAAGAAGAGGCGACCGAAGAAACGGCTGAAACGACCACGGGTGGAACTAGTATTAGTCTCGAGCCAGTTAGTAAAATCTTACAAATTGCTTCTGGAGAAACCTATAAGAATGTTTTTAAAGTTAATAACGATGGTGACGATGTTATGCGGATTGAGGTTTATGCAGCACCGTATTCCTATGTTTACTCGGATGAAGAAGAATCATACAAATTAGGTTTTACAAATGAAAATAACTATACCCAAATGTCACGTTGGATTACTTTAAAAGATAGCAGTGGTAATTATGTAGAAAGACCAACTTTTGCAATCGAGCCTCATGAATCGCTTGAAATTACCTATAAGATCACTACCCCTAATAGTATACCGAGCGGTGGACAATACGCGGTAATCTTTGCACATGCCTTGAATACTGTGACAACTGTAAGTGGAGTCAGCACTGAACCAAGTTTAGGTATGATTATATATGGACGTTCTACCGAGGGGGAATCGATTATCGCGAGTGAATTTTCGGATTTGAAAATTGGAGAAGAAGATGGGAAGATTTTCGGAAGCGTAAAGGTAAAAAATACCGGTAATGTTGATTTTAGCGCAAAAGGCGTTCTAAAAGTTGACCCGATTATTGGCTTTGGTTCTTACGAGACGCCTATTAATACTGGACGAATTTCGGTAATCCCGGAAGCGGAGTTGGTACTGAGTAATGTCTGGGAAGAAACTCCTGGATTTGGAATTTACAGAGCTATTTTTACAGTTTCAGTAGGAGAGGAGACTGAGACAACTGTAAAAATTATGGTGCGTTTACCTCTGTTTGTAATAGTAACTATCATAATACTCTTGACATTTTTAACCATATGGATTATAATCACGGTTAGGAAGCGTAAAGAGCGCCGATCTAGGCTAGCTGTTTAGTTCGGTATCCGTTGCGAGCGGATCTTTACAAAACCAAAATAAAAAATTAAACATAAAAAAAGAGAGTGTAGAGTATGAAGAAAACACCCAAAAAAGTGCTCGGATTTCTCGGGTTAGCTTTGGTGGCTGCAATGACTATTTTTGCAGCCGTCTTGCCGAACCCGGAAGCTTTGGCAGCTTCGAGCGTAGTAGACACCATCGTGGTGAGAGTCTTGTCTAGCTCGCCAGATGTTAATATTGACAGCCCCTCTAGCGGGTTAATTTTTGTCAATCCAAATCAGACAATCACCTTTGACTATTCAAAGACAAACGACGTAATAGTAACAATGGAAAAGGAAATGCCATCGGGTACTCCTCAGGTTTATACCTTATTCTCAGCTAGCCCTGATCAAGCAGCGGGGAACGATTCGGTTAACTTAGATCTTTCCGAGACAATTTATGGATATGGTGAATATACGGTTCGTATACGAGGAAACAATGGAGGTGGAATCGTAGATGAGGACAGTATTAAGTTTTCGTATGTTCCAGTGAGCGCAGAAACCGAAGAAGATGACGCAGGCAAAATTGAGACTATTTTAAACTATGACAATGACAGCGCCGATTTAGATCATTTTGTAATTAACGTTTATGACGATCATGGAAATCTAGTTTCGGTATTATCGGATATTATCGTAGAAAAACCAACTAAAAAAGTTGAATTGCCATTTGCAAAAAATAAAATTCCAGCTGGCAAATACACAGTTTCAGTCGGAGCATATGATGTGAACGGAGAATTAATTTATAAGACGTATGATGATGTTTTTGTGTATGATCCGGTCAGAGTACCTAATACTGGTGGACTCTTTAAATCATTGAATATTTCTAAATCAGATTATCTAGCCACTGGTCTTATCATATTCTTTACGTTTGGTATCACAGGTATAGTATTTATTATCAAGAACAAAAGGACCTCTAAGAAATAGTTTTACAATAATCGTACTCTACAAAAAATGGACGCCGGTTAAGCGTCCATTTTTATTTTTACAAAGATTATTTTTTAGCTTCTTCGCGCTTTTTGGCTTCTTTAGCAGCTTTTTTAGCTTTATTCTCAAGAGCCTCTTTAAGTTTTTTCGCTTTAGCGGCACGAGCTTTAAAGCGGTCGACACGACCTTCAGTATCGATGATTTTTTCTTCACCGGTAAAGAATGGGTGGCTCTTGGAGGAAATTTGTACCTTAACTAAAGGATATTCGTTTCCATCTTCCCACTTAATAGTCTCTTCGCTTTTCGCGGTAGATTTCGTTAAGAACGAAAAACCAGCAGCTTCGTCAGAAAAAACGACATAGCGATAATCTTTAGGATGTAATTCTTTTTTACTCATAATTAGCGCTTATTATATCAGAGATTATAAAAAATGTAAAGGAAAAGCCGGACTTTAGATCCGGCTCTTTGGGCTAGAGAATGGCGTCGATGTCGGTTATAATCTCATCAATAAATCCGCGCTCGAGTGCATCTTCCGGGAGAAGATAATACTCAACTCGTGCTAAAGCGTCATACTCGACGTCTTTCATATTGCTATAAGCAAGCACGTGAGGCTTAACTACTTCATTTTCGAAACGCTCTTCGAATTTGACTCGGTCCTGAACTTTGTTGGACGAACCGAGGGCACCCGAGAACCCATCATGAAGCAGAAAAGTCGAATGCGGGAAAGAGAATCTTTTATGACCCGTGATTCCGATTAGGAATGACATTGAACTCCATTGACCAATGTTAATGGTATAAACAGGTGTTTTCGAAAGCTTGATTGCGTCGATCAACGCAAAACCTTCATTTAAATTTCCGCCCGGAGAGTTAATGAAGAGTTTAATCGGCTCCCGTTCTTCAGGACTTTTACCGCGGTCTTCTCGATTATAATCGAGTATAAATTCGACTAGCTCTCCAGTCTTGGATGCGAAAGAGGTCATACCTTCTTCGTCGTCGAAGCCCGTTATCTCTCCATAAAGATAAAGCCTCCTTTTCGCTAGGTCGTGTAGTCTGCGTTTTTCTGGGATGCTGCAAGTTACCTTGACAGCGTCATCATTCTCAAACGGCATCTTTGCCACCTCCTTGTAATAATACTACCTCCGTAGATGAAGGCGCTAAGGTGAATTCTACCAGAGATGCTTGATTTTTACAAGCATGTGTGGTATAATGAAAGTATATATTAATTTAATGAAGCAGTTTTCGGGAGATTTCCTTATAGAAAGGCCCGAAAACGAAGGGAAAGGAAATCATATGGCAGTAGATGTCGATATGAAAGCTCTGCTCGAAGCTGGTGCTCATTTTGGGCATAAAACGAGTAGGTGGCACCCGAAGATGGCTCCGTATATTCATTCGAAGCGCCAGGATGCACATATTATTAATTTAGAGAAGACCGTCGAAGGTCTTGAGAAGGCTTTACCGAAAATAACTGAAGTTGCTAAAAACGGTAAAAAGATTTTGTTTGTTGGTACTAAAAAGCAAGTCAAAGAGGTCGTAAAAGAAGCCGCTGAATCGGTTAATATGCCTTACGTCACGGTACGTTGGGTTGGTGGTACTTTGACTAACGTCGAGACAGTTAATCGCCAAATCAAAAAATTAAAAGATTTAGAGCGCAGAATGGCGTCGGGCGAGCTCGAAAATCGTTATTCGAAACTTGAGGTCCAAAGATTCCAAGAAGAGATTGATTTATTAAATGAGCGTTACGGCGGAATTAAGGAAATGAGCGAACAACCAGCAATGATTATTGTTGTTGATGCGAATGAAGACAAGAATGCGGTTAAAGAAGCAAATGGCTTAAAGATTCCAGTAGTTGCGATGGTTGATACTAACGTTGATCCGACTCCGATTGATTACGTTATTCCGTGCAACGACGATTCTATTAAGGCGACAAAATTGGTACTTAATTATTTCGTCGAAGCGATTAAAGAAGGTAAAAAATAATTAGGAGGCAAAATGGCTAAAACTGAAATTACAATTGAACAGATCAAAAAATTAAAGGAGCTTTCTGGGGTCGGTTTGACTGACGCGAAGCAAGCATTAGTCGAAGCTGATGGCGATTTCGACAAGGCTCTTGAAGCGATGCGAAAGAAAGGTTTAACGAAGGCTGAGAAGCGCGGTGATCGCGAAACTCGTGAAGGTTTAATTGATGCTTACATCCATGATGGTCGTCTTGGCGCAATCGTAGAAGTTAACTGTGAAACTTCTTTCGTTGCAAAAACTGACGAATTTAAGACTTTAGTCCATCAAATCGCGATGCAAGTTGCCTCGATGAACCCACTTTATGTTTCGGATGAAGATATTCCGGAAGATGTACGTAAAGCTAAGATTAAAGAGCTTGAGACTAACTTTAAGGGACCGGAAAACATGAAGGAAAAAATCCTTGAAGGCCAAATGAAGAAAGCTTTCGCGGATAAGGTTCTCTTAAATCAACCTTACATTTTAGATGATACGAAAACAGTTGAGCAATTTATTAAAGAAGCAATTGCAAAAACTGGTGAGAATATCACAGTTCGACAGTTCAAACGTATTGAGCTTGGCGTAACAGAATAAAAAATAGCCCTTCGGGGCTATTTTTTGATATAATAAATATATAAATAAGGAGTTTTTATGTTCGATACTAAAGATGACAAGAAAAAGATGGAGAGTGTCGTTGAACGTTTTAACAGTGAGATGAAAAAAGTACGAACTGGACGTGCACATCCAGATATGTTAGCCGGGATTAAGGTTGAAGCTTATGGACAATTCATGCCGCTTAATCAAGTTGCTAATGTCACTGCCGCAGATGCTACTTTACTCGTGATTACGCCTTTTGATCCGACAAATATTAAATCTATTTCGGAAGCGATTAGGGGTGACCAATCACTCGGGTTAAATCCAGCAGATGATGGACGCGTGATTAGGGTTCCAATTCCGACATTAACTGAAGAACGTCGTAAAGAAATCGTTAAAAATGCTTCAGCGAAGGTTGAGGAAGCTAAAGTCGCAATCCGAAATATCCGTGAAGACGCAAGGAAAGCGGTAAAGATTGCAAGTGAAATGAGTGAAGATGTAAAAAAGCGAGCGGAAAAGGAAATTGACGAACTCACTAAAGAGTTTAGCGATAAGATTGATGCTGAGTTTAAAAACAAATCTGACGAGATAATGAAATTATGATTAACCACCTAGGAATCATTGCCGATGGGAATCGGCGGTGGGCAAAAGAAAACGGTTTGCCCAAAATCGAAGGACATAAAAGGGGATTAAAAACTATCGAAACTCTAGTTGCAGCGGCGGCGAAAGCAAATATTCCGTTTTTAACTTTTTACGTTTTTAGCACGGAAAACTGGGGACGGGAAGAAGCAGAAGTTTCCTATATTATGAAACTTGCTGAAACTAAGATTATGAAGATGGCAAAGAAGATGGCCGAGAATAATGTTAGACTTCTAATTCTCGGAACTCGTGGTAAAGTAAATCCAACTTTGACTTCTCTCGGAGAAAAAGCGGAGAAAATAACAGAAAAATGTACTGGGACGACTGTATGTTTTTGTTTTAATTACGGCGGCGAACAAGAAATTGCTGACGCAGCAAATATCGCTCTAGAAGCGGACGGAGAAATTACTCCAGAAACAATCCGAAAGCATCTTTACCATCCGGAAGTGCCAGATCTAGATATGATTGTCCGAACTTCGGGAGAAGAAAGGATTTCTGGATTTATGCTCTGGCGAGCGGCCTACGCAGAGCTGATGTTTATCAAAAAATACTTCCCGGAAATGACCGGAGATGACATTAAAATAATCTTAAACGAATACGAAAAACGGAACCGTCGTTTCGGTAAATAATGATATAATGTTCTTATGGATATATTAGTTGGCGTAATTGTTGGCCTTGTTGTTTTAATGTTCCTTGTAACTATACATGAGTTTGGGCATTTTTTGGCAGCAAGACGAAATGGAGTAAATGTTTTAGAGTTCGGGATCGGGTTTCCACCGCGGGCAGTAGCTTGGATTAAAGATGAAAAAACTGGCAAATGGCGAAAATTAAAGAGAGTTGAATGGAAAAAAGAGAAAGTTTCGAAGGTTGTTTATTCGAATGGAGAGAAAAATCTCGCACAAAAGGGAATGATTTTTAGCCTAAACTGGCTGCCGATTGGTGGATTTTGCCAGATGGACGGGGAGTCTGCAGAAGATTCGAGAAAAGGAACTTTCGGGAACGCAAAATTTTTAGCGAAAACGAAGATTTTGTTTGCTGGTGTAACGATGAATTGGTTAGTTGCGATCATAATTTTTACGGTACTAGCTTGGACCGGGATGCCAGAATTCATCGAGGGACAATTTACTATCAAAGAGGACACTATCGCAGAGGTGGTTCCAGTAGAGATTGTCGAAGTAGCAGAAGACTCGCCGGCAGAAAAAGCTGGAATTATGAGTGGAGATTTAATTGTAGCGGTAGATGGTAAAGAATTATTCCACGCTAGCGACATTACGGATTACAACGAAGAGCATGCCGGGGAAAAAGTGACTTACACAGTCCAACGCAAAGAAACTGTTTGTGTGAATCAACCTCAATGCATCACAGCGCCATGTGACTGTTTAGAGGAAGAAGTTCAAACTAGCACCGTTAATACTGAAGTAACCTTGAATCCTGCTGGATCAGAATATCTACTTGGTGTTTCGATGGCTACAACACAAACACTCTCTTACTCCACATGGTCGGCGCCATTGGTTGGAGTCGGATTAACAGCGCAGTTGACGGGCGAGACTTTTAAAGGCGTCGGAATTATGCTCTGGAATCTAGTTTCTGGTACAGCGAAATTATTCAGCCCAGACGCCGGAGTGCGCGAAAGCGGCCAAGAAACGATTTCGTCGGTTGGCGATTCGATTTCGGGACCAGTTGGAATTATCGGGATTTTGTTCCCGGCATTTACGGCAGCCGGGCCAACCAATTTAGCGTTTCTCGCAGCGCTTATTTCAGTTTCGCTTGCTTGTATGAATGTCCTCCCGATTCCAGCCTTAGATGGCGGAAGATGGCTTCTAATCGCAATTTATAAACTGCGTGGAAAAAAATTGACAAAAGAAGCAGAAGAAAAAATTGTTTCGCGTGCATTCGTAATTCTACTTGCCATCATCTTTATTGTGACCATATTAGATATTATAAGGATCGCGAAATAATGGAGAAAAAAACGAAGGAAGCGCCTAAGGATTTGCCGAAAAAAGCCCGAAAAAATATTATTTTAAATGTTTTTTTGATGTTAATATGGGTCGGAGCTTCGACTATTGTTGCACAACTCGTGATTGGCTATTCAATGATTTGGCTTTTAGGGACTGACGAGTTCAATAAACCAGTTTGGACGGCAATCTATTCGGCGCTAGTATACGTAGTCACGATGCTGCTTGTTATCTTAGTTCCGAAAAGAAAAATAAGTAGGACTGAGCTTGGACTTAAGGGTTTACCGACCTGGACAGATATCGGATTAATGCCAGTAGGATTTATTGTTTATTTATTAATAGCAGCTGGATTGGTCGCCGTTTTCTCATTCTTCCCGTGGTTCAATGTAGATGAGGTCCAGGATGTTGGTTTTAATTTATATCTTATCGGCTTCGACCGAATCGTCGCTTTTATTACATTAGTGATAATCGCGCCGATTGCAGAGGAGATTATTTTCCGTGGATGGCTATATGGAAAAATGAGGGGGAAGTTAAACGAAAAAGTTTCCGACCGAACATCGATGTTAATTTCAATACTCTTAGTTTCGTTACTATTCGGGGTTATACATCTTCAATGGAATGTGGGTGTAAATGTGTTTGCGATGTCGGTCGTGATGTGTGGTTTACGCGAAATAACTGGTACGATTTACTCTGGAATATTACTCCATATGATGAAGAATGGCGTGGCGTTTTATTTGCTGTATGTACTAGGAATATGATATAATAATCGGCATGAGATTCTCGAAAACTTTTATAAAAACCTTAAGAGAAGCGCCGAAAGACGAAACCGCGAAAAACGGGGCTCTACTTACGAGAGCTGGTTATATACATAAAGAAATGGCGGGGGTTTATGATTTTTTGCCGCTAGGGCTTAAGGTAATTGAAAATATTAAAGCAATTATTCGTGATGAACTAAATAAACTTGGATGCGAAGAAGTTTTAATGTCGGCGCTCCAAAATCCTGAATTATGGGAAAAAACTGGGCGATTTTCGGATAGCGAAGTTGATGTCTGGTTTAAAACTGAGCTTTCGGCTGGCGGCATTTTAGGGCTTGCTCCAACGCACGAAGAGCCGCTTACAAATATGCTTCGAACCTATATTTCGAGCTATAAAGATTTACCGTTATATATTTATCAGTTTCAGACTAAATTCAGAAATGAACTTAGGGCGAAGTCGGGGATTTTACGTGGACGTGAGTTCTTAATGAAAGATCTGTATAGTTTCCATACTTCAGAAGAGGATTTAGATAAGTTTTATAGTGAAGTAGAAAAAGCCTACGGGCGAATTTTTGATCGTTTAGGTATCGGAGATGCAACTTTCGAGACTTTTGCATCGGGCGGAATCTTTTCAAAATATTCACATGAATTTCAAACCCTTTTACCGGTTGGCGAAGATACGATTTATTACAATGGAGACAAGTCAGTCGTTCTGAATAAAGAAGTATTGAATGATGAAGTCTTGGCGGATTTGAAAGTCTCACGAGATGAACTTTCGGAAACAACCGGAGCGGAAGTCGGTAATATCTTTAAGTTGAAATTTAAATATTCAGAACCCTTGGAGCTAAAATATATAGACGATAACAACACCCAAAAAACTGTTTATATGGGTTGTTATGGAATTGGGGTCTCGAGATTGATGGGAGTAATTGCAGAAAAATTTGCGGACGAGAAGGGGTTGGCCTGGCCGGAATCAGTCGCTCCATTTAAATATTACCTTGTCGGAATTGGCGAAGAAGGGATTAAGAAGGCTGAGGAGTTTTACGAAGACCATTCTGAAGAAACCTTGTTCGATGATAGAGATTTAAGACCAGGTGAAAAATTTGCGGATAGTGAGTTGATTGGAATTCCTTATCGCGTAGTAATCTCTAGTAAAACTCTTGAAAATGGATCAGCTGAAGTAACAAATCGAAAGACTGGCGAAACAAAAATAGTTAAGTTGGAAGAGTTAGAAAAATAGGGTTGACGGAAAAACTGTTTTCGTGTAAACTCTATAAAGATTGTTAAAAGTGGGATTTTTATGATAAAGAAAAGTATAAATTTAACTGCTGAGGGCAAAAAGGAATTAGAGAAAGAGCTTGATGAGCTAATCAAAGGTCGTCCCGCAATCACGGAAAAGATTGCGACGGCGAGGGCTTTTGGTGATTTATCAGAAAATGAAGAATACAGCTCAGCAAGAGCAGAACAAAAAATGGCAGAAAGCCGAATCTTGGAGATTCAAGATATTTTGAAGAATGCAAAGATTATTCGAGGTGGCAAGAAGGATAAAATTACGCTTGGTGCGGTAGTTTCTTTGGATATGGGTGGACGAAAAGTCGAATACACGTTGGTTGGCCCGACTGAAGCGAATCCTTTAGAGGGGAAAATTTCGAATGAATCGCCAATTGGCAAGGCTTTATTTGGACGAAAAGCGGGGGAAGAATTTGATTTTAATGGTAAAAAGGTTAAGATTGCTGAAATTAAGTAACATGATATAATATAAGATATGTTACTTGAGGATTATCGAAACGAAAGATTAAAAAAATTAGAAGAGATTCGCGAAAAAGGAATTGATCCGTATCCTTCTAAGAGTTTTCGCAACACAAAAATTTCAGAAGTTATTAATCATTTTGACGAGAAGCAAGGTCAAGAAGTCACTATTTCTGGGCGCATTGTAGCGATTCGTTCGTTCGGCAAGTTGGTTTTCTTGAAAGTCCGCGATTATTTTGGCGAAGTACAAATCTTTATGAAGGGTGGCGAAGAAGTTCCGGAAGGTTACTTTGGGGTGAAAGATATTAGACTGCTTGATATCGGCGATTTTGTCGAAGCAACTGGAAAAGTTGATAAATCGCAAACTGGCGAAATATCAGTTTTTGCTAATTATGTACGTTTATTAACTAAAACTTTAAGACCATTGCCAGAAAAATTCACTAATAAGGAAGAGAGATATCGCCGACGTTATGTAGATATGAACGTTAACCCGGAAATAAAAGAAAGATTAGTGAGAAGGTCTAGATTCTGGCAAGCGACGCGTGAGTTTATGAACGCACATGGATTTATAGAAATTAATATCCCAGTTCTCGAACATACGACTGGTGGTGCAGATGCAACTCCATTCGTAACTCATATGAATGCGCTTGATGAAGATTTTTATCTACGTATTTCCCATGAGTTACCATTAAAACGTTTACTTGGTGGTGGATTTGAAAAAGTTTACGACATTGGCCCAAGATTTAGAAATGAAGGTGTAGATGACGAACATTTGCCTGAGCACATTGCGTTCGAAGCTTATTCTGCATATGAGAATTATGAAGATGGTATGAAACTTTATGAAGAGATGATTAAATACGTCGCGAAAGAAACCTGGGGAACTTTAAAGTTTAAAGTTAACGGATTTGATATCGATCTTGACTGCGAATGGCCGAGAATTAAATATGCGGACTTATTGAAAGAAAAATTTGACGTGGATGTATTTAATCCGAATCACGAACAGTTAGTAAAAATCTTGAAAGAGAATGGCGTTGAAACAAACTTCGACGTTTCGGATGCTAGATTAATTGACTATGTTTGGAAATTGATCCGAAAAACCTCAGCTGGGCCATATTGGTTGGTTGAGGAGCCGCTTAGCTTGTCGCCTCTAGCAAAGAAATGCGAAAATAATCCATTAGTGACAGAAAGATTCCATCCCGTAATTGCTGGAACTGAGATGGGAAATGGTTTTTCCGAGCTTAATGATCCATTAGATCAATTAGAGAGATTTGAAGAACAACAAGCAGCACGTGATGCTGGCGACGATGAAGCACAAATGCTCGACCGTGATTTCGTAGAAATGCTTGAATATGGTATGCCGCCGGCATGTGGATGGGGAAACTCTGAGCGCAATTTCTGGCTTCTAGAAGGCGTCCCGGGAAGAGAAGCGGTACCATTCCCAACAATGAAATCTAAAGAAGATTAAAACTCAATTGTTTTAAGATGGGATTTTTGACCGCGAGTGATTCTGATGGTCGTTTTCGGGGTTTTAAAATATTTCGAAAGCAGTTTAATCAGCGCATCGTTTGCTTCACCATCATGAGGCTTCGCGCGGAGATAAACTGTTAACTCATTTTCAGAAGTTTCAGTAACTTTTTCTTGCGAACTTCCAGTCTTAACGGTCACTTTATATTTCATGTATATATTATATAATAATTTCCCGTGATATAATAATAGATATGGCTAAATTCGAATTAGTGTCTAAATACCAGCCGACCGGTGACCAACCAAAAGCGATTAAACAACTCGTTGACGGGCTTAATAAGGGTGTCCACGAACAAACGTTGCTTGGGGTGACGGGTTCTGGAAAGACTTTTACGATGGCGAATATTATTCAAAAAGTTCAGAGGCCGACATTAGTTCTCGCGCACAATAAAACTCTCGCGGCGCAGCTTTATTCCGAATTTCGAGAGTTTTTCCCGAAAAATGAAGTACATTATTTTGTCTCGTATTTTGATTATTACCAGCCGGAAGCTTATATTGCGTCGACCGATACATATATTGAAAAGGATTCGGCAATAAACGACGAAATTGATAGGTTGCGTCATGGCGCGACGGAAGCACTTTTGTCAAGGCGAGATGTGATTGTTGTTGCGTCAGTTTCCTGTATCTATGGTATTGGCTCGCCAGAACATTATTCGGAAATGTCATTTTGGGCGAAACGCGGAGGGGAATTGTCTCAACTAGAATTCATTCGAAAACTGGTAAATATCCAATATCATCGAAACGACTTAGCGTTTGAGCGAGGCAATTTTCGTGTAATGGGCGATACGGTGGATTTATATCCGGCAAATGGCGAGTTTGGATATCGATTTGAGTTTGGGTTTGATACATTAGAAGATATTAAGATTGTCGATCCTTTGACGTTCGACGTAAGGGAAAAACCGGAAAAGGTACATATTTTTCCAAACACTCATTACGCTACGCCAATGAGTCAGCTCGAAAAAGCGCTGATTACGATTCGAGCCGAGTTTGATGAGCGATTAGAATATTTTGAAAAACATCAGAAGTTTTTAGAAGCACAGAGACTTTCACAACGGACTAAATATGATCTCGAAATGCTGAAGGAGACTGGATTTGTAAAGGGGATCGAAAACTATTCGAGGCATTTAGACGGGCGAAAGCCAGGTGAACCGCCTTCAACTCTATTAGATTTCTTCCCGGACGACTTTTTGTTAATTGTTGATGAGTCACATATGACTTTACCGCAAGTGCGTGGGATGTACAATGGCGATCATGCAAGAAAAGAAACTTTGGTAGAGTTCGGGTTTAGATTACCTTCGGCTTTAGATAATCGTCCTTTAACTTATGGTGAGTTCAATAAGCACATTAACCAGGCGATTTATGTTTCAGCAACGCCGGGAGAATATGAGTTAGAACATTCGCCGGCGCCAGCTGAACAAGTAATTCGCCCGACTGGACTCTTAGATCCAGAGGTAGAAGTACGTGTAACGGAAGGTCAAATTGATAATTTATTGGAAGAAATCGATAAACGAATCGCAAAAGGCCAAAGGACTTTAGTTACGACTTTAACCAAACGAATGGCAGAAGATTTAACCGACCATCTAAAAGAACGTGGCGTAAAGACCGCGTATATTCATTCCGACGTAGATACTTTAGAGCGGGGAGATATTCTTCGAGATTTGCGCGCCGGTGTTTACGATGTTTTAGTTGGAATTAATTTACTTCGCGAGGGACTCGATCTTCCGGAGGTGTCGCTAGTTGCGATTCTGGATGCAGATAAAGAAGGGTTTTTACGGAGCGAGTCGGCTTTAATTCAGACTATTGGGCGTGCAGCACGGCATGTTGAAGGAAAAGTGATTATGTATGCTGATATTATTACTGAAAGTATGGAAAAAGCAATATCGGAGACAAATCGGCGACGAGAAATCCAGAAAGAATATAACGAAAAAAATGGAATTACGCCAAAGTCGATTGAAAAGGAAGTTTCGGAAGGACTTAGAGCGATTATCCCGGAGAAGGAAAAAGCGGACAAACTAGACATTAAACGGATTCCAAAAGATGAATTGCCAGCACTAATCAAACAGCTATCTTCTGAAATGCAACTCGCGGCGGCTAATTTAGAGTTCGAACGCGCAGCCCTACTTAGAGATGAGATTAAAAAGATAAAAGATTTTATAGACGGAAAAAGTAAAGCTTAGCTACCGGACATCATACATCTAACTGAATAACCATAATACTTTTGACCTATCGTACCAAAACCATAGTCGTTATATTGAACGCGAACTATAGAGTCGGCATTTCTAGCACTACTTACGGTAGATAGCCAGTAATAGCCATTAGAACCTCTACTAGATATAGTACTCCCATTAATATTCCCAGAATAAACAATATTATTCGGGTATTCGGGATTAGTAGTGTAGGTTAATGGCAATCTCCAACCAGATGGACAAATTGAAGTATTAGCGGCCATAGAATCACTCCTCGATGCAAGATCAGAGATATTAGCTTTAGCTGCTGCCCAGGTATAATAATTTCCGTAACCATAGATATTAGAATCGTTTGAGGCTGGACTGGTCGAAAGGAAAGTTATATTTGTATTATTATAACGTGGAAACCTATAACTTCGATTAGTACTAGAAATATTACTTGAGCTATATTTGCTGTTCGCCGTAGAAGTATTAGAAAAATTACTGGTTTCTGGATTGGCAAGACCGGAGAAGCCTCCTCCAAATCCCTGAGCTTTAGTGCCGTCGCTTGAATTAGTGGCTTCTAGCCTTAGGTTTTCAATCATCCAGCAATTGCCATCATCTAATTTAGCCACAGCGTAAGTTTGCCCATCTCTACTATCGGTAAGTGCAGTAACTTGACCTTCGCTTAAGCCAGAACAGCCAGACCAACCTTGGAGCGTACCGGCAGTCTGCACCCAAACAGCATAGAGAATGGCGTTATGTGCCTTTAGTTCACTCCCAGCAATTGTTTCATTAGGGCCAAATATTTTATTGACACTATTTACGGTGGCATTAGGATTCTCGCTCCAACCAGCAAAGCCATAGTTAGTTTTATAGAAATTTGGAGCAGTTAAGGTTACCTCATTGAAAGAATAATCAATGGTCTGGCTATAAGTACTCATGTTACCGGCTGTAGCATTATTCCCGTCATATGTAATATAATATGGATAATAAGCATAAAGATGAATTGTTGCGCCTGTGGAATTAGGTTGATTTATCTCCAAATATTCTATTACATCACTTTCGCTATTAAACGTAATTATTTCGGGTCCGTTTACGTTCAAATACCATTGGCCTTGCCAATTTACCGTAGTGTCGTAAGTTCCGCTCTTCGGTGTGGAACTAATTCTACAAACGGAGGCTTCTTGCGTCCCAGTGCGTTGGGTCTCATAAATTGGGTAAACTTGTGCAAAATAGCCCCAATTATTGTTTGATGAGTAAGATTGCCCACTAGACACAAAGTCAAAAGTTACCGTGTCACCATCTATATAAAATGTTTTAATTGCGGACCCTCCACTCGTCAAATAATTGTAATGATGATAATAGTCATAGGTACCGTTGGCGCATTTACTATAGTCCCAATCATCAATAAACGATTCTGACACTCCAAGACATATACTATCGCCGGCGTTGTATTTCAAAACAATCTTCAACATATTAGCGCCGGAAATCGTGATCGGATCAAGAGTATCGTTATTCTCGGTAAGTGAACTAATTACGTTACCTTCATTGTCCATATTACTCGTCTTGGAAATAGTTGGCGCTGTACGCTCGTACATCGTATCACACTCTTCTTCATAAACTACCTTATTGGTCCTATCTCCGTTAGAGAAAGTCGAACCACTTCCATCATATATAACTTCGTACTCATCTTTCGAGCCCTTATAAGTGTCATGTGGGTGCACCATAACATATTTAACTTTACCAACATAACGCCCGGCAGGTTGGCTATCAGAAATAAATACTTGATAAGTAGTAGAAAGGGTTGCCCCAATGGCTCCTTGCCCCACATCGGTATTAGACGTCCTTTTAGCAACTAGTTCATAGTCGCTTGGAATTGTATGATAAGCACCATAGTTATTCTGTAGAGTGATTGGATAAGTCGCTCCGCTATTGGTAGCTAGTTTTACGGCCCATTGAGAATTGCCAGAAGTTCCGGTTCCGGTAGCAATATCGTAAGTACTGCCTAAACTAACGCTAGATAGAACGTTTTTACCGTGAGAATTGTCAGTATATCCAATAGCATAAATCGAGAAGCCTTCGTTGTCATTACAAAAGGCTTGAATGGTAGTAGTGCCAATATCCGACTCATAGGTACCGTTGTTGATGGTAGCGGTATGAGAGCCCATACCGGAGCCGTTTATAGTACAAGCTAGCGGGATACTAATATTAATATCATCTATTACGGTATCGTCAACGGCAGAAACAAAAGAAGAGGAAAGGATAAAACCAGAAAGAAGAGTAAAATTAACTAGAATCAATGCAGCAAGAAAACTCTTGTTACTATAAGGCCTTAACATAAGCTTATTATAGCATATATTTTCCATAAACAATATAATATTCAAAAGAGTTTATGCTATAATTGGTGTATGAATACGGTGGGTATTTTGAGCATCGAAGAAATAAAACGTCGGATACAGATTTGTGATTATTTATGCGTAGCGCAACTCTTTTTGCAGGATAATATTTTGTTAGAAAGACCACTTGAATTTGACGATATTAAACCACGCTTACTTGGGCACTGGGGAACATGTCACGGGATTAATGTCGCATATGCTAACTTAAAAGCAAAGTACAAAGACGATCCGAATTTTAGTTTTATTCTCGGTCCAGGCCACGGCTTCCCGGCTTTGCAGGCAAATCTTTTTTTAGATGGTGAGCTTTTAAAGATAGACGAGAATGCAACTTTAACAAAAGAAGGGATAGATTATATTTGTCGGAATTTCTCATGGCCAGATGGGTTCCCGAGCCACGCTAGCCCATTTACGCCAGGAGTCATTACAGAGGGTGGGGAACTCGGTTATGCACTAGGGAACGCTTATGGATTCGCTTTGGGCCATCCGAAAAAAACTATCGCAGTTTTGATTGGTGATGGTGAACTTGAAACAGCAACGGCAATTGATTCTTTGAATTTACGTAATTTATTAAGTGGTTCTAAAAATGGGAAAATTTTACCAATTTTACATCTGAACGGATATAAAATTTCTGGACCAACAATTTATGGACGGAAATCAGAAAGAGAACTAAACGAAATGATACGTGGGTTTGGTTTTACGCCGAGATCAATCGAAGGAGACCATACAGAAGATTTCCAGAAGGCCTTAAAAGAAGATATCGAATCGCCTTTCTACATTATGCGCACAGAAAAAGGTTATGGTGGACCGAATCGTTATCATAAAGCACACCAAATTCCATTAAAAAATCCGAAGACTGACGAAAAAGAATTGAAAGAGCTTGAAGAATGGTTAAAGAGTTACCGTCCGGAAGAAATCCTAACGGAAATTACGAAGGAGAGAAAAGATGATTGAAAAAGTGGAAAAACCGGGTAAAGAACTGTTCTCGCCAGCAAAGAAAATTGGAGAATTATTGACCGAGGAGTTTAGAAAAGATCCGACGTTTTATTTCTTTTCTCCGGATGAAACGACATCAAATAGGTTTGATGAGATTTTTGAAGTCGAAAAACGAGCCTGGGGACTACCGAAGAAGGGGTGGGATTTACCAGAAAGCCCGAATGGGCGAATTATCGAAATGTTGTCAGAAAATGTTTTGTTTTCCGTGATGACTGGTCATTTGATGAGTGGGGAGAAGGCGATGATGGGTAGCTATGAAGCATTCTTCCCGATTGTAACAGCACAAGTGTTACAACAATTAAAATTCTTTAAGCAGGCTCGGCAAGTTTCTTGGCGCGAACCAATCCCGGCAGTAAATCTGCTTTCAACTTCAGTCTGTTGGCGGCAAGATCATAATGGTTTTACTCACCAATCACCGGCTCTAATTTCTACTTTACTTAGCGTACCTTCAGGTCTTGCTAATTGTTTATTCCCAGTTGATGATGTCGCGGCGGAAGAAGCTTATCATTTTATGGTTAATTCAACAAATGTTGTAAATCTTACAACATTTGATAAGAATGAGCGGCCAAGATACATTGATTCACATCACGCAAAATTCCAATTCGATAACGGCGGAGCATCAATATTTGATTTTATTTCGGATAAAAATCCAGATTTTGTTTTGACGGCAGCTGGAGATATTGTTACGCACGAAACTATTGAAGCGATTAAACTTCTTAAAGAAGATCTACCGGAAGTAAAAATACGTTTTGTTGGGATTAACGCTTTGACTTATCGTGGAATCGGGACAACCGACAATAAACTTTCTAAAGAAAAATTTGATGAATTGTTTACGACCGATAAACCGATTATTGCAAACTTTCATGGTTATCCAGAAACATTAGAAAATATTCTAGAAAACTACACTGAGAGACGAAGACTTAGAGTACATGGATTTAATGAAGAAGGTTCGACTACAACGCCATTTGAGATGCTGAGAAAAAATATGGCGTCAAGATATGATATCGCAATAGACGTGGCACGAGTAAAAAAGCGTGATGATCTTGTAAAAAAATACGAAGAGACTTTGAATCAGAACCATTTACATGCTTTAAAAACTAGTCTAGATTTAATATAATCTAGGTTATGGAATTATTTATTTTATTATTTGTTTTAGCGATTTTTATCGAAACGACTTATTTAGTTTCGAAAAATCGTTTGCCGAGAAGAACCGGCATGAGAAGAATTTATGTCGATACATCGGCATTAATCGACGGAAGAATTATTAATGTCGCCGAAACGGGATTTTTAGACGGAGATTTAATTATTTTAAAAAGTGTTCTTAGAGAATTGCAGTTGCTTGCGGACGGAAAAGATGGAGAAAAGAGAGCGCGTGCTAGAGCCGGTTTAAATAACGTCTCGGAGCTTGAACGGGTGGTGAATGTGAATACAGAAATATTCGACGATGGAGAAGGGAATAAAAAAGTTGATGAGGAACTTTTAAAATTCGCAAAAGAGAATAAGGGCGCAATTTTAACGATTGATTATAACTTAATCAAAGTTGCAGAGGCGGAAAGAATTGAGACATTAAATATTAATGATTTAGCACTTGCGGTAAGAACAGAATTTTTGCCGGGTGAAAAAATCGAAATTAAAATTACCGAAAAAGGTTCAAACCGCGGACAAGGTGTCGGACATTTGTCGGATGGTACGATGGTAGTCGTGGATAGAGCTGCCAATAAAATCGGAAAAAATCTTACCGTAGAGTTCGTGAGATTTCACGAAACTTCTGCCGGTAAGATGATTTTCGCAAAAATCGCTAGAAAGCGTTAAGGCGTCACAGGAGCTTCAGGCTCTTCTGTGCTAGTCGGGGTCAAAGTCATTTCGCTAACTGCCGTATAACCAGCCGAGTCGGAGATCATTAACTTCACTGAACTCTCTTTTCCGGTTAAAGTATATCCGTTGATTGTTCCGTCCGAACCGACAGAAATACCACTTTTTTCAGAGCCATTAATGTACAATGTATACCCAGAGATACTATAGCTACCCTTTTTAATTGTCGCAATAATTTTATTGCCGCTAATTGAAAGTGAAAGGCGAGGAGGTTCATAATCACAAGTATCGTTCTTTTCGCGGTCATATGGTTCAGGAACGTTCAAAACGTCGGTTCCAGTCATCGGATCAGTGATTTTAGTGGCCTCAACTTCGATTTTGTACTCTTCTGGAGTACAACTAGCGGCTAGAAGATGGTTATAGCGGTTGAAAGTCAAAGTTTCTTTAGCAACGCCAGAGTTTTTAGAGGCATTGAACCAGCTTGGCCAAATGTCGGTTTTGCCATTGACGGTTAGAGTTTGGATGCCAGCCGGGCGAACTGGTTGATCACCATAGCTCCACTTACCATCAGGTTCATAAACTTCTTTGTGTACACGCTCCATATAAGCGCCCGCAGTAAAGCGAGCAATGTCGTGGGTGTTAGATGAAACGGCGGAGCCGTCATGGTTACCATTCCAAACGAAGGTTGAAATAGCAGTCGAGAAGCTCTCGAAGAGCGAATCTTTAGTTTCTGAGGCGTTGGCAGTCGTAGTTGTACCGGTTTTTGTACCAGTCCAAACATCCGGAACTACGAACCCTTCATTGTTCCAATATCTAGCAGTGCGATCACCGAGGACGTTGGTTACCATGTAGGCGACCTGTTCATCTACTACGCGGGTGCCTTCTGAATCAGTCCAGGTCTCAATTACCTCACCAGAAGAGTTTTTAACTTCAAGAACATAGGAGATATCTTTATAGGTTCCGCCACGAGCAAGGGAAGCGTAGGCGTTAGCGTGTTCAACCATACGTACGTTACAGCCGGAGCCAATTGCAATAGAAAGGCCATAATTGTCTCGTCCTTCACAATAAGATTTATCGCCAAGGGCATGGGCTACTTCGAGAGAGTTCTCAATGCCATTAATATATAGAGCTTTAACTGCGGCAATGTTAAGAGAATTACCAAGCGAATAGCGGATTGTAACGTTGCCATAGAACATACGCGAAGCATTTCTTAAGGCACAAGAACCAGAATAGCCTGCACAGTAAATGCGATCAATATTTTCGTCTTTTAGAACGGTACCAGGACCGTAGTTGATTCCTTCACGTTGCATGAAGAGCGGGGCGTAATCGAGAATTGGTTTGATTGAAGAACCTGGCTCAATTAGGGCGTCGGTCGTAACATTTAATTCACCATAGGTTGTATTATAAAAATCTACTGAACCAACCATGGCAATGACTTGGGACGTTTCAACATCAAGCGAGACAAGAGCAATATTGTCACTGTTGTTTAAGTAGGAATAACTTTGGCCAACGCGAACGGCGTCTTCAGCAATTTCCTGAGCACGATAATCAAGGGTGGTTTTAATAGTCCAGCCACCAGCACGCATCGTCTGAATACCATATTTGTCTTCGAGTTGAGAACGAACTTCAAGTACGAAATGCGGAGCGAGCATGTTAGCATATTGGCTCGATTCCGGTTTGATTGTATCGAGAATCGCGACTTCCTTCGCTTCTTCAGCTTCTTCTCGTGTAATGTAGCCCATAGAGACCATATCGTCTAAGACTTTATGCTGGCGTTCAATCAACATTTCGTTCCCATAAGTATTGTATGGGTTTAAGACACCAGGATTGTTCGGGATAGCAGCAAGTAAAGCTGATTCCGCGAGATTCAAATCTTTCGCAGATTTTCCGAAATAGGTTTTCGCAGCAGACTCAACACCGTTACGACGGCCGCCATAAGGAGACTGGTTTAAGTACATAGTAATAATCTGCTCTTTTGAATACATGCGCTCAAGTTCAACTGCAAGAATTAACTCTTTAATTTTACGAGCTAAGCCACCACGGTTCGCACTTTGAGCTTCGTCTGAGAAATAAACCTGTTTAATAAGCTGTTGGGTTAAAGTCGAACCACCTTGGACACCACGCCCTGAAAGAGTAGAAATAGTCGCACGAATTAAAGCCGTAAAGTCGACACCGATATGGTTATAGAAATTCTTATCCTCAATTGCGACGGTAGCTTGGTACATATACGGAGAAATATCATCTTTTTCAACTACTAGACGATAATCCTCGGTTCCAGTATCTTTCCAAAGCACCACGCCATTACGGTCAAGATAAGTGTTTACGGTTTCAGAAATGGTCATTTCGTCAAGACGGATTTGGTCGAGGTCTTTTTTGTAATAAAGGAAAAGTCCACCGATAAAGATGATACCGATTAAGAAACAGGCGGCAATAAACTTTAAAATCGCCTTTTGGCCACGCCAAGAAAACCACCATTTGAAAACTCGTTTGGGGTGTAAGCGTGCAAAAAAGCGTTTTACCGGCTCTTTCGGAAGCTTTGCGAGTTCCTCCGCTCGTTTTCTTGAATTAGCCTCTTTTCTAGTCTTGTAGTTATAGCTAAGACTAGAATAAAGATTCATATTTTTCTTCGCAGTTTTTTTCGAGGATTTTCTCGACTTCTTAGAAGACGGCAAAATAACCTCTTTCTTCTTTTTCTTCATATTATCATTATAGCATTATTGTTTTAGAAATGGCAATTTTAATGTTACAATATAATATATGCGGAAATTTAAGTTTAGATCGGTAGTTCAACTTGCAAATTTAAAGTTATCAGTTCAATCGGCGGCAATTGTCTTAGCGTCGTCGACTTTAATTTCGGCACTTTTAGGTCTTTTTCGAGATCGACTTCTGAATTCATACTATCTCGGGACCTATCCGACGGGAATTGACGCCTATACGGCTGCTTTTACTATTCCAGATTTTATGTTTTTCATTTTAACCTCAGGAGCGCTCGCGGTTTCCTTTATCCCGGTTTTTAACCAGAGGCTCGCAACTGGAAATAAAAAATCTGCATGGGAACTTTCGTCTAGTTTAATTAATCTTTTTGCAATTATTACTTTAATTACAAGTGCATTAATTATGATTTTCGCTGATCCTTTAATTCGTTATGTTGTAAGCCCGGGACTAGATGAGTCGGGAATGGTACTCGCAATTAATATGACAAGAGTGATTGCAATGAATCCGTTTCTTTTCAGTATTGCCACAGTGCTTACTTCTATCCAACAAGCAGTCGGAAGATTCATTTTCTACGCTTTTGCGCCTGCTATATATAATATAGGCATTATTATCGGAATCACTTGGTTTACTGGAGGGATTAACTTATTTGGTGTACAGATTTTTGAAGGTGGCATTATGGGAGTTGCACTCGGTGTGATTCTCGGCGCAATTATGCAACTTATTGTCGCTTTAATTGGTTTATTCGGGCTCGGAATGGATTATGAATTCAAAATTTATTGGAAAAACCAAGGTTTTCGTTCAATCTTAAAATTACTCCCAGCGCGTTCGATGGACCAAGGAATTGATTATATTAACGGAATTGTGAATACAAACCTTTCTTCAAGAATGGGCGTCGGTGCAGTTAGGTCGTTTAATCAAGCCACGACACTACACCAAATGCCAATTAGCCTAATCGGAGTAGCGATTTCTACGGCATTCTTCCCGAAATTAACTGAGGAACTCGGAAGTGGAGATAAAGAAGAATTCTATAATACATTTAGACAAGCACTACGGGCGATTATCTGGATTGCGTTACCAGTAACGGTGATAGCGTTTTTCGGACGAGGCTACGTTACAAGTTTCATTTCCAACATCGGTAATAACGACAGCAACGGGACAATTGCGTCGATTCTTGGAGCTTTGTGTATCGCAATTTTTGCACGATCGATTTTCCATATAGCTTCACGCGGATTTTATGCTTACCAAGACACAAAAACCCCGTTTATTGTTTCGATTTTTGCAATTGGTTTAACAATCGCTCTATCGATTTGTTTCTATTTAATAAACTGGGGTGTTGACGGACTTGGTTTGGCGCAATCTATTGGTGCTGTGTTTGAAATAATTGTTTTGTTATTAATTTTACAAAAACGATCAGAAAACGAAATCTTAAATAAATCGTTCTTTAGAGCCTTTGCGCGGATGTTATTTGCAGCCTTCATCACAGCATGCGTGGCATTTTCAATGACAAAGTTTATCCCATTAATGGCAACGGATAATTCTTTAGTAATTACGGTGCCGAAATTCTTATTAATATCGGCGGTTTCGCTTGGGGCCTATCTCATCGCAAGCTATTTCTTAGATTTAAAAGAAGCAAAACCAGTTTTTAATTATATTAAAAAGATTTTGTTCCGAAACGCAAAATAAGTGATATAATTCAAGATATGGAAATAAAACGCGAGGATATTTTGCATTTGGCAAATTTGTCGAATTTTTCGTTGTCGGAAAAAGAGGCTGGAGCCCTAGAAAAAGACCTTGGTGGAATTATTAAATATATTTCACAACTTGATGAATTAGATACTGAGGACGTCGAACCGACTTACCAGGTTTTTGAAATGGAAAATGTGTGGCGAGAAGATGAAATATTAGAACAAGACGCTTCGCGTGAAGAATTACTGAAGTTGTCAAAAGAAGTAATTGATAATCAAATTAAGGTGCCGAAGGTTCTATAAAATGAAAATTGCAAATTCTAAAGTCACAGCTGAAAGATTAGTAAGAGACGCGCTCGAAAAAGCGAAACATTTTGATGATTATCATATTTTCACGTTTATAGATGAGGAAGGTGCTATTAAAAAAGCCAAAGAAATCGATGCTAAAATAGCGCGTGGTGAAAAAGTTGGCAGGCTAGCTGGTGTGCCTTACGCTTTAAAGGACAATTTCTTAAGCCCACGTGGAGAAACAACAGCTTCGGCGCATATTTTAGAAGGATTTACTTCGCCGATCACTGCAACGGCGGTTGAAAAATTAGAGGCCGAAGGAGCGATTATGATTGGAAGAACCAATCTTGATGCGTTCGCACATGGCTCATCAACGGAAAACTCCTACTACGGACCGACTTTGAACGCTTTTGATAAAAAACGAGTTGCAGGAGGTTCTTCTGGCGGCTCGGCAGTAGCAGTGGCTCTCGATATCGTAGAGTTTGCGACCGGAACAGACACAGGTGGTTCAATTCGTCAACCGGCTTCATTTAATGGAGTTTATGGGTTAAAGCCGACTTATGGCTGTATTTCTCGATATGGTGTTGTCGCAATGGCAAGCTCAACGGATTGTATCGGGTTTTTCACGAAGAGTTCGGACGACATGGAGCTTTTGATGTCAGTCGCTTCAGGTCAAGATCCGAAAGATTTAACGACGCTAGCTGATTATTATAATGATAGTGAAAACAAGAAAGCTAAAAAGGTTGGCATAATTAAAGATTTTGACAATGACTCTGTAGATAAAGAAATTAGGGAAGCTTTAAAGAAAAAATGTGAACTCTTAAAATCGAAGGGGTATGAGATTGTCGAACTTGAGATGCCAGCCTTAAAATATGCACTCGCAGCATATTATATTATCGTTCCGGCGGAAGTTGCGTCAAATCTTTCGCGTTACGACGGCGTGCGTTATGGATTTAGATCGGAAAAATCGGGAGATTTAGACAAATTATATGCGAATACGCGTGATGAAGGTTTTATGTCGGAGAACAAAAGGCGAATTATGATTGGAAACTTCGTACTTTCAAGCGGATTTTATGATGCGTATTTCTTAAAAGCGGCAAAAGCGCGAACTCTAATCGTCAAGGAATATGAAAAAGCCTTCAAAAAAGTTGACTATCTATTAACACCAGTTTCACCAAACCCAGCGTTTTTGCTTGGCGAAAAAGTAAACGATCCAATTGCGATGTATTTAGAAGACATGATGAGTGTATCTCTCAATCTCGCTGGGATACCGGGATTAGCAATTCCGGCAGGTATGAATAAGAATGGTTTGCCACTTGGTTTGCAATTAGTCGGGCCAAGGCGAAGTGATAAAAGTTTAATTGAATTTAGCAAGGAGCTAATCTAATGGATGGTGGTGTAGTTACATTTATTATTTCAATTCTAATCGTTGCGGTTTTGGTTTTTGTAGCAATCTTATTAACTGGGAAACGAGGTTATCATTTTAATGTAGAAGCTTATCAAGCTAGATTTTTAGAAATTGAGAATAAATTGAAACAAGATAATCCAGCGAGTTTTCAAATGACGATTATAAATGGTGATAAATTACTTGATAAAGCAATGGTCGAAATGGGAATAGCGGGGAAGACGATGGGCGATAGATTGAAAAAAGCGGGATCGAGGTTTTCGAATTTAAACGCGGTTTGGCGAGCACATAAACTCAGGAACGCAATTGCGCACGAAACGGATCTCGAAGTTAGTTATAAACAGGCATTTAACGCGCTTCAGATATATAAGCAAGCTTTGAAGGATTTAGGAGCAATATGAAATATATTCCGACCATAGGCATCGAATGCCACGTGCAGCTGTCAACAAAAACGAAATTATTTTCCGAGGTTGATAACGATGCGCGCGGGAAAGAACCAAATGCTTGCGTCTCGCCGGTAGATTTTGCATTGCCGGGAATGTTGCCGAGATTAAATGGCGAAGCAATTAGACTTGCGGTTTTAGCAGGACGAGCAATGAACTGCACAATTAATCCGAGTTCGAGATTTGATCGAAAGCATTATTTCTATCCCGATTCGCCGAAGGGTTACCAAATTACTCAGTTTTATCATCCGATTATCGGAGAGGGGTATGTCGAGCTACCAAGCGGAACGAAAATTAGAGTTGAACATGCTCATCTAGAAGGAGATGCAGGAAAATTAACACATTTTAGCTCATATTCATTAGTCGATTTAAACCGAGTTGACACCCCGTTAATTGAAATCGTTTCGATGCCAGACATTCATTCAGCAAAAGATGCCCATGATTATTGTAAGGAACTTTGGCGATTGATGAGATTCGCGGGAGTTTCATACGGAGATTTATACAATGGCAATATGCGGTTTGATGTAAATATCTCGATTGCTCCGGAAGGTTCCGATAAACTCGGAACGAGAGCAGAAGTAAAGAATCTTAACTCGTTTAGATCGGTAGAAAGAGCAGTAGAATATGAGATTACGAGACAAACTAAGATTCTAGAATCTGGAGAAAAAGTAGTACAGGAGACGCGCGGATGGAATGACGCGACCGGTAAGACAACTGGCCAACGCTCAAAAGAAGAAGCGAAGGATTATCGCTATATGCCGGAGCCAGATTTGCCGCCGATTAATCTCAGTACGGAATTTATTGAAACCGAGTCCAAAAAATTGCCGTCGATGCCGGTGGATTATCGAAAAAAGTTTTCTAAAATTATAGCTGAAGATACTTTAGAGGTTCTACTCGATTATCCGGAGTTAATGAAAAAGCTCGAGGAGATTGACGAGAAACATGTTAAGTTGATGTCGAATCTGTTTGCTTCGGTACTACTGGCGGAAGAAAAATCAGCGGAGTATTTGAATGATTTGCCGAGCGCTAACGACTTGAATGAACTTTCGGAAATGAACGAAAAGAAAGAATTGTCATCCACGGCGATGAAGGAAGTGTTCTTAAGACTATTTGACCCGCAAATGAAGGGAAGGGGAGCGAAGAATATTGCAAAAGAGTTAGGTTTGATTCAGGAAAATGATCTCGAAGCGCTAGAAAAGATTGTTGATATTGTCCTTGCTAAGCCAGAGACACAAAAGGCCCAAGCTGATTTTAACGCTGGTGAAGAAAAAGTAATCGGTTTCTTAGTTGGACAGGTGATGAAAGAATCGCACGGTAAAGCTAATCCTAGCGCCGTACAAGAGATTCTCCGTAAAAAACTAGCTTAAGCTTTAGTTGACTTTTTTTCTATAGTGTGTTATAATTACGAGATAGGTTGTTTTTGTATCCTAAAATTTACACTGGGGAGGAGTGGACAAAATGCAAAAAGCTCATTTTAAAGTTGGCGGAGATTGGTATAAGCCTAAGGAATGGAGTGAGAAAGCTAGAGGAACTGGAATTCTGATGGTCGTAACGAACAACAACAAACGCAGTGAAATCGTCATCAATAAGTATGACGGGGAACAATCGAAGAGATTGATGGAGGAATTGATAAACGATGTTTATCGTTTCGACATCGCCCCGATAAAGCTGAAAAGATACGTGCAGCTGCTTGATATTAGACTGGAATTCGAACGCGGAATCAATAAAGTTCTCGAAAAATATGGGTCAATGAATATCCTGTATTTTGAAGACGGGATTAATCCTGATTGGAGTCTCGACTCGGAAAAGCTGATCATCGCTTATGGAGATAGACACACGCAAGTGTTGTTGACGCCCGAAAAAGGGTTTGGAATGCCGGTTAGGGAATTTTTAAGGTGGTATAAAGGCACCGAAGAACCTAACCTGACAATTTTGAGCGAATGGTCAGGTATTTCTTGCGACAACATGGAGCTGGTCTACCAGATAATCCTTAATCTCTTTATCACCTTTTTAAAGGACAACGCCATCTAAACTAAGCCTCGGATTTTTTCTCCGAGGCTTTTTATTGGGCATGCAAAAAGGCAGGACCTTGCCTTTTGCGCTATCCTGCCTTATCTATTATTTGATAATCAGTTTGTCTATTTCTTTGGAAATAGTTCTAAATGACGCATGTTCATCTAAACTGATTTCCGTAAAGGATGTAGGGGTGAACGAGTCTCCTCTAAACGGCATACCAACACTAGGGTAGTACCAGCCATCTTTTGCGGCTAAATCCCATGTTCCGTCTCCGTTTTCGTCGACGATAGTGTAGTAAGCTTTGTGTTTTTTGTCCCAACTTAATCGCATCCCAACAATGTTTCCACTGTTTTCAGCAATCCCAAGCTCTTCGAGTTTATCTATAATTGCCAAAGTTAAATCTGCGTTCAATAGTGCACGATATTCCTTATTGTTCATAAACTCAGCTCGATCTTTAATCTGGAGGAGCGAATAAGTAGTGTGGGTCGTTACATCCTCGTAGAAAACTTCAAATCGATAATCAACGCCTTTATCGATTGTCCAGGCAACTAGTTCTGTTGCTTTATTAAAACCAGCTTTATCTTTAATATTGCTATTAGATAAAGCGACTCTGGCTTCTTCCACCCGTTCGCAATATGAATCGTAATATGCGCCGGGATAATTACTCTTATTCGGGTTGCATGCGGTGAGAATTAATAGTATCACGAAAAATAATAAAAAAGTTTTTTTCAATATTTAATAAGCCTTTCTGATTTAATTCATGCATATTTCGACAGTTACTCTATAGAAATTTTCCGAGGAGGTCCCCTAGGAAAAACCGATTGTTAAAGTTCTATTCTTTCATTATACCATAAATTTTTAAAAAAGTCAATGCTATTTATGTTTTTAGCCTCTTTATTTTTCTTGTAAATTGTTGGAGATTTTAAAGAAGTATGATATAATGAATGAAACTATGTCTTATTTTTGAGCGTGGAGCTTAAAATGACAAAATAATAAATGTAAAAGGAGCATATGGCTACTGAAATTAAAGATTTGGCGAAATTGCGCAACATTGGAATTATTGCTCACATTGACGCCGGCAAAACTACGACTTCGGAAGCGATTTTGTATCGTACCGGTCTTAAACATAAAATTGACCTAGTAAAGGGTGGTACTGGCGGTGCTGAAACCGACTGGATGGAACAGGAAAAGGAACGTGGTATCACGATTACTTCGGCTGCAGTTACGGTTTACTGGAAAAATCATCAAATCAACATTATTGATACCCCAGGGCACATCGACTTCACGGCGGAAGTTGAGCGTTCACTTCGCGTTCTCGACGGCGCGGTAGTAGTCTTCGACGGCAAAATGGGTGTCGAAGCTCAATCTGAAACCGTCTGGCGTCAAGCAACTAAATATGGTATTCCACGCATCTGTTTTGTCAACAAAATTAACCAAATTGGTGGTGATTTTTATAAATCGCTTGATTCAATCCATAAGCGTTTGTCTAAGAACGCAGTAGCGATTCACCTCCCAATTGGATTTGAAAAAGATATCTGCGGCGTCGTCGATCTTATCGATATGAAGGCTTACACCTATAAAGATTATGCAGACCACGAATTAACGGTTGGTGAAATTCCGGCAGATATGCTCGAAAAAGCGAAGAATGCTCGCTCAATGCTTGTTGAGGAAGCAGTTCAAGCTGATGAATCTTTGATGGAGAAATACTTTAACCAAGGCGAGGATGCGATTTCAGAGGTCGAACTTAAGGCGGCACTCCGAAAACGCGTGCTTGAAGGTGATTTCTTCTTAGTCACTGGTGGTGATGGACGTGGTGTAATCGTCGAGAAGGTCCTCGATCTTATGACTGACTACCTTCCGTCTCCGCTTGATCGTGACCAAGGCCAAACCGTCGGTACCGATCCGAAGACTGGCGACCAAATCGTGAGAAAAGCTGATAATTCTGAGCCTCTTACCGCACTCGCATTCAAGATTGCAACTGACCCGTTTGTAGGTAAACTAATCTTTATCCGGGTTTATGCTGGCGTACTTAAATCTGGCGATACAGTCTTAAATGCTTCGACTGGCGACAAGGAAAGAATTGGTCGTCTCGTACGAATGTATGCAAACGAGCGAAATGATATTACCGAGATTAAGGCGGGCGATATCGCAGCAATCGTCGGAATGAAGAATTGTACAACTGGTACAACGATTTGTAATCCGGCGCACCCAATTCTTCTTGAGTCGATCGACTTCCCGGATCCTCCAGTATCAATCGCGGTCGAACCGAAAACTAAGGCTGATCAAGAGAAAATGGGTCTTGGACTTTCGAAACTCGCTGAAGAAGACCCGACTTTCCGCGTTCATACCGATGAAGAAACTGGACAAACGATTATTTCAGGTATGGGTGAGCTACACCTCGAAATTATTATTGACCGTTTAAAGAGGGAACATGGCGTTGAGGCGAATACTGGCGCGCCACAAGTTGCTTACCGTGAAACCATTCGTGGCGTAGCAGAAGCCCAAGGTAAACACATCAAGCAGTCTGGTGGTCGTGGTCAATATGGTGACGTTTGGATTAAGTTTGAGCCAAACGAACCAGGCAAAGGCTTCGAGTTTATCGATCAAATTAAAGGTGGTGTCGTTCCTCAGGAATATCGTAAACCAGTTCAGAAAGGTGTCGAAGACACGTTGGCTGGTGGTGTTATCGCTGGATACCCAGTAGTTGATGTTAAGGCTACACTTTATGATGGTTCTTACCACGATGTCGACTCGTCCGAACTCGCCTTCACCTTAGCAGGTGCACTCGCTACTCGCGAAGGTATTAAGAAAGCGAATCCGGTCTTACTAGAACCTGTAATGAAGATGGAAATTACTACTCCAGAAGAGTTCATGGGTGACGTAATTGGTGATATTAACTCTCGCCGAGGCCGCATCGATGAAATGGAAGATTTGAATGGTGGCGCGAAATTAATTAAGGCCTTCTGCCCGCTCGCTAATCTCTTCGGTTATACTGGCGATCTTCGCGGTATGACTCAGGGTCGTGCAGCTTCTTCGATGGAGCTCTTCGCTTATGAGGAAGTTCCGCCGAACGTTGCTCAAGAGATTATTGAGAAGAGAAATTCGAAATAACCTTCTCACAAAATAACCGAGTCATCGACTCGGTTATTTTTTGCTAAGATTTTTAGTGGAAGATTCTTCTTCTTGCCGATGCGCGCATCCAAAGATAACTGACGATGACAACAGTAGTAGATGCAACTATGAGAATAATCGGACTATTTTGTTTAGTGCCTTCGTTTGAGTCGGTGAAAGAACCGGTATCTGGAACTGGAGGAGCAACATCGACAGATTCGTCCGCATTTTCAAAACTTTCGTGTTTTAAGAGTAGTTCTTCGTTTCGGTAGAGACTTTCGAAGATTACTAACCTAGTTCCACCAAGTCCAGTAGTATTAAAAGTATAGTACATCTCAACTTCACCACATGCTTCTTCTGGAGTAATCGTAATCTCTTGTTGAACTGGTTCGTCGTCAATCAATAATTCTTTACCAGTCTCTTTGTTCATAACGACGCCTTTAATGACGTATTCGACTCCTGGTTTGAGACAGTACTTTACGGTGTCTTTGATTTTAACCTTTTCGTCAAGCGGAAGAATCTTTTCTCCCGTATCGTCGTTAGTGGCGTAAGTGTAAAGTTTAACTACTTCGACAGTCTGCGCTTCGTCGTTTATATCGTTATGTGAAACGACAATGTCATCTCTGTAATACATCGATTCGAATACGACTAGTTCGGCGCCGCCAAGTTTAGTTGCATCTATAGTGAAGACCATTTCCGTTTCGCCACATTCTTCTTCTGGAGTGATTTCGATTGACTGTTCGACCGGCTCGCCATTTTCTAGGTAAACTTCGCCAGTTTTCTTATCCATCAATATACCCTTAATAGTGAAACTCATGTTCGGCTTAGCACAATAAGAAATTTTATCCTTAATTTTAGCTTCTTTGGTCGCTTCAACGTATTTATCATCATCTTCGGCATCAACCGCATTGGTTTCAAGACTGAATTTAGTACATGTATTATTCCAGTTGGCTAAATCGACTACTTGATTATTAGTATTGATTGTAATAGTAGCTTTTTGGTCCTTAATACCAGTACAGAATAAGTTGGCACCGCATTTTAGCTCTTGGATAACGTAAGTACCGTATGGTAAAGCACCTAAATCGTCTTTAACTGGTAAGCTTTGGCCGTTATGATCTAGCCCAAACCATGTACCGTAGCCTAAGAAGGAAACTGGATCCGGTAAATCGTAAAGTTCATCATACCCGTTAGTATGGAAAGAGTGGAGCGCGAAACTTGAGGAAGTGTTGACTACACCATTTTGATTGCTAACCACGATATGCGTTTCGCCAAGTTGGTTGTTTTCATCTACTTCAGAAATACTGAATAAAACATCACTCATTGGCGCATTATTGGCTTCGTCCATCTTAACAAACTTAACGTCGCCACGAATTATTTGGTTTTCTGCTGTAATGGTGACATGTAGGTTAGCATCGCCATCATCCGGAATAGTAATGTTCCATGGAGTTGTATTAAGTACATAACCTTCAGCGGCAGCGGTTTCTTTGACAATATATTTACCGTATGGAAGATTAGAGAATTGAACGCTACAACTACCGTTGGCAAGGGTTTTAGTATCTACTACTGCACCTTTAGCTTTTGAAGAGCCATTGTAGTAAATCGCGCCATCAGAATCGTTGATGAGTTGGAAAGTTGTGCCGTTGAAAGACAAACCATTATATGGCGTACAGGTTTGAGAATCTGCGTCAACTTTATTGATTGTAATATCTCCATATACAGGCGTGTTGTAGAATTTTAAGGATTTGGTATCACCACTACCATTTAAGGTAGTAGTCTGTTCTCCGGCAGTGAGTTCGTAGCTAGTGTTAGTAGAGGTTTCTACTACTTTATATGAAATATTGTTGGCGAGTAAGTTTGTAAAGCTGACTGCGCCATTAGCATTTGTAGTGCCAGTCGCGACTAAGGCCCCGTTTGCGTAAAACTGGTCTGTTTTCGGGTTATAAATCTTGCTGCCGGAATTGTTGTATACCTTAAAGACGATTCCGGAGAAATTTGCTTCACCTTGGGCCGAACAAGTATTGGTTACTCCGTCACATTTTTGAACATTAATTCCACCATATTGATAATTATTCTCGATCCAAACTACATCTTGAACCCCACTACCATAACCTTTACCTACGTATAATTGATAATTTTTAGCAATAGTCCAAGCATCACTGTTATTGTTGATATTGGTTCGAAGAGCTGAAATTGCGTTATTAATATTTGTCACCGCGGAAGAAGAAAGACTGTTATAGTCGTTATAGTAGATTGCACCAATAATAGCATGTGTCCACTGGAACAATTCGCCGGACGGGAAAGCTGAAAAGACTGCATTTCTGACGCTGGAAGTGTGTGAGTTGTTATTTTGATAAAGGAAGATGACAAACTTGATTAAATTGTTATTTTCAGTACTGCTTAATTTAGTGGCGGTTGTAGTACCGACTGGAGAACTAAGTGATGGCTGTGCACAAAAAGCTTCAAAGGTTTGACCATTCACTGCAACCTTATATTGACCGGTGGAATTGTCGCCATCATATGGAAGTTGCCCATCATTTGAGATAGTAATTGTAGCGCCATCGGCAGTAATTGCATTGGCTTGAATAATAGTATGATGAATAAAATGAAAGCTAGTTAAAAGAACCGCAATCAATCCGATGCTGGACAGTACGGACCTAATAATAAAGCTTTTCCGCGACAACTTAAACATTTTTGTGTTCCTTTTTGTGTTTTTGACCTTTGTACTTATGATTATTTCACAAGAAAGTTTAATTGTCAAGACTTTTAAAGAAAAATCCCCCGAATTAATCGGGGGATTATTGTTAGGAAATTAGGAGAATGTCTTTTAAACCATTCTCTATCATATTCCTAACCTCCGGAATGCTCCGGTTGGTGAAAATGGAACCTACGGGCAGAATTATGCCGTAAAATTCCGAATTACCGAACCTGAAAGTCGTGGCACCTTTAGGTCCAGCATAGCCCTTCATCGGGCAGTCAGCATAGAACAGGAGACTGTCCGATTGCCGCTCATATGGCTTAGGTTCTGCGATGAAGTGGAATGAGCCATCACCATCGTAATAATAATTACCCGGAATTATTCCGTAAGCACGCTTGCGCCAATTCGGAACAACTCTCCGAGCAACCTCCTCGCTGAACCATTCGCCATACTGTGCCCAATTTGCCAGGAACAGTTTGTCGTCGGCCTTTTTCAGCATGCGGCGTGGTATTGTTACGATGATCTTCGTATAACGGTCTCTCCGGCCAAATGCGCTCAGTTCAGAGTACACCGTCATGTCTCGAAGGTCATTTCTTCCGGCTGGGATAGAGACATGCCCTACGTCGGAAATTGCAAATGTGGTCGTTTTCATGTTCGAGAAACCCCCTAGTTCTTAGTAAAATTGCCACTGTTCTAATTATAGCACATAATTCCGTTTATGTCAATATTTTAAGAAAAATCCTCTTTACAATTCACCGAAAATAGTCTAAAATAGTAGGGTAGAGATTTGGGGCTGGTTTTTATTAGCGCCCCAAACATTAATAATATAAAAGGAGAATGAATGGCAAATTTTGACCGTTCCAAGCCACATATTAATGTCGGCACCATGGGTCACGTCGACCATGGTAAAACCACTTTAACCGCTGCGATCACGAGCGTCCTCGCAAAGAGGTTGCCATCGGATGTGAACAAGCCGGTTGCTTATGATCAAATTGATAACGCGCCTGAGGAAAAGGCTCGTGGTATTACTATCGCGACTTCTCACCAGGAGTATGAATCTGAAAAACGCCACTATGCACACGTTGATATGCCGGGGCACGCAGATTACATTAAGAATATGATTACCGGTGCTGCACAGGTTGATGGTGCTATCCTCGTCGTTGCGGCGAACGATGGCCCGCTTCCACAAACTCGTGAGCACGTACTTCTTGCTCACCAGGTGAACGTACCGAAGATTATCGTCTTCTTAAACAAGATGGATCTTGCTGATCCTGAACTCGTTGAGCTCGTCGAGATGGATGTCCGTGAACTTCTTAACAAGTACGGCTTCGATGGCGACAATGCTCCTATCATCAAGGGTTCTGCTACTAAGGCGCTCGAAGGTGATAAGGAAAACGAAGATGCGATCATGGAACTCGTCCATGCGATGGATGAATACTTTGATATTCCTGAACACGATCTAGACAAACCATTCTTGATGCCAATCGAGGATGTCTTCTCGATTAAAGGTCGTGGTACTGTCGCGACTGGTCGTATCGAACAAGGTGTCGTTAAATTGAACGATGAAGTTGAAATTGTCGGTCTTCGCGACACCCAAAAGTCGGTTGTAACCGGTATTGAAGCTTTCCACAAGACTCTCGACCAAGGTCAAGCTGGCGATAACGCTGGTTTACTCCTTCGTGGTATCGAGCGCGATCAAATTGAGCGTGGTCAAGTTATCGCAAAGCCAGGTTCAATCACTCCGCACACTGAATTTGAGGCACAAGTTTACATCCTTAAGAAAGAGGAAGGTGGACGTCACACTCCGTTCTCAAAGGGTTACAAGCCGCAATTCTACTTCCGTACTACAGATGTTACTGGTGAAGTTGAACTTCCAGCTGACAAGGAAATCGTTATGCCTGGTGACCAAGTAACCTTTAAGGTTAAATTATTGGCCCCTGTCGCTATGAACGATAACGACCGCTTCGCTATTCGCGAAGGCGGCAAGACCGTTGGCTCCGGTGTCATCACCAAGGTTATCAAGTAATTGATACTGAATTAAAAAATCTCCCCTTTAAGGGGAGATTTTTTGTTCCTTAATCGAAGTTAACTTTTCGTTTCGTAATACGAGGGAGATATCGGATAAAGAGAGCTAGAGCTAGAATTCCAAGAACGGAAGCAGTAACTTGGGCAGCATTTATTTCCATAGTCGACGCACCAGTGTTCGGAACAGCCGGCGTTTCTTTATCATCATCGAAGACTGCCGTAAACTTAATGTCTCTATCTACTATAACTGTTTTAATTTGCTCATCAGTAATAGGATCACCTGCTTTTATTTCGGTCCCATCTTCTAAAACTACGTCTACATCGGCAACCCAGTGGGAAAATTTGAAGCTTTTGTTCGCTTTATATGAGGAGCCGCTAGCATTTTCGCCTGGTTTTAATGTCTCATCTGTAATGCCAGTGATTTTGCCGTTTTCATCCGTGTTGTATTCTATTTTATAAAATTTAGCATAATACTCTATACTACTACCAGCGTTAGACGTGAAACCAAAGACAAAGTGAACACCATCAGTCTGAGTATTGGATGTAATTTTTGTATAAATATTGGCTAAATCTGCGCTGTCTACCGTAGTTTTTTCTTCTTTATTAAACTCAGAATAGATATAGTTTCCGTTTGCAACATACATATTTCTCAAACCATCCGTGTTCGGCTGCAAGTCTTCAGCAGACTTAGCAAACATGTTGGTTCGGCTAAAGGCGTTGCCAGTATTTAGGATTTTGTAAGATTGCGAAGCATCTATATCCGTAATGCCAAAATACATATCATCATTATAGTAGCGTTCAGGAGTTTCGCCATCTTTATAAAGAAGTGCTCTCATTTCAACAAATACTCTAGTTTCATCAGCAAGCCTCAGAGCTTTAATGCTATCATCGGTGTTTTCACAAGTTTCGTCTGGATAGATTTGTCGGCCAACATAGAAATAGTGCGAATCGGGTCTTACAGCAACCGCTATTGGTTCTCCATTTACGGTAGGCTGGACTTCTCCGATAAATTCTGCACTCGTATCCAGTATTTCTACATCTATACGGTAATCGCCATTAGTCATGCTGAAGCCTGGAGCCGGGCCTATCGATTGCAAAACTGCACCGTAATTGGTTGTATAGTAATAGACCGGGAAGCATCCGTTTGAATTTTTATAATATCCCTCTTGCCAATATGATGCCGGAGTGACTGTAGTAGAGACGTTTACCCCATGGAATAACGGAGTAAGTGAATTGATAAGATCCGGATCGATATTAACGTTACTCGCACCAAGCGCTTCTCCCCCTGTATATTCGATATTATATTGATTGGCTGCAAAAGCATTGGTGCCGCCTAGCTCAACGCCAATCAGGGCTACAACGAAAGCCGCTGACATAAATCTTTTTCTTTTCATTTTGTTATCCTTGTTTATTTTTGTGTATGACTTTTTCTGGTTGCATTATATAAAATGCTCTTGCTTTTGTCAAGAGCATTTTAAAAGCTACGGATTTAACGAATTTCGTCGATGATAACTTTTTCGCTAGCCGGTTTTTCGAGCTCTTCGGGATGCGATAATAAGTACTGTAGCAAATCAGCAGATTTAGCGAAGTAATAGCCATCAGCAATACGCTCGTCGAAGTTCATACCCCATTCGCAAATCTTTCTAACCTGTTTTTTGCCGTCAATAATGACTTCTTTTTCTTCAATTTCGCCCATTGTTAATAGGGAAGAAGAGTTACCAAAGTCAGTGATATTATGGAAAATCGCGCCACAACCGATCGAACCGAGGTTTGAGACAATCATTGTACTATAATAGAGGTTATCCTTCGCAAGAGAAGCTGGAAGCAAACCTTTCTTATCGGTCCATTTTAAAACCCCGACTACTGGGATACGTAAGAAGTTTGGCATTTTACCCAAAATATCAATCGCTGAGTTAGCGCCTTCCTTGTCGATATTATTAGCACGTTTTTTGCGGAAACTATCGACCTTCTTCTTCACTTTTTCGCCAATTGTATAAATATTATCATTCTTTTCAATCGGCACCATGACCATCATCTCTTCAGAATGATCATCAAAGCTGACTTTTGCAACGAAAGAGAGAACGATTTGGTCGTGTTCCCAAACATGCCGGTTGCAAACAAAACGATTCATTTTCGGACGATTGTAAACCGTTTTACCGATAGCAGCTAAAAAGGCATGGAAATAGGTTACATTTTCACCAGCCTTTTTCTTTTTTTCAATATATTTTGATAATTCTGTGAGGTCCATTCTTTGACAAATGTAGACATCACTAACACTTCGATGCGGCTTCAAATCGATACTGATCTGAGTCATGCCGGTTATATCTTTGACCCTGTGGGCTCCTCCATATTTTTTCATAGTATTTATTATAACATAGCTTGATTTATCTCAAAATCTGTGGTATAACTAGAGCATTATTAAATAATTATCAAATCTGAAAAACTCCATTCTTTCGAGGTTATCAGATAAGAAAGGTCAAAATGGCAGAAGCAAAAAAGCAAGAAGGATTAAAAATCCGTATCCGTCTTAAGGCTTACGATCATCGCGTAATTGATCAAAGCGCAAGACAAATTGTCGATACAGCAATCCGAACCGGAGCAAGTGTCTCGGGGCCAATCCCCCTACCGACAAAAAAGAGTACTTTCACGGTCGTAAAATCGCCACATGTCTATAAGACTGGGGGCGAGGCCTTCGAAATGAAAGTCCATAAACGTTTAATCGATATTTCAAATGCTACTCCGAAAACGATTGAAAGCTTACAAAATCTTTCACTCCCAGCAGGCGTAGATGCCGAAATTAAAATGTAATTAGAATAAAACTCAATAAATCCCCCGTTTGGGGGATTTTTGATGCATATCTCAAATGTGCTATAATATTTGCATGAGCTTTAGTAAGTTAAAGAAGCGCTTTTATTTCGTTGCTGCAAAGTATTTTCGACATTTTGCCGACAAGGCTTTCCGACGTTGGAATCCGCGCGTAATAGCGATAACTGGTTCGGCAGGAAAGACAACGATGATGACGATGGTTGAGCACGAAATAGGCAAATTGGCGCATTATTCTCATGATGCAAACTCTGCTTTTGGTATACCTTTTGATATTTTAGGGTTAAAAGGTATTCGAGGGTCAAAACTACGCTGGATTTGGCTGTTTATCGCAGCGCCGTTCAAATCTGTATTTAAGAGACATAAAGAGAAGTTTTATGTAGTTGAAATCGATGGGGAAAGGCCGCATGAAACAGAATTCTTAGCAAAATGGTTAAAACCAGAGGTGACGATCTGGGTGTCAATCGGGCTTTCGCACGCGATTCAGTTCGAGAAGGAAGTTGAAGAAGGAAAATTCAAAAATGTCGGGGAAGCGATCACGGCAGAATTTGCAAACTTACCAGCTAATACATCGAAACGAGTTTATATTGACGCGGATTCGAAGATAATGGTCAAGGCGACGGCTAACATTAAGGCGAAAGTAGTGCCAATCAAGAAAGATGAATTAAAAAAATATGTAGTTTATGCGGATTCGACCGATTTTACTTATGGCGATACGACTTTTCATTTTAATCACCCAGAGCCAAAAGATATCGCGTTTAATCTATTCGTAGTTCAAGATTTAATGAAATATTTAAAACTGAAATTTAACCCAGATTTTTCAGATATCAAAATAGCGCCGGGACGAAGCTCTTTCTTTAAGGGTAAAAAAGGAATTGATATTGTAGACAGTAGTTATAATGCTCATATGATTTCAATGGCATCGGTACTTGATATGGCAAAACGGATGCATGCAGAAGAAAAATGGTTGGTGATTGGTGACATTGTCGATCAAGGGTCACTTGAGGAGGAAGAACATATTAAACTCGCAAAATTAATTGCAGCGGTAAAACCAGAAAAAGTAATTCTTGTCGGGAGAAGAACGAAGAAATATACTGCACCAGAATTAAAGAAGCTCGGAGTTTCAGCGGTAGCAACTCTAGACCCAAGAAAAGCGCTCGAATATATCGAGAAAAATATTAAAGGCAACGAAACTTTATTATTTAAGGGTAGCCAATATCTCGAATGGATAATCGAGAAACTTTTGGCAGACCCGAAGGATGCAAAAAAATTATGTCGACGCGAGAAGGCGGCAGTCGCGCGACGGAAAGGATGGGGACTAGATGGCTGATCTATATATAGTACATGGATGGACATATACAGTAGAGCCTTGGCGAAAAACTTTGGAATTATTACGAGAGAACGGAATAAGTGTAAAGATGTTAAGAGTTCCAGGCTTAACTGAAGACTCAAAAAAAGTTTTTACGATTGAAGATTATGTAAAATGGGTAAATAAAGAAATCCCGGATGGGGCGATTGCTCTAGGACATTCGAACGGAGGCCGGATTTTACTTAATCTTTGTGCGAAAAAACCAGAAAAGTTGAAATATTTGATTCTGCTTGATAGCGCAGGAATTTATGAACCGTCAACGAAGAAGAAAATTGTTGAAAAACTCGCTAAACTCGGGAAACCATTTAAGAAGGTCCCGTTAATCGATAAAGCTTTTCATAAAGTTACCGGTTCAACCGATTATTCAAAAGCGCCAGAAAACATGAAAGAGACCTTAAGGAATATGTTAGCCTCGGATAAGGATTTAGATTTTTCGAAAGTAACAACAAACACTTTCATTCTTTGGGGGAAGAAGGATACCACTACACCACCAAGACAAGCGACAACAATGTATGAAAAACTGCCTAATGCAGAGCTGAAGTTTTATACAAATTGGACACACGCACCGTATATCTCAAATCCAGATGAACTAGCGCGAGCTTTGACTAATTTAGTGAAAAGGATAAAATAGTGCGGCATTACTTTTTAGGTTTAGCGAGTGGAAAAAATAGGAAGGAACGACAAGCCCAGCTCTTTTCACGCGGAAAAGAAGCTGATTATTTCGATTTGCAAAACTACATTCTGAGAGAGTATGGAGCGCATCAAGTTTTGATTACCAGGAATGGACGTTCGGCGATTGCGGCGGGACTAAAAGCTTATTTTGAAGATGGCGGCGAGGTGATTATTAACGGTTTTACTTGTCATGCTGTCACTCAAGGCATTAAGGCGGCTGGAATGACGCCAATATTCGCCGATATCGATCGCGAAACGCTTAATTTTACGGTTAAGACGATCGAAAAAGTAATGACGAAAAAGACGCGTGCAATTATGGTCCAAAACACTTTAGGGAATATGGTAGACATAAAGAAAATCGAAGCGTTTGCGAAGAAAAATAATCTAGTGATAATCGAAGATTTAGCACATTGTACTGGTCGGATGTATCCGGATGGGAGAGAAGCAGGAACAGTTGGGCAAATTACAGTATTTTCATTCGGAAAGGAAAAGTCAATCGACGTCGGGAATGGCGGAGCAGTAGCGTTTCGTAATTCGGTCGCACCAATGGTCAAAGTCCCGAAGTTACGACCGCCGGTAAGTGAAACTTTAAGAGCAAGATGGTATCCGACTTTCGGAGCAATGTATCGTGGATTATCCTATGTTAAGTTAAATGGGGTATTCATGAGAATTTTACTCTCGTTAAAATGGATAAAGAAATCAGCAGACGGAGATGTAAATTTCGACCGGCATTTAAGTTATTTTCAAGCGAAACTTGCATTTAAACAACTAAAACAACGCGCGAGCATTGGGAAAAAACCTTTGCGAGAATTCTTCTTAGTCAATAATCGCGAAGAGGTAATGAAGGAACTTAACAAGGCTGGGTATTTCTTTAGCGGGTTTTGGTACGAAAAACCAGTTTCACCAGAAAGATATTACAAAAAAGCACATTTCCCGGAAAAAGAATGTCCGGAAGCAGTTTATGTATCTGAACATATTATTAATTTTCCAAACTATTATTCAAAGAAAGAATTGGAGCCAGCGCGTAAAATTGTGATGAAATATATGGAGGGTAAAAAATGAATTGGGAAGAAGTATTGAAAAAATATTCGGAAGCGAACTTTTTGCAATCTCCAATGTATCAAAAAATGAATGAAATATTGGGGAATAAGACCGTAGTTTTGAATTTCGGAAAAGAAGGATATGCACTGGGAATCGTAAGAGACGCTAAACGTGGAAGATATTTGGAAATTCCATGCGGACCGTTGATTAACTGGAAAAATAAAAAGGTTACAGAAGAGGCTATTTCTAAAATTAAGGAAGCCGCAAAAAAGAATAATTGTGTCTTCGTTAGAATTCGTCCACAATTAACTGCGAGTTCGGAAAACTTAAAACTCCTAGAAGATTTAGGCTTAAAGAAATCGCCGATGCATCTCGCAGCGGAACATACTGTAATGATTGATTTAACAAGTTCTGAGGAAGAATTATTAGCCAAGATGCGAAGACAAACTCGTTATGAGGTTCGAAGAGCCGATAAACTCGGTATAAAAGTAACAAAAGATAATTCCGAAGAAATCTTTAAAGAGTTTCATAGCGTCCAAGTAGAGACGGCGAAAAGACAGAATTTCATTCCTCCAAATTTGAAGGTTTTAATGGCGGAACGTGAAGCATTTGGAAAAAATATCACGATTTATACCGCAAAAACTGCCGAAGGAGAAATAATTGCGTATGGGATGATGATTTGGGATGGATTAGAAGGAGATTATTACGAAGCTGCTTCGACCGAATTAAACCGAAAACTGCCAGGAGCTTATGCGATTATTTGGCAAGCAATGAAAGATTTGAAAAAAGTGGGTTGTAAACGCTTTAATCTTTGGGGGATTGCGCCGGCGGGCCAGCCGAACCATCGTTATGCCGGAGTAACGACGTTTAAGACTGGGTTCGGCGGAGAAGTGATTGAATATGTTGCGGCGCATGATTTAATAATTTCAAAAGTAAGATATTTGAAAGATTTTGTAGTAGAAACGATCCGTAAAAAGAAGAGGCGCTTATGAGAATAGAAGAAATTTTAGTTAAAGATGTTTGGGATAAATTTATAAAATCACATGAGGAAGCAAATTTTTTGCAATCGTGGGATTTTTACGAATTTCATAAAAAACGCGGAAAAAAAATCGTTCGAAGAGCAATCTTAAACGAAAAAGGTGATATTGTCGCAGCTTATGCGGGGGTTGTTGAGACGGCAAAACGCGGAAAACATCTCGCGATTGCTGGGGGACCGATTTTAGATTGGGAAGATAAAAAACTTGTTAAAGAGATTTTTAAAGATATTAAAAAAGCCGGCGAGAAGAATGGTTGTGTTTTCGTTCGCGTACGTCCACAGTTATCACTTTCAGATAAATCTTTGAAATTAATGCGAGAACTAGGGCTGAAGAAAGCGCCGATGTATCTATCGGTCGAATATGCAGGGATTCTAGATTTAAAGAAGTCTGAAGAAGAAATTTTAGTTGGCGCTTCTCAAGGTTTTAGACGAAAACTTCGTAAAGCAGAAAAAGTTGGGATTGAAATTAAAGCCGAGACGAGTGACGAAGCAATTAGAGAATTTTGCAAGTTGGAGAAGAAGCACGCTGAAAGACAAAAATACGTAGCTTTCTCGAGCGATTTCTTAAAAAAGCAATTTGAGGCATTTCGAGAGGGAAACGAAATATTAATCTACTCAGCGCGTTATGAAAAAGAAATTCTTGCGATGAATTTTATGATCTTTTACGGACCGGAAGCAAGCTATCATTATGGAGTGTCATCAGAGCTCGGAACGAAATACTCGGCAGCGCCACTACTCCATCTTGCGGCAATGGAAGAAGCGAGGAAGCGAGGATGTATCCGTTATAATTTGTGGGGGATTGTCGGACTGGAAGAAAAATCGCATCGTTTTTATGGAGTTTCGGAATTTAAACGCTCGTTTGGGTGTGAAGAATTGAAGTATACGCCGGCCCATGATTTGATTTTAAAACCGTTTTCATACCAAAAAACGAAAATAGTAGAAACGGCGAGAAAAAAGATTCGCCATGTCTAAAATATGTGCTATAATAAGCTTAAGTTAAATAAGGATTTTTATGGCGCATATAAATCGAAGATATATAGATAAACATTGGTTTGTTTTCATCATCCGCGGAATACTGGCTGGAGTATTCGGTCTTCTACTACTATTTGGTGGTTTGATGGATTTAGAAGGAGTGATTGCGACAATCAGCATCTTTTTACTTGTGATGGGAATTGTCGATTCGGCTGGTGCGCTTTATAATTCAACAAAGAAACGAGGTTGGGTTAATTCAGTCATTGATGCATTGATTGATGTGATTGCAGCTTTAGCATTGCTCTTTTTTGCAAAGAGTGATTTAGTAATGAGTTTAATTATTATCTCGGTTTATGTCTTTATTTCTGGGGTTATTGATATCTTCCATGGATTCTTATCGACTGTCGATCCGACAGATCGCTTTATCCGAATTTTGACCGGTGTTCTAGGCTGTATTATGGGGGCAGTAATCCTAAATGCTGGGAATTTCGAAGTAATGACCTTCATTCGCTTCTTTGGTGTCTATATGATAATTGTTGGGGTTACAAGCATGATTTATGGTGTACATAATAATTCGCAAAATATCGAAGACATAGTTGCGAGAAAAGAAATTAAGAAAAAGGGGACAAAGAAGAAAGGTGGCAAAAAGGCTAAATGAGAAGGATTTTACCAGCTTTAATTCTTTCTAGTTTAACTCTTTTCTCCTTTTTATTCCTCACTTCCTCTTTCGTTTCCGCAGACACTTCCGTCACCGCCACAGCCACAGTTCAAGTCGGTTCAGCTTGTTCATTTAACTCAGTAGTAAACTCAGCTCATGCTGCTACTATTCCATCTGGCACTAATCAAAGTGATATCGGACAAACTACTTTTACTGTTGTCTGTAATGATACTGGTGGATATAGTATTTATGCTATAGGATACAGTAACTTTGAAGTAGGGAATACTAAACTCCTTGCTACAATTAATGGCGTACTAAACTCTACCTATGATATTAATACTGGATCTAATGCTTCCGGTACTCCATCCTCCTGGGCTATGAAACTAGCTCCTAGTACTAATTTAACTAGTAGTAATATTCTAAATGGCTATGGAAGTTATAGTGTAGTTCCTAGTAGTTATGTTAAAGTAGCTACACTTGTTCCTTCTTCTACTCCAGTTAGTTCTTCTAGTCTAACTGCTACCTATAGAGTTAACATTGCTGCTACTCAACCTGCTGGTAATTATAATGGTAAAGTACGTTATGTATTAGTTAATCCTGCTACTAATGTGCCGAATGAACCGAAAACTTGTGGTTCATTAAAAATTTGTTATTACCCGAACGCAGGCAACACAGTTACCGACACAATGGGAGATCAAACTATTAATTCGGCTGTAACTTCGACTGGATTATGGGCCTCCAACTTTCAAAGAGCTGGTTATGGTTTCGTTGGTTGGTCTGATGCCTATGATTATGTAGCTAATGTTGGCAGTGAGTCTAATCCAGATGCTCATATTTATGGGCCTAATGAGACCATTTCTTTCACTGCCGGGCAATACTATGGTACTAATAAAGGTCTCTCGCTTTACGCCGTCTGGGTTAAATCAGAAGGCTTCTTACAAGGTTGGAATGGTTGTTCTAGTCTAGGTTCTGGTAAGGTTACTGCTCTTACCGATCAACGTGATGGCGATGTTTATGCTGTGGCTAAACTCGCTGATGGTAAATGTTGGATGATTGAAAACCTAAGACTTGATTATGATGCTAACTTCTCCGAATCATTATCGCAAGGGTTTGGTGGGGTGTTTGCTGGACTTGCAAATCCGGAAACGGCTAACTTCTCTAATTCTACTACCGCTAACTCCCTATATTATTCCGGAACTCAGAGCGGGACCGCTTCTATAGATATTGGCACAGCTAATAGTCCAGGCTTCCGGATGCCACGTTACAATAATAATAATACTAATTCAAATTCTACAATTAACTCGAACGTCACAGTGTCTAACATGACTGATATTGATCAAAATGTCTATAGTTATGGTAATTACTATACTTGGCCTGTAGCACTGGCGAATACCTACTATTATTCTGGGCCGGATACACTTGATGTTAATTCGAATACTTCTGAAACAGCAAATACTTCAATTTGCCCATCTGGCTGGGTTTTGCCTAGAAGTGGGGACAAGAGTAGGATGCAAAATGGAACGAATGATTTTTATACATTGAGCCTAGCCCAAACTGGCGTAACGGCTCCAACTAACTATTCAAGTTCTAATAATCCATATTGGATAAATTCTAGTGGCAATACCGAGGGGAGCTATCTTCGAAATATACTATTATCTTACCCCAATAATTTTATAAATGCTGGCTTTTATTATGGTTCCTCTGCAGAGAATCGTGGCTATGGGAGTAACTATACATCTTCTACGGCGTCTGATAGTGGCTGTGGATATGAGATGCGTGTTAATAGTGGCAACGTTCATCCAGCTTCAGTTTCTGAGGCAAAATTTGTGGGTCTTTCAGTTAGATGCATGATTCGTGTCATAGATGATTAAGCTTCGATTTAACTGCGATATTTTTATGTTATAATGATGATACTAATATCAAGAAGGAGCGAGGGAGCGGCCCGATGACCTCCTACCAACCTAGTAAACCAAGGTGGTAATTCCGACCAAGAAAGGAAAGATATGTTCTATAAAACAGCGGAGAGCGTTTCTCCGAAACATCCAGATAAATTATGCGATCGCATTTCAGATGCGATTTTAGACGCGTACCTTGTTAGCGACCCGAACGCACGCGTTGCGGCAGAAACTTGTGGAGGGCACGGCGTTGTTTTCGTGACTGGAGAAATTACTTCGACTGCTAATAATATTGATATCGAGAAGATTGTAAAAAGAATTGCGGGAGAAGACATAGAAGTCCATACAAAAATCGTTAAACAATCGCCGGAAATTGCTCAAGGTGTAGACACTGGTGGGGCGGGTGACCAGGGAATTATGATTGGGTTCGCTTGCGATGAAACTCCGGAAATGCTACCACGCGAAGTCGTTTTATCTCGAAGGTTAAATCAGTTTATTTATGAAAAATATCCGTATGATGGGAAGACCCAAGTTACTATTGCGCCAGACGGCTCGATTAACTCTATTGTAGCGAGCTTCCAAAACGTTTCGCATGAAGATTTAGAAAAAACGGTGCATGAATATATTGCCAATAATAAATTGGAAGGAAAATTAGAGTTACATATTAATCCAGCGGGAGATTGGAACCAAGGCGGCTTCGACGCAGATACTGGTTTAACTGGACGAAAATTAATTGTAGACAATTATGGTCCGCGCGTTGCGATTGGTGGTGGTTGTTATTCTGGAAAAGATCCTTCTAAGGTTGATCGCTCGGCGGCGTACATGGCTAGAAGGGTTGCAGTTGATTATCTAAGAAAACGCAATGCTCACGAAGTTTTAGTTAGATTAGCTTATGCAATTGGTTATGCAGAACCGCTCGAAAAAACTGTGATTATCGATGGAAAGCCGGAAGAAATTGAAGGCTATGACTTGACTCCGAACGGAATTATTAAGTTCTTAGACCTAAAGCGTCCGATCTATGAAAAGACTGCTGAATACGGACATTATGGTGAAGGTTTTGACTGGGATAAATAATTAATAAAATTAAGGTAATAACGAAGTATATTGAGAACAAGTTGTATCACCAATCATATTAATAGCACAACCGATACCATCTATTGTACTATCTCCTACTCGGAGTTTTCTTTCCGCTGGAATATTGCCTAAGGTATACCAATAGGTTTTAGCACTATTGAAACCTGCATATGTTGACATATTAGTTGCAGTTTCAGCGATAGCATAGATTCCGTCGCTACGATTGATATTTAATTTCCAGACGGCTTTTTCGCTGTTGTTTATGCCATGATGAGCTTCCTGATAGATTACAATATTGTTTAGAAGATCATTCACGCCAAGGCCTAGCGCAGTGGCATCGGAAGCTAATTTATTGTAGATTGCGGTCGCAGTATCATCTTCAGAGGGGATTGCATAAGGAGTAATATTGTTTTTAAATTCGCCGTTTTCGAAAGTCAAGTTTTCGTACAATTGTGCAGAATTAGCTCCGCTTGATAACTTGCTATACCCAGCATTCTCCATGTCGCCAGGGAAATACATATATCTTTTTAGATTAGTCGTAGTAACTTCGGCTAAGATGCCAAAAGAGTTTGGATTTGATACGCAGATATTGTGAGAATCAGAGTCAGTAGCAGCATAGAAATATCTGTTCATGCCACTACCATTTTCTTTAGTAATAGGAGTGGTGGTGGTTCTATAAGTAACATCTGCATAAGGATATCTACTATCGCTTAAGGCAAATGCACCATCCATCTTTGTAGCATATTCGCTACCATCAAAGTAGACATATTCACCATTTGCAGTTCTATATAAACTGCTAGCAGAAGCATTAGCTGTCCAAGTAATTCTTTCACCCCCTTGGCAAGGTTTACCAGCGTAAACATTGGTGGCATTAAAGAAGTCTAGTTTTAGGTATTTACCAACTTCAATCACCATTCCTTCACTAAGTTTATCGTAGTCTGATACATCTAACGAGTTAAGATAAGCTACAGTAGTCTCATCGCCACTAGTGATAATATTGGCCTTCTGGGCAACAGCGGCTTCAGTAATAGACTGGAAAATGGCTTCATCGGAACCATTAGCGTAGATTTCGTGTTTGTAAATAATATTTTCAATCGTGATTTTTGGATCACTTAAGAATGTCGTAACATTGCCATAATGATCAGCGTCTAGATGCGAAACGATAAGATAGTTAAGAACCACATCGTCTTTACCTTGCAAATTCTTGAGAGTATTATAAATAACGTCTTGAATATCAGCGGTTTTCGGACCAGTATCCATTAAAACATATTTGTTATCAAGAGTTTTTAGAATAATTGCATTACCAGGGGCTGCGTTAGACGGTCGATCGGTAACCTTGTTATTGTAAATATTAGGAAAAGTAATTGAGACGACTTCTCCAGGGCTTGTTATATCGGTTACAGCGGAGACATGAGAGCCAACAATCGTAATCTCTATTTGGCTGGTGGTCGCGAAAGTATTAAATGCTATTCCGCTAATTATTATAGTTAAGATAATTGAAGCAATTTTATTAAATTGCACGCGATGCCTTTTTGGGAGTGGCAAAACGGTAATAATTGTTGCTAAGGCAACGATACAAACAATAATATATGGTAAGGTTGTTGCAGATTGTTTAACGGTTGAGCCTGAAAGATATTTCATCCCATTCCTACCGGTATTGGGCGTATTTGCAGTTGTTGGGCTAGCTGGGCTAGCTTGGTTATCTGGTCCTGAGTCATCTCCTTCTTCTTCAATATCAATCGTGATATGAATATCGTCTAGGTCTAGTTCTTCACCAAAAGGTATAAAGGTGTCGTAAAATAAGCTAATGTATACTATTTTATCTGAGTCGTTCATTTCCTCGTCATATATATAGGTTGTCTTGACGTATGCATTCGTGTTATCATCGGTAATACTTTTAATTTGGAATTTTTTACCATCAGGATTAGATAGAGTCGTTTTATAAACGATAGAATCTTTAGTGATATTGAAAATGATTGTTGGCGTAATGGTTAAATTGTTAATCTCATTATCGATCACAACAATATCTCCATGCGTTTCGGATACCGTAATAGCATCGTATTTTACGGCTGTAGCAATTTTGACGCTACAGAAGATTATAGTTATGAGTGCGGCGAAGCCGGCTAAAAGCTTAATAGCACGAGCTCTGCGACTTGAAAATGACTCTTTCATTTGATTTTTCCTTTTTGTGTTGACCTAGTTGTGGTCTTATTATACTGCTTAAGTTTAAAAAAGTCAAGCCATGAAAAGAAATTTTTATGGTATATTATTTTTAGGAGAATTATATATATGAAAAAAATTATTGTTGTAACTGGTGCTTCTTCAGGAATGGGGAAAGAGTTCTTACTACAAATTATTGAAAAAGAAAAGAATGTTGATGAAATCTGGGCAATTGCTAGAAGAGAAGATAGATTGGTTGAGTTGAAAAAAGAAGTAAGCGATAAAATTGTTCCAGTAAAACTAGATCTTAGTAAAGAAAAAGATTTATTAAAGTATAAAGAAAAGCTGGAAAAGGAAAAACCGAATATTGTTATTTTAGCTAACTGTGCTGGATTTGGCGTTTTTGAACACAGTGAAAATATTACGACTGAGATTAAATTAAATATGATAGATTTGAACGTTAAAGCGCCGGTCGCGATGATGGATTATAGCCTACCTTATATGAAAAAAGGTTCTAAAATCATGAACATAGCGTCCTGCGCCGGGTTTCAACCTATACCATATATAAATGACTATGCTGCCACTAAGTCATTTTTGTTATCGTATTCTAGAGCTTTAAATAAGGAATTAAAATATAAAGGCATTCATGTTTTGGCTGTGACGCCTTATTGGACAAAGACAGAATTTTTCGATAGAGCAGTGGATGATAAAAAGAAAAAAGTGGTTATAAATTATAATGCGATGTACGACCCAGTAGAAGTAATGAAGCTTGCGATTAAAGATTTATATACAGATAAAGATGTTTCGATTTATGGGTTCGTTAACAGAGGACAAAGAGTTTTGACAAAAGTATTGCCACATTCATTGATAATGAAAATCTGGATGAACCAACAGAAACTTGATGGAACTCCAGATATAAGAAAATAATAATGCAAAAAAATGGTGGGCGGGAAGGGAATCGAACCCTTACGATCTTACGATCACCAGATTTTGAGTCTAGCGCGTCTACCAGTTCCGCCACTCGCCCATATCAGTATTTTACCATAAATAGCCAGATTATGCTATAATCGTCTTATGGATTCTAAAAACGGTGGGCAGTCTTCGAGCGACCTTCAAAGGCAGGCCGCAGCAGCGCTAGCTAGAAAAAAAGTTCTGGCGGCTTATGCTGAGTCGGCTAAAAAAGCACAGAAGCAGGCTAGCGAGAATAGTGCACATATGAAAAATACGCCCATCACACCGAAAATTGATTCGGAATCTTGGAAAAAATATCATTCGGCTTGGCAAGATTATTACCAAAAATACTATAGTGAGTATTATTCAAAAGCAGCGCGAGCTTATATTGAAAAAGAAAAGCTAAAAGAAGCTAGGGAAAAGGCTGAGGAAGAAGAGATTTTGAGCTCACTAGCTCGTTCTAGCGCAAAACTCAATAAGAAGTCTGGCCTGAGTTTAAGCGAAGATAAAATTGAAGATGAAGACAGTACGACAATCGGGAACATGTTGAAAACAAAAATTAGGAAAAAGGCGGTCGAAAGTGTTAAAAAGACACGAAGAGGAAGAAGATTAATCCCGATTTTAGCTGGGATTGCGGTTGTTTTATTCATCTTATTCTTGCAATATAATAGATTAATTTTTGCGCCAATCATGGCTTATGTCTCGCCTGGGAATGTACCGGCTTCGGATATTGAGGCAATTGATCCGACTATAACGCAAACTGTATCTAGTGACCCGAGATTAATAATTCCGAAACTAAACGTCGATGTCCCGGTACATTTCGGGATTTCGCTATCCGAAGTTATGCCAGCAATGGCGGACGGAGTAGCGCATTATCGAATTGCAGGAGCAAGCGCATTCCCAGGAGAAATTGGGAATCTGGTCATAACTGGCCATTCAGCAGGAGATGTTTATAGCTCTAATCCTTATAAATACATCTTTTCTGGCTTGGAGAGACTTGAGGACGGTGATTTGATTTATGTAAACTATAAATCAGTTCGTTATACTTATAGTGTATTCAAAAAAGATGTAGTTGAACCGACGAATGTAGCTGCGCTTGTAGTCGACACCGATAAGCCGATTTTGACACTTGTAACTTGTACACCTCTCGGAACTTCGCGATATCGTCTATTGTTGTTTGCCGAGCAGATTTCGCCAAATTACGATAAGGCAGGAAAAGAAGAAAATCTACCAACAGTAGACAGGAATGAAGAAACACCTCTTCCGTCTAACGAACCATCATTCTTCGAAGGAATTTGGAATTTCCTAACGGGGAATTAACCATTCACGAGTTAAAGAATCATCACTAAAATAATATAAATAGCGGTTGTCTGTTATAGCGGTCGGGAAATGATTAGAAACATTTTTTGCTAGAACGCGGCGATTAAGCCCATCAAAATCATAAACTATTAATTCACCGTCATAAACTGTATAAATCATATCGTTATCAAGCCAGCCAAAACTTTCGCCTTCGACCGACCATTCTTTAATCTCCATTGATTCCATATCAAGAGTAGCAATTTCAGAACCAGAGTAAAGTATGATAAATTCGCCTTCGTGACCAATTTTAATCGTAGACGGGGTAAAATTAAGCTCGGCGGACAGAAGCGACGTAAAATCATTTTTGTTATATAGAGTGAGAATATTCTTTTCTAGCGTAATTAAGTATTTATCTTCATAAAACTTCGTCATCGCAACTTTTGTCGAAGAAGAAGTTTTCTTTAGCTTTACTATTTTGTCGCCTAACTTTAGAGAACCAATGTAATAGCTTTCTTGATCTTCGGTTGATGAATCACTTAGCGCCGAAAAAAAGATTTCGTTATTATAATAGTCAAAATCAATCACATCTTTTATAAGCACGGCAGAAATTGAGCGTCCGGAAATATCGACTTTATGAAGATTATCATTCTGGATTGCAAGAAGAGAGTTCGCATCGTCGTCAAAAATCTTTAGCTTAGAAAAATCAACACCAAATTCACGCGTAATATTAATACTATTCTTCATCTCTTTTGGATTTAAAAGAACCCATTCGACTCCATCTTCAGATTGGACTTTGAAAAGAGCACGAGTCGCGTTCGCATCCCAATCAACTTTCAGGATTTCTCCAGTAAAGAGACCAGTTTTTGCACCGGAAGCAATACTAACGTCAGAAAAAAGTGTACTGATATCAAGTTTTTTCGGAGTAATGCGTTCCTCGTTTAGATTAATATAAGACCATTCAGTCGTTCCGTTAATTAGAATAATAGATGAATGGTCGGGGGAAATCGTCGCATAAGTCGTTCCAGTAGTAGTTAAAGCTTTTTCGCTGACACGATCTTTTAAGAAGAGTCTCGGGTAATGAACTCGATAAAGTAACCCTTCTTTAATATTAATTGTCTTTATCCAAGAATCATAGCCTTCTTTCGAGACCGTGACGGTATGTTCACCGCTAGCTAGAACTTTCGAAGTATTAGTTTTTTGTAACCAAGATGAATCGCCGTCAATATCAATATCAGCGCCAGTCGGAATAGAAGAAATCTGTAAAAGACCTTGCCTTTTAACTTCGAAATCCGAGTTTAACCAATAACCAGAAACGATAAAAGCTAAAACAATGACCGTAATAATAACCGCGAGCACCATGAAAGCTTCGGAAAGGATAACTTTTAGGTTTTGACGACGCTGATTATTCTCAAAATCCATACTATATTATTATAGCATGAAAAATATTATTTTTAGCTCTTGCGTTTTAATAAATATAATAGTATGATGAATATAAGAATAAGCGAGGTGAAAAATGCAAAAAACTGAAACAAGACAGGCTGCTAAGTCCGCTCATAGGCAAATGGGGGCGTCTACTACGCTTAATCGAAAATATGTACAACGACCGACAAAGAAGGTTCAGGATACTGTTGCCGTCCAGATCAAGACAAAGAAGCAAACTACTCCTAAAATCAGTCATTTTAGTTCAACGACCTTAAAAACTACAACTAGAGCTACTGAACAAATTATGCCGGCAAAGCAACACCCAACACAGGTAATTGCGAACCAAAGACTTCGCGAAAGAAAAGAACAAATGGCGCAGAGACAAACGACTAAATTGACAGCAAAGGAATTAAAAGACCAGGCTATCCAAAAAGCTTTGGCTACAGCTGCTAAAACAACTACTGAAGATGGAACAATGGCCAAAATTGCAACTCAAGAACAGAAAAAAACTACTAAGATGCGTTTTGGTTTTGGGCGCGTGGTGCTTGCGTTAACTTGCGCAGCAGCGGTAGTTTTTGCGATTGTATATTTTGTCAGTTTAAACATGCCAGATGTTCAGTTTAGAGCCACGGCGGCACAATTAAGTGCAACTTATCCGAATTATTTACCGCGTAATTATAGTCCGACTGAAATATCGTCAGAAAGTGGTGTTATTACGCTTAATTTCGAAAATCATACTAGTAAGGAAAAATTTAGTATTTCGGAAGAAAAATCATCTTGGGACTCCAATTCACTTTTGAATAATTTCGTAAAAGAAAATTACGGGGAAAACTATACCGTAGTGCGCGAACAAGGCTTAACGATTTATATTGGAGACAATAAGGCGACTTGGGTAAACGGGGGAATAGTCTATAAAATGAACATCAAAAAGGGTTCGCTTACTAAGAAACAAATCAGTTCAATTGCGGTTTCGTTTTAATTAAATTGAGCGAGCAACAGCATTAAGGCGAGAGAGTGAAATCTCTTTGCCGAGCGTTTCAAGAGTTAAGTTCAAGGCCGGACTAAACGGAGCAAAACTGACACTTAAACGGATAAGGCTAAATAGTTCGGCTGGTTTCTTTTTAGTTTCGGCGAGTAATTCGTTCAAGGCATCTTGTAACGAATCAGCCGTCCATTCTTTAAGGTCAGTCAGCTTAGCAATTGTCTTTTTAAGAAGGGTTTCAATTTCAGATTCAGAAAGCTTCTTTAAAAATTTGTTGTTCGTTAAAGTATCAACGTCGATGCGCGGATCTTTAAAGAAATACTCGGTCATGCTTTTTAGATCGGAAAGAGTTTTTAAACGATCGTAAATGATTGAAAGAACTTTAAGTTTATATTCGTCGGAATAATCTTTTGCAGACTCCGGCCAAAATTCTCTTGTGCGTGCGTATAAGGCTTCGGCGCCTTCTTCAGTGAAGATTCTGCGAATCCATTGTCCATTCATCCAAAGTAGTTTAACTTCATTATAGCGAGCTCCGGAATTTTGAATACGATCGAGAGAGAAACTTTCGATTAATTCTTCTTTCGTGTAGATTTCTTTTTCGGTGCCATCGTTCCAACCTAAACAAGCCAAATAATTTAACATTGCCTCGGCGAGAACGCCATCAGTACGATATTCAGTAACCGATTTAGCGCCATCACGCTTGCCGAGCTTTTTGTTGCCAGTCGGGGCAAGAACGTGAGGAAGGGAAACGAAATGTGGTCGATCTAACCCTAGGGCTTCGTAAATGGCTAAGTAATTCGGGGTGCTAGATAGATACTCAACACCACGCATAATATAATTCACGCTCATTTCCGCATCATCAACTATATGCGCAAAATTATAAGTTGGGTAGCCGTCTTTTTTAATTAGAATAATGTCATCTAAAACTTCTGGACCAGCTTTCATTTCTCCCATTACTTCGTCAGTCCATTTATAAGATTTCGGCTCGGCTTTAAATCTTAAAGGGATGCCCGGTTCCCATTCAGGAGGATTTTCTGGACGAAAATTGCGATAAAGAAACGGAACTTTCTTCTTATTACATTCTTCGCGATATCCTTCGATTACTTCCGGAGGGGTCGGATCGGCATAAGCGCGCCCAGCATCTATTAATTTTTTCGCCCAGGCATGATAAATATCTTTACGTTCACTTTGGAAGTATGGTTCATTAGGACCACCAACAATCGGTCCTTCATCCCATTCTAGTCCTAACCAATTTAAAGTATCTTCGATCAACTCGGTTGCACCCTCAACATAACGTTTACGATCCGTATCTTCGATCCTTAGTATTAGTCTTCCGCCGTTTTTCCGCGCCAAAAGATAGGGATAAATCGCAGAGCGTACGTTCCCGATATGTATGTAGCCCGTCGGGCTGGGGGCAAACCTAGTAATAACTTTCATAAAAGATATTATACCATTTTTAAGAGATATTCGCTAGATTAGAATTCGTCGTCATTGTTGTCGTCTTCTTCTTCGTCGTCATCTTCTTCACGACGTGCAGCAAAGAGGAAGAAGGCACCGGAAGTCATCGCAACCGAGGAAGCGATAGCAAGACCAGTCGTCATAGCGGAAAGACTCGAAACGTTCGATGCAGTACTATATGTTACCCCCAAAGAAGGGTTTTGACTGACGACACCATAAGCTGATCTGTTGTCATAGGCGCTAACTTCAGTAGTTGTGGTCGATGTGCCGGCGCCTGAATTGGTAGTAGTATGGGTGTATGTCGTTGTTTGATGTAGGGGATTATAAGAAGGAGTATCCGGGATTGGGTTCGGACCATCCGGGTACGTTGGAGTAGCAGGGTTATTATTATCTACTATGCCGGTAACTACACTAATAACTACAGTGCCAGAATAAGTACCTGAGGCTTTAGTCACATTGGCTTTGGCGCCAAAGTAGAAGTCTTTACTTCCGGAAGAAGCACTATTGCTAGAAAGAATAGTAATAGGATTACTACTAGCGCCAACGAGCGCGTTATAAGTACTCGAGCCGTTTCCGGCGACAGTATCATCGAGAGAATAACCCCAGTAATTAGCTGGAAAATTCGTTCGAGTGGTCGAAGCGCTTAAGGTCGGAAGAGTAGCTGTGCTTTTTGTTGTGTTAACGAGGGAAGTGTTATTAGTCTTCATAGTCATCGAAGCAGTAAAACCATTCGCATTGTTAGTCACAACATCAAGATGCACAGCATTCCTCAAGAAAGTATCGACATTACCAGATGCCCAAGTCGTCGGAGTTGTAATGGAAACTGAAAGGACCTCTCTCACATCCACATAAAGGTCCGTATTCCCGCTTGCGGCAGAAACCGGATTAATCTGAGCAAAAAACAATAACTCCATTGCCAAAAAACAAGCGATTCTGAAGATGACCTTCGTTTTTTGCTTAACCATAATTGTATTATAGCACAACCTTTTTATTTTTGTGTTAAAATTAATATAGAATTAAGCGTTTTAAAAAGCAAATAAAAGGAGGGAATAGTGGAAGAGAAGATTGAGCTGAATATCGACAATAGCGACCTAGAAGACGTTGTTAAAGATGATAAAAAAATGAGCTTGAAAGACCAGAAATCCAAGAAGATGTGGCTGGTTTTTTTGATTGTTGGGATAGTAAGTTTAGTTGGTGGTATAGCTTGTTTGTTAGTGGTTTTTTTGAAGCCTGTTGAAGAAAGGAAAGCGCTCGTATTCCCGACGATTCCTTCAAAAGTTGAAGCTGAGAAGACCTATAGTCATTTGACTGGAGAAGCTATAAATGCTGATTTAGTAAATTCTCCTGCATATTGTATACAGGTCCCGAACGGGCTTGATGGGGCAAGACCTCAGGTCGGGCTAACTGAAGCCGGAGTAATTTTCGAGGCAATTGCAGAGGCTGGTATTACAAGATTCGCAGCTATCTTCCAAAATCCTACCTCCGCAGTGATTGGGCCAGTTCGATCGCTAAGGATTTATTATTTAAATTGGGATACGCCATTTGACTGTACAATTGTACACGCTGGCGGATCGGCAGAAGCAGAAAATGCGGTGAAATCTGGTAGTTATAGGAATTTGACGGAAAGTTATGCCTATATGTATCGCGGCTCTAATAGTTCTAGGCTTTGGAATAATTTGTTTACGACTCCGAATGGTTTAGCGCAGTTTAACGCAGATTATGGCTATACTACTTCTGAAATCAATGGTTTTTCTCATTTAACTCCAGAAGAAGCGGAAAAGACGAGAATAGACGGAATGATTGAAGAAAAATTAAACATTGTCGAGGCAACCGAAAAAAATACTTCCGAATTGACTCCGGAGGTTTCGGATATCAGCTTGCGCTTTGGTTATGTTGCAGCTTTTAATGTTAATTATCATTACGACGTAGATAGTAATACCTATCTTCGAAGTTTTGGAGACGGAGCAGTACACGAAGTTTATAAATGTCCGACTGAAAGTTTAGGAGAGGTCGACCCGGAAAGTGCTTGCAGCCTAACTCAATTAGCGCCAAAAGCAGTTGTAGCGATGGTAGTCCAAGAAGGGCGAGCAGCGGATGGCTATTACGAGAATATTACGATGATTGGATCTGGTGATGTTTACATTTTCCAAAACGGAAAAGTTACAACCGGAACCTGGAGCAAGGCAAGCATCGGAGAACAAATTAAATTTACCGACAGTAAAGGAGATGAGATTAAGCTAGTTCCGGGACAAACGATTGTTTCAGCAGTGCCAAACTATGGTGGGGTTGATTATTAATTTAGTATATGATAAAATAAATTTGCGGACCTAACCCCCCTTGGGTCCGCTTTTAGAATAACGAGGAAAGATCCCTCATTTCGGTTCCGTCGTCTAGTGGTCTAGGACGTCTGGTTCTCATCCAGAAAATCGCGGGTTCGACTCCCGCCGGAATCACCATATGGCTCTAGCGAGCCTTTTTTTGCGGTCGTCGTTCTTCGAATCGACTCCCGCCGGAATCACCAAAATCGGTTTTAGTTTTAAAACAATAAATTAGCCCCGAATTGCTTCGGGGCTTTTAGTCAGGTGTTATTATTCCAAATATTGACAACCCTTTGTTTCAAGTCGTCAAGTGGTTCATACGCAACTTTATCGTTCTTCTTTTGATAAATCGGTCCGACTTGGTAACCACAAACTTTACACCTAATGATTACTGACCAACACCCCTTCTTGTCTTTTTTTGCTCCTTTTACAGGAGCATGAGTGCTAATCTTGAGCTCCTTTTTGCTTCCAAGCTCATTATCTTTTTTTCCACTACCACATTTTGGGCAAGGATTAAGTATAGGCCTCATTAAATTCACCCCCTCAACTTAAAAGTACCTATATCTTATTATTATATCATACTTATATTTATTTGTCAATATTGATACGGTGGATTATTGGATTATACCTGTAAATATGGTATAATAAAAACATGAAAAAGATGCCGATTGTAGCTTTAATTGGACAGACAAATGCCGGAAAATCGAGCATCTTAAATCGGATGGCGCGAAAAAACATTGCAATTGTGGCACGCGAAGAGGGGACAACGAGAGACAATGTCGTTACGACAATAGACGACAGCTTTGTATTGATTGATACGGCTGGCCTTAAAGCTCCGTCAGATGAATTTGAAGCTTCAATTCAGAATCAGATTGAAGATGCAATAGAAGTAGCGGATATAATTTTGGTGACCTTAGATTCGACAAAATATTTTAATCATTATGACAAGAAAATAGCGAAAGATGCTTTAAGGTCCGGAAAAACAGTGTTCCTAGTGTTAAATAAATGTGATCTTGGGGAGTCTTTACCGATCACAGAGTTTAGAGCGCTTGGGATTGCGCCGGAACAAACTTTTTATGTTTCCGCCACGACCGGACAAGGTATTAACGAATTGAAGGAAGAAATTTTAGCATTTGTGTCTTGCTCGGGGGCGCGTCCGGTCGGCCCGTCGCCACGCGCGGCCGCGCTCCAGACCCCCCTTCGCCAAGATACAAATGCAACTTCTTCTATCAAGGTTGCGTTGATTGGGCGGCCAAATGTGGGAAAGAGTAGTTTGTTTAATTCGTTAGGGAAGAAACAACAAGCGATCGTAAGTTCAAAACAAGGGACAACTCGGGATATTAATAGGGTAACAGTAAAATTTAAGGGCCAAGAGATTGAAATTTTAGATACTGCGGGCTTAAGAAAACCGGGGAAGCGCGAAGTTGGAATTGAAAAGTTTTCAGCAATTCGAACTTTGGCGGCGATTGAAGAATCTGATATTTGTGCCTTACTTGTTGATGCAACTGAACCACATTCTAAGTTGGACCAAGCGCTTGCGGGTCAAATTGTTGAAGCTGGAAAAGGAATTGTCGTAGTTTTGACGAAGAGTGACTTAGTAAAGGACACTGACCATATTTTAGATGAACTAGAACGAGATTTTAATTTTATACCTTACGCGCCAGTTTTAATTACAAGTTCAGAAACTGGTAAAAATGTGACACAATTGTTTGAATTAGTGACGAAAATCAACATGGCACGAAAAACCGAAATTAAAACTTCGGAACTGAATAAGATTTTGAACGAGGCGGTTATTTCGCATCCGCCGGCAGGCTTAAAAAATACTCACCCGAAACCGAAATATATCGTTCAAACCGATACTTGCCCTCCTTGGTTTGTGATTCATGGACACGAATTAGAACTTTTGCATTGGTCTTGGAAGCGTTTCTTAGAAAGAAAAATTCGGGAAAAATATCCATTCGTCGGCACGCCTATCATGTTCTCATTTCGCAATGAAAAATAAAAAAAACAAGACTTTTTTTAAAATAAAAATAAGTATATTATAAAAACAAGTGGGAGCAACAAGGGGGTTGAAATACAAGCTCCTATTTTGTATTTCAAGGTCTTTACGTACATTTAAAAGGAGGAGATATTGTGCCAAGAGAACAACTGGTCTATGTGATAGACACTAATATTTTAGTGGACTATGTCGACATTATCCCCAATGGCGAAAAAATTCAGCTAGAAGAACCTTTAATCGATTTAAGCAAAGCTCATCTAGTTATCCCGACGGCTGTAGTACGCGAACTTTCAAGCTTTAAGGGCGAGAAATCTGAGCGCGGAAAGGCTGCAAGGTTAGTTTTAAAGAGACTGAGAAAAATTGTAGAAGGAAAGGTTTGTTCGATGGAGGAGATTTATCATTTAAAAGCTCCCATTGAAGCATCAAGTGCTGGACAAACGATTTCAATTCTGCCTGTGCATAAACGTTTTAAGGAAGCACTGCCGTTTTGCCCGTCCGAAGATGATATGGATGGACAAATTATCTTAGCCGCATTAACGATAGAATTTTTAAATGCTGGCCTAGAAATTGATGGTAGCGCAAAACCGGGGATGGTGGCGGATCTACGACCACAGAATGTGGTCATTCTAACGAACGACAATGGTCTTGCAATAAGGGCAAGGGAAAGAGGTATCCAAACCAGTCGTTATGGATATAAGCACCCTGAACCTTATACCGGAAGACGAGATGTCGTAGTTCCAGAGGAGTTGTTTAAAGAATTTCTGTGCGCAAGGCGAATCGACCGCGATTTATTCGAGGAGATGATGCCAAACGAAAGGAGATTGGTCGCAAACGAATTCATAGTAATGTCGCTGGAGGATAAATACTGCAATATTTGTGGTTTTGATCCGGGAAACAACCCGTTTTTTGAACATATTGGCCGTTATGATGTCGAGGAAGATGCAATTGTACCGTTAAAGTATATTAAGAATTTTCCTTTAAGAGCCAAAAATGCTGGGCAGGCGATTTATGCTGAGGCTTTGGAAAACCCGAATTTCTCAGCCGTGATTTGCACTGGACCAGCAGGTTCGGGAAAAACTTTTATGGCAACGGTCTATGGCTATAATGCCTGTAAAGAAGGCGTTTTTATCGGCGTAACTGCAATACCATGCGAGAGTCAATCGAAAATCGGAGCTTTACCTGGAAATCTGGACGAAAAAATGGATCCGGATGTACAACCCTTAAAGAACTCTCTTAGAAACTATTTAATGATTGATGATAACAAGATCCAGAAAGAGCTTGAGTCTTTGAGGAAAAATGGCGCCTCGAAGAAGGGTGGCGAAGCAAAAGATCCGCTCGAAAAAGGCTCAATCAAGGCAAAATTAAAAGACCGTGTAGATTTGATTTGGGAAAACTGGTTTTCTAGTATCCCGATTGAAAATGCAAGAGGTCGTGATTTTGCTTATGAACTGGCAATCTATGATGAATTCCAGGATCAAAGTGTCGCACAGGCTGATACCCTGATAAAGCGTATTGGCACAAACGGTAAAATCATCATTACCGGAGACATTGATCAGATTCATTCACCTTACTTAGACCAGTCCAATAATGGACTTGTCTACGCCGTAAGACAACTTTACGACAGCGAAATGGTTGCAAGAGTATGTTTTACGGACGAAGAAGTAATTAGACACCCGTTAGTCAAACTGATTGCTCAGCGTCAGAAAGCTGCCGCTCAGCAAAAAGGCAAAGAAGACCCTGACAAAACCGAATGAGATTTAGCTTAAAACACAATATGACCCCCGCGCGCCCCGCTTTTAAAGCGGGGCATTTTTTGGTATAATTTAGATATGAAATTAGTTGTTGGGTTAGGAAATCCGGGGAATAATTATAATTTCACGCGACATAATATAGGCTTTTTGACGCTAGATTTCTATTTTAAAGTTAAAAAATTGAGCTGGAATGAAAAACCGAAATTTGGAGCAGTTTTCGGAAGAGAAGGTGATGTTTTGTTTATTAAGCCTCAGGAATTTTATAATAAAACTGGGGAAGTGGTACATGAATTTATGAGATATTATAAGATTCCTGCCTCTGATATTTTGGTGATTTGCGATAACTTTGATTTAGAATTTGGAAAAACAAGGTTTAGGTCTTCGGGATTAGCGGCGGGGAATAACGGACTAAAGTCAATCGATAAAGTTTTAGGGTCTTCTGATTATCCGCGCTTAAGAATCGGAACAGAGAATAATGAACTCCGAAGAAAAATGGGAGATATTGATTTTGTACTATCGCGATTTACCCCTGAGGAAAAAGAGCAGTTGCCAGAGATTTTAACAGAGGCTATAAAGAAAATTGAAGAATTTTTAAACTAGAGACCAGTTATTCATGCCGAGAGCGCGGATACGGGACTTGATTTCGAGAATCGTGGCAACTTCATTAAAAACTTCGGGCGGAAGGTGCGTTTCTTTCATAATTTCTTCACCAGAACGAAGACCTCTAGCTAAAGCTTGAAGAATCAGGGTTTCTACCTCTGTATCGCCGATTAAATTTTTCTGACGGAACTTTTTACGTTTTTTAAGGTATTCTTCGGGAAAGAGAAGTTTCATAAGATCGTCCGGCTCAGTATAGGGAAAAGCACCTTGCTTAATCAAATTATTGCAACCTCTAGAATAGGGGTTATTGATATTTCCGGGGACAGCAAAAACGTCTTTACCTTGGTTCAAAGCATGAGTGGCAGTATTAAGAGATCCAGATTTTTCAGCCGCCTCAACTACTACGACGATATCGGATAGCCCAGAAATAATTCGATTCCGACGTAAAAAGGCGTTTGTATTAGGGTAACAAGTCTCATCTGGACCATATTCAGAGAAAATTGCTCCGTCTTTTTCGATAATTTCTCGTGCAAGAGATTCGTGGGCTCTAGGGTAGATTCTATTAATTGGGGTACCGAGAACAGCGATAGTTTTTCCGCCGGCATCAAGGCAACCGCGATGCGCGACTGAGTCGATACCATATGCTAAACCAGAGATAACAATTACGTCATGTTTAGCTAGTTCATAAGCTAGTTTATAAGCAACTTCTTCGCCATATTTTGTGTTATGGCGCGATCCAACAATTGCGACAGTTTTTGACATATTTTCCGGTATTTTTCCATAGAAATACAATGTTTTAGGCTTAAGCGCAATAGCGTCTAACACCTCTGTAAATTTCGTCTCCAGAGGTGCAATTCGGTTGATTTTTGATGAAAAGTGTGAAAAAAGTGTTGACATATTTTTACTCCCGTGATATAATTAAAGCAGTTGGCACGAAAAAAACGTGCCACACCGCACCTAAATAAGTTATAATTTCAGCTATACTAACTCTAGTGTAGCAGAAATTGCGAGCTTTTGAAACCCTTTCGGGCTTAAAATTTCTTTTAAGGTTTTAAGTTATAAGTATTACCTCCACTTTGAAAGGATTCTTTCGAAGGCTTAGCAATCCCTCTAACCGGCGGGCCCCAATTTTGTGTGAGGTGGGTTACGCTCCGGGGTCTCCCCGGTATAAATAAGAGAAGCGTTAGAGGGCCAAAATAGCCTCAGGTGATGCCCACCCTTACCTGAGGCTTTTTTGATGGTTATGCTATAATAGGTTTATGAATGACGATATCTTAAAAAATAACCAAGAAAAAATGGATGCCGTAAAGGAGATGTTTAAGGAGCCTGTCTTGCAAGATAATCCCATAAAAAATGAAGGGGAAATAAAAAAGAACAAGACGCGAAATATAATTTTAACTATTTTACTATGTATTATGATTGCTGTTATTTTGTTTGCTGCTTATGATTACATGAGAGATACTTCGACTGGACATAGTGCTTCTGGCGCCATCATAGGTTTTATTTATGCTCCGCTCGTTATTTATTTGACAATAGCTTGCATAATCGTAGCTTGTATGAATAGATCAAAGAAGAAGAAAAAATGACATCAATAATAAATAATAAAGAACAAAGGGGGATCTAAGGGCGCTGATACCGATGGTATTAATTATTGTTTATTTTTTTGTGGCGGTCAATTAGCGCGTAATAATACTTATGGTTGACTCTGTGTGATATTATTATTTATATGGCGAAAAATTTAGTAATAGTAGAGAGCCCGGCGAAGGCACATACGATCGAGAAGTATCTCGGTTCGGATTTTAAAGTTTTAGCGTCAGTTGGACATATTCGGAAAGATACGAAAGTCGATAAAGAGACTTTTGATGTGACTTACGAAATCGACCCGGATCATCAGAAAATTATTGCTGAATTAAAGAAGGAAGTTAAAAATGCCGATAAAATCTGGCTCGCGACGGATGAGGACCGCGAAGGAGAATCGATTTCTTGGCATTTATGTGAAGTTTTAGATTTACCGAAAGACACAGCGAGAATTACCTTCCATGAAATTACAAAATCGGCATTAGACGAAGCGATTAAGAATCCACGCACTGTTGATATGGATATGGTTTCGAGCCAACAGGCGAGACAGACTCTAGATATGCTAGTCGGATACGATTTATCGGATATGGTACGAAAAAAAGTTCCGGGAGCAATCTCGGCGGGACGCGTTCAGTCGCCAGCGTTACGGTTAGTAGTTGAGCGTGAAAAACAAATTGAGAAGTTCGATTTGAAATACACTTTTAAGATTTCTGGAAAATTTGCTGGCGGTGATGAATTCGATGCAAATTACGATGGCGATGCGCCGGAAGATGAAACAAAAGCGAGAGAATTATTAGAAAAGCTTTCGGGAGCTAATTATAAAGTTGAGAACGTCGAGGAAACAGAAGGAGTTAAAGCGGCGCCGGTACCATTTACGACCGCATCTATGCAAATTGAGGCGAATGCAAAACTTGGGTTCTCGGCTAGAACGACGATGAGTGCAGCGCAGGGGCTTTATCAGGCTGGTTTAATTACTTACCATAGGACTGATTCGTTAAATCTTTCGAAGCAAGCGCTCGGAGCGATTTCGGGATATGTGAAAGCGAATTTTGGAGACAAATATCTTAAAACACGGAATTTTAAGACTAAAGATGCTTCCGCCCAGGAAGCTCACGAAGCAATTCGTCCAACAGATGTTTATAAGACTCTAGCGGGGAAGAATGACTACGAAAAGCGACTTTACCAGTTAATTTGGGCGCGAACAGTAGCCACCCAAATGGCAAATGCTAAAGTAGCAAAAACCACAATAGAACTTTCGCATGATTTTACTGCAAAAGGCGAAGTAGTAATTTTTGACGGCTTTTTAAAGATTTACGGAAAATCAAAAGATTCAGAATTACCGAAGCTTAAAAAAGACGACGAAGTCTCTTGCTTAGAGTTAATAGCAAAGCAAACTTATTCGAAACCGCCAGTAAGATATACCGAAGGGTCACTAGTGAAAAAACTCGAGGAACTCGGGATTGGGCGTCCGTCTACCTACGCTTCAATTATGACTGCGATTCAAGCAAGAGGATACGTCGTTAAGGGTGAGAGCGAAGGCGAAACACGAAAGGTAATTGAATTAATAGCGAAAAATGGAAGAATTGAAGAAAAATTGGTTGAGGAGAAGTTCGGAGCGAATAAAGGGAAGTTAATTCCGACGCCAATTGGTGAACTGGTCGCAGGATTCTTAGTAGATAATTTCAAAAATATCGTTGATTATAAGTTCACAGCGAATATCGAAAAGGATTTAGATTTGGTTGCAGAAGCGAAATTAGAGCGTGTAAAGATGCTCCGAGATTTTTATAAGCCATTCCGCGATACAGTTTTAATTGCAAATGGAGCTGAAAGATATAATAACGCTCGGCTCTTAGGGCACGATCCAAAAACAGGAAAGCCGATTTATGCGAAAGTAGGAAAGAATGGTGGATTTATCCAACTTGGCGATAACGAAAAGGAAGCAAAGGAAAAACCTCGTTTCGCGCCATTGCCGAAGAGAAAATCAGTTAAGACCGTAACGTTAGAACAGGCATTGGCGCAATTAGATCTCCCGGCTCTGCCGCGTAGTTTAGGAAAAGCGTCAGATGGGACCGAATTAATTGCGGCAAATGGGCCGTTCGGACCATATCTTAAAGGTGGGAAATATAATATTCCAATGAAAGATTTCGATCCATATTCCGTTACTCTAGAAGAAGTTTTACCTTTATATCAAAAAAAGATTGATTCGATGATTGCGGATTGGGGTGAAATCCAGATTATTAACGGAGCTTATGGCCCCTACATTAAAGGCCCAGGGAGACGCAATAATGTCAAAATACCGAAAGATATGGACCCTAAGAAAATTACTGAAACCGAAGCGAGAGAATTATTAGAGCACAAGCCCAAGAAGGCTATTAAAAAGACTCGACGTGGAAAACGAGGAAAGAAAAACACCAAAAAGTAAGTTAATCACTATTTAAAACACAACGAACAGACAACCCGTAATGTCTCATATCATTTAGAGTACCAGGGCTGGTTGAATTAGAAACATTAAGTAGCATCATGTAATAATTACTATTATATGTTGACGACCAAAAATGCGCTGTCGTACCTAAGGAAGAATAGCTAGAAGAAATAAGGTATCCAGAATAAGGTACTGAGAATTGATCCCGAAAATCATAAGAACCACTATTATAGGATTGAACGAGAACGTTGTAATCTTCTGTGTTATTGCCGTTAGACGTTCCAGTAGGTAAATGCCAACCGGACGGGCATAAATCGCCTTCTATATCATAATAAGTATTAGGTTTATCGTTGCCAGAGCTAATATCGTAACAATAAGAACCGGCACTGGCTGCACAATAATTATAATAGACTCCTCGCTTACTACTGCTTAAACCATATGTAACTGGAGCAATATTGTCTTTATCATCAACATTTACAAGAGCCGCGGTACTACTAGTATTACCAGTATTATTCATTACAGCTGCTGTTGTATAAGGACTAGCACAAGGATTACCATTATAGAAACCGGTTTTTAGACAGGATAGAGCTTGTTCCGAAGCGTTAGTGTTATTGACGGAAAGACTATTCAGGGTAGTAGAATTAGAAAGATCTAAACGTAAGTTATCCAACATCCAATACTTCCCATCACAAAGCCTTGCTACATAATATGCTTCATTGTCGCGTGGATCATAAACTAATTCTGGAGTAGCTAGCTCATTTTTACAAGTGCTAGAAACTGGATCTGAAGAATTAGTAAGCGTAGACATATTAACTGTAGCTATTTTACTAGTTGCAGTAATCGTAGCATTATTCGTTACTATATAGATAGTAGTATTGGTATTTCTGGCAAGCGAACCTGCTGTGACGTTCCAATTATTTAGGCCATATTTAGTGTCGAACATACCAATGAGAGTGTAGGATTGCCCGTCTATGGCCTGGGTGGTTTGCCCATTGGTATAAACAACTCCATCGAAATAAATCCCATCCGTATGACTGTCCATATTGAAGGTGATAGTGTATACTTTCGCCCATTGTGCATAAAGGGTGTCTTCTGTTATATTTTTACCAATTACAGCATAATACTGCGCTTCATCCTCGTAAGCATATCCGCTTCCATCAGCTTTAGTATTCCAACCTTTGAAGACGTATCCAGCACGAGTAAAGGTATTTGAAGGTAAAGTATTTAGTGTATTAGAATTATAAATCTGATTGTTCATCGTACCGGTAGCATCATTTGCGTTTTTATCGAAAATAACTGTAGTAGTACCAGTACTACTTTGTCTGGCCACGCATCGCACAAATACACTATACCCCCTATTGAGAGAAACAGCTGGATAAAAATTACTTGGAGAGAAGCGCGGAGCAAAGGCGCCACTACTACTATTTAAAGTACTGCTCCAGTAATAGCCGTAGTTTACAACATAATAAGATGTCCCGTTAACATATCCACCTACTGCCATATACATTGGACTATTTCTTAATTTGAAAAATCCAGTAGAAGCATCTGGTATGTAAACAGCATCATTGCCATTAGTTATGAAATTTTTCACTATTTCTTCTTTTATTACAGTGTAGTTTATCTCACTATAGCTAGTAGAACTCTCTTTGCCAGTCGGTAATCGCCATCCAGCTGGACATATAGAATCAGGCATAGTGGTATATTGAGCCGTGATGCCACTAGTATCATTAGAAGCTACCGCCGCCGTCCAATTATAATAATTGCCAGCGTGGTAATGTTGACAAGTCCCATCGTTATGAGCGTTTTCACAACTAAGTTTAGTGTTGTAATTTGTATAGGAAGAACTAGAATCTGGGTAAATATAATAGTCTCCTCTATCAAAAGATTTTGGAGTATTAGAACTATTTCCTCCAAGTGCACTTAAAGACGTAACCGTAGCGGCGCTTGGCGTCCAAGTAGCATTAGTATCTAGAACCGTCCACCCGAGATCAGTGTTGTCATGAGTTAAAGCCGCTACTTTGTTCGGTGTCGTCTCTAGATCTAAATCTAGATTTTGAGTCATCCAAACTCGACCGTCTTTCATTTTTGCAATATAATATACTTTCCAGTCACGATTATCTTTTAATTGATATTGTCTACCTTCCTCCATGGAATTTATTACGTCGTCATTCATGTCTTGCATACAGATAGCATCACCTATTGTAGTAGCGGAAGCATTACAACCAAAGTTCGCAACAGCCGTAATCACAAATGTCCCAGTATAAGTACCAGTAGTAGTATTCAGATCCGCTCTAGCGCCGACGGCAATAGTATAAGTCCTAGAAACGTTATCATCTTCAGTATAATCTAGGATATCGCCATTTGTACTTGGAGCTGGTAAAAAATTAGTATTGTTGGCTGAATTATATTTGCTTGGTAAATATCCCCATTTATTATTATATTGTGTATTGCTAGCGTTAGAAAAGTCACTTTCTGAAATAGCCGAGGAAATAGAAGTGAACTTTTTGGTATTATCGATTGTATTAACTAAGTTTGTCGCATCGTCACCAGATACATCGGAACGAATTCCTAATGTATAACCGCCGGTGCCAGTCAAATCAACAGCAATAGTTAAATTCTCGGATTTGGCAAAAGTCCCGTCACTAGATTTAGGAAGGAGTTTTAAAACTAAATCACTACTACTAATGCTCATGGAAAGACTGGCGTCTGCAAAGGCAGAAGTAGAAAAGAAAAATGGAGCAAAAAATAGACAGATAACAATTACCCAAGCTTTGTGTTTCAAAAACCCTGACACTTTTTGTTCCTTTGTTTGTTTTAATGTATAACCTTAGAATTTAGCGTTTTTATTTTTACTCTTCACTCGCCTATAAGTATAATAGTTATGCTTAAGAATGTCAAGAGAAAAGTAGTTTCTGTTGTAATTTTTACAACATTAGTTAAATCATAAAAAACTAAAAGTGTTTATGTTTCTAGTATTTTTTTTCACAATTGTAAAAATTGTGTTACAATAGTGGTGAGAAATATCGATTATTGTAGTTGACAATTATAGTAATTCATGATATTATAGTACAAATTAATATTATTAACTGAGGTGGGGCGAGGAAAATATGTAATGGACCAAAATGCGGAAATCCTAAAAAATGCAATAGACGGAAGCTTGAAAATCATTGAACAAGATCGCGAAAAAGAAATCATTTCTAGACGATTCGGACTTACCGGCACAAAAGAAACCCTTGAGCAAATCGGCGAAATGCTCTCAATCACGAGGGAACGTGTTAGGCAGCTAGAAAAAGCTATTTTGATCCGTCTCCAAATTTCCGCAGAAGATGGTCAAATCAAAGAACTCGCAGCAGCTGAAAAAATATTAATTCGAAACTTGACTGAAATGGGGCGGGTAGCGAAGATCTCCGATCTTGCTGATAAAGTATATGGAAGAACTGCAACCGCGTCTGAAAAAACTGGTATCTATTTTATTGCTACATTTTCAAAAAGCCTAACTGTCGTAGAAGAAAATGATAAATACAATGCAGCTGTTGGCATCGCTGAATATGGCGATAGTAAAGCAATTCGTGAGAGAGTAGACGAGATTGTTAAAGTCATAAAAGAGAACAAGGCGCCGATGACGCTTGATGAACTTGACAACAAATTAAATTATGAACATCCTGACCATATAAAAGCTGTAGCGTCAATTTCGAAATTACTTGCAACCTTAAATGGTGTCTGGGGGCTTTCGAAATGGCCGGCAGTAAACCCGAAAAATATTCGCGATAAAATTTTTGTGATTTTGGAATCGAAAAAAGAACCGATGCATTTTTCGGAAATCGCGAAAGAGATTAAAGCTTCGAATTTCAAACGAAAAAATGTGACTATTCAAGCGATCCATAATGAATTAATTAAAGATTCGAGATTCATATTGATTGGTCGTGGAATTTATGCTTTAAGTTCTTGGGGCTATAAGAAGGGAACTATTTCGGAGATTATTAAGTCTATCTTGGAAAAATCTGATAAACCTCTAACCCGCGAAGAAGTAGTAAAACAAGTTCTTAAAGTTCGCAAAGTAAAAGAGACGACGATTCTTTTAAACCTTCAGAATAAAAAATTGTTTAAGAAAGTCGACAAGAATTCTTATACATTAGCCTAATATATGATAGAATTGTAATATGGAAAGTGTCATACATTTTATTTTAGCGCCCATATTCTGGATTCCAGTGGTTGGGATTTTAGCTTTTTTGACTTATAGAAATTACAAAAAACTCAATAAACTAAAAGTATTAAATGTTGATTCAGTGCTTTTGATGCTCGAGATTCCGCGTGAAAACGACAAAAAAGAGCTCGCGGCGGAACAGCTATTTGCGAGTTTGCATGGAATTTTACGCGATAAACAAGAGTTAAAGAATTCTGGAGGAGTACAGGAACATCTATCATTTGAAATCGTTTCCACAGCAGGGCAAATTCGATTTTATGTATGGACACCAAAAGTTTTACAGAGCTTTGTTGAAGGACAGATTTACTCTCAATATCCGACGGTCCAAATTTATAAAATGAATGAGGACTATGTCGATAATCGAAATAATTATCCGGTTTGTTATTCTTCCGAGCTTGGGTTAATCGAAAACGAAGCTTTGCCGATTAAAACTTTTGACAACTTTGAAGTTGATCCGCTAGCTGGTATCACGGGAACTTTGGCGAAATTAAGCCCGGATAAATCGGAGGAACTTTGGATCCAGATTTTAGCTCGTCCGATTCCGGATGATTGGCATAAAAACACGACTGATAGATGGGTTCAAAAAATTAAAGCTGGAAAAAAGACTTTTCTCGGTGGGACGGGGATTGATTGGACTTGGCTAGTTGAAGTATTAGGAGCACTCTTTAGGCCGCCAGCTGGAGGAACTACCTCGGAAGTAACGGTTGAATTATCTGAACGAGCGAAGACTCAGATTACTAAAGCTGAAGAAAAAGCTACGAAGCTTGGTTACGAGGTGAAAGTACGTTTAGCATATCTTGGCCAAAATCAGACCGACGCAAAATTAAATATGCAAGCTCTCGTTGGAACCTTTAAACAATATAATTCAACGAATTTAAATGGCTTTAAACAGGTTGGTGGAAGTTTTAACGCAAACGAATTAGACGCTTATAAGATGCGCCAGTTTTCGAATCGCGGATTTATTTTGAACATTTCAGAACTAGCTTCGGTTTATCATTTACCACATACCTCGGTCGAAACTCCGAATATCGTTTGGGCAAGCTCAAAAACTGCTGAACCGCCGGCTAAATTGCCAGTTTTAACTGGAGAAGCTTCCAATGACGAAAATGTGTCGGCTTTCGGTTTAACGAATTTCCGCGGCATCAATCATCAATTCGGACTTTTGCGTCGCGATCGTTCGCGTCATGTTTATATTATCGGCCAAACGGGGGCAGGGAAAAGCGGGTTGCTAGAACTCTTAGCTTTATCTGATATCTTTTATAATCAAGGCTATTGTATTATTGACCCGCATGGAGATTTTGCAATTGATAACTTGCGCTTTATCCCGGAATCGCGTGTAAAAGACGTAGTTTATTTTAACCCGGCAGACACTGCGTTCCCTGTTGCGTTTAACCCTCTCGAAGTAAATGACCCAGCGAAAAAACCGAATATTTGTTCGGAAGTGATCGGTGTTTTAAAGAGAATGTTCGGAGATTCTTGGGGTCCGAGACTTGAACATATCCTCCGTTATACCCTTCTAGCATTATTGGATCGTCCAGAGACGACTTTACTCGATATTTCAAGATTATTAACAGATAAAGATTTTCGCAAGGAAACGCTAGAATATTGTAATGACGTAACTGTATTACAATTCTGGAAACACGAATTCGGCCAATGGAATGAGAAGCAGGTTAACGAATCAATTGCGCCAGTATTAAATAAGGTTGGGGCATTTACAGCTAATCCGATTATTCGTAATATTATTGGACAACCAAAATCATCGTTTGACATTAGAAAGATTATGGACGAAGGGAAGATCTTAGTAGTTAACCTTTCAAAAGGGTTAATTGGTGAAGATAACGCAGCGATCCTAGGCGCCTTCTTAGTCACGAAGGTCCAGCTCGCGGCAATGTCACGTTCAGATATTCCGGACGTAAAGGATCGACGACCGTTCTACTTATATGTCGATGAGTTCCAAAACTTCGCAACAGATTCATTCGCAGTAATTCTTTCCGAGGCGCGTAAATATGGCCTAAATCTTACGGTGGCTAACCAATATGTCGCTCAGATGACCGATTCGGTACGCGATGCAGTATTCGGTAACGTCGGTACGACAATTAGTTTCCGAGTCTCGGCAGATGACGCTCCAATCCTGATAAAGCAGTTCGAACCGACTTTTGAAGAGTCTGATATTATCCAGCTAAACAACCGTCACTTCGTAATATCGATGATTATTAATGGCGAAAAGGTGCCTGCCTTCTCTGCTACAACCCTGTCGATTCCGGACTCTCCAAATGATAATATCGACGCAATTATTGCGCATTCTAGAGATAACTACGCAAGACCGAGGTTAGAAGTCGAAGCTGAGATTCGTGCTACGATTGAGCAATCGGAAAAATACAAGAGGGAATTATCGGATTCTGGACGTCAGGAAGAGCCAAAACTCGTAATCAATACATCAGAAAAACCGGTTTTCCGCCCAGTTAATCGTTCTTCCAATCGTACCGAACAAAAACCGAACAATAGGCCAAGTACTCCGCAGGCCGATTTTCGACGACAAAATCTCAGCCCAAATGTCGCTGAAGGTAAAGAAAGGCTTGGATTAAAAGATTTGGCAAAATTAGTTGAAGATACAAAGAATAATGAGCCTAAGGTCAAAAAGGGAAAGAAACGCTTTGAGAAGAGAAAAACACAGAAATCCACCCCTGTAGTTCCCTCTGTTAAAACAATTTCTACCCCTGTTAAACCAGAGGTGGAATACCAAGAAAAAGACTCTATCGACATCCAACCGTCGCACAATCCAGTCTCTCTGTCTACCCCTATTAGACGCACTGATAGTTATGTAGAAAAAGATAATTCGGTCGACGGATTTTTATCAATTAAACATTAAAACTCGGAAGAGAATTAAATAAATTTAAAAATCGGAAAGGACGAGAAATTTTTGGTGGACAAAACCGCCAACCAACGATCGGCTTTTCCGCATAGCTTTAATGTCGCACAATATAGATTTTAAGACATTATAGGTTTTTCATTTAGACGGTTAGACAATCGTCTTTTAAGGGTGATTCTGCTTATGGTAGGCGGGAATTATGCTTATCGTTAAATAATTCTCCAATTATAAAAGCTGACTTGGCAGTTGTAATTAACTAACTCGTCAGATACTCGCGCCTTAGCGATCGTTGTATGGCTTTATTAATACACTTATTGCACTCTACGATAACTTGCAAATTCTTTATTAATTACTCGAGGGCGCTCGTATAACTGGAGTCTTGTAGCAATTACAACGGGCCAAATCTTTCTAAGGCTTTTATAATTGGATAATTATTCGCCCAGTCCCTCTAATACCTCTGTTTTTAGCTGGTTTTTGTCCAGAGTTTTCCACATTTGACATTTCCCCGTTTTTATTTCCCTTTTTTGTATTTTTCCCTGTTTTTTCGGCATAATGCTAGGCGCTGATTATGATTCAACTATTTCGTTCCGAACAAAAACCGAACATAGGGGAGGGCATAATCAGAATCGTTTTTAACAGGGGTAGACCCCTGTTAAATTGGCCGTTTGCTTCCCTTTTTATTTCCAATAGGCTTTGCCATCAATGCGGACATCAATATATTCGAAGGTTTCGATTTCCTTCTCTTTTGAATATCTGATCATTCTATCGGCGTCTTCAACAGAGATAGCGGAGTCACGGTCGATAGTCATCTTAATGTAGCCTGATACTTCCTCGAGGTAAAAATCGACCTCACGAATGGAGCTTGACGGGATGATAACTTTGACTGGTTTATATCCTAAGTCTCGAAAATCTTTTTCGGCACGTCCAATATAACGAGTCATGCGGGTCGTGATTTTGTCTTTAGATGAATTAGACGATGCCGCGTCGATAACCTCGATGGTCGGAGTATAATCTGTGTCTAATTCTTCGGCTGGAACATTTGGTTCGTCATATATAATTAAGCTTTTAAAAAGCAGAATTAGGATAGCTATTAAGGCACAAAAACCAATAATCGTAATGATAACGCGAAAGGCTTTTTTCTTTTTGTCTTTTTTACGAGCCTCTGCCCTTTCATTCGCGGTTTCGAGCTTTTCTCTTTTTTCACCGATAGTACGGCCAAGTTTAAAAGTCGACTTTCGGTTTTCACGGCGTCGAACTAATTTCGGAGGCGTTGGTTGTTGTTCTTCTTCGCCCACCCTAGACCTCCTCTAGAATTATTTTCGCGAGACGAGCGGCAGCATCAGAACGAGCTTCTTCATGAAGACGATCGGCCATATCGGCGCGAAGACGAGGAGATTTGACGAGATGACGAATCGCTTCTAACAAAGCGTTCGGGTCTTTTAACATTTCAGAATCTTTAACCACTACAGCGGCATTAGATTCCTCAAGACGTTCAGCATTTTTAACCTGATGACTGCCGGGAAGAACCTCAAAAGGAACTAATACAGTAGCTTTTTTAAGGGCCGCCATTTCGGCGATGGTAGTTGCGCCAGCACGCGAAACAATCACGTCAGCCGCGCCCATTAATTCGTCCATCGTGGTGTTAAATTCCCACATGCGAAAATTCGAATCAAGACTGGCTTTTTCCCAGTTTTCGTATTTTTTCAAATCAATCATATTTTCGTAATGTTTCCTTCCGGCGACTAAACCGACGGAAGTAAATTTTAGAAGTTCAGGAAGGATAATGCGCGTAGTATCGTTGAGGTTTTCAGAACCCTGGGACCCGCCAGTAATTACAACTAAGGGTTTTTCAGGATTAAACGAAAAGGCTTTTTTAAGAGCAAGTTGCTTAGTCGGGCTAACTGGCTTAAACTCAACACCAATAGGAATGCCAGTCCAAACATAATTAGGATGTTTCTCCAAGGTTTCTTCAGATAAAGGCGTTCCGAAGGCGACTTTTTTAGCTCTCTTCATTAGGATTCGGTTCGCTAATCCAGCTACAGCGTCCGATTCGTGAATAATGTAGGGTATTTTAAATAATCGCGCAATAAGACCAACCGGAAGACAGACGTAGCCACCTTTTAAGAAAAAAATGTTCGGACGAGATTTCTTCGACAAAAGACGGAAAAAACTCGTAAATATTCCTATGATAAAGCCGAAAAAGCCAATAATGTTACCAAAGATTAAATCTTTTAAAGTTAAGTCTATATGAGTAAAGTAATCTTTAAAAGACCAGTTAGCATAGCGATGAAGCTTCCCTGCCGGAAGGCGACGCACACGAATAAGTCTAACTACACCAAGTTCAGTCGTTAGCTTCGTAACGTTTTTGTAATATTTCGGATCAGTCCAAAATTCAATGTTAGCACGGGGCTTTTCTTTTAGGATTTCACGAACGACGGCGACGGCTGGAGTGATGTGTCCCCCCGACCCCCCGCCGACTACTAATATTTTCATTTTCTTTTACCTCCCTACTAGTATAGCACGAAAGTTGTAAAACAAGGCCAATAGCAAAAGCAATAAAGATCATACTCGTGCCACCATAAGAAAGAAGCGGAAGCGTAATCCCTGTAACCGGGACTAGTCCAGTCATGGCCATAATATTAACTACGACTTGGGCTAAGGTCCAAGAAAAAACACCAACGATCAATAATCGATCGGACAAATCTGAAGTTCCTTCAGCCACTTTCAACATTCTGAGGAGCAGGGCGGCAAAAACTGCGATAATCAGAAATAGACCCACAAAGCCGAAAGTTTCACCCATAATTGCGAAGACTGAGTCGTTAATCGATTCGGGTAGATAGCCGGTCGCTTGAACAGAATTACCAACACCAACGCCGAAAAAACCACCCACACCGATTGCGAGCATGGCGTTATCGACATGATAAGTCGAATCTGAACTTTCTCCGCCGGAGAGAGTTGCAACCCAGGCATCGATACGCTCCATACGATGCGGAGAAACTACAACTGCGCCTACGGCAACGACAACAGTAATAATGAGCATTAACAGGTATTGTTGCATTGAAATGCCGGACATTAATAAAGTCCCGAAAATTATCGCCATAAGTGCTACGCCTGTACCTAAATCACCTTGTGCGACAACCACTAAACCAAGCGAAGCGCCACAAACGATTAAGAGCGGCAGCCAGAATTCTCGCCACTTGCCAATCGTTCCCTCTTCTTTTTTACGGGCAAGAAAATCTGCGAGATAGATAACTAATGCAAGTTTTAAAAATTCGGCAGGCTGAAAACTAACAATTCCAAAGTTAAACCACCGACATTGTCCAAGTTCGCATTTTGCTAAACTCGAACCAGTAGCCGAGAAGAGCCAAAGCAAAACTGACATTGCTAGTGCTACTATAATGAGCGGTTTAGCAAATTTTTTAATGTATTTATATGGAACTAATTTAAACGCTACAAAAAAGGCAGCTAAAGAAAGGATGACTGAGCGCAACTGACCAAGAAAAAAATAGTTTGAAGCATAATCGGTCCCATAAGTAGAGTTTAAAACATTAGCGCGCATCGGACCGATGGCATAAATAACAATTAAACCTAAAGCCATGAGCCCTAAAGTCGCAAACAAGATAACCAGGTCGGATTTGTGTCTACGAGTTTTCAAAGTGCGCCTCCAGTCGCAGCAATAAAGACACCAATAATTGCACAAACTCCAGCGATAATCCAGAATCTCATGACAATCTTTGCCTCGCCCCAGCCTTTAGCTTCAAGATGATGATGAAGCGGAGCAGAAATAAAGATTTTTTTCTTGAAGAACTTTTTCGAGATTAATTGAATTAAGCTAGAAAAGGTTTCAATTACTGCCGGGAAACAGATAATCGGAAGGAGTAAGAAAGAGTTCGTCATCATCGCAACAACTCCAAGACCTGCACCGAGCGCAAACGAGCCGGTATCGCCCATCATAAAACGAGCTGGTGGCACATTAAACCAAATATAAGAAAGAAGCCAGCCAATCACCGTCATACAGAAACCGAAAAGTAAAGTATTTCCCTGGTACATAGCAATAACGCCGAAGGCGGCATAAGCGATCATGGCGAGGCCTCCAGACAAACCATCAAGTCCGTCCGTAATATTTACAGCGTTCGAAGTCGCAACAAGCGCAAAAGCAAAAATGAGAATCATCGCGACGATACCAACTTCAAAATCGCCGACAAACGGAATAAGGATTGAAGTCCAACCAAGTTTAACAGCGAAAAACCAACCTAAGGTTAAGCCTACGGCCGAGATTAGGAAGAATTTAACAGGGCCACGGAGTCCGGCTGCTCCCCTTCCGGAACCGAAAATGTTAATTACATCATCAATCACGCCGACTAAAGCGCCACCAAGAAAACCAACGAGCGGAAGCCAGGTTTGGCCACGATCGAGATTAAAAATCCAAGTGACGATAGTGACCGAAATAATACCGACAAGACCGGCCATGGTCGGAAAATGATGACTGAATTTATGAGCGTGTAATTTCGTCATAACCGGGAGATCTTTCCCGTCTACAGTGGTTTTCTTCTGCTTCTTCCAAAACTTATACTTATAAGCGAAATGCGTATAAAATGGCGTTAAAACCATCGAAAAAAGGAAGCCAGCAAGAGCTAGAAGCAACCCGTAAAACATTTCATCATCAATATCCATATTATTCCTTCGGTTTAATTTTAAAATAGTTAATTATATAATTCGAAACATTGCCAAATAAACCTAAAGCGTCATCACTACCTACACTACGACCCTCTCCCCACATTTTAACCATAATTACATATTTTGGCAACTCCCCTTCCGGTCCGACGAAACCGATATAGGAGCCGATTAATTCTGCAAAAGTATCATCATAAGTACCGTCTTTTACGACTTGCGCGGTACCCGATTTACCACCCACAGCATAGCCTGGTTTATCAATACCGGCGCGAACAAGATAATCACGGTTGTGGATCAATAAATCTCTCATGGTCGAGGAGGTTTCCTCGGACAAAATCTGTTCTTCGGTAATCTCAACATCTGTTCCCTTTTTCAGCTCGCCATTCTCATAAATCCCTTCGACAATGGTCGGAGTGCGATAGGTCCCGCCATTAACAACGGCTGAAAAGGCAGTGGCGGTTTGGAGCATGGTAATACTAAGGTTCTGACCGAATGTCATGTTTGCATAGGTTGAATCACGTCCCCAACCTTCGTTTGGATCGGGGATATAACCTTCAGCTTCATAGAGTTCGATACCGGTGATTTGGCCGAGGCGGAATTTATTATAATAATAGTCAAATAGTTTTTCGCGACCTTGCTGATTGATTGAAGAGGCATCGCCACCGAGAAGTTTTAAGGCATAAATTGAACCAGTATTAAGTGACCAATAAAGTGCAGTTCTCATGTCGATTGAACCGTATAAAAAGTCGTGTTTTGATGCGTTTTCGATAGTCCAACCGTCAACAACTTCAGCATGATTATTAAAGTAAGTAGTGTCTGGGGTCATAACGCCTTCGTTTAAAGCAGCAGAATAAGTAAAGGACTTACAAATACTAGCCGGTTCATATGGCACCTCGAGAGTGTAATTTACAAAAAGACTAGCGTCCTCAACGGAAGTATAATTGTTCGGATCGTAATTTGGTAGATTCGCCATGGCGATAACTTTACTAGTATTCGGATCCATTACGAGTACCGAGGCGTTAGTAGCAACGGTGTCCTCGATAGCCTTAACGGCTAATTCTTCAATTCCCTTTTCTAAACCACGATCAACAGACAGAACAACATTTTTCCCGTCTTCGGCAGGAATTTTAATGTTGTCATTACCAATCGAAAGCGCAACTTTATTAACGTCTGCGGTAGTTTTTAATAATCCGTCTTTTCCGGCAAGAAGAGTATTTAAAGAACCTTCGACACCATATTGGCCTTTGCCTTCGGCATTAACAAAGCCAAGTAACCCGGAGGCCAATTCCCCTTCCGGATAAACGCGTTGATTGGTCCTTTTTAACCAAATTGCCGGAATACCAGATTCGGCAACCTTTTCAGCAACTTCGCGAGGAATATTTTTTGCAATAATTGAATATCTTAAACCCTCAGTGTCATAAATTTCATCAAGATTAACTACTTGATATTTTTTAGCGTATTCTTCTAGAACCTTTTCGGCATCTTCTTTGATTGTCACGGTCGGATCAATCACAATTTGATAAGTGGTTTGATTTAAAACCACTGCAGTCGGTTCCCCTTTATCCATCATATAAATCTCGCCGCGGCGAGCAGTTAAAGTTTCAAGTATAGTATGCTGTTCGTCAGCTTTAGCGACCCAGCTGTCATGTTCAATAATTTGGATGAAAAAAAGTCGCACTACAATCACACCAAGTGATAGTAGAACGACGGTTTTTAAAATTTTATTCCGTGGCATAGCCAGTTACCGTAGCATCTTCCATGGCCGCGGCAACGACACTATTTTTAGCTGCGGCGATTGAATTAAGGCGCGCTTTTTCGACGGCGAGGTCATCTTTTTTCGCATTCATTTCTGTAATCTCGGACTCGACGTTGGACAATTCATAGTCAAAACTAGTAGCCTTAGTTCCCTCTGCAACATAGATCAAACCAAAAATTAAAGTTAACATACCGACAATAACAATTTGGGAGATAGAACCGAGACTTCTTTTCGTATGACGGACTGTGTTCCGATTACGAGCGAAGCCATTATAAGTAAATGTCTCGCGCCGTGTGACATAGGTTGTTTGGTTGATCATGTTTTTGTTTTTCCTCGCTTGATGTTTATTTTTGTTTTTTTACCTTATCCTTAGTCCGGGGGCTCTTACGGCCAGAGCTATAAGTGAGCCGCAAGAGCTAAACCCGGGAAGGTCATACACTCCACACTCTCCAGTGTGAACTCTAAATTGGCGGACCTTAGTTGGTCCATGTCAGCTAATCCCGAAATCTCGAGCGGCTTTAGTTTAATTCCAGCCGCCCGGGACAAGGGAGACTAGCGAAAATTTACCTTAACGGTCTGTTTGCGAGATTTATTCGCAACGAATATTTGTTTTGGCATTTTGCCTCCTTTTTGTTTTATATTTTTGTTCTATCAATTCCGCACGGCTACTCGCAGTTTGGCGCTTCTAGCGCGCGGGTTGATACCTAATTCAGTATTTTTCGCGGAGATAGGTTTTTTCGTAATGATCCTGAGTTCCGATTCCTCACCATGACTACTCGCGTCTTTAAAAAAGTCTTTGACTAACCTATCTTCTAGACTATGAAAGGAGATAATTCCGAGGCGACCGTTTTTATTTAACAGTTTCGGGAGAAGCGGGAGAGTTTTTTCAATTTCTTCGAGTTCGTCATTGACTACAATGCGGATTGCCTGAAAGATCTTAGTTGCAGGATGGATTTTTGAATATCTTGATTTTCTTAAGACGATATCGGCTAGCTCCTTCGTAGTTTTAATTGGGCGAGAGTGAACAATCTCTCTAGCTATCAACTTAGCATGCCCAGGCTTTTCTTCGCCATACTTAATAAATATTTCCGTCAGTTCCCTTTCACTACAGTGATTAACGATTTGTTCTGCAGTCTTAGTTTGCCTTTTATCCATCCGCATGTCTAGCGGGCCATCGTTTTTAAACGAAAAGCCACGTTCTTCCATGTCTAATTGCGGAGAAGAAACCCCAAAATCGGCGAGTATTATATCGAAAGTCTTTCCACACTCTAAAAGCTGTAGCACTGCGCTATAAAAATCCGTGTTTAATAGTCTCACCTCAAGCGGGAATTTGCTCTTTAGGTATTCCACCGCAAATTCATCACGGTCGATAAGACAAGAATCCTTATAATTCTGTGTTACATCCAAAATTTTACTAGCATGACCACCGTAGCCGGCAGTTAAATCTAAATATTTTTCTCCGGGATGCGGTTCTAGGTTCGCTAGCACTTCTGATAGCAATACTGGATTATGCAGTTCCTTCATATCTATATTATATAACGTTTGAGATCGATCAACTAGAAACTTCAGCATTTTTGTTTCTGTTTGATTTTTGTTTGATATAGACACAATTTATCCACCACGATTTACCAGCGCGAAGCTAATCTTATATCGCAGCCGTTGAGAGACTTATTGTGTTTTTAGACCATATAGAGTTTTATTGGGAGGTGTGTTTTAAGGAAGGAGCGCACGATTTTTTTGACGCATCTCGCTAAGTTTTAATGCGTGCCGAAACTCCTAGTTGGCCGATCTCAAACTGATTTTAATGTACGACTTTTTGTTTAGCGTTTTTGTTGTTTTATTCGCTAAATCGATTGTAGTATGTTTTTTTGAAAAAAGCAAGAGCTTTTTTAAAGATTTTTTAAGGATCGTTTTACACTATTGTGGAAAACTCCCCTGTTATTTTACCGAACAAAGTCTGTTGAATTCTAACGGTTTTTATGTTGTAATAACCGAACACTTCCCTATTGGGGCTAAAGTTCGCCTCTGTTAAATTGACTTTTTATAAAAATTGTGCTATAATGAAGAAAATATGCCGTAAGGAGGTGGGAAATGTGGCAAGTGAACTTTACGAACAAATGGAAAAAGAAATGGAGGACCTAAGTCAAGAGTTCTTCCCTCTTATGAATGAATTCAGGAAAACTGGCGACGATGAACTTTTCATCGAATTATATTCAAAATTGCTCCGCTTGGAAGATAAAGCTTATTATTTAGAAGATCCTGAGGAGAAATATGAAATCATAAGAAACGCCAGTACCCTTAGAGGTATAATTAATTCATTATCCCATTCTGCATTTTAACCTAAAAGCCGACTTTAAAAGTCGGCTTTTTACATTAATTCGATTTTAGACATATGTTATAATGAAGGAAAATAAGTGAGGTAAATATGGAAAATTCTAATTCAGGCGAACCGTTTGATGTGTTTTTGTGGGCGAATGAGGTGGACGAAATAAAAAATAATGTCTCGGCAGAGTTATTTTTGTTTAATAAAAACTATACGCCATACAAGATAAAGTATTCAGATAAGTTGACCGGGGCGGTAAAATCGATGTTTATGCAAGAGGCGGTGAATTATATTACCGAAGAGGCGGATAAAGGGCTCGAAGTGCGCGATTATGAGCGGGCGGATGGCGAGGAAAAAGTTGTTTATCGTACTTCCCTCTCGAAAGTCGGGCGCGCGGAGACTTTAATTCATTTAATTGAAAAAGAATATAAAGATATTGATTATTTTTCGGAAAATGAATATGACTTTAAGAAGGTAAAAGGAATTATCGCGAAGTTTACTTACCCAGGTGAAGAAGGAATGAAGACATTTTATATCGCTAAGTTATTGCCGGCGTCGGCGGCCTTAAAGGGGGCGACTTCTTGGGAGATTAATGGCGAAAGTTTCGAGCCGTTTTCGGCAGAAATCGCTTTAAAAATGCCGGATGATAATCAGGTAGCGATTGTAGACGGAACAATTATTGTGTTCAACCAGGCAAAATTCGAGAATCTGTTCCAATATGACTATAAATCTCAGGTAATCGCTGAGGCAAAGGCGAAGGAATTGACCGAGAAGTATAAATTGTCGTTTGCGGAAGGTTTGACGCTCGATTCCCTGCTCGCGGATAAAAAACCGATTCTAAAAAAGGTACAAGCGATGGAAATTGCTGAAGAAATGCCACAAGATAAGCTATTAGATTATGCAGACGAGATGCAGTTAGAGCTGATGACGGATGATGATGGTTCGATTATTATTATGGACGACAAAGATCTGACGATGTTCGTGAATCTTTTGAATGAAGATTATTATATTTCGCCGGTAAATGGTCGCCGATACGAAATTAAGAGTAAAAAACTGCTTGGAGAACCAGACGGCGAGCCTCCGCGAGGGTAATAAAAACCCCGCAACTGCGGGGCGAAGGGGGGGTTAAAACTTTGTCTTAATAAATAGAATAGTTATTGGTACCATTATGATAGTCATGCCCGTGAGAATGATTACATCCTCTATTCTGTTTCTTTCTAGACATACTATCAACACAATGATTGTAAATATTATTAAAGCTATCATCATAAGGCTGAGGATGACCTGGACAATATTTGCAAACGATAAGTCTTTTGAAAACATCTTCATATTAATCCCTCCTTTTAAAAGAACTCCCCCGTATACCTTGATTATACCATAAACAATTTAAAAAGTCAATACTAAACACCTTAGAGCAAAGAAAAGCCCCGCATTTTTGCGGGGCGGATTGATAAATGAGGGGAGGAGCTACATAACAAATAATAATATCGGACCACCGATAAACCAAACGACTATAAAACCTGCGATCATTGCAGCACTTTCCGTATCGCCCTTATTTAGGCAACCTATTACTGACCAAATCAGTACAGCAAGAAAAGCTAACCACAAAATCGCGACAGCGACAATAACGGACAAACAGTCGTTTTTCTTTTTCATATTTTCCTCCTTAAGGTGCTCCCCGCCTTTTAATGTATTATACCATAATCGTTTTAAATAGTCAATATCTAGGGTCGATTCCCGGCGCAGAATTGCCGTAACAATAAAAAATCCCACCAGCATTGAGCGCTGGTGGGTAGGTTAGGGGGTTAATCGTCTAAGGTTGAAATAAATAGTTTTATAAGGCAAATAACGACTGGGATAAATACAACTACCCCAACGGTCCACCCTATAATGGCTCGCGTGTTTCCTAGCGTCAAACCTTCTTTAATGAGGCCAAGAATGCAAATGGCCTCAAGGCCAAACCCTAGAAGAACAGCGATGAAGGCCAAAACCTTCAGTATGTCTATCCTCAACTAAAACACCTCCTTAAAAAGTTCGCCCCTATCTTGTTATTATAGCATAAGTCTTTTAAAAAGTCAATATTACAGCTCCGCGTACGGAGAGGTGATGAAGTTCGATTCCCCGAGAGTTTTAAAGGTCTTTTCAAGATCAAGTTTAGCTTCAATTACCGAATCATCTGGTCCGATTTCGGATTCAATCTTCGCATAGTATCCAGGTAGAGTCTCGATTTTATCGAGATAAATGACAGTTCCCTCGCCCATCTGGAGATCTTGGCGGCGGCGAGAAATTTCGGTATCTAATTTAAAACCGAGTTGGAGGATAATATTCACGGTGTTTTCGTAATCTTTAACAGAGGTTTCTTCGACAATATCAACGCCAGAATCTTCGATATGACGCTTCAAAATAAGGGTATATTTCGCGGGTTTGTCGACAGATTTCATCTCAGTTCGCATCACGAGGCGCGGGTAATTAGCGTTCTTTTTGTAGTCACGCGGGATATAAATTCGATCATGTTGCCAGTAAATCGCGGAAAAATCGAGATCGATATCAGAGAGTTTTTCCTCAAATTTTTCGCGAGAAGAAAGTTTAGTTTTAATAATCACTTTTCTCATATCTTAATTATATCACAATGTCGATTATTCGACCTTCAACAGATTTAACGCCGTTAAAATCGTTCTCAGTTAGTTTAATAATTGGCTCAATTTTGTCTTCATAATCGAGATTTAACCAGTTTTCAGGGGCGTAAAAGGCGACCAGCTTCATAATTCTTCCCTTTTTATCTTTAATGTCAAGGCGAAGATGTTTCTCATCAGCACCCATTTTACGGATAAGCTCGATATTAACGTTTTTAAGGCGAAAAATCGGCTCCTCGTTCCCTAGTCCGAAAGGTTCAAGCTTTTTAAGTTCCTCAAGGAAATCAAGATTTAATTCAGAAAGATCTTCGATGTCGAGATCTGGAGTCGGTTTGAGGTACTTTTCCTGATTCTTTAAATTCAAGCTTTCGTAATAGGCGTTGATTTTCTCTCTGAAAGCGTAGAGATTCTTCTGTTCAAGTCTAACTCCGGCGGCCGCGGCATGCCCACCACCGCTAATAATTAAATCTTTCACGTTACTTAGGGCTTCGGCGAGATTAAAATCGCCAAAACTGCGTCCTGATCCCTTTAAATAACCGTTTTCTACCTCTGTTAAGACGAATGCGGGTTTTTGATATCTTTCGACTAATTTGCCCGCGACAATACCTAATATCCCTTCGTGCCAGTTCCCCACCTCGATAACGACCGGTCCGTCAATAATGCCGCGTTTTTCGATCTCGTTAGTAGCAGAAATTTGTTCAGTTTTTCTTTTTTTGTTCAAAGCTTCGAGCTTATTGGTAAGGCTGGCGGCTTCGGGCGCAGAGTCGGTACGAAGGAGATTTAAAGAGAGCTCAGCGGTATCGAGGCGACCAGCGGCATTTAAACGCGGTCCAATCTGGAAACCGATCGACTCAGAGTTCAAATTTTTTACTCCGGCTGACTGCATTAACTCTCTAAGTCCGGGGCGACGAGTTTTCGCTAAAACTTTTAGACCATAGAAGCCGAGAATGTGGTTTTCGCCGATAAGAAGCATATTGTCGCAGATAGTACCAATTAAAACAAGGTCTAAGAGCCATTTTTCCTGACCGTTTTCTATCATTCCCTCTTTTGCGAGCGCTTCGGCGAATTTAAATGCAACGCCGACGCCGGCAAGATTTCTTAAGTTTTCACTCTTAGAATCTCTTCGCTTCGGGTTAATGACCGCTATGGCCTCGGGGAGAGTTTCACCAACTTCGTGGTGGTCGGTAACGATGGTATCGATTTTTAGTTCATTTAATTCATCGATAATTTCATGATTATGGGAGCCGCAATCGACAGTAATAACAAGGGTAATCCCCTGTTTTTTAGCACGTTCGATTAGTTTCGGACTCATTCCATACCCGTCTAAAAACCGGTCTGGAAGCATAATTTCGAGATTTTCCGGTTTCACGCCGGCGAGTTTTAGAGCAGACTCCATAACCGTACTCGCGGTGACACCATCAACGTCATAATCCCCGTAAATAAGGATTTTTTCATCAGTTTTAATTGCAGTTTTAAGGCATTCGACAGCCTTTTCCATATCGGGGAGAATAAAAGGGTCTTCGAGATTTTCGTATTTGGGATTCAAAAAATCCTCGGTTAGGCCGCGGATTTTGATGAGGCGCTCAAACAACTTATTCAATTTTACCTCCATTAACCGATGGTTTTAGAAGGTTTAGAACCCTTTTGACTCTTAATAACAATACTTTGGAGCTCTTTTAAGATTGGGAACTGTTTATTGGTCTGATAAATCTTCGTTTTTCCTTTTTTAGTCACAAGAAGGAATTTTCCCTCTGCCATACGGTTCAACTCTCTCTGGATATTACCTGGATCTTCTTTGATTAACTTCGCTAAACCTCTTACGTGAGTCTTAAAATCTGGATATTTTGCAAAAACTACAATAATCTTACGGCGTACCCTTGAAGTCACAAATATATCTAACATATTACCTCGCTCATGTTTCTCTATTATAGCATAGGTTCGGTAAAAATTACAACAATGATATAATAGGGGTATGTTTTACGAGGTTGCGCCGGAGGGGAAAGTTGGGGCGTTTATTTATGATTATGATGATTCCCTGTTGCCTGGGCAGATAGTATTGGTTCCGGTTTCGAAACGAATTGTACCGGGAGTAGTCATTAAAAAAGTTGCGCAACCGGATTTTAAGACCAAGAAAATTTTGAAAGTTTTGTATTCAAAGCCGATACCGAAGCATCTACTTAAAATTGTGGAGTTTGTACATGAATATTACTTAGCACCGTATGGCCAGGCGGTGTCGTTAGTATTACCGCGAGGGGTCGAAAAGAAACGGAGAAAAACCGAACAAATGTTCGGGAAGACGAGAAAAACCGAACAGCCAGTAAAAAACCCGAAAATTCCGCTCAACCCCGCGCAAAAAAAGGCCCTAGAAGGCCTTCAGAAGGCTCCAGGAGCGACGAAACTGCTTTATGGCGTTACCGGTAGTGGTAAAACGAATATCTACTTAGAGATGGCTTTAAATGCGTTTAAACAGGAAAAATCCACGATTGTTTTAGTACCGGAAATCGCTTTAACCAGCCAACTTGTTCGGGTTTTTCAAGAAGTTTTTAGAGATAATATTGTTTTGATCCATTCAAAACAGACTGAAGCGGAGCGACACGCTATCTTTAATTCCCTCTTAGAAACCGAGATGCCGAAAATCGTGATTGGTCCACGATCGGCTTTATTTGCCCCATTGGATAATATTGGGTTGATAATTATAGACGAAGAGCATGACAATGCCTATCATCAAGATAATCCGCCGAGGTATTCTACGGTTAGAATTGCAAGTTTTGTGGCAAAAACTTTAGAGATTCCGTTAATTCTCGGTTCGGCAACGCCGGCGATTGAGGATTTTTATCTTGCTTCGAGCCATGATTCCCTTGTTAAACTAGAGACAAAAGCTAAGGAGGAGGCGACTACTCCGGAGATAAAAATTGTCGATTTTAAAGATAGGGATAAGTTTACGAAAAACCGATATATTTCTAATGACTTAATTAAAGCAATCTCAGATAATTTGGAGTCTGGGCATCAAACATTAGTTTTTCATAATCGTCGGGGGTCGGCACCTCTGACAATTTGTGAAAAATGCGGCGAAGAGGTTCTATGCCCGAATTGTTTTCTCCCTTTGACCCTACACGCCGATAGATATGTATTGCATTGTCATACCTGCGATTACTCTGAAAAAGTCCCGACAAACTGTCCAAAATGTGGGCATCCCGGGATGGTTCATAAGGGGTTCGGGACTAAGTTGCTCGAATCTGAGCTTAAGAAGCTATTCCCTAAGGCGAGGATACGACGATTTGATGCGGATAATAAGAAGGGTGAGGGGTTAGGGGTACTTTATGATGAGGTTCGGGCTGGAGATGTAGATATTCTGGTCGGAACACAAATAATCGTTAAGGGGTTAGATCTCCCGAAACTCGCGACAGTAGGGATAGTGCAGGCCGACGCGGGACTTTCCCTGCCGGATTACATGGCAGAAGAGCGGACTTTCCAGCTGCTAACGCAAGTAATGGGGAGAGTCGGACGCGGGCACCTCTCTAAAGCGGAGGTGATTATTCAGACTTTTAGACCCGAGCATAAGGTAATTGGGTATGCGATGAATGAAGATTATCTAGGTTTTTATGATTATTCGATTAAGAAGCGCAAAAAATCAGGATTCCCGCCGTTTCGGTTTATAGCTAGGGTTGAATTATCAATGAAAACCGAGGCGATAGTTTTAAAAAGAATACGAGAACTCACCAATCAGCTTAGTCGCGATAAAAGATTTATCGTTTCTCCACCAGCGCCGTCCTTCCATGAGAGAACTTCTAGGGGCTATACTTGGCAAATCATAGTGAGAGGTAAATCAAGGAAAGCACTCTTAGAGGCATGCGAAGGACTAGATAAAAATTTCAAGGTTACTTTAGACCCGCCGGGGTTGTTGTAATGATAAGCTATCTATAATGATTATGCCAAGCATGTCCAGACAAATATCCCGGAGATTGGTCTGAACCAGTTATAGATGCGTTAGTCTGTCAGACAACGTACTGGATAAGTTTCATTCTTCCAAACTACGCCACCGCCCGCAGAGGCACTGGAAGAGGTCGATACATCAATTACTATAAGATTGGAAGATATTTCCATAGCTGAATTCAACACTTGAAGCCCTGACCCAGTCGATGTTTGTATAGTCCCTGCTACTGGACCTCCCCCATCACTTCTTGCAAATATATAGGAGTATACTAATTGATTATATGGATATTTCATGGTTTTATCTGTCGTAACTTCATACAAGTTTTTAAATACATTTCTGACAGTACCTAACGAACTCATGAGATTATATACGTCACCATTCATTATTCCGGAAGGCATGCGCCAACCAGATGGGCAAATATCGCCTGACACGGGCGTAGTGCCTGAATATAGCAACCCGTGTCCAGCCGTTGATGTGTACCAGTTATAAAGTACACCGTTGCCAAACCACGATGAAGATAAACTATCTGGGTTTGGTGCAAGTGAACTGTTTACATATGAACTGTCAAAGGATATTTGATCAAAACAGTCCGAGCTTTGAGCAGAGCATTCTTCCCTTGTTGAAGCTGCGCCAATGACAGATTGTCTTTCTTCCAAAAACGTGTTAGTTGGATTGTGAGTATTATTAGTATTGATGTTGGTATTTTCATTGGAAGGGTCTAACCGCAAGTTTTCCATCATCCAACACTTTCCATCGTCAAGTTTCGCTATTGCATAAGTGTTATTATCGCGAGTATCCGTTAATGCTGTTACCTCGCCAATATTCATCGAACTGCATCCTCCCCAATTCTGAAGATTACCACTAGATGAGACCCAAACGGCATACAATGTAGCGTTATGGGTAACGGGGTTAAATGAAAAATCGTCTACTGGAACGAGTTCAGTTGGTCCATATATTTTATCTGAACCATTTACCACAGCGTTTTGATTAGTGCTCCATCCAGCAAAACCATAATTATTTTTTTTATAATTATATGCTAATAGAGTTCCAGCCGTATCAGTTGATAATACGGTATAAAAACCATCCATGGTACCAACAGTTGCTCCATTGCCGTCGTATGTAATTGTATATGGGAAATTAGCATAGAGAGTAATCGTCGTTCCTTTAAGCTCCTCGCTGTTTCTACTTAAGTAATATGTCACTCCATCATTATTATTGCCATATTCATCTTCTGTCTCATAATAAAAGTTGTCCCCTAACTGATTATGCCAATAATCATACCAAGGAACAGTCTCAGCATAAGCTCCATTTACCGCGACGAAAGAACAAGTAGCTTGCACATAGTCGTAAGTGGCTCCTTCTGTAGGTTCGTCGTAGATTGGATAAGCTTGGATATATAAACCGTAATCATAGTTCAATTCTGTTGTTCCCCGTAGTTCCGTATATATACTAAAGTAATTTCCTTCAATGGCCATAGTGAGCGTGCCCGAACGATTTGTATGATCATCGCTAATTATTGTATAGACGGAGCCCGTACCTCCTCCCATATCTATATAACTAGTTCCTTGAGTTAAACCATATCTGATTACAAGTTTAATACCTGATGCCCCTTCAAATTCTGCATAATAATTGCCGTCAGCAAAACAAGAACTGCCTTCGCAATAAAACTCGTCGTTACTATAGGGACTGTTTTTGGTCCCATCATCACTAAGATTAGTGGTTCTAATGATAGACGGTGTATCACCCACATATCCATATTCATCTTCACATGATTCTTCATACACTACACGATTTTTAGTGGCTCCACCTGGGAAAGTTAAACCATTGCCATCAAAAATGACGCCTATCTGATTTTCGCCTACTGGTTCTGGCGCCGTATTCGGATGTACCATCACATACTTTACTTGCCCAACATAAGTACCAGCAGTTTGGGTAGAAGAGACGTAGATTTGATAAGTAGAAGTCAGAGTTGAACCTATAGCACTAGCACCAGAATCAGTAGCAGCAGTACGTCTTGCTACTAGTTCGTATTCGTTTGGAATAGTATGGTAGTTGTTGTAGTTGTTTTGAATAGTAATAGGATAAGTTGGTGCTGGATTAGTTTGAGTAGATAGTTTCATAGCCCATTGGGAGTTATTGCCGGATAGACTAGTACCAGTAGCGATATCATGAGTAGAACCTAAGGCTGGACTAGACATTACATTCTTACCATCAGTATTGTCTGTATAGCCAATAGCGTAGATGGCAAAGCCTTCTTGATCATTACAGAAAGCTTTAATAGTAGTAGTACCAATGTCTGAAGCATAAGTACCATTATTAAGTGTGGTGGCATGAGAATCCATGCCTAAACCAGAAAGAGTACAGGAAGCTGGGACTGTA
>JAFRCO010000013.1 GCA_017404325.1 Candidatus Saccharimonadota bacterium
AACATACATCGATACATCAATTACTTCATCAATATTAATAATTGGCGAAATCCAACCTGTATAAAGAGATCTTGGATAACCATATATATATAAGGTTCTTCCATACTTGTTTCCTAACCTAAAATAATCTGAATGAATTTCAATCGCCGATGGCGATATTAAGTCCCTTAAAGTATTTGTGCCCTGTTCAAACGCATGCTGAATCTCTGCGGCTTCCATGGCCTCTTGTTGTGCTGCGATTTCTGCCGGTGTTAATTTTTTAGCCATTTTGTCCTCCCTGAGCCGGATTTTCACCCTTTTTTACATACATTGTCGCAAGTTTAGAAAAATCTACTAACGGTTCTCTTACTGCCGTATCTGGATTATTAAAGTTATAATAAAGTTCAGCCAACTCTCGCGTATTCAGCCTCACTGACTGAATTCCAATTTGGAATAATCCTGACATCACCGCATCAACTCTATTATTTAACTCCGATATTGCTTTATCATACGTCGCTCGATCAATCTTCGTTATTTCTGGTGTCTTATTTTTTGAAAACGACTTAAACAAACTCTTTGTTTGTTGTAAAACTTTCTCTGCATCAGCCGAAGTATAATAAGGAATCACTATAAAGAAAGACTTATCCATAATATTTGCTTCTTGTGACAGAATGTCTATAAAATTAATATAGTCATCCATTAAGACCCCAAGTAACATATTATCGTTGTTTCGGCGAATTTCTGAAAGTCTTTCAATATAAGGACCAATATCAACCCTCTGCGAACGCACTAACATCTGGACTGTAAACTTTAACGAATTTAAGAAGTTTTGATACGAGTATTCTACACCTTCTCGTTCAACATCACTCATTAAATCGAAGTTAATCGATTTACAAGCTACCACTGCCCTAAAGGAACCGTCTTTCATAATTACCACATTATCGCGCAACTCTGAAATTAAAAGTGTCGCCTGTGTCGAAGTTGGCACTTCCTTGTTCGGAGAAACCGGTGTTGCTTGTGTTGCGTTCATCGCCACCGAACCCAAATTCGCCGCTGCATTCGGATCTATCTGCTGTTGACCAGGCAAAACCATCTGCGGCATCGCTTGTTGTTGCATAGCCTGCGCCGCCGTCGGCTGCGGTTGCGCAGTCGACACATTCTGGTTAGGTTGAACTTGTTGTGGATTCATTTTTGATTAATGTAGCGAAATAAAAACTTCGCCCGCACCCCTTTCTTTTATTCGTTTAGCTTCTTTTTCAATCGTTGCAACAGAATAATCAGAATTATTTGCTAATTCCATTATACTATGATTTGCTGCAGTTGACGTATCATTTTCTGGCTTTTCCTCTTCTTTTTGCACAACCGGCATTCCCGGAGCCACCACGACCGGTGAACCGAAATTCGGCTTGCTTGCTGCAGGCATTTCAGATGGATCTATCGTCTTTTCATCAGATCGTTTCTGGATTAATGGCGTTCCTTCCTGGCTCTTCAAAGTATCATTACGATCAATCGCATTCTTCATCCCTTGTACAACTTCACTATGCCGCGCGCTTTCTCCTTTTTCAATTGCTAATTCTAAATTATCAAACCGACTATTTTCAAAAATATCACTCGTTGCATTCGCTTCAGCTACTAAGTCTTCCCGCATCGGGCTCGTGCTGGCTCCTTTAATTGCATAACCTCCCGTATCAACAATATCCGCCAAAAACGATAGTCTATGGGTAGCCTCTTCTCCAGTAATATCCCGCACTCTCGATTCTTCAACAACCTTTGGCGCAGTAATCTGGATTGTTGATTCTCTTTGACCTGGAGTCCATTTTCGGTTATGTGGTTTCAAATAATATGAAACCATCGCCGCTAAATACGTCTCCATTGGTTGATCTTTTCTTAAAGGTAAAGCCAAAGCGCCAAAGAACAGGATGAATGGTACCGGTATAATCGCAAGCAACGGAAAAATCTGGAAAAGCCCTATCGCCAAAGCAATTAAGCCACCCGCAATCAAAATATAAACAAACTGCCGAAAACTAAACGGCCCTATAAGCTTATCGTCCGCCTCAACATCCTGAGGCACTTTATATTGCGCCATATATTATATATTATAACATATCCCCCACGTTAAGCATAAGAAAAATCTATCTAATCACTGCCGAAGAATGTTCGCATTATTCGCTCATATAATTGAGCCACATCAGTATATTGAGAAAGACCTTCTTCAATCTCACTAATCGTAACCGCCACGTCTCCCATCTCTGCCGACGTCGTAATCACCTCCTTCGCTCTATCCCAGAACTCTTCAACTTCTAACCTTCTCGGTCCACGATAATCTTCGAAGATTGATTCAACTTCAATTCTTGTATCGTTATATAATCCACCACCATTTAATCCATCTCCAAAATCACCACCAACTGGCATACCTTCGTCATCATCGTCATCATCGATGCGTCGACGACTTCTTCGAGTCGATGTGTCATCATAGGATTGTCTATCAAGCGTGTCCTTAAGCAACTGGATCAAGCCATCCTTCGCCTCACCTTGATAACCTTTACGATACATCTTACCGAATCCTTGAAGAGCGTCTTCCTTAAACGAACCTGCAAATTCTTGCTTAACACCTTCAAGTCGTTCTTCCTCAAATTGTTTATAACCAGCTCCATTATTCTTAAATCCTAGATTAAGAATATCTGGGTTGTTCACTCTTACGACATTTCCATCTTCGTCATACTCAATACCATCTTTAATCGCGTCTCTTAACGCATATTGCGTCTTAATAGCTTCTAGCATATCAGTCTTTGTCCTAGCAATCTGTACCGGTACGTGTCCACCAAGGAAGGTTTTCGTTCGCTTATTCAAGAACTCAAGATAATCCGCTTTTTGCTCCGGTGTTAATGAATCAGCATAATCACCGAAGATCCCCTTCCAATCAACCGTATGGTCTTTCACATCTACACCCGTCAAACCCTTACCTAACGCCACAATTTGTTCGCTACCACTTAAGAACGAGAACTGGTCACCAATAATGTTCGCCATAATTGCATTCCAAAGCTTAGATTCATTCTTCTTGAATTTCTCGTAATTAAATATCTTATTACCGTCCGCGTCCATATCATAAGACTCGTCTCTAATAGCATCCGTCATTTCTTTAATTGCCGTTCGTTCCATATTCTTAAATGAAGTACCTTGCAGCACAATACCCATATCGCGTTTGGATTTTTTCATCTTCGGAACACCATTTTCATCTCGAATAATTTCGCCATTCACATCACGATCAATATATTCACCGTTAACATATTCATAGAACGAGACGTCACTTCTCGTACGCCTATCCTCAGGTCTCACGTCTTCGTTGTACATTCTTGCCGTCTCAAGATTAATATACTTTCCGAAACGTCTTAGGAACGGGTCATTATCTTTTACATCAAACATCAAGAAGTTCGACAACGATTGCGAAGCATATGTGCCTAGATTAATCTTACCCCCTACCATATTAGTATAGTCACCTAATGTATTCTTTAGCTGCTCTCTAACTAGGTCGGTATCGCCTCTCATATTAAGCGTTCTAAGCCCCGCAATAATCGGATCAATATAGTCATTCGATTTTTCATATTTCGTTAGTTCATTCAACCTATGAACCACATCTTGTGTCGGAGCAGTAAGATCCATATAAGTCTGGAACTTATTTCGCATAACTTGCGATTGAGCGTTAAATGAACTTGCCGCATCCGCAGCTGCAAAGTGTACATCGATCTCTTTACCTTCCATAATCTTTCGCATTCGTTCATAACGAGCCATATTCTCACTATCACCAAGCACGCCATGCAACTTATAATTCTCGTTCGCAGTATCAATCGCCTTTTGATCAAGATGAGCATTCATCGCATCGGTTACGCGCTTCTGGAATCCAGTCGCATTATCAAAATCAATCTTCGCACCACGTGCCAATTCAAACTTCAAATCATCTGACGCGTTCATATTAGCTAAATCAAGGCTTTTGACTCGGTCGCTAAATGATCCGCCTCTAATAGCAGTACCATACACACCTCGAGAACCATTGAAATCTCGTTTCATTCCAGCAATCGTACTCTTATATTCATCACTATGCGCACCAAATCCTTCATTCATATTACCTTTATGCATCTCACTAATCTGTGCATAACGCATCGAAAGAGCCTGCCTATCGTACTCTTTTTGTCCACGTTTCGACAAGTTTCCATCTTTATCGTAGTTCGACAATGTTCTCGCAGCCAAAAACTTCGCTTGACGATGTTTGTTCATTTCGTCAGTATCAGCTTCGCGCTTAGTTCTTTGATATGCCAAGAAGTTCAAGAATTTAGCCGAAGGCATTCGGTTTCTCTCGAGATATTTCGCTCGCGATAATTGTCGGTGAGAATCTGCCCACGCTCGATTCGTCACTAATGGACCCGACGCCAACGAATTGAGTTTTGCATTAATACCGCTGAGGAAGGTGCCCGACATCTTCATGAGTGACCACGAGAAGAATAACGGGAAAATTTCTACCGCCGTACCAAGTAACACTCCAAATCCATCTTTCGCACTAGCTATAATTGCAAAACCTGCAAGCTGTGAAGCGCCGAATAACAACGAGAACATCGGATAAAAAATCAACATTCTAAACAATAGATCTTTCCATTTTGTAAACCATTTTTCTGTATTCGGTAAAATGTATGCCACCATCGCGAGCGGAGAAATCATTATAAGCAACGCCACTACCGCTTGTCTTAGAGCAATCGTAATCAAACCAGACACTACCGCCACTAATGCCCCGAGAACTACCGGAATCAACATCCAAATCGCTCCGGTTTCAAACATAATCAATCCAGCCCCAATCGTTAGTGCCGTTCCGCTACCAATCGCAGAATACATATTTGCATATGAAGCATATGATACTTCGCTTATTCCTTCAGTCGTTATAGCTGATTCTGAAATCGCAGTAAAGACTCCTCGAAGACCATCACCGAATATGTTCGACACGTCTACCGCAAGTTGACAGATTATAAATGAAAGGTTAACTAAAATTGCCGCAATAATTAACTTCGGTAAAGCCTTCTTAATTCCATAATTATTAATTCCGAACCCCGTAATCTGTGAATAGATCACTATCAAGAGGAATATAATAAACACAATGTTCGTAATCCCCCTGAGGTACTTCCAAATCTCATAAATCGGCGATCCATCTTCTGCCGGTATCGGATTTATCACTAGAATATCTTCAATTTTCTCGTACAACCAGTCTACCGCCTCTGCAATTTTACCTGTTGTCGGACAAACTAACCAGCCAATCGCCCCTAAACTATTATTACAACTATTTCCGCTAACATTAGTATTTGCTACTGATGTACTCTCTGCTGGTTTAGTCGTCTCTGTCGTTTGGGTAGTAGTTTCTTCTGGTACAGCATATACTGGCTTTGTCTCAAGATTTGTAGCAGTTAAGAGGCCGAAAATACTTATGAATATGAAAAAACTGCCCAACAAGGCCTTCCTTATCCAATTTTTCAGCTGTTTTTTCATAATCACACTTAGAACCGCCTCCCTTTTTAAGGCGTATGACAATTATAGCACGCATAAGCGTTTTTGTCAATAGCTATTACCCCTTTTTTCGCTTTGGTCAAACTCCAAATCTTGGACTTTTTTAAAGTTTATGCTACTATAAAAGAAATAACTGGATATTTTAAATGAAAAATCTATTTAAAAAACTTCTTATCTCTCTAGCCGTTATCGGCACATTATCTCTAACTACTACCCTTGTTAATTCTGAAAAAACCTACGCCGCCTCCTCTGGCTTTGAAGGAAGAAGCTGTCAGTACTTTCTCGGTATGACCTCTTGGGACTGCGGTTTTAGCGGTGAACTGAGTAAAGATCAGCCTGAAGCAGACCTCCAAAAAGGTATTTGGACTATCGCCGCCAATATCGCAACCGACATTACCGTCATTGCGGCTTACCTCGTACTTGGCTATGTCATTTACGGCGGCTATCTCTATACCTTCTCCGCTGGTGACCCCGGAAAAGTTGCAAACGGCAAAAAAACCTTAGCTCAAGCCTTTATCGGCCTCGCCATCGTTATGTCTGCTTATATCATTATGTCTACTATCCGTATCGCATTAATCGGCGACAAAATGTTTAATTGCGCCCCCCTCACCGGAAACAATTGTATCGAAGACGCCGATAGCGTTGTTGTAGGCGCTATTAATTGGTTCATCGCTGTTGCCGGTATCGCTTCTGCCATCTTCCTAGTTTATGGAGGTATCCAATACACTACTTCTGCCGGCGACTCTGCAAAACTCCAAAAAGCCAAACAAATGATTATCTATTCCCTTATTGGTCTAGCTATCGTTGCTCTTTCCTTCACTATTACCGCTTTCGTCGCGAATATGATTCGCAACGCCAATACTGAATCTTCCTCGTTTATTAATCAAAATATTATCTCAAAGGAGGTCAATGAAAACAAAATTAATTAAATCTCTAGCCATCGCAACTATTTGTGCCTTTGGCCTTAATATCTTATGTCTTTCTCCTACATTTGCTGACGATCCTATCTGTAATAATGACAATATTTCGGCCGAAATCAAAGCCGCCAACGGTTGCCCCGGAACCTCTACCCCTGAATTTACGAATACTGTCACGAACATTCTTAATGCAATTATCGCTGTTGCTGGCATCGTTGCCGTTATCTTTATTATTATCGGTGGCGTTCAATATATGACTTCTACCGGCGACCCTGGAAAAACAAAAAAAGCCAAAGATACTATCCTTTATGCTCTTATTGGGCTAATTATCTGTGCACTCTCCTTTGCTATCGTCAACTGGGCTATCACTAGCGTTATTAACAGTCAAACCACTACATCAGAAGAAAGCGGAGAAGAACCTTAATAAAGCTATTGCATTTTTTAAATAATAGTTATACAATATAATTAATCTAATCATAAAGGAAAAGAATGAAAGATTTACTTACAAAATTTGCTGTAGACAACAAGGTAACAGGGGGACCAACAGTAGATACAGTTGGTGATGGAAGCGATAACTTAGTAACGAGAATCACTGGTATTCTTAACGCAGTTATTGCTGTTCTCGGAATTGTTTGTGTAGTCGTCATCATTATCGGCGGTATTAACTATATGACTTCTACTGGCGATGCCGGAAAAGTTAAAAAAGCTAAAGATACTATCCTTTATGGCTTAATCGGTCTTATAGTTTGTGTTCTCGCTTTCGCAATCGTAAACTTTGTCATCGGTAATGTCCTTGGTGCTGGCACTGCATCATAACAAAAACGCTTTTAAAATACTCCCGAAAGGGAGTATTTTTTTATTTTAGAACGCTTAAAATCTATTGTATAGCAATCTTCTTCGGCGCTTCAGTCTTTTCCTTTTCAAAGGTAATCGTCAGCACGCCATCTTTCAATTCAGCCTTAACACTATTTTCGTCTTCCTTAACCTGTACCGGAAGGGCAATCGTTCTCGAGAACTCACCCCAATAGCATTCTTGAATATGCCATCTAGTAGTTTGTTCGTCTTCGCCACCCGACAAAACTCCCGAAATCGTCAAAATATTATCGGAAATACTGACGTCTAGATCAGACTTTGAAATCCCGGCGGTGCGAGCCTTAACTACTAATTTATCGGCGGTTTCGAAGACATCTACAGCGAGTTGTCCTGGAAAATCGTCGGTTGTGTCATCCCACCCACCATCTTCGACTGATTCAGCTGGTTCTTGAGTCGGTTCCTCAGCTACCTCTTGGTTTGTGTTAGGAGCAGTTAACTCCTCGTCACCCCCAAGAAATGCAGCAGCGAGATCGTCCTCCATCAGCAAATCGTCACTGTTTGTACGAGCCATATTTCCTCCACTTATATTGTTATGCTTTATTATAAACCATCGGTATAGTAAAATCAAGAGAAACATGCCAATAATTGTAAAAAATACAACAATTCTTAATCCCCTAGACCTTCTTGCACCCCACTCCTGTAGGGGTTGTGGGCTTATCGGAAAGCCACTTTGTGACCGTTGTAAAAAATACATAATCACTAACCATAAGAACTATTGTCCTAATTGTAAATCGAAAAATCCGACCGGAAAATGTCAAAAATGCAAAAATCTTCCACCTATTTTTGTCGTCGGGGAACGTTCTAGTTTAATTGGAAAGCTCATCCACGACTACAAATATGATTCAACTCGTGCTCTCGCTTTACCATTAGCCGAAATTCTCAATCAAATCTTTCCAGAAATACCCGGTAATGTTTCTATTGTTCCCCTCCCAACCATCTCTAAACATATCCGTTCGCGCGCTTTCGATCATACACTTCTTCTTGCCAAAAAACTTGCCAAATTCCGCGGCAAAAACTACAAAGTCGAAAAAATTCTTATTCGCTCAAAAAATACCGTCCAGGTTGGGACCAATGAAAAGACCCGCATCGCCCAAGCTGCCTCCGCTTACGAACTCGCCAAAAATACTATTCTAAACCCCGAAACCACTTATCTTCTTCTAGATGATGTCTGGACTACTGGTGCTTCGATGAAAGCTGCTTTAAAAAAGCTCCGGAAGGCCGGAGCTCTTAAAACCATTATCCTAATCTTAGCCGTAAATCGACTGAATTAGAAGCGAAGTCTCTTCCGCTTTTTCCGTCGAAGATGGCAATGCCGAAATTACGAAGTTTACAATCGCAAACGCAAGAAAGGCAATCACAAGACCAATAATCGCATAAAGCACAGTGTTTTTCGCGTCCGTCACCTTCTTCGAATCACCACCAGAAACTACATACTTAATACCACCGATAATCAACATAATTACCGCGATAATACCTACAATATAAAGAATTGTATTCGTAACCTGTTTAAAAACACCGGTATTGCCGAACAAATCTGCCGGACAACCATCACATCGTGCCGCTTCAGCACCCTCTCGCAAAGTCAACGCTGAAACTGAAGATAATCCAGTTAGCGCCACACACCCGCTGATTAAAATTGCTAAAACAACTTTAAAAACATTTTTCATCATATCTTCATTATATCACATTTTTTCAAAAAAATAAATATATGATACAATATTGACTATGCGGAGGGTTACCCAAGTGGTTGAAGGGGACTCATTGCTAACGAGTTAGTCCGGGGCAACCTGGAGCGGGAGTTCGAATCTCCCACCCTCCGCCAGAAATCTCCGGTGAGGTCGCTCGCGACGTCAGCGGAGATTTTTGAAGGAGGAGCAGGTGATTATCAATCTCCCACCCTCCGCCATTTTTCGTTGTAAAAAAGAATCTGTGTTATAATCAACTTATGGCTAAAGCATTAAAAGATATCTCTTGGGAAGCGGAAGAATATATCGTTCGCGACCACAACACTTTATGGTATATTGGTTTATTTGTCGCTGGCGCCGCTCTTGGCGTCCTCGCTATCTTTTTTCAAGCTATTACTTTCCTTATACTCGTCATCCTAAGCGTCGTCACTATCCTTATCTCTTCTCTTCGTCCGCCTAGGAAAATCAAATATTCCCTCAATAAAGATGGTTTGACCGAAGGCGGAAAACTCCACAAATACGACGAATTCAAAGCCTTTGGCATCTTAAAAGAAGGCTCTAATTATTCCGCCGTCCTCATTCCGAAAAAACGCTTCGGACTCTCTGTAAAAGTTTATTTCCCTGAGGGAAGCGGCGAAGTCATTGTAGACAATCTTGGCGCTAGACTTCCGATGGAAGATGTCAAATTAGACGTCCTCGATCAAGTTGTGAATTTCTTGCGCATTTAATTTTTCTGTGCTATTATAAACATAAGTATAATGTAAAGGTGGGCAAATAATGGACCAAAATCAAACCGTAGACAACGATCTACAAAAAGCAATTGACGATATCACAAATACAACAAGTACTGACCCGGTTTTTTCTGACCCTGTCGCCGCTCCATCCTCCATCCCTGAAGGCGATACTGGCGAACTCAGCGAACCAGTCGGGCCGTTCCCAGAAGAACCAAAGGTCGAAATGGTCACCCCCGCCCCAGAGCCAATTGCCCCACTTGAATCCATCGAAATCCCAGATTTAAGTACTCCCCCACTCCAACCTGCGCCCGCTCCTGCACCTATGCCGGAACTAAAAAACGACGCCTTAGTTCCTCCCGAAATGCCTCTTCCTGAGCTCACTCCATCTGACGATAAATTAAACACTCAACAAATCAAAAATGCCGCTCTTCGCGATTTAGTTCCACTTCTAGATCGTGTCGATATGGATGCTTCCCAAAAATTCAACATCTACTGCGACATTTTCGAAGACCTAAAAGATTATACTGTTCTCGAACCAGCTTATAAAATCGCTCGTGAAATTCCCGATGAAGCTGAACGCGCCAAAGCTCTTCTCTTCCTCGTTGAATCTATCGATAAAATGTAATCTAAAGAAGTCATTGAAAAAGGGAGCCGTTATGGCTCCCTTTTAATTAATCCAGAGAGATTTCAATGATGGTCTTTATATCTCCTTGTTCCTCCGCTTCAAAGGTAACTCTGTCACCTACTACGAAAAGCACCTGCTTTTCATTCACGGTAATAGAACAACGGTAAAGCTCCCCATCAATTACATAATAAAACTGAGTTGTTCCATTAAGTTCTGCCGTATAAATAGCAGTTATCTCCCCAGACTTCGTCTCAGTCACTCTTTCATCGTCAATAATGATTTCACTTGTGTTTCCACTTTTTTCAAGGTAATCATTTACTGTTCCTTCAAGAGTTTCCGAGAACACTGCTAAGGAATAGTTTTCAACATTTACCAGTCCATAACCCTGAACCAGTCCAGATTTTCCCTTCAGAGCCATTAAATAGCTCGGCTGCCCAGCAATATTGACGGGCAGCGGGAAAGTTGCTTCCCAACGCTGTGCCTGAACCAAAGTTTCTACCGCTGACTGAGCTGAACTTTCTTCCGCTCCCACGACACTGTATTGTGTTACAGCACCAGTTCGCGCATTAATCGTCAGCCATCCAAGATTACTCTCAGCATTATTTGCAGCAGTCAAACCCGTATAAAACAGGACATCGCCGTCCGGTCCAATGATTGAACTATACCCATAGAAGTTAGCATACTTGCCAGCTTCGCTTTCCTTGTCGTTCCCATGTCTATCACGATAGTCATAGGACAAACGCAGTACTCCTGTCTTCGAGAAGATGTTGTTTACATAACCATTTACATACGCATAATGATTATGGGCAATATTCATGAGGTACGATAGTGAAAAGATGTGATCTATCCATTCCGGCGCCTCATCTATATTGCACATGTATGATTCTCCGGTTTCAGCGTTAGTCACAACAAACGATTTGACCACCTGTACACCGAAAAGTCCTCTCGTAGGCGTCCTCACTCCCGTAATCCAGTACGGAATCCCTTCCTCATCAATTTCAAGATAAGACTTATCAAAAATTGCACTTGGAAATTGTCCGCGCAGATGACGTTTGAGATCGTAGCTAAAAAATGCTCCCGGCGAGTATTTAATCGGTTTTTCCGTTAAAACTATCTGTGCTTCTTCTGTTACTGTACCTTTCTTGGGTACAACATCCACCAGTACATAACCCGGAAGCCCAGTTTTTTTCGCCTTTGCATATTTAAACACACCTCCATAATCAATTACCGAAAGCCTATAATACTTTCCCTGATACTTAATAAGGTTATATTCCTTATCTACTTCATACCAAGTCGAGTTCTTGATTCCAGCAACTTTTTTGTCTCCTAACAATTTTGCCGTATCATAATCCACTATGGGTAAATTATTCAACGTTGCCTCAGAGCCTAAAAGATCTGAAAATCCTTCTTCGAAAGTCTCTACTTCTGTAACCTGTGCAACCTCTCTGGCGGCTTTAGCGTGGAAAAGATTCCAACTTGATATACCACCAATTATGATTATTAAAACTACGAGTAGAGCCGGAGCCCAGACATACTTTAGTTTTGAACCGTAGGGAACATTTTCATATACCCAGATGTATACTATTAGAGCTATTACGACAAATACAAACAAGACGTAGGCTAAAAAGCCTGCATTTCTTAAATTGACAGCCGGAATAGTGAAATAATAGACAATTGCCATCAAAACCACAAGTAGTATAGACCAGATTATTTTTTTCACATCAACCTTCATTTTCATTTTTAAAACCTCTCTTTCATAATTGTTAAACTACAAGGTAGAATTTAGTGAATAATCCTCTACTACAATTATATCATACTTAGACAAAAAAGTCAAGCATAACCCCCTCTGTGCTTGACTTTTTATAAGAGAAAAACTTTTAGTACATTCCGCCCATATCTGGCGTTACCGGTTTTTCTTCCGGAATTTCACATATTAGCGCGCCCATCGTAATTGCCGTAGCGGCAATAGAAGTTGCACTCTTCACTGCCTCTTTTGTCACCTTTGCCGGATCAATTACCCCAGCTTTTTTAAGATCAATCAAACCTTTTTCCGGAGCCATCACATCAACCCCAAACCCAGTCTTTCCTGATTTTTCCACTTCCGCTAAGAGTGCTTGAGCATTCAAACCAGCATTCTCAGCAATATGAACAAACGGTGTCTTCAAAGCGTTCTGAACAATCCTTGCCCCGTCATCATCTGCAGTCAGTTTATCTGCCAAGTTAACAAGGGTTACACCGCCGCCAGCCACAATCCCTTCTGCAAGAGCTGCTTTTGTCGCTGCAACCGCATCATCTACCCGATATTTCTTTTCTTCAATCTCAGTTTCCGATGCCCCACCAACTTTAATTACTGCAACTTTTCCAGACAATGCTGCTGCACGCTTCTCAAATTCTTCTCTTTCATAATCCGACTTTGCCATCTCTGCTTGCTTACCAATTAACCCAATTCTTTCCTTCACCGCTTTCGTATCTCCAGCACCCTTAATAATCGTCGTTTCATCTTTTGTCGCAATTATCTTTGCTGCTGAACCAAGCACTTCAAGTCCAACTTCTTCAAGTTTCAAACCCTTATCCGCCGAAACTACCGTTGCATCCGTCAAAATCGCGATATCTTCCATTATTTCTTTTCTACGATCACCAAACGAAGGCGCCTTCAAAACCAATGAGTTAAATACGCCCTTCAATTTATTTAATACTAATAGAGACAACGCCTCACCTTCAACTTCTTCCGCAATAATTACCAAATCTTTTTTTCCAGCCTGTGCGCACTTCTCTAGAAGCGACAGGATATCACTCGCTGCCGAAATCTTTCGATCTGTTACCAACACCAACGGTTTTTCAAAAACTGCTTCTTGACGATTTACATCCGTAATAAAGAATGGCGATGAATAACCCTTATCATAAGAGAAACCTTCAACAATCTCTTCTTCCATTTCGAGGCCCTGACCCGCTTCTACGGTCACCACACCTTCTTTACCAATCTTTGAAATCACCTCGGCAATTAACTTACCGATTTCCGCGTCTCCTGCCGAAATCGTCGCGACTTCCGCTACCTTATTCGAATCACCTTCAATCTTTTCAGAAACTTTTTCAATCTCCTTTACAATCTTCGCACCAGCCTTTTCGATTCCTCGTCGAAGCTCCATTGGATTAACTCCCGCTGCAATCAGTTTATTCGCCTCTGCAAGAATGTTATAAGTTAAAACCGTTACGGTCGTCGTTCCGTCACCAGCCACTTTATTTAGTTTCTGCGCCGCTGCCTTAATTAGTTTTGCGCCAACCGCTTCCCCTAAACTCTCGTCTTTCGAAGGTAATTCAACCGCTTCTGCTACCGTTACGCCATCATGCGTAATTACTGGTGCTCCGTATTCCTTCTCGATTATTACATTTTTACCCTTCGGCCCAAACGTTACTTTCACCGCATCATATAGCTGTTTTGCTCCCGAAAGGACTTTTTCCCTCGCTTCTGACTCATAATAAATCTTTTTTGCCATAATCTATAATGTCGCTAAGACATCCTCCTCTTTTAAGATAATATAATCTTTCTCATCGATCCGAATCTCAGTTGTCGAATACTCTTTATAAACAATCTTATCGCCTTTCTTCACTGCTTTAACTTCCGGTCCAACTGCAAAAACTACCGCATATGCTGGTTTTTCTTTTGCTTCTCCAAGTAGAATTCCCGATTTTGTCTTTTCAAGTGGTTTGTCAACCACCGCAACCACTCTGTCTTTTAAAGGTTTTAGTGTCATATTTTACTCCTTTTCTGGCCTCATTATAGCACAAAATTTAGCACTTACAACCCCAGAGTGCTAACTATCTAACTCTATTAACCTCTCTTTAGCAGTCACTGTAAGGTAGATAATATTTTTTAAAACTCTATTTAAATTATCCTCTAGGAACTCTTCCTTAGCCCATTCTTCCAATAAACCCAGAATCTCGCTCCTATATACAGCCAAAACCGTTTTTGCCCATTTTGGAAGATTTATAGCTTTAAGAATTATTGGTTCTAATTCTAATATCAAGCCTTCAAATACTTTCTTTTCTCCTTGTTGCACCAAAAACAATATTATCTTCTTGTTTACAATCATAAAAATCAATAATTGCCGAAAATAAAACTTCAATTCTCTATTCTCTCTCCAACCTTTCACCGTCTTCACGTATTTATCTAATAAAAAATCTTCATAATCCAAAACAATCCTTTCTACACTCTTATGATGTCTATAAAAAGTAGAGCGCGATATTTGCGCTCTACTTGTCAGATAATCTACGCTCGCAGAATCTCTTATGGACAGAAATGAACGAATGATTGCGTCTTCGGAATGCAAGAAGCGTTTATCCCGCATTCTTTTTTCAGTTAGCCCACTCACTCTTACTGAATGTCGTCTATTAGCTCACCTGCCTTCTTAATCATATATGCTGCTTCATTCGTCGGAATAATATAAATCGGTTTCGACCCATCCTCCGCCGCATTAACATATCCTTTAGCCTTATCAACTGAAACCTCATTTTTAATCTTAAAGCCCATAAATTCCAATTTTGAAATAATTGCACCTCTTACCGGAATCGAACGCTCACCAATCGTTGCCGTAAAGACAATCGCATCAATTCCTCCCATCTTCGCCGCAAATTCACCAATCTTTCCCGCAACTCCATCAATAAACATATTAAATGCCTTTACCGCCCCATCAACGCCTTCTTCTGCCCCCGCAATAATCTCACGCATATCATTTGAGCCTGCCAAAGCTTGAAGACCAGACATTTTATTCATTATTTTAATTGCTTCTGCTGCACCTAGTTTATCACCTAAAAGCGCCCCGATCGTCGGATCAATCGAACCAGTTCTTGTCGAAGACATCAAACCTTCAAGCGGCGTCTCACCCATCGAAGTATAAGCCGGTTTACCGTCTACTAATGCCGTTATCGAACAACCTGAGCCTAAATGACAAACTACCATCTTCTTCTCAAGTAATCCTAATTCCGGAATCCTATCCATCATAAAACCGTAAGAAGCGCCATGCGCACCCCAACGGCCCAAATTAAACTCTTCCACAATTTCTTTTGGTAGAGCATATTCAGTATCTTTTCTTGAATCCTGCGTCAAAGCTTCCGAATCTGACATCACTAAGACTGGAATACCCTTGAAAGTTTCTTGTGCATTTTTAATCCCTCGAACAGTACCTGGCACATGTAAAGGATTTGTAACTTGAACTTTTTCTAATTCCTTCATCGTCGTTTCATCAACAATATGATGTTTCGAGAAATACTTACCTGCTGCTACTACCCTCACCAAAATACCATCTAGTGGATGCGCATCATTAATAAACCCTTCTTTTTCGAAAATCGCCTTTGCTTCTTTAAACGCCACGTCTAAAGAATCCCATTTCTTGTCGACTAGCTCTTCGCTTCCGTCCGCTCGCGTAATCGTGCAAATAAATTTTTTCTTTCCGTCTTCTTCAATACCTTCAAAGTATAAAGAACATACTTCATCTTCACCTTCATAAAGCGAAAACTTTTCTGAAGAAGATCCCGAATTTAAAACTAAAAAAATTTTTGTGATATTTGTCATATAACTCCTTTGCTTTAATTATACTACAATAAGATCATTTTTATCTTATTCGTCATTTTAAACTCATCAACCGCTTTTTTTACACCCGGAAGCGCCGGATTAGAATAATCATGAACTATAACCATTCCGTCTTTATTCATTCTTGGAACTACCAGTTTTAACGAATCTTGAATTGACTCATAAAAATCTCCATCTAAAAACGCAAATGCAATTTCTTTCGGCAAATCCTCATCAGTTAATTCCGAAAACCATCCTTTTTTAACCACAGGAACCGGCAAACCCGCCCGAAGAAATCTCTCTTTGACTTCTCGCTTAGTAACAAATAATTCTCCACCTTTAAAATTCACTCCTAAAACCGACTCGTCCTCCAAGCTTTTTTCCGGCAATCCTTCAAACGAATCATAAATCCATAATTTCTTCGCAGAACCCTTTAAAACTTCTGCGAGTAGTAGCGATGTATCGCCCTTATAACATCCTAACTCTACAAAATCGCCGGCAACTTTTAAAGTATCCTTTGCTAACTCAATTATTCGTTCAGTTTCCTCTTTTGAAACCTGATCATTTTTCCAACTCATTTCAAATAACTTCTTAAATACTTTCCAGTTGGAGTTTTTGCACTCTGCGCCAGATTCTCTGGTGTTCCTTCTGCAATAACTTTTCCGCCTTTAAGTCCGCCTTCTGGGCCCATATCAATTACCCAGTCTGCCGATTTAATCACATGCAAATTATGCTCAATAATAATCATCGAGTTTCCACCATCCACCAATCGCCCTAGAATCGTCAATAATCTTTTTACATCGTCTGTATGAAGACCAGTCGTCGGCTCATCTAAAATATAAAGCGTTCGTCCCGTTGAACGACGCGCAAGCTCCGTAGCTAATTTAATCCTTTGCGCCTCACCACCTGAAAATGTCGTCGCCGGTTGTCCTAAACGAATATAACCTAAACCAACTTCTTGTATCGTACGTAATTTCGGCGCAATCGAAGGTATGTTCGCGAAAAATTCAACCGCTTCATCAATCGTCATATCTAAGACTTGCGAAATATCTTTACCTTTATACTTAATTTCCAAAGCTTCCTGGTTGTATCTTCGCCCTTTACACTCCGGACAAGTTACGTAAACATCTGGTAAAAAGTGCATTTCAATTTTGTTCACCCCATCGCCCTGACAATGTTCACACCTTCCACCTTTCACATTAAACGAGAACCTACCCGCTTTATAACCTCGAATTTCTGCTTCCGGCTGTGCTGCAAATAGTTCACGAATTTGCGTAAATACACCCGTGTAAGTTGCAACGTTCGACCTCGGAGTTCGTCCAATCGGCGATTGGTCAATCACAATAATCTTATTAAGATGTTCAATCCCTTCAATTCTCTCATGCGTTCCTGAAACCGTCTGCGCACGATTTAATCTTGCCAAAAGTTCATTCGCTAAAATCGAATTCACTAAAGTAGATTTACCTGAGCCAGAAACCCCAGAGACTACCGTCATCACTCCAAGCGGAAAGGTTACATCAATATTTTTTAAATTGTTTTCTCGCGCTCCTCGTACTACTAATTCATAACCCTTACGAGTTTTTCTACGTTTTTTTGGTACTGGAATAGTCTTTTTCCCAGACAAATACTGTCCCGTAATCGAATCCGGATTCTTCTCAATTTCTGCCGGCGTACCTGCCGCGACTAATCGTCCACCAGCTTTTCCTGCCCCTGGACCAATGTCAATGATATAATCTGACGATCTCATTGTATCTTCATCATGTTCAACTACTAAAACTGTATTTTTAAGGTCACGAAGATGTTTTAAGGTCGCAATTAGCTTATCATTGTCTCTTTGATGAAGCCCAATCGACGGCTCATCAAGAACGTATAGAACTCCTTGAAGGCCTGAACCAATTTGCGTTGCAAGCCTAATTCTCTGCGCCTCACCACCCGAAAGCGTATTTGCTGCCCGTCCAAGTTCCAGATAGCCCAACCCAACATCTTGCATAAACTTCACGCGTTCCCGGATTTCCTTTAAAATCGGTTTTGCAATTAATTCTTCTGACTCTGTGAAACCTAAATCCTGATTCAAAACTTCAAGCATTGCATCAACATCTAAATTGCACATATCTACAATATTTAAATCATGAATCGTCACTGCAAGTACCGCCGGTTTTAATCTCGCCCCATTACATTCTTGACACTTTCGAACCCGCATAAATCGTTCAATATCGTTCTTCATGAATTCCGAAATCTTTGGATCGTTATAACGTCGCTCTAAAGTTGGGATTACCCCTTCATATTTCGTTTCGTATACTGTTCCGTCCGCGAACCTTCCCGAACCCGTAATCTTCATTTCATATTTTTCATCACCCGTTCCATATAAAATCAAATGCTTCACTTCCTCCGACAACTGCCCAATCGGCGTTTGCACATCAAATCCATGTTTTAATCCGACCTGCATTAATCTTTTTAGCCACCAAGAATCTTGCCCCACTCGATTAAACGGTCTAATCCCACCTTCCGCAATCGTCAAATTATTATTAAAAACCAGTCCAGGGTCAATTTCCATCCTTGAACCTAAACCTGTACAAACTGGACAAGCTCCTTCTGGCGCATTAAACGAAAATAGCCTCGGCGAAAGTTCCGGGATTAATTCATCCGGATGGTCCGGACAAGCATATCTTTGTGAATAAGTTAAAACTTCCGTATTGTCCGCCGAAATCCGATTTTCTCCCACCGCCGTCGAAGTATCTTTAATTTTAAGAAGTTGAATTATCCCCTGCCCAAGATCTAGTGCCTGTTCAATTGAACCTGCAATTCTTGTTCTCATTTCCGGATTCAATACAAACCTATCCACAATAATCTCAATATCGTGTCTTTCGTTTTTATTTAATTCTGGAAATTCATCTAAAGCATAAATAATTCCATCGACTCTTACTCTCGAAAACCCCTTCGCTAAATACTGTTCCGAAATGTGTAAGAATTCACCTTTTTTAGAAGTTACAATCGGTGCGAGTAGCATTAATTTCGAACCGAGTGGCAACTTCATCACTTCGTTTACAATATCATCAACTGTTCTTCGACTTACCTCTTTATGGCAAATCGGACAGTGCGGTATTCCAACCCTTGCAAAAAGTAAACGCAGATAATCATATACCTCAGTTACTGTTGCAACCGTCGAACGCGGATTTCTCGAAGTCGACTTCTGATCAATCGAAATCGCCGGCGAAAGACCCGAAATCGAATCAACATCTGGTTTATCCATTATCCCTAAAAACATACGCGCGTAAGAAGATAAAGATTCCACATATCGCCTCTGGCCTTCTGCATAAATCGTATCAAAAGCCAGACTTGACTTCCCTGAACCCGAAAGCCCTGTAATAATCACTAATTTATCTCTCGGGATATCGACATCCAAATCATGTAGATTGTTTTGCCTCGCACCCCTTACACGTATATAATTATCTTCCATAAGCGCGTACATTATACCAAAAAACTCAAGTTTTGTCCATGGTATAATAGATACATGAATCCGAAAATATCCGTCATTGTCCCAATTTATAACACCGAGAAATATTTATCGAATTGTCTCGATTCTATTTTGAATCAAACCTATAAAAACCTCGAAATCATTCTTATTGACGACGGCTCTACCGATAATTCCGGAAAAATCGCCGATAATTATGCTAAAAAAGACCAGCGCATCAAAGTCATTCATCAAAAAAATGCCGGTCAATCTTCTGCTCGTAACTCCGGAATTAAAAAAGCTACTGGCGAATATCTTAGTTTTATTGATTCCGACGATGAAATTAAGCCAAATTTCATGGAAAAGCTCCTCACCCCGTATACAGAAAATCCAGAAACCTCTCTTGTTGTCTGTGGCATTCTCCGCAAATTCTTAAAAACCGGCCAAACCGAAACCCTCTATCTTAGTCCTTCACGCCAACAAAACACTAAAAACTTCAAAACTTTCATTCTTTCCCTTTTAGCTAAAGATGGGCGTCTTTATTCTTCCGTCAACAAATTATATCGCGCCAAAATCGCTAAAAATCTCACTTTTGATACTTCATTACAATTTGCTGAGGACACTAAATTTGTTCTCGATTATCTGAAAAAAACCCCTGGGAAAATTGATTTTACTCTAGAACCACTTTATACTTATAATTTTGGTTCAGAAAGCAGCACAATTAATCAATCATCGTTAAATTGGCAAAACTGGCAAAAATCATACCAAAATCTAAAAGCCTGGGTCGGAGAAAATCCTTCATTTACAGAAAAATTTTGGCTGAGAACCATTTTACTCCGCTGGCGAATCTCTTATTATCGCTCAAAAAACCGTGCTAAAAAATCAAATTAGTTTTGCGCTAAAAACTTCAAAGTATCTCTCATCGCGTTATCAACAGTTAATTCAGTTTGCCAACCAAGTTCATTCTTAGCTTTTGTAGGATCAGCATAGAATTCCGCCAAATCACCATCTCGTCTTCCAGCAATTTTATATGGTAATCTTTGGCCACTAGCTGCTTCAAAAGCATGCACCATCTCAAGAACTGAAGTCGTTTTTCCAGAACCCAAATTATATATTAGAACTCCTGGCTTCATTTTTTCAATCACTGCCACATGTCCTTTAGCAAGATCAACCACATGGATATAATCGCGTAAACACGTACCATCCTCAGTCGGATAATCATTCCCATATATTGAAAGTTCCTTTATTTCGCCTCGCGCTACTTTCATAATAATTGGCATTAAATTATTTGGAATACCATTTGGGTCTTCACCTATTAACCCAGAAGGATGATTGCCTATCGGATTGAAGTATCTTAGAAGCACCGCTTCGAATTCCGCATCCGCTGTTGCCTGATCCTTTATTATCTCTTCAATCACATATTTAGTCTTACCGTACGGGTTTGCCAAATTTCGACCAGTTTCCATTGTCTCGACGTATTTAGGGTCGCCCGGATCTCCATAAACAGTCGCCGAAGATGAAAAGATAATTCTTTTCACTCCACTATTTTTCATACATTTCAATAAATTAATTGTTCCCCCTACGTTATTTTCATAATATTCCAACGGTTTTTCGACCGACTCACCCACTGCTTTTAGACCAGCAAAATGCATCACTAAATCGTATTGATTTTGTTTAAACAGGTCATTTAATTTTTCATAATCTAGTAAATCAATCTGATAAAATTCCGGTCGCTTTCCACAAATCTCTTCAATTTTATCTAATACTGTAATTTTAGAATTAAAAAGGTTATCGACAATATCAATTTCGTAACCCTTCTGATAAAGTTCTATTATTGTGTGTGAACCGATATAACCAGTTCCTCCTGTAACCAATATCTTTTTCATACAACAATTATAACATCTTGTGATAAAATATATCTATATTTAAGGAGTTAGGATGTTTTTTGTAGATTTCCTAGGATGGATTATGAAGATTTGCTACCAAATGGTAGGAAATTTTGGATGGGCAATTATACTTTTTACTTTAGCAAGTAAGATTATTTTATTACCAATTTCGATTTGGGTGCAGAAAAATTCAATCAAAATGGTCAAAATGCAGCCAGAAATTAACCAATTAAAGGTAAAATATTTTGGCGACAAAGACACGATTGCGGAAGAAGAATCTAAAATCTACAAAAAATATAAATATAACCCCTTAGCATCTTTAGTCCCACTCGTAATCCAAATCGTATTACTTCTCGGCGTAGTTGAAATTGTTAAAAACCCAGAATTCTATATCGGCCTTGAAAATATTAACTACAGTTTTCTAGGTTTTGATCTAAGATGGGTCGCAATCGAAAATGGCGGTATGGCAATTTGGATCCCAATTATCGCAGGTTTGTCGGCTTTGGCGCTCTGTATCGGCCAAAACATTATGAATGTACTACAAGCCGAACAATCTAAATGGAATCAATGGGGGATGCTTATTCTTTCGGTCGGACTATCTTTATATCTCGGAACTTTTGTAACTGCCGGCGTAGCTCTTTATTGGACCGCAAGCAATTTAATGGCCATTTTACAACAATGGTTATTAAACATTTTTATCAATCCGAAAAAACATGTCGATTATAAAGCACTTGAAGAATCGCGGGCCGAATTAAAAGAGTTACAAAACCTTAGCAAATCCAACAAGCGCACCAAAGAACAAATCAAGAAAGAAAAAGCCGATTACAAACGTTTCTTCTCTATTATTAATAAAAAACTTGTCTTCTATTCCGAAAGCAATGGTTTTTATAAATACTATAAAGGAATGATTGAATACATTTTGGAAAGTACTAACCTTACTATTCATTACATCACCAGCGATTATAATGACCAAATCTTCGAACTTGCTAAAACCGAAAAACACATCAAGCCATACTATATCGAAGAAAAAAAGCTTATCACCTTAATGATGAAAATGGATGCTGACGTAGTCGCTATGACCATGCCAGATATTAATAATTATCACATTAAACGCAGTTACGTCCGTAAAGACATCGAGTATGTTTATATTCCACATGGCATTGATAGTCCAAATCTCACCATGCGCAAAGGGTCAATGGACAATTATGATTCTGTTTTCGTCACCGGCAAATACCAACGCGAAGAATGTGAAAAAACCAACCAAGTTTATAATCTCAATAATCGCAAGATTATCGATTTAGGCTATCCTCTACTAGATGAAATGATTACTAATTACAAAAAATCCACCAAGAAATCCACCAAAACCAAAACCATCATGATTGCGCCATCTTGGCAAAAAGACAATATTATTGATCTTTGTTTAGACAAAATCCTTAACTCATTAAAAGGCGAAAACTATCAAGTTATCGTCCGTCCACATCCTCAACATGTTCGACATATGAAAGAAATGTTTAACAAAATGAAAGAAGAATATCAAGACACCAACATCACTATTCAAACCGACTTCTCATCTACTGATTCCGTATTTAATGCTGACCTCCTCATCACTGACTGGTCTAGCATCGGCTACGAATATGCTTTCACCACCGAAAAACCCGTCATTTCTATCGATACTCCAATGAAAATCATGAATCCTGAATACAAAAAAATCAAAGTCGAACCGTTTAATATTTGGGCACGTTCTGAAATTGGCGAAGTCGTCAAAGTTGGAGACGTTAAAAACATTAACAAAACTGTCCAGAAAATCCTCAAAGATCCTAAAAAATATCAGAAAAAAATCGCAACCCTTAAAAAAGATTCGATGTATAATTTAGGAAGTAGTGCCAAAGTCGGCGCCGAGTACATTATTCAATGCGTTCAAGATAAAATTAAAGAAAGGAAGAAAAAATGAACGAATTATTAAATTTTGGCTATATCGATCCTTCAGTTATGACCTACGCCATTCAAGCCGGAGCCGGTATTGTTATTGCAGTAGGGGCTTTCGTTGGTCTTTATTTCCGAAAAACTAAGAAAAAAGTTAACAAAAAACTCGGTATCGACGAAAACAAGAACAAAGAAGTCGAATCTGACGAAATCGAAGTTAAAAGCAAAACTAAAAAATCTTAATCTTTAGAGAGTGTGTCATGTATTACCTAAATCCGAAACTTAAAGAGCTAAATCGAATCTTCGACCAAAACGACAGAAGCGATTATTTACGTCTAGACCTCAACGAAAATCCAGGAGGTTTGCCCAAGGCAATTGTTAAAAAAGCTTTAAGCCAAATCACGCCAGAACTTATTGCTGAATACCCAGAAACCCGGCATTTCACAGAAGTATTAGCTGGACACCTTCACACAGACACTTCACATCTCTGCCTAGTCAATGGCTCTGCAGAAGGCATACGTTATATTTTCGAAGCCTTCACTAGTGAAGGGGGTCGCATCGTAGGAGTCGTTCCTTCCTACTTTATGTTCCAAATATATTCGGAAATGTATGGAAGAGAATTTATCCAAGTTCCATATGACGATGATCTAAAAATGGACATAAACCACATTATCGATAAATTGACTGATGACACACAGCTATTAATTTTGTTAAATCCTAATAATCCTATGGGCAACACTTACACCGAAGCCGAATTCAAAAAACTCCTCAATATAGCTAAAGCCAAACAAATTACTATTTTAATAGACGAAGCTTATCATTATTTTTATCCTAAAACTTTCATCAAATATGCCTTGAACGATGAGCATGTCTTCGTTACGCGTACCTTTTCAAAACTATTTTCTATGGCAGGATGCAGACTTGGTTACGTAGTCGGTTGGCCAGAAGGCATCAAAATGGTACAAAAACTATGCACGCCACATAACACCAACGTCTTTGCATTAAAAATTGCCGAAGCAGTTTTTGACACACCTGGAGCTTTAGACAACCTTATCAAAAACTTTAATGAAGGACGAAGTTATTTTGTCAAATGGCTTAACCAAAATAATTATCAACATAAAGGCGAAGCCGGTAATTTTATTTTTATTAAACCAAAAACAAATGCCGACACCGTCGTCGAACGCATGAAAAAAGAAAAGAAAATTTTAATTAAGAATTACCCAGACGTAGGCAAACTAGGCGACTGCTTACGCATATCCATCGGTGGCAAAAAATATATGGAACAATTCACTAAAGCATTATTAGAAATTGATAAATAGGACTCATCATATGAAAAAAGTTATCACATACGGCTCATTTGACTTATTTCATTTTGGTCATCAACGTTTATTAGAACGCGCCAAAGCTCTTGGTGATTATCTCATCGTAGGAGTCACTAGTGACGATTACGACCGCGTTCGCGGCAAAATTAATATCGCTCAATCGTTAGCCGAACGTATTGCCGCGGTTAAAGCAACTGGACTTGCCGATATGGTAATCGTTGAAGAATATGACGGGCAAAAAATCGACGATATCAAAAAATACAATGTCGATGTTTTTACTATTGGTTCAGACTGGAAAGGCAAATTCGATTATCTCAACAACTATTGTAAAGTCGTCTATCTCGAACGCACTAAAGGCGTATCCAGTTCGGAAATCCGCTCAGAAAAACGTGCTACTAAGCTCGGTCTAGTAGGTGATTCTTGCGCCTTTTTCAAAAAATTCATCAAAGAAAGCACCTTCGTCAATGGCTTAAGTATTGTCAGCGTTTGCCCAGAAAAACTCCAAATTACTGATCCGTCTGTTCAAGAACTTAAACTTCAAGCCTATGATTCTTACGATGCAATGTTAAAAGACGTTGACGCCGTCTACATCAAAACTGACTACGCCAAACGATACAATTACATCAAAAAAGCTCTCAAACATGGCAAAAACATCCTTTGTGAATCGCCAATTTGTTTAGATAATAAAAAATGCCAAGAAACTTTTGATCTTGCCACTAAAAATAATTGTGTCCTCATGGAAGCTATTCGCACAGCCTACACTACTGCTTACAAACGCCTATCACTTCTAGCCGAAATTGGTAAAGTTGGAGATGTTTTGTCCATCGAAACCACTTGCACTAATATGCAAAGAAATGACCCCGACCACCTAGCTAGCCTCTACGAATGGGGCCCAAACGCTATTTTACCAATCTTCCAAATCCTAGGCACTAATTATAAATCAAAAACCTTTATCACTCGCCAGAATTCTAAAGAAATCAAGGGTGACGCTTTCACCAAAATCAATTTTATCTATAATCATGCCACCGCTTCTGCTACTGTAGCGGAAGGAGCAAAATCCGAAGGCGATCTTGTTATTACCGGCACCAAAGCCTATATTTATGTTCCAGCACCTTGGTGGAAGACTGAATATTTTGAACTCCGTTACGAAAATCCTGCCCATAATCGTCGCTATTTCTATCAACTAGACGGTGAAGGGATCCGTTACGAGTTAGTCGAATTCCTCCAAGCTATCCAAGACAGTAAAGACGTTCCTCGCATTGACAGGAGTACCACTTTAGCAATCTGCCAAACTATGCAGGATTTCAAGGAAAGAAAAGACCTGATAGAAATCTAACTGGGCTACTTTCGCTATTTTATGATAAAATATAGGACATGGGTATACCTCGTGTATTCAATAAAAAAAATCGCATTCTTTTAGCAGAACTCACTAAAACTGATTTCAAACTTAGATATCAAGGTTCAGTGCTTGGTTATTTATGGGCACTTCTTCGTCCTCTTATGATGTTTGCTATCCTTTATATTGTGTTCGCAAAACTACTAAGATTTGGCAACAATATCCCCCACTACCCAGTATATTTACTTTGTGGTACTACTATGTGGAGTTTCTTCACCGAATGCACATCGCAAGGAATTCAAGCCATGGTGGTGCGTGGAGACTTAATTCGTAAAATTAGCTTCCCGAAATACATTGTTGTAATCTCTTCAACTTTTACAGCAGTAATCAATATGCTAATCAATTTACTTGTAATTATTATTTTTGCCATCATTAATGGAGTCACGCCCAGTTTAAGCTGGCTACTTGTTCCTTTATCGTTACTCGAACTTTATGTTTTATCCCTCGGAATTACTTTTTTACTTGGAGCCATTAACGTTAAGTATCGTGATATTACTGCAATTTGGGATGTTTGCATTCAAGCGCTTTTTTACGCAGTACCCATTATTTATCCTATTTCTATGGTAATAGAAGTTAGCCCTTTAGCAGCTAAAATAATTCTCCTTAATCCAATTGCTCAAGCCATCCAAGATATTCGCCACAATTTAATTACTCCAATGACCACTACAACCTGGGAGATTATTGGTAATTTCTGGTTACAAATCTTACCAATTATCCTAGTTATTGTTCTACTTATCTTAGCTGCATTATACTTCAGAAAGAAATCCAAATTCTTTGCGGAGGAAATCTAAATGAAAACCAAAACAGGCACTCGACAAGTCATCCAAAACCCAAATAATGACATTGCCATCAGTGTAACCAAGCTTTATAAAAGCTTCAAATTACCTACTGAAAGGGCTTACGGCGTTAAGCAAGCCATTTTTAATAGAATAATTGGCATTAAAGGCTATAAAAAGCAGAATGTTTTAAATGGCATCGATCTCGAAATAAAGAAAGGAGAATTCGTTGGCATAGTTGGGCGCAATGGATCCGGCAAATCAACCCTACTTAAAATTCTTGCTGGTATTTATTATCCAGAAAAAGGCAATATCACAATCAATGGAAGTTTAATCCCTTTTATTGAACTCGGCGTCGGTTTTAATCCAGAGCTAACCGGACGAGAAAATGTATATTTAAATGGTGCTCTACTCGGCTTTTCCAACAAAGAAATAGACGAAATGTATGATGAAATCGTCGAATTCGCCGAACTAGAAGATTTTATGGATCAAAAACTTAAAAATTTTTCCTCTGGCATGCAAGTTCGTCTAGCTTTTTCGATTGCCATAAAAGCTGAAGGTGATATTTTAGTCCTTGATGAAGTTTTAGCCGTTGGCGATGAGGCTTTTCAAGTTAAATGTAACCAATTTTTTAATAAAATAAAAAAAGATAAATCAAAAACTGTTATTCTGGTTTCTCACTCTATGGCATCAGTACGCCAATTTTGTAGCCGTGCTATATTAATTCGCAATGGCAGAGTAGAAATTGATGGTACTCCAGAAGATGTTGCAAACAGTTATAGCCTAGAAAACGCCCAAAATTTCAGGTCTTCTACATCCGACATCCCAGAATCAAAATCTATTATCAAAGATCTTAAAATCAATCCTTTATCTTCCGACCAAGTTACACAAAAAGATTCCATTAAGCTTGATATTTCTTATTCGGTTCAAGAAAATGTTGACACTTTCGTTGCAGTCACTTTATGGGATATCATGCGCGGTCAACCATTGCTTAATAGTAATTCTAAATCTCATCTTTGTTCTGGTTCCGGACAAAAATCCCTTATCTTCTCAACCAACCTTACAGAACTTAATGATGCTAATATTCGTGTTTATGTTTCCATTAAAAACTCCGTCGACGAAACTTTAGTCTTTGCTCCAGACGAAAATTCACCTACCCTAATATTGCGTCGCAGTGATTATCCTGATGCCAACAACAAAACTACCAACGCCGTCTTATTTAACCGCGGAAGCTTTAAAATCAATAAAGATTAACGACTTTAATCTAGAAAATACCCTTACTAATCTATTTAGCTAACTTCTCCACTAATTCCAAAGCATTTTTTATAGCTTTATCCATATCCCAATATTTATAAGCCCCAAGTCTTCCGCCCAATATTAGATTCGGATATCGTTCTTTCACTAATGCCACATATTTATCATACAGTTTCGCTGACTCTGGATTATCTACTGGATAATACGCCTCACCACCTTTTTCAAAATCCGCTGGGTATTCTTTTGAAACAAACGACATCTTTTGTCCTACTATCTCCGGCTGATGAATCTGATAATATTTATAATCATGTGCCCTAGTATACGGCACTTCTTTATCCGCTTCATTAATTACTGCTTCGCCTAGTCCGTTCTCCGTTTTTTCTTCTTCAAATCTTAGCGACCTCCATGGCAATACTCCTAATTCATAATCTAGCAGTTCGTCTATTTGGCCACAATAAATAATTTTTACTTCTTCAGGAATTTCATCTTTTATTTCTTTAAAATCAGTTTCTAGTTTCACCTCAATATTTTCGTTTTCTAACATTTTTTCTACTATTTTTGTGTACCCTTCACACGGTATTCCTTGATGCTTTGCCGTCATAAAGTATCGATTATCATGCGAAAACCTTACCGGAATCCGGCTTAAGATTTCCGCCGATAGATTTGTCGCTGCCGTATTCCATTGTTTTTCTGTGTAATTTTTTAAGAAAGCTTCGTATAGTTTTTCGCCAACTAAACTAATTCCCTTTTCCTCGAAATTCTTCGGCTCATTTATTCCATATTTTTCGCTATCTCTTCTCGCCTCTTCAGCCACAAATTTTTCCGCTTCTGCCGCATCCATATTCGCACCATATAATAAATTAATTGTGTCTAAATTAATTGGCATTGGATACAATTTACCTTCATGTCGCGTATCTACTGTATGAGTATAATCATTAAACTCAGTAAACCGAGTAATATAATCCCACACTTCATCCATCTCAGTGTGAAAAATATGCGACCCATATTTATGAACTTCTATCCCAGTTTCTTTATCCGTATAAGTATAAATATTACCAGCCACATATGGGCGTCTATCAATTACTAAAACTTTTTTTCCTTTACTGGCCAGCCTCTCCGCTACCGTCGCACCAAATATACCCGCCCCAACTATTAAATAATTAAAATTATTCATTTTATTTTCCTCCTTACTTTTCCTATCGCACTTCTCATCTTTTTCATTGCTTTTACAAAAGGGTTCATATTTATTATCTCGCCCACAGCATTCTTCATTTTTATAGTCGTCGGCGGATAATCTTTTTTATGGTCATTAATAAACTTTTTTGCAATGCCTAGAATCTTCTTTCTATATTGTTTCGAGGAATGATTATAAGAAAACCAAAAACTCTCCACAAACTGTGTCCAAAAAAGATTCATATGCTCTTTCAAAAAACCATTCTTTTCGTAAAAACTAAACAATTTTTGGGCAATTAAAAGATGATCTGGAGAATAAATATCGCCGTCAAAATTATCAGACATTATAGAATCATCATGCCTAATGTAATAATAAAGTTTTTCGTTAACAAAATAAGCTTTCTTTGAAACACTCATGTAGGCATTATAAAAATAATAATCTTCATTGTTTAATTGTTCTGGAAAACTAATACCATATTTTTCAATAATACTCTTACGAAAAATTTTATTACAAACTGAGGTATCGGTTTTATGTATCACTTCATCTGATATTTCTTGTTCCTTATTAAAGTCAAGATTGTAATAAATATCATCACTATATTTAATTTCATTATGCGCTAAATATTCTACTTTAATCCCACAAATAGCAATATCTATCTCTTTAGTCATTGCCTTATACATCTTTTCACACATAGTTAAATCAAACAAATCATCCGAATCACAAAACATGATGTATTCAGCCCTGCACTGTTTTAAACCGGCGTTCCTAGACGTTGAACACCCACCATTGTCTTTATTCATTACTTTTATTCGTTTATCTTTTTTAGCATATTCAGCCAACACTTTTTCTGTGCCATCCGTAGAGCCATCGTTCACACAAATAATATCAATATCTCGTATTGTCTGCCCTAACAAATTATCCAAAGTTTTTGCAATATATTCACGCCTATTATAAATTGGCACTATAATGCTAATTTTTGGTTTTTGCATTATTTTTTCCTAAAATACTATGTTTTACTTTTCGAGCAACACTATAAGCCTTAGTTTTGGCAGTATGTAGTGGTCTTAAAACTACATATGTTTTTGGATGTTTTATTGCCATATATCGTACATTGTGTTTTCCTATTCGATCAAGTTTTTTCGGTTCAAGCCATCCCATTTTTTCCGCTCTTTTATATTCTTTTTCAACCGTATCTGCAAACTCTAAAGCCGCTTTAAATTTTAGTCGATGAAGATTCCAAATGTACCCACCAGTTTTAGCTGTAAACATTGTCGAGCCAAACTCGTCAATCAATCCTTTTTCTTTTAAATATCTTTCTATTTCTTCATATTCTTCTTGGACACAGTGAATTTTATTAGAATCTTTAACAGACGAATTCGAGTTATCTTGTCGGTAGTGCAGAAAAGCTCTTTTTACAAAATAAACTCGATGTGCTGAAGCCCAAACTTTAAAATTAAAACCAGTATCTTGATAAGAAGCTCCTGGTGTAGGTAAAAAATTAATATTATTTTCCTCTAAAAACCCTCTTTTATAAATAGCCGCCCAAATGCATGGTGGCTGATAAAAAATCAGACGATTTTTAGCTGGATCAATCACTTTACCAATTTCCCTTGTTGGGAACAATTTACTAACGCCCTCATCCGTTTTAGTTGCGCCAAAATATTCATAAAAATTACTCTTAACAACTTCCACATTCTCTTTTTTCGCTATATCATATAGTTTTTCAAAAGCATCTAAATCAATAAAATCATCCGACTCTACAATTCCTACATATTCACCTTTTGCCTTTTTCAGCCCACGATTCATTGAATCGCCATATCCAGAGTTCGCTTTATCGATAATAACAACTCTTTTATCTTTCTTCGCATATTCCTTCGCAATTTTTAAAGTATTATCTTTTGATCCATCATTTATACAAATGATCTCAATTTCTTTTAAAGTTTGATTAACTAAACTGTCGAGACATTCCTCTAGGAACTTTTCGACATTATACATTGGAACTAAAATTGACACCTTTATCATATAAGACATTATACCACGCTCACCTTACTTTTAGGCGTACTTCCTTAAAACATAGTATAATAAGGTGTATGAAAAAGTTTTATGAAAAGGCTAAGCCATTACTTTCAATCTTATTATTATGTGTAATCTTTAGTTTTATGTTGGTCATTTTTGAACCAATTTCTCTTTATGCGAACAATACCAACGATTTTTGGTTCGATTTGTATGATATGTTACCAGAACTACTCCCTGCCTTTGTTATACTGGCCGTCGGATCGTTTTTAATATTTGGTTTAATATACTTTATTAGTTTTAAACTTTTTAAAAAGCCTGCCATTTTTTACATCTTATCTTTGTTGTTTTTTGCCTTTTTTATTATTACTTATATTCAAGGAAACTTCCTGTCCGGTTCTCTCCCCGGACTAAATGGCAATCCCTTCAATTGGCGAGAGTATAAAGTCGAGACAGCTATATCAATCATCCTTTGGGCCGTAGTGTTCATCGCATTATTTATTGCTATTAAAAAATTATCAAGTAAAAAAGTATTCACTATTATTCCTGCAATTACTTTGGTTGTTTTTGCAATGCTTTTCGTTTCTCTAATTACCACACTTGCAACCACACGCGCTCTAGAAGATAAAAATACATCCAAAGCTACACTTGATTATTATAACCAAGTTTCAAATCAACAAAATTTCTTTATCTTCTTAGTCGATGCAATCGACTCTCGTTCTTTTGATGCTTTGTTAAAAGACTCTTCTGATTATCAAAAAACTTTTAAAGACTTCAGTTATTACCAAGATACTTTGTCATATTATCCTTATACAAGAGATTCAATCCCACAAATATTCTATTCTACTCCAAACGAAAATGAAACCGAATTTGATGACTATTCACGCAAAGCTTTTTCTGAATCACCCATTATTAACAGTCTAGCTAGCGAAAAATATAATATGTACTTCTATGACGACCAAGTCATCATGAGCGCTGACACAGCTGAACTATTTAAAAACATGTCTAATGCCACAAGAATCAATTCTTCTAACTTTTTGTATGAAATCTTTAGGTATGATTTATTTAAATATTTACCTTTCCCATTAAAAGGAAAAGCCCACATTGAAAATTCGAACTTCTGGACTGCAGATCTCGAAGAAGGACATAATGAATTCGTATGGGGAGACCGCGTTAATTATAATATCTACAAAAATGAACCTTTAGAAATAGTAGACGACAAAGTCTTCCACTTCATCCATCTAGAAGGCGCCCATATCTGGTTTAACTTAGACGAAGACCTTAATCCTATTGATAAAACAAAAGGGACCTATTCCCAAAAACAAGCTGCAACCATGAAAGTTATCAAAGCTTATATTGATAGATTAAAAAAAGCCGATGTATATGATAAGTCATCTATAGTTATTATGTCCGATCATGGCTATATGGATGGTGTTTGGGAATATGACTACATTTTGAATCGTTTCAACCCATCGCTGTATATTAAAGGTGTTAACGAACATCACAACCAAATGGTGCGTTCTGATAAACCAATTTCTTTCGCTGACCTTAGTGATGCTTTTGAGCAATTGCGCCTCGGGGCGAAAAGTACTGAATTGTTCCAAAATATCAACAGTCCTAGAACACGTACGCTTATATATTATATATGGAACCAAGAAAACCATATGGTTGAATACACAACCGAAGGTAAGGCCTGGGACGACACCTCTATGGTTGAAACCGGACGAATATTTGATAGATAATCTTATAGTTCTCTATTATTCTATCTTTTGTTAAATAATGGTATAATTATAGATAAGATGAGTACAAAAACTATCACTACCAACTACCTTGCTTTTATATTCGATGACTTAACTGAATTCTACGCCACGCGTGAATTAATTGATAAATTGAAACGTAAAAAAATCCCAACCGACATTATTATCCCCTTTGACAGCGGATATAACGGTTTAGCTAAGCATACCTATACTAAAATAAAAGACTTGGGGTATAATCCGTTAAATGATGTTCCTAAAAATAAAATCTATAAAGTTCTTCTAACGCCATATCCTGAGTTGGACATTATCCAACGTACCAATTTTATATATCACATTAGAATGCCTTACAGCACAATATCGGCTAAGCCAAACCCCACCTATAATATTGCGTCAAAAATTAACTACGATGCCATTATCTGTTTCAATAATTATGAACCAGCCTTCCTCAATTGTTATGGCGCCGAATGTTATTCTGTACCATATTGGAAATACTCTAACTTCAAGAAAAAACCTTCAAAAAACCAAAAACCGACTCTTCTCATTCTTCCCACGTTTGGACAAGACACTAGTTGCGTCCAATATCTTTCTGACACAATGATCAATGATATTAAAAAACACTTTAAAGTTATTATAAAAGCCCATCATGCTATTCACTTTGGACAAGATGGACAAGACGCCCTTAAGAAATTAAGAGATTTTGCAGATGAATTTTATGATTCTGATACTCCCATCACTGAACTATTAAAAACTGCAGATATTGTACTCTCTGACAACTCCGGATCCATCTTTGAATCTATTTATGCCAACACGCCAATTGTTGCTTTTTCCAAAGATCTTAATGCAAGAAGCCTAAACGGTATCGACACACTCCAATACCAACTTATGCAAGACAATATACTTCCATACACTAATGATCCTTCAAAAATTCTCCCGCTTCTTTTATCAGCTAAAACTTATTTTAAAAAACAACAAAATATCAAGAAAAAACTTTTTCCAGAAACTAAAACCAATTCTGTAGATGTCACCGTAAATATCCTCAAGCAATACCTGAACAAAGATAACACTAAAGATTATCGCAAAATTCTCCATGATATGATGCTTGAAGAATGGTTCAAAAATAAAAAAGATAGCCAAGAAAACCCTAAATTAAAAGCACAGATAAGTACGCTTGAAGCAAAAGTAAAACAATATGAAGCGGTTTTTGATTCCGGTGCCTATCAATTTTATGATAAGTTAATCGCGCCATATAAAAAAATTAAAACTATGAGGAATAAGCATGAAAAATAATACAAAAGCAAAACCAATCATTGGCTACACGACTGGTGTTTATGACATGTTTCATATCGGACACCTTAATGTTTTACGAAATGCAAAAAAACAATGTGATTATTTAATAGTTGGCGTCAGCACAGACGAACTAGTTCAAAAAGAAAAAAACAAAACTCCAGTTATCCCCTTCGAAGAACGTAAAGCTATAGTGGAAGCTATTAAATATGTCGACAAAGTTGTCCCCCAAATTGATAAAAACAAATTCGGAGCCTGGCAGAAATATCATTTTGATAAAATGTTTGTCGGGTCGGATTGGCAAGGCACTGAAACTTGGAAAAAATTTGAACAACAATTCAAACCTTATGGTGTAGAAATCATTTATTTACCTCACACAGATGGAATATCCAGTACCGAATTAACTACCTTAATTAAAAAATTATTACCCCAAAACTAAGGAGTTTTCTCATTAAAAAACGTATTCCTTATATAGATATTCTTAGAGCCATCGCAATTATTTTGGTTATTATTGGACATATACCATATCCAAATTTTAATCCAGAAATACATAAATGGATTTATTCTTTTCACATTCCACTTTTTTTCTTTGTTTCCGGTATTTCGCTAACTTTCACTAATTATAGTCACTCTAATCTTAAAGATCTTTTTAAAAAACATGCTCTTCATATCTATATTCCCTTCATTATTTGGGCAATTCTTTTATCGCTATCAAATATCACTCTTTTAACAATTCCCAAAATACTCTACGGCACTCATAAATCTATCGGTGCTGTCAGCAACAGCTCTTTATGGTTTCTCCCCGTACTTTTCATTAGTATTATCGTCTTAGACATCATACTACTTTTAATCAATAAAAAGCACGCTAAAATAATCATCCCTATTTTTCTTTTAATATTTCTACTGATAGGATTTATTATTTCTTCCCACCCAACCACTAGAGAATTATTCTTCAGCCACAATCCTCCAATGGGCATAGATATTGTCCCAACGGCAATCTTTTTTATGCTCTCCGGCTACATCTTTGAATCTTACAGAAAGACAAACAAGCTAAAAATACCCTCATATATTCTTCTTTTAGTCGTACCTCTTTTCTTCTGGCTTACACTCGTTTTTGGCTTATCAAATGATGTTAGTTACGTCCTCATGGCAGAAAATCGTTTCGGCAATTTCGGATATTTTCTTATCTCTGCCTTTTCTGGCATTATACTAAGTGTCATCATAGCACTATTTATTGCTAAAAACATGAAGAAGTTCTCCAGTCTCATGATGAAAATTGGCAGTAACACTCTTTTAATTTTTATTCTCCATAGATACCCACTTATTTTACTAAACGATCTTCTTTTATTACTACCTTTTACTAACTTATCGAACTGGATTATTATCCCACTAAATATTTTCGTTATCGTTCCTCTCTCTCTGTTTTTTTCTGTCATCATCAAAAAACACCTTCCAGCCCTAGCTGGTATTACAAATAAAAGCTAAATATCAGTTAGTTTACTTCTTGGTATACACAAATTTTTATCTAAATCAGTATCTTCTTCTGTTCTAATACACCATTCACCATTACCATCTAATATCTTTGATGCAAATTTTAGAACCGTCCCCTCCTCTACTGCATCCAGCTTTACTAAAGAATGTGGAACAATGTAATAACTATCCCCAATTACCTTCATCTGTCGTGGTTTATTCGAAGGAATATAATTTTGAGTATTGTCTAATTCTTCTCTGACAATACATCTATCAACATCGTTCTTTGTATCCTCTTCTGTTCTAATGCACCATTCACCATTACTATTTAAAATCTTTGATGTGAATTTTAGAACCGTCCCCTCCTCTACTGCATCCAGCTTTATTAAACTTCTTGGCAAAATATAATTAATATTACTTATTACAATCATATAGCGTGGCACATCTACAGCGCTATAAGGAAGTTCACTTAAATCTTTTCTGAGAATACACTTGTCAACATCGTTCTTTGTATCCTCTTCTGTTCTAATGCACCATTCACCATTATTATTTAATACCTTAGTAGTAAACTTTAAAACGGTATCTTTTTTTACCAAATTTAATTTTGATAAAGTCCTCGGGGATATATAATTCGTATCGTCTTTTACAATCATATATCGCGGAATGTCTACTGCGCTATATGGCGCCTCACTTAAATCTTTTCTGAGAATACACTTGTCAACATCGTTCTTTGTATCCTCCTCCGTCCTAATACACCAATCACCATTATTGTTTAAAATCTTTGACGTGAATTTTAGAATAGTACCTCCGTCAACAAAATCAACTTGTTCTCCCGAATACGATTCCACGAAATAAGTGTCTTCATTAACCATCATATATCGAGGCGTTTTCACATCACTATAACCATTTTTTTGTGTTATTCCGCCAAACCAATCTTCAAAATATAAATAAAAATTTCTATTCCCATATGCCCCACAATATGCTGTTCCATACCCAGCAGCCAAAGTTCCTTCGTTTGGCTGATATGGCGTATAACGATAAAGTGCCGAAGTAGCAAGCGAACGAACATTAACTATTGAGCCTCCACATCCTGCATTTGGATTATATTGAATATAGTTTTCTCCCAACGGATAATTCGTCCAGCCTCCATTTAAAACTGTTGAAAATAGTGCCGCCGCATTCCTTATTTGATTTTTAAACCCATAATATTTAGAAGAGCATGCTGCAGTGTCCGGACAACCATACCCAGTTGCTTTCCGATAATCATAATTATTTGGGATTGGATCCGTAATTAATCCTGTCTCTTTTTGTAATAAAACTATTAAAACTTGCGGATTAATCTGATAATCTTGTGCCGCCTCCCATATAATATGCGCCGCTGTATCCCCGGAACCAATTTCTTCCCCATCCCCAAATTTTTCTTCTGATAAACAAATAAAATGCCCATCTTCAAAATGCCAATTTACCCCTGGGTTATTTGCAGTTAACTGCCTATAATAACTATAGTCATCGTTTGCGCAAGAATTTTTCGCCGTTAAGAATGCTTGAATTTCTGCTTCGCTCATCGAATTATAATTACCCATCTGATAATCCGAAATTATGTATCCCGGATCAAAATTCGCCAAACTTGCCGCTTCGACTTCATTATTTATTTTTCCGTGACTCCTAGATAAAAATGAAAATAAAAACACTGCCACAAAAATCCCTAAAAGGATAAATCTGTATCTTTTATCTCTCCTTCTTACGGCCCTCTCCACCATCTAAACACTTACCTCACCTGTTATCGTACCACTTTTTCCGTCTGCATCAACGTTTATAATAATTTCAAAATCTCCTCCTCCAATCGCCGGGATCGGAACATCAAATCCTTCACAAGTCATTGTTGATGCCGAATTTACTAACAAAGCAGAGTCATTATATATCTCAGTCCCATATTCATTTATTTTTAAGCTGCATTGTCCGTTAGATAAATATTGATCAATATTTACGCGTATCATTAAACTATCGCCGCTAACCCCAGCATAAGTTATCACTCCGGTTATTTCTTCCGAATTATTTGGATCTTCACCATCGTATTGTACAACTTCTTCTTTTTCAACAACCTCCTGTTCTTCCGGCTCTTCATCTTCATCCTCTTTAGTCTCTTTTTTTACTTCTAATTCAGACTCTGGCTCTTCTTTTTCGTTACCAAAATAACTCTTAAACACCATCGAGCACACAGCGATTGCAGCAATCAAAAGCATCAAAAGAAATAACCAAGAAATCCATTTTTTACTACGTCGACGTCGTTTTGCCATATAATCCTCCAATCTAATCATAACAAGATTCAGAGGAATTGTAAACTTTTTACCCTAAATCCAACCCTAAAATATCCGCCGCTTTAGTTAAAATATCTTTTTCTTCTTCTGAGCAATCTAATATTTTAACTTTAAATAGTTCTACCGTTTCTTCGTGTTTATAATCTAAAACTTCTAACGACCTCGCCGCTCCTTGGACTTTCTTTAATACGCCCTTTGATACTAGATTCTCAATATGTTCCGCTACCGCCGAAACCGACGAAAGTCCAAGCCCCGACATAATCTCCCGATAAGAAGGAGAGTATCCTTTTTCCTCTGTAAAATCCTGCAAAAAATCTAATACTGCTAATTGTTTTTTTGTTAACTTAACCGCCATATATGTTATAATTATAAACAATGGAAAAGAATAAATCAATCGATGGGCTCGTTTCGCGTCGCCCAAAAAAGACAACGCCAAAAACGAAGACCCAACCAAAGCCTAAGACGCCTACTAAAAAAGCGCCAGCTAAAAAAAATGTTAAAAAAGTTGCCGTTACTTCCCCTGCTCCTGCTCAAGAACCTAAAACTGAAAAAACCAACGTCGTTAATGCTGAAGATTTTCTAAAACCAGTTAAAGCTTTTGATTTTGATGAAGAAACCGGTAAATTAAAAGTGGCTGAAGAATCTAAAGAAAAACCGAAGAAAATGAAGAAAGAAAAGAAAGAAAAAAAGAAGGCTGGCAAGGTTCGTAAAACCCTTTCAATCATCGCCCTTCTAATTGTACTTATTTTAATTGGTGGAGTAGTTTGGGTCATTCTTTGGGGAAATGATATTATTGCTAAAATCACCGGTGGTCAAGGTAATGTTTTCGATCTTATCTTTACCGATGAAACTTATGAACCATTAAAGACTGACGCTAATGGCCGTACTAATATCCTTGCTTTCGGTACTAGCGGTTATAACATGGATGGTGAAGAAGGAAATGGCACCCACGACGGAGCTCAACTTACTGATTCTATTATGATTCTTAGTCTCAACCAAGAAACTGGCGATTTAGCCATGCTTTCCCTTCCGCGCGACCTAAAAGCTTCTCCTACTTGTACTGCTACTGGAAAAATCAACGAAGTCTACTGGTGTAATGGTGGTAATGGCGATATTTCTACTGAAGAAGAAGCCGTAGCCGCCCAAGCTCTTATGAATGAAGTTGGCTCTATTTTAGATATAGACTTTCAATATTTTGTTCACGTCAACTGGGGCTCACTGGTTCAAATTGTTGATATTTTAGATGGTATTACAGTTACCCTGGATGAAGACGTCCATGACTATTATCATTTTGATGCCGGTAACACCTACACGCTTCGTGGCGATGAAGCTCTCTGGCTCGCTCGTATGCGCTATGGTACCGCAAACGGTGATTTCTCTCGTGCAAACTCCCAACAGAAAATCCTCATTGGTATAAAAGACCGTATTTTCGAGAAAAAACTCTCTATCACTGATCTATTAAGTCTCGCCTCAACCCTCGGAGATAATCTTCGTAGCAACTTCTCTATTGATGAACTTAAAACTCTCGCCCATCTCACTTATGAATTTGATTTTGATAGTATGCGTCAACTTTCTCTGATTGATCCAGAATATCTCGTCACTACTGGCACTATTAATGGCATTTCTTACGTCTTGCCGGTTGGCGGAGTTGGTAATTATCTTAATATCCAAAACTATGTTGCAAAAATGCTTAATAACGATCCTCGCACCTACGAAGAGCCAACTATCTTAATCTTAAACGGGACTGATGAAGAAGGACTTGCTAAAACCGAAAAACAAACTCTTGAAGCTGAAGGCTATACTGATATCACTATCGATAATGCTCCAGAAGGAGAATATACAGAAAAATACAGCCTCTACGGCACCAATACAAAACCCAGCACAAAAAGAATGCTAGAAGAATACTACAACACGGTTATTATGTCTTTCGAAAAACTTCCTAAAGACGTCTCGACTGATTATGATTTTATTATTATCCTTGGCGGTTTAAACCAAGATTAAATATTTAATCTAACGAAACTTTACTAATAATCAGTTTTCGTTCCCTACCTTCACCTTCTGAATGAGTTTCAACATCTGAATAATCTTGTGCCAACTTGTGAACAACCCGTCGATCGGCTGCATTTAAGTTAATTGTCATTGATTCTCCAGTCTCTCTTACTTTTCGAATCCAGCCTTCTGCTTTTTCTGCAATACGATCCGCTCTTTGTTTTTTATAGTTTGCTACATCAACATTTACTCTCGTTATCTCTGCATCTTTAGCATTTAAGGCCATCGATACAATATGCTGAAGCGCCCTTAAATTATCCGCATTTCGCCCAATCAAAAGCGAGTTAAGCGAAGTAGATGGGACCGATAGTTGAATCACTTCATCATCAATCGTTGAAGAAACTGCTACATTTATACCAAAAAAACTCAGCAAATCCTCCAAATAACGCGCTGCGAACCTTATTGATTCATCTTTATTCATATTTATCTCCTTTTCTTTTTATTATCTTTCGCGGAGATTCTTGTTATTTTTGTTCCTGTTTTTTTATTTTCTACCACCTGAGCTTCTTGTATATTTTTTAATTCCTTCAGAACCGCTTTATCTGTCATATCGTCTATTTCGTCATCAACCTTCTTTAAAATAACCTTTTGTTGAATTACGGTGACGATATTAGTTAAGAAATAATAAAATGCTAACGCACCATTTAATCTAAACATAATTAGAAACATCATTATCGGCATCATCTTAGACATTTGTCCAGAAGTAAAACTATTTACATCTGAAGTTTCCAGCTCTTTTCCTTCTTGTGCGTCTTTTAATAATTCACGAAAACTCTTCTTTTTTTCTGATTTACCGGATGGCATCTGTTGCTTAGTTGCAATATATTGCACTACTGAGGCTAAAATCGCACATATTAAAATAAATAATGCACTCCACGAAAAATTCCCAAACACATCGCTTGCTCTTACGTCTAGTCTAATTGTATTAAAAAGTTTAGGATGGAAATCATATTCGTGTTTCTCTTCTGCTGGTATTTCATCATTAGCTTGATCCGCAAGAAATATTGCTTGCTCTTCTTCAAGATTTTTTACTTCTGAGCCCTCATAAGCCACAACAGCATAAGCTTGACTTGCTAAGTTATTCGTCAAATCCGGCGTTGCGACCACTCTAATCGCTGTAAAAATTGCAATAAAAATCGGTAATTGAATAAACAAAGTCGCAATCGAAGCAAACGGTTTTACGTTATATCGTTTATATAAATCCATCGTCTGAAGCGATTCGAGCTGTTTATTTCCTTGGCAGTTCTTTTTTATTTGTGTTAATTCTGGTTGCAACTTACGAACTAATTTCGTTTGATTGAGCTGCCTCTTCATGAGGGGCCACATTAAAAGTTTGACTAAAACTGTAAAGATTATAATCGCCAACCCAAAATCATGTACTAAATTAAAAATTACAAATAATATATTTACGATTGGCTTAAAAATTAAAAAGTCTATTAAATCAAACCCATTGCCAGTTATTATCCAGGTCGCCAAAAAAGCCACTATAAACAACCCAACCAACACCCGATAAATTATTTTTTTCACACTCATTCTCTATTTATTATAGCACACCTTGCTTTCTTCTACTAGTTGCCCCAGAACACCCTCCAACTCAGCAATCGGCATCTTTCCTATTTCTTTCGAATAAACTACAAAGAGATAGTCTTTATTTTTTGGAATTAAATCAAAATTAGTTCTTAAGGCTTCATAAACTCTTCGCCTAATCACATTACGTTTCACTGCTGATTTCTCAACTTTCTTTGATACAATCACGCCAAACCTTGTAAACCCCTTCGTGTTCTCGACAAAAACTAAAGACATCTTCGGAGAACGAATCGTCTTCCCATTCTGGTAAACATATCTCACTCCCCCACGTGAATGAAACCGATATTTCTTATTAAGCACTGAGTCTAGCTCGCCCTTTTAAACGTCGCCTAGCTAAAACTTTGCGACCATTTTTTGTCGCATTTCTCTTCATAAAACCGTGCTCAACTTTACGTTGCCTTTTGTGTGGCTGATATGTTCGTTTTGGCATATTATTCCTTAAACTTTAATTTATTTCAAATTCTTTATATAGTATACTCTATTTTTCCACATTTTTCAACTATTTTTCCACACGTCTTTTAGGGATTCTGTCGACTTTGTGGAAATTTTTACCCCTATTTTTGAAAAACTATATTACAAAATATTTTTTACCCTAAAAAACATGTGGAAAACTCAATTATTCATGTTATAATTCATTAAAAGGAGGTCTAAAATACAATGTTTGACGTCTGGAAAAACGTCCTTGCTGAAATCGAACAGCAAATTTCCCCAGCCAATTACTCAACATGGTTTGCTGAGACCTCACTTCTGTCTACCGAAGATGGTGAAATCAAAATCGGAGTAAAAAACTCCTTCCATATCAAACAACTCAAGACTCGTTATCTTGATATGATTACGACCGCCTTAAAAAACAATAACGTTCCTATTAAAAATATTTCTTTTGAAATCAAATCCCTTTCTAAACCTAAAACTCGCTCTCGTGAAGTCTTCATATCTAATGAAGTCCTAAAAAACCGTCTCAAAAAAATCCAAAAAACTAATAAAGAATCCTCTGCCGTCCAACAAACTGGGCTCAATAATAAATATACTTTAGCCAATTTCGTCGTGGGTTCTAATAATGATCTTGCAGTATCTGCAGCTAAAAGCATCATTGATGCTCCTGGAACTCGTTTTAATCCCTTCTTCCTTTATGGCGGACCGGGTTTAGGTAAAACCCACCTCGTCCAAGCTATCGGTAATGAACTCATTGCCCGTAATCCAGATTTTAAAATTCTTTATACTCCAATTGCTGATTTTTATTCAGATTTTATCGACGCAGTACGAAACGGTAAGGGTAAAGAATTTAATCGAAAATTCCGTAAATTAGACTGTTTGATTATTGATGATTTTCAATTTATTATGAACAAAGAGCAGTCCCAGGAAGAATTTTTTAATATCTTTAATGATCTTTATCAACTTAATAAGCAAATTATCGTCACTTCAGACCGTCTCCCAAACCAAATTAAATCCGTTGATGAACGTCTTGCTTCTCGTCTTACTTGGGCAGGCGCCTTTGATCTCCAGCTCCCTAAATTTGAAGATAAATGCGCCATCCTCCGTACTAAAGCTGAATTAATGGGTTACGAAATTGAACCAGAAGCTATTGAATATATTGCTGAAAATGTAAATACCAACATCCGTGATCTTGAAAGTGAATTTTCTACCATCATATTTACTTCTGAAGTCCGGGGCTTAACTCCTCTTGAATTAATTAATAAAGGTTCAGTAAATATTAATAGGCCCTCAAAACTCCGCCCAGCCTCATCCAAACAAATCGTCGAAAAAGTGGCTAAATATTACAACTTGAGTGTAAAAGAGATGTGTAGTAAATCTCGCGTTGCAAATATTAAAACCGCTCGTCAAGTCGCTATGTTTATCCTTTCAAAAGAACTCTCTTTAAGTACAAATAAAATTGCCGCCGAGGTTGGAGTACAAGATCATACTACGGTTATGCATGGAATTAAAAAAATTGAAAACGATTTAAAACTAAATTTCTCTTTACGTGATCAAATTGAAGAAATTAAGGAGAAAATTTATGGCTAAATTAGTGGAAAATCTCGTGGATAAATCTTTTAAAACTATGTTGAAAACTTTGGAAAACTTTGGAAAACAATATCAAAAATTTTTATCCATTGTGTATAAAATAAGTTTTCACCAACTTTTTCAAACTTTTTCTACTAACTTTTACACAAATAGTTGTCCCCTATCACTAATCAATTATTTCCACTATTCCACATACCCTACTACTATGACTACTATATATTATTTAATAGAAGAAAGGAGCTAAACTAAAATGAAAATAAAAGTCTCACAAGAAAAATTAAGCAAAGCTTTAAATAATGTCAGTAGAATTGCTGTCGGAAAAGTAACTTTACCAATCTTAAATAATGTTCTTATCCGAGTTGATAAAAAGAAAGTATCTCTTATAACAACTAATTTAGACTTGGCTATCATCGATTATCTTCCAGTCTCTAGTTCCGAAGATGGTGTTATTACGGTCCCAGCCAAACTTCTTGCTGAATTTATTAATAATCTTCCTAAAGGCGAATCGATTGAATTTTCTACTAAAGATACTAAATTAACAATTTCTGCTGGTAAATATTCTTCTATTATTAATGGCGCTTTAGCAGATGATTTTCCAGAAATTCCAGAAATTAATGAAAAGAACGCTATAATTTACAAAATTACCACCGATGAATTCAAAAATAGCCTAAATCAAGTCTTAATAGCGAGCTCAAACGACTTAACCCGCCCAGCTTTAACCGGAGTTTTCTTTAATACAAACGATAATACTTTAGCTATTGCTGCGACCGATGGTTATCGTTTAGCTGAAAAGAAATTAATTGATAAAGTTGAGAGTGAAGTTAAAGCTATTGTACCATCCTCTTCTCTTCAAGAAGTTCTCCGCTCTATTAGCGATGATGCAGAGGAAATCGAAATTGCCTTTAATGATGATTTGGTGAGATTCCGTTTTGGTGAAGTTGAAATAATTTCAAAATTAATTGATGCTAGTTTCCCTGATTACCAAAAATTAATCCCAAAAGATAATAATATCTCCGTTAAATTAAATCGCGAAGAGTTAACTCGTATTACTAAGCTCGCTGCACTATTTTCTCGTTCAGTTGGCGGCTCAATTGTCTGTGAAACAAAATCACCAGATAAATTCTCAGTTAAATCAATTGCTAATGAATTTGGTGAAAACGACTCCGAATTAGAAGCGAATATTGATAAAGAAGGTAAAATAAACCTCAACTCTCGTTTTCTCCTAGATGCTCTTAACGCTCTTGAAGAAAAAGAGATTATTTTTAGTTTTTCAGATCGTATTGCTCCTATCCTTCTAAAAAACAAAAAAGACCCTAAATATACCCATATCATAATGCCACTTAACTCATAATGATTATTAAATCGATTAAATTAACTAATTTTAGAAATCACCATAATTATTTTTTGGAATGCAAAGAAAACACTTCTTTAATTTTAGGAGAAAATGGCTGCGGAAAAACCTCTGTCTTAGAAGCAATTTATATCTTAACCCGTGGTAAAAGTTTTCGGGCGGTTGATAACGAAATTTTGAAACGTGGTACAGATTATTATCGAATCGAAATCGAATATGTTAACGGTGAAAAAAACATCGCGACTTTTGATGGAAAAAATAAAACCTTTTTAATTTTAGATAAAAAAACTCGTCGTCTTCCGAAAAAAAATAAATACCCCGTTGTCCTCTTTCTACCATCAGACTTAAACCTAATCAGTCATTCCCCTTCCCGTCGCCGTGACTATTTTGATAAGTTTTTTTCACAGTTAGATGAAAAATATAATCAAAATCTTCTTAAATATGAAAAAGCTCTTAAACAAAGGAATGAATTTTTAAAAAAAGAACACAAAAAAGATGATATTTTTTCGTGGAATATTTTACTTGCTAAATACGGTATTAATTTATCAAAGCTTCGCAAAAATTTTATTCAAGAAATTAATATTCAGCTCACTGATACTTATCGTTCTATTGCTAAGAATGAAGATCAAGTTGAAATTAATTATACTTCTGAAGTTGAGAGTTTTACCGAATCTGATTATTTAAAGCAACTCGAAACAAATTACGAGAAAGATCACATTTTAGGACACACTAGTTTTGGGGTTCATCACGACGACTACCTTTTTCTTTTTAACCATAAAATAGCCAACGGCTCAGCTTCGCGTGGTGAGACCCGCTCTATCATTCTTGCTTTAAAATTTATTGAAGCGGATTTAATATATCAAAAACTTCACTTAAAACCAATCGTCTTACTAGATGATGTTTTTTCCGAATTAGACGAAACTCGCCGACGATGTCTTATAAAAAACTTCCAAGATAACCAAGTTATTATTACGAGCGTAGAAGACGTTAATAATTAATTATCTGCCAATAAATAGTATTCATTTAAAAACGCCATTACTGGGTTTTCATCCCCTTCAAAAAATTCAACATTATTGTAGGCAGTGGAATCTTTAGAATACTGTTTTAGTGTTGCTGTGGCTCTTGCTAGCGAGATATATCTTTGTGCATATTTGTAAGTTTGCCAATCGGAATTATTTTCTGAATTTACGAACGCCGCCCCGGAAGCTATTTGTTTTTTCGTTCTACTTGTCCCTATAAAAGATTTTATCATCTCTAAAATATTTGTAGAAAAATTAATTGATGAAGACCCAGATTCCAAAGATTCTATAATTCCCCCATCTACTACACCCAAAGGAGTTATTCGCTCGTCATTATATATTATATATTTTGCTAGTACTGAGTTTTTATTTATTGTCCTTGTTCCGTTATTAAGAGTTGTATTGTTATTTATAAATGCAACAAATTGTGGATCATTAAAGGGATCATTTAGTGTCGATGTATCAAAAGTAGCAATTTCTGAACAATGTGCTGAACCAACCGCACCAATTGTTCCATAAGTCTCACAATCACCAAACGAAGTCAAAAACGAAGAACTTTTATCATCCGCATAAACTGCCGGCAGAAAAGAGATAGCCGCTCTCTTCGTTGAATTTGCTATTGTCGAAAAACTAGATAAAACTAAACTTCTTGATTTATTTAAGTTTATCGCAAGATTATAAACAATCGAACCTAAAAAGGTGTTCTTCGAAGAAATATCGAATGGGCTACGATTTAATCTATCAACCGCTGCATCCATCGCAATAACCTTAGAGTTTAGTTTTGCATATTGAGTTGCCGCGTTTGTATCGCCAGCACTTGCACCACTTGCTTTTGCTAGTTCTTTCCCGACGTTAGCTGCTCCTTCAACTAAAAATTCTCCCGCGCCTACACCTTTAATCGTGTCATACGAATTATTTACTAAAGAATTAGAAATAGTTGGCTCTAAAATTTCCATTAATGCGCTAGAAGCTTTTTCGACTCCAGATTGTATAAATCTTCCAATCGTCCCCTTCATTTTTGTCGTCGATGAAACCACTGTTCCCGAAATTGTTTCACCGCTATTACTCTTCCCTAATTTATTTTCAATTGTCTTTAAGATTCTATCAGAAGAATAGTTTTCTACATCCTCTATATTTATTTCTGACCCAGAAAGCACTGCATAAAGACTTGGCGATTCCAGTGCTGTGCCAGTAACTTTTTTAACTTCACCAGTTTTTACATCCAAGATTTCAGTTTCTTCATTCTCATGTAAAAAGTTCATCGCTTCATTAATTTTTGATTCATTCCCTTCCCCAGCTTTCATCTTGCTGATATTTTCCATAAAAGTAACAAAGAATAGGCTCGATCGCTCTTCTTTTGAAATCGTATCAGCGACTTTTAATGCATCCGCCGTATAAAATGCCGACTCTGAAGCACTTCTCGCTGGATTTTTATCACTTACTGTGTTTATAAAACTCTTCGCTGCACTATTTGATTTTACTGAAGCCCCATTTTCCTCGTAGTCGTAATAAACTTCTTCTATCCCAGTCAGCTCGTTTTTGCGCGTCTTTTTAACTAACGAAACGCTATTTACATTAATATCACTTCCCTCCCCGACTTTTGAGTCCATCACTTCATCAAAAGAATCATCATTAGCATAATTATTTCGGTTAGTTCCGATTTTCTGAAATACTTTTTCTGCTGCATCGTCATAATAATATGCTGCTCGTCCATAAGTCGCCTTCGTAAACGCATCATATAACTCAACATTATTACTTACTTCAGTAATAAAATTACTAGCCGTAATTACCTTGTCTTTTATCTTTAGCGCTATTTCACCGTTTTCAGCGTGCACCGTCTCAACACCATTTTCTTTCAATAGCTGTTCTGTATCTTCCGGAATTTCACCTTGATACATCGCTTGTTGGAAAACAATTTCTTTACTTTTTACTCCGTCCGCATATTGGACATCAAATTCTTCAATTAATCTTTCCGAAATTGCTGATGGAATTATATTTCCCGATCCAAAAAGCAGAGCAAAAACTATTATTATTGCGGTGATAAAACTCGCCGCCGAAAAAGTCTTTAATTTCTTTCCACTTTTTTTAATAGTAAAGTTTTTACCCGAAACCGATGAAACAAATTGGCTATTTTTTAACGCCGCATCGTCATATGACCTTAGCTCTGCCGCACTAGTTGACATACCTATAATTATAACATGCTTCCCTTAAAAAGTAAAGAAACGTGGTATAATTAATCTATGCTCAAAATAGAAAAATTAATTCCAGGTGGCCAGGCTCTTACTACTGCCAAAAATGGTAAAAAACTTTTTCTTTTTCAAGCTCTTCCAGGCGAAAACGTAGTTGAATATCAAATTACAAAAGATAAATCATCTTATTCTGAAGGTATAGCCACTAAAATTGAAAACCCTTCCCCTTTCCGCGTTGACCCGAAGGACGCTTGTTTTCTTTCTACTTCCCCCTGGCAAATTATGGATTACGATTATGAGCTAGCTCAAAAACAAGAATTAATCATCGAAATTTTTCGCGAACACCAAATTAATATCGAGAAACCGGAAATTATTACTGACCATAAAGATTATTTCTATCGTAATAAAATGGAATACGCTCTTTTTTGGGACCACAATACTAACAAAATCGAACTAGCTTTTCATGCTCGAGGCTCTCATCGTAAATTTCCCATCAAATCTTCTTCCATTGAGCGACCAGAAATTTTTACCCGTGCCAAAGAAATAATAAATGATTTAAATAGCCGCGGCGAAGAAGCCCGTAAATATCAATCGCTTCTTCTACGTTGTAATCAAAACGGCGAAGTTTCTGGTGGCCTTTATGAAAATCACAAACCTCATCCTATTTTCAAAAATCTCACCGACAAAATTCTCGGTCAAGAATATTCTTATTCCCCGAACGGCTTTTTTCAAATCAACCTTCCTGTTTATGAACTTGCCCTAAAAGAAATTAAAAAACACGTCACGACTGATAAGGTTCTTGATCTTTACGCCGGCGTTGGCACCATCGGTCTCTCCGTCGCCTCCGACAAAAACCTCACTCTCGTCGAAGTTGACAAATCCGCTTTTGCTGAGTTGGTTAAAAATTGTACGATGCTTGATAATAATGTTTTTCGAGGACGCTTCGGAGGTTACGACCGAGAACGCGAGGAGCGCGCCCCCCGTAACGACGGGCGGGCGCGACTCCGGTCCGAGAAAGGCATTATATCAAGCATTTTGAATAAATCAGAAAATGTCTTAAATTATATCGAGCCAGATCAAACCGTAATTTTAGATCCTCCTCGCGCTGGTTGTGACAGAAAGCTCATTGATAAATTAAACGAAGTTAAACCAAAAACTATCATCTATCTTTCCTGTAATCCCGCCACTCAGGCTCGCGACGTCAAACTATTATTAGAAACCTATCAAATAGCCGACATTAAAACCTTTAATTTCTTCCCTCGTACTCCGCACATTGAAAACTTAATTATATTAAGGCAAAAATGATTAAAATTCGTCCCCTCTTTATTTTATTAAACTCAATTATTATAATTAATGTTTTAGCCATCCTGTTTTCTGTTCTTATTCAAGTTCCTTCCGCTTTTCATTACTTTACAGTTCTTAGTAATATTTTTATGACTGTTGTTGCTACCTTATCAATCTACGTAGCATTAAGACGTACACCATCTCAAATTCTTAATGTTTTATATTTAATCGCTACAACTTCTCTTGTTTTAGTTTTCTTAGTAGTTGCTACCTTTTTGGCCCCTCAATTTGAAAACTATTTTTATTTATTTTCCGGCTATAATTTCTTTTTACATTTTTTAAATCCCCTGCTTGCCGTCATTGCATTATTTTTATTTAAAGAACCAAAATTCAGTTTTAAAACCTGTTTTCTGTCTTTAGTTCCTCCGTTCTTGTACGCAATCATCTATTTTATTTTTGTCATTTTAAGGAAAGATTGGCCTGATTTTTATAACTTTACTCTTGGCGGCAAAGATTGGCTCTCAATTCTTACACTTTTTATTATTCTTAGCGTTACTTATTTTATCTCGGCTATTTTAATCACTTTCTGCAAAAAACTATCCAAACAAGACTCGGAAAAACAGTCTTCAATTTAAGGTTAAAACGTGCTAAACTAAAAAGGACGGAAAGGTGGCCGAGTGGTTTAAGGCGCACGCTTGGAAAGCGTGTGTGCGAGCAATCGTACCGCAAGTTCGAATCTTGTCCTTTCCGCCAAAATTAACTAAAATAGAACTTGTTCTATTTTAGATAATTTTAAGGAATGAGCAAAGATTATTATCTTGTCCTTTCCGCCAAATATAGGAACAATATGGGTGAAAATACATTAATTGAACTAAAAGGATTGACCAAACGCTACGGTTACGGTGACACCGAATCTTTCGCCTTGAAAGATTTTGACTTAACCATCAAACGTGGCGAATTTATTATGATCATGGGTCCTTCGGGTTGTGGTAAAACTACTCTCCTAAATATTATTGGACTTCTAGATCGTGCCACTAGTGGCGAGTATATTTTAAACGGTGAAGATGTTGCCGGAATTTCCGCTCGTCGTCAAGCTAAATTACGTGCGAAAAAAATTGGTTTTATTTTCCAAAACTTTAATCTCATTGAAGATTTACCAATTTTGGAAAATGTTGCTTTGCCGCTCGTCTATACTGGCTATTCAAAAACCGCACGTTTAAAAAATGCTTCGAACGCTTTAAAACGTTTCCACCTCCAGGAGCGCGAATATTACTTCCCGTACCAACTCTCTGGTGGCCAACAACAACGTGTCGCTATTGCGCGTGCGATTGTTGGAGACCCCGAAATAATTCTTGCTGACGAACCGACCGGCAATCTCGATTCTCGTTCCTCTCATATCGTCATGGAAGAATTAAAAGCCATCCACGAAGAAGGTAACACTATTATCATGGTCACCCATAACCCAGCTTTAACTGTTTATGCAACGCGTGTTATTAATATGCTAGATGGTCATATCGACACTGACGTTAAAACCGTAGCAGATGCCAACCTTCCTCAGCCGATTAGTGTGAAAATTAAGAAACGTCAAAAACCTGAAACTAAGATAGAGCTACCTAAAGAAGAAGAGAAGAAAAAGACCAAGAAACATAAAAAATCGCGGAGGAAAAAATAATGGCGCTACTTATCAAAACTCATTTTAAGCTCGCGAAGACCGCGATCAAAGAAAATCGTACACGTTCTTTCCTGACTTGTCTTGGCATCGCGATTGGTGTAGCGAGTATTATTTTGATTCTTTCCCTTATGGGTAGTATTTCCAACCTCGTTAAAAATGAAATTAACGAAATTGGATCCGATTTAATTGTGGTTCGTCCGAGCTCAACGAAAGATTCTGTCACTAGCATTGTTGAAGAACTTACTTCGTCCAACACTTTTCAAAAAAGTAATCTTTCCATCTCTGATGTTTCTGCTATCGCCGACCTTGAAGACGTGGCCGCCGCTGCTCCAATCTCAGTTTCTGTTAATACTATAGCCTCAGAAAAGAATACTTTTTCATCTGTGCCTATTCTCGGAACTAACGATGACTTTATCAAAATTGAACCAGTCACCTTTAAATTTGGTTCTTTCTTGAATAAAGCCAATAACGATAAAACTGTAGTTCTAGGGAGCACCTTGTCCTTAGCCCTCTTTAACACTATCAACAGCACTGTTGGTAAAACCGTGACAATCATGGGTGAAAAATACATGATCATCGGCGTTCTCGACGAGATCGAAAAGTCGATCAACTTTGACAATATCGACCTCGACAACGCCTTGATTATAGATATTGAAAACCTCGACAAACTAACTGGCTCTACCCAAATCCAACAAATCAACATTAAAGCCAGTAATACAGATAGCCTCGCAAAAGTTTCTACTGAAATTAGAGAAAAACTTGTCTCTGAAAAACATGGTGATGAGAATTTTACCGTGTCTTATGGCGATGAAATCACCCATCCGGCTAGCTCTCTTTTCACTGTCGTCTCTGGGATGTTAACGGTGGTTGCCGCGATTTCCCTCGTAGTTGGTGGTATTGGCGTGATGAATATTATGCTTGTCTCTGTAGCCGAGCGTAATCACGAAATCGGAATTAGAAAGGCCGTTGGCGCCTCCTCGCGTAACATCTTAATGCAATTTCTTTTCGAGGCGCTCATCCTCTCTATCCTTGGCGGCATTTTTGGCTTAGTCTTAGGTTATATTCTTGCCTTTCTTCTTTCCATCATCACCCCATTTGCCCCGCATATCAGTATCGAAATTATTCTTATTACTCTTCTTACTACTTTTGTTGTTGGTATTATCTTTGGTATCTATCCGGCCCTCAAAGCCGCGGCTAAAAACCCTATAGAATCCTTAAAACACTATCGCTAGTGTTATAATAAAAACATGAAAGAGCTTTTAGAAAAACTACCTTTTTATAACAATGCGGTTCTTCCCTATCACTATCTTCAAGCCGTTGCCGCAAAAGTAAAGTATAAAACTCCGGCGAAAAATCTTCGCGTAATCGGCGTTACCGGCACGAACGGAAAAACTACTACCTGCTTTATGATCTGGCATATTTTAAACAATGCTGGCCATAAAACTGGGCTTATGACGACCGTCGCTTACGGAGTTAAAACTTTGGAGCCCGAACTTGGACATATGACTACGGTCGATGCTTTTACGCTTAATAAACGCATCCGTAAAATTGCCGATTCTGGTGCCGAATTCCTCGTTCTCGAGGTTACTTCCCACGCTCTCTCTGAATTTCGTACCCTCGGCATCCCGATTGAAATAGCAGTTTTCACTAACCTTACACATGAGCATCTCGATTATCATAAGACCATCGAAAACTATCGCAACGCTAAAGGAAAATTATTCAAAAAGGCCAAATACAGCGTTCTTAATGCCGACGACCCTGCAACGAAATATTATGAAAAACTCACAGATAGTTATATCACATATGGTATAAAAAATGGCGAAAAACGCGCCAAAAACATAAAACTTAGCGCTGCTGGCGTAAAATATTCATATGATGATATGAACATAGAGACAAAAATCCCGGGCGAATTTAATGTTTATAATTCCCTCGCTGCGAGTTTGGTCGCTGAAAAACTTGGGCTCTCGAAATCTGAAATTGAAAACGGTATAAAAACCCTCGATTCGGTTGAAGGTCGTATGAATGTTATCGATGAAGGCCAACCTTTTACAGTTATTGTTGATTATGCTCACGCTCCCGACGCCCTTGAAAAAGTTTTTGAATCCGTTAAGGGCCATAAAGGGAGAATTATCTCAGTCCATGGTGGGGCAGGCCGACGTGACCCCTCTACTCGTCCGATTCGTGGTGAAATTTTAGGGAAATACTCCGACGTGGTTATTATTACCGAAGATGATTCCCGTGATGAAGACCCCGAAAAAATCGCCAACGGCTTTATTAAGGGTGCTCTAAAAACTGGCAAAACACTTGGAAAAGATTTGATTAAAGAGTTAGATCGTGAAAAAGCGATCAAAATCGCTTTAGAAACTGCTAAAAAAGGTGACCTTGTTCTAATTCTCGGCAAAGGTCACGAAAAAACCATTCTCCGTGCTGATGGCCCCCATCCTTTCGAAGATATAAAAGTTGCAAAAAAGCTTCTAAAATCCTTAAAATAATTAATCCGGTAGATATTCCGCCAACCCGTCGGCGATATGATCTATTGGTATATCTAAACTTGTCGCAATTGCCGCCGCGCATGCCATATAAGACACTGCCGTTTCACCAGGCACAAACGTCGCGAGAGTCGTAATTTCCGACTTAATCGAAACCGTCGCTTCAGTACCCTTACTATAGAGCTTCGAATTCAACACTTTAATGTCCGAACTGCTTTGCCCGAACGTAAGCGTTCCCTTTTTTCCTTTAAACTCCGAAAAAGTCTCGTAATTCACATCATCATGATTCAGAATTACGTATTCTGGGTCCATATCGAACAAAGTTTTTTCATTCTCAAGGTATTCTTCCGGGCTCATATCATCAAGTCCAGCTGTAACAAAGTTTGTCATTGCTGCGACCGTGACTGGTAAACCATAAAACACATTATCTCTTAAGCCTTCAGCTGGAACTGTCACTACTACGTAATTTGCTCCCGCCTTCCAGGCATCGCTTAAGAATTTATGCAGCATACCAATCTTAAAGGGCTGATCTGAAGCTAAAACCGCAACTTGTTCGCCAGTCGCCTTCAGTATTTCATGTACAAAATGAGCCACTGTGGTCTTACCAGTTGTTCCGGTAATCGCAATTAATTTCATATCTTTCAACGGGTTGCCATAATAGGACTTGAGAACTTTGGCTTTGATTTTTTGTGACTTAGCCTTAAATCCACCATTTTTGTTTTTTTTCTGATTAGATTTTTCCCTCTCCGTCATAATACCTTAATTATATCACTTAAAGACAAGATTGCAAAACTTTTAGATAGGCGGCCAACTGTACTATTGACTTTTAAAGTAGTTTATGGTAAAATTAAAAGATGCGGGGGAGCAATTTAACAGCGTAAAACACGAAAAAACATGAAGAGGTGATTACATTTGTTAATTTTTAACGATGTTCATGCAGACATCGGAATCATGGAACGAATCTCAAATCTGAAGATTAGCCAAGGAGATATTCTCATTGCAAATGGGGACTTCCTTGGGGGTCGTGGCCCTATCACGAATAAAATCGTAAAAGTTTTTTACGAGGTCAAACGTGGTGAGACTTCAAAATACGAGCTTCAAGAGATTTTTTCCGCGGTACTAAAGACGCCCGTTTTCATCGAAGACGACCTGGTTTTTAGGGCTATTCATTCCGGCACATTCCTTGCGGAAATGTGCAGACGGTTTGATGGTTTTAATACCATCGTTGAAGATGAAACGCGTCACAATATCGCACAGCTAGACAAGATCAGCAAGAAAATAGGAGCACAAGGAGGAAGACTAGTTTATTTGCCGGGAAACGGCGAAATCACCATCAGTGATTTTGATGTCACCAGCGGTGTCGATGGCGAAAAAACCTTGCCTCCAAGTGAGCGCTTATTCAATCGCCTGGCCGAAGAAAAGGTGTTTTCGGCCTACGGAACCGAATACGTCAATCAGCCCCAGGTGATCCAGGATAACACTCTGCTCATCCCGATTGATTTTCTCGATCAGTGGATCGATGGGAAAACAGCTATTCCAAATGCAGAGAACATCGTTAACTTAATTGTCCATTATCCCCCGTTCAATCCTAAAATTACGGATTGTTTTTACAAATTGTTCGGCTTTAAAACGAACGAAATGGACATATTGAGAATGAATGCAGTCTCTGGCATTATCAAGTGTTTACCGAACCTTGATATAGTTGTATTCGGGCACATTCATCCCGGTATCAACAAAGAGTCCATCGAAAAGCTCCCCACATCAGTTATTTTCAAAGAATTTGGACATCAATTGGTGTGGAACGCCCCCGGAAACGTGTTTGCGCTACAATAATAAAAACCGCCCATCCGGGCGGTTTTTTCAATCTCATTTTTGGCGGAAGCGAAAGGATTCGAACCTTCGAGACTCTTGCGAGCCCACACGATTTCGAGTCGTGCGCCTTCAACCACTCGGCCACGCTTCCGTTTCTTATTTTACCATATTTTTAACATTTTTTCATCCTTAACACAAAAAATATGTTATAATAATATCGTCATCGGAGACGATGATGCTCATTTAATTTCTAGGTGGATGTTTTGGATTTTTCTAGGCATCCACATATGCACCCGTAGCTCAGCTGGATAGAGCGTTTGCTTGCGGAGCAAAAGGTCGTAGGTTCGAATCCTGTCGGGTGTACCATAGGGGAGTCAGAGTCATTCTCGGACTCTTTTTTGTTATTCATAACAGAGTAAAGGATGCTCAAATCTTCCGTTCCAAATTTTCGCTCTAAAATGTCGTAATGAAGACCGTTTGGAAAAAGGATGTTTTGGAATGCTTGGCGAGCTTCTAATGGTGAATCCTTCCACATTTTGGCTGGCGTAGTAATAAAGTTGCAGACATACTCGATTGTATTCTCATTAAGCCTTTGAACACGCTCATATTTGTCTATAGCTGCCTCATATTCGCTTCTTTTGCTTCTTAAATCCTTCGAGAAGCGTTCTTTCTCCTCGTAGCTTATCTTCTCATCAAGAAAAGCATCTAAGGTCTTATTTAGCTTTGAATCAATTTCTGATATTTCTTTTCTACATTTGGCTAGATCTTTGTTTGTATCAGCTAGCTTTCGTGAAGCAGTCCGTTTAATAATCTCTTTAAAAAGCTTTACAGTGCTTTCTTTAGGAGTTATTTCGTTTAAGAATTCAATAAATGATTCATGAAGCTCGGATATAGAAATTGAGCCATGTCCTTTTGTCGTGCAATGATATCTAGGCGATTTCTTACCGCTACCATTAACTGGGGCGCTGGCTCTAATCGGCATGCCACACTTACTGCAAATCAAAGTTCGTTTAAGTGGATACATGTTGTTGTCGCTTGGTATGAGGACTCGTTTTTCGCCATTTAGAATGCGTTGGTTCTTGTTGTAGGTATCCAATGGAACAATTCCATCAAAATCATAAAGCTTAACTAATTCACCATCGAGAGTCCTTTTAGACGAGTTATAGCCCGCATACGCCGTTTGAGTGAGTATTCTGTGTATAGTTTTGATATCGAACGACTTTCCGTTCTTATTGGTGATTTCTAGCTTTTCGGACAGGCGTACTAAATCAGCTTCGCCAATATCACCTTCCGAAAACCTTCGTATAAGGAAAGCTATTTTATCGCCAATATCATTTGTGTAGTCCTTTTCTAGAGTGTTATGATATCTACGCCCACGGCTAGTATCACCAACATAGACACGCTTGAGTTTTAGTCCAATAGGAGCTTGTGACATCCACCAGCCCTCTTTAGACAAGAATCCCATGTTGTCCTTGACGATTCTTCCTTTGTTTTTATTCTCACGCTGCCACAAAGCAAGATTAATGTACATCATCATCTCGCCTTCTGGTGAATCATCGATTGTTTCCTGGGTAGAGAGTAGTGTTACGCCACACTTTATCATTCTTCCGATAATATCTGCCACGAAAGATGGGATGTCTCTCGATATTCTGCTTAGGTTATAAACGATAACATGGTCAATCTTGCCACGATTTGCTTCGATATCGTTAAGCATTTTCTTTAGCTGTGGTCTATTTGCTGTTTTGGCAGAGAAACCACCATCCGTATACCATCCAACAATTTCTATGTTGTTCCTGTCGGCGTAGTCCTGGATAATTCTTTGCTGGTTTTCCAACGAAGCGCCATCGACTTGTTCTTCAGTCGAGACACGAGTGTATCCGTATGCGGTTCGTTTTATACCATCGTTCATTACTTACTATTGTACCGCCATTATGTTATTTGGAACGAATTCTTCGGACAATAATACATCTGCAAGCTTGCTCATTATGCCAATTACTTCCATTAGGTCTGCATCAGAAAGACTATCGGAAACTTCTTTGCCCAATATCTTTCGGGCTTCCTTAACTGAAATGATTGCTTTGTCGGAATACAAAAAGCCATTGTCTTTCCAAGTGGCTTTCTTGTATCTCCCTCTAAGCAATTTAACCTCCTATATTTGGCAATAAAAAAGCGCCCAATCTACTTTCGTAGATGAGCGCTATTGATACTACGATAATTATACCATGAGCGGCATAAAAAGTGAAGAGCAGCCACCTTTCGTCCGCCTTCTTATTGTCATATGACCGTGTTTCGTCCGACTTTTACGGTAAGAGTCATCCACATTTCGTCCACTTTTTATAGAGATAAATGCTGTAAAAATGACAGCATTTTTAACCGACTTTCTTCCGATTTTTACAGAGGTAGATTGCTGTAAAAAATACAGCATATTTTTCGCATTAAAAATAGGCTAAATTTGTTAGATTGCCTCTGAACTAACTTAGCCTATTTCTTTGATTGTATTACTAAGTGTTAGTTTTGCAAGCACTAGAATCTTTTCGTGAGCTCGTTTGCTATTCTTTCGATAATCGGCACGACTAATGCATTGCCCATAATAAAATAGCGTTGTCTTTCTGGCATATCAGTATTAGTCCAGTTGTCCGGGAAACCGTTGATGCGCTCACATTCAATAGGCGTAAGCTTTCGTAGTTTCTTAGTTTTAGGATCTTCAATTACATGAGTGCTGCGATTAAGTGAGCTTTCACTTGTAAGCATTGTCCTCGCCGGTCTATCTAGCGGGTCTGGAAAGGCAATAGCTCCCTCGGAGAATGTATATTTGTAGCCGGATGTAGACGTTCTTTCGATTTTCTTTGAACCCTTAAGATAAGTCCATTTATCCATTTTGTCATCAGAAATAAAGTAGTGCTTGTCTACGCCGTCTCTTTCGACAATTTTTGCGAGAGTAGTTGGTTCTTCGTAAATTGGAGTAGTTTCAATCGAAAGTATTTTGCCATTAGCCATTACGCCAGCATTGTTTAGCTGTGCTGAGAAATTGTCGGTTAAATCAACGAGGTCTTTATAAGTTGAAACATCGGCTTCTTTCGAGCGTTTAATTGAATCTTTATCTACTGGGAACGCTGTACCAAAAACGCCATCCGAAAGAATCCAATCTTTCATGCCGTCTTCTTTTTCGATTTGTTTTTCGAGAGCTTTATGCAGCTTAGTACCTTGTTTGTAGGCGAGAATAAAAGTTCTTCTGCGTCTTTGAGCATAGCCGTATTCTGCACCGTTAATGACACGCCATTCTACGAAATAGCCTTCATCCATTAGGCAGCGGAGAATAACACCAAAATCTCTTCCTCTTTGTTTTGCTGGCGACTTAAGCAATCTATCAACATTTTCTAGTAGAACATAGTTTGGATGGCGAAGCTTGATAATATCATTGATTGACCACCAAAGAACGCCTTTTTTACCCTCGATGCCTTGTGCGCCGGTGTGAGCGACTGAATAATCTTGGCATGGGAAACCGCCGCATAATAAATCATGTTCTGGCGTTTCTTCGATTACGGTTGCAATGTCTTCATTTGAGCATTTCTCTGGGTTGCCAAAATTTTTGACGTAGCACTTATAAGCCCATTGTCCTTTTTGTCCTGGTTCCCATTGATTAGCCCATACCGTATCGAAAATAGGAGAGCTTTTTTCGAATCCAACACGGAAACCGCCGACGCCAGCGAACAATTCTACGACCCGAATTTTCTCCTTAGACACGGAATATCCTCCACTTAATAATATTACTTACATTATATCACATTTTTTCACTTTCAAAACATAAGCGTAAACTTAAAATGCTACTTAAAGTCTGTAGACCTAAAGAATGCAAGCGGGTATAAATGAAGTAAAAGGAAAAGCATTATGGATATAGTAAAAGTTTTCGGAAAAAACTTAAGAAAATATCGCTTAGAGCTTGGTCTTTCTCAGGAAAAGCTTGCTGATAAATGTGGTTTACATAGGACATATATCGGAAGCATTGAATGTTTCCAGCGTAATGTTTCGTTGGAAAATATTCAGAAAATAGCAAATGCTCTCGGCGTAGAACCTTACCAATTATTAATTAAGGATAAGGAGAGCAAAAAATGAGAATCGAGTATTCTTCTGAACTAAAAAGAGAAAGTGATGAGAAGAAACTTTTCAATATAAACACATTTAGTAAGTTGGATAAAAGTGGTCTTTCTTATGGCGGCATAGAGCGCAGAATTTTAATGAAAGAGTATCCAACTGGCGAAAAGCTTTACATTCAATATCCGGGCAAAGAATCTGCACGAGACAAGAATGTTAGACCTTGGGATTTTCGCCCAAAGCTACAGCTACCTAATGGTGAATGGCTTAAAGATTTAAGTTTCAAGGATGTCTGGGATGACTTATATTCTTTCAAGGACATTGCTTGCGATATGAGTTATATTGCGACCCTATTCTTTAGGATTGCTTACATGATAGATGCCAAGAAGACTACTCGTGCGCTTCATTATGAAGACGTTGATAGCAAGACTGGGCAGATAGTAAATGAAGGCGACGTTGAATTGACTTGGTATGAATACACTCCAGAAGAGGATATTCTAAGCGGTTTGCAAGTTTCCCCAGAAGCAATTCGTGGTTGTTCTGTGCCGGCATATCTTGCCTATAATGACTATTTGGCTCAGAACGAAGACTGTAAATATTATTATCGTGCCGTTTATGATAAGGGCGAAACATGGAAGACTGATACTGGCAGAAGAAACACACTTTTAACTCATATGGCTGTAATTGCATTTATCGAAGACAAGCTAAGGTTTACTGAAATTACTGATATGTTCCAGAGAGGCATGGGTGTAGCAAACCTACCAACTAAATACTGGGAAGAGACTACTGGCGGTAGGGTTATAAAATAGAGGGTTGTTAACAAAGATGAGTCGTAAAAGCATATATGATTTATTGGAAGAAAAGGAGTTTAATCCTAGCCATGAGTTTGCTCGATTAAGATGGCGTTTTGACCACGACAGTTCTCCTTTTCATAATGAATTGCTTGATGCGTCTACTATCTATTGGCATATAGAAAAAGAAGTATTTGACAAGTTGCCAATCAAGGGAACTTTTATCAATTTGAAAGATTTGCTAAATGGGCTTGGCATTAACCTGAATAAACGAAATGCTACATTAGATGACATATTCAACTTAGCAGAATTCATTCTATGCGCAGTAGATGCCGATTTTGGTGGTCGCAAATACCTCTATAAGCCACTTTTGGACAATATTAATATTATTCTTGAGAAAACATCCCATAAGATAATTAGTATTGGTAAAGGCAAAATTATTGTTCCGAAAGATGCTAAAGTTGAGCAAGCTGCTTCTTTAGCAAAAAGTGGTTCATTATCGTTAGAGATATTAAAATATAATCACCGTTCAAATATCGGAAACATAGATAACAAAAGAAGTATCCTGGCATCTATAGGAAAGAGCTACGAAACTACATTGAAGAAAGACAAGAGCCAATTGGCTGATGACATTCGTTTCTTGTTGAATAATTTAGACATTAGACATGATAATCAAAAAGGCAACAATGAGCTTCTAAAGATTGTTGGAGATGACCTAGAGAAATGGTATGACAACCTTTATTCTTTGTTTGTAGCCTATATAATCGAGGATGAGAAGAACGCTATTCTCGGTCAAGTTAAGAAACTAAAAGAAGCACTAAAGTAGAGAGTTTACCACAGGGTGGCTTGCTATGTAGGGAGCCGCCACCTGATGGAAAACTCTCTTTCTTCTACATTGTAGCTATACTGGTTCCATTACTTCTAGGAATATAGTTTGTAGGATATAATACATTCAGTACACCCTTGATTCGGTATATATCTGATACGAGGTCGTTCCAATGCGACACCACAAGGTGTACCATTTTAAGATAAAGAAGACCCTCTGGGTCTTTTTTGTTGCAATTAAAAACTTATGCTATAATCGAACCATGAATATGTGGGAATTAATTACAAATATTGTTTTAATATTATCTTTTATCACTCTCGGTATTTTTGCCGTTCTCGGTCTTTATCAATGGATTACTCGAAAATCCTTTAAAAAGATCGACAAACAAATCCGCTGGATGCCGATACCTCTTTTACTCGTCGCAATCACTTATTTCCTCTTTGATAAAGTTTGGATTTTGAGTACCCGTCCGAACGGTTCTGGCGAACCATCATTCCCTTCGACCCACGTCTTAATCGTTACGACCATCTTCTTCATCGTCACGATTATTCTCCCGAAGTACATTAAATCAAAAACTGTCCGTATCATTCTTGAACTACTCATGGTTATCGGTATCGGTTTAACTTGTACTGGTCGCGTTCTTGCAAATCTTCATTGGCCACTAGACGTCATTGGCGCGATTATCTTCTCCTTTATCTATTCTGAAATCTACTTCCAGATTATTAAAAATCGCAAAAAGAGCAAAAAATGAGCAGCGTTTTTACAAAAATTATTAACGGCGAAATTCCCTGTTATAAAATCTACGAAGACGAAAAAACCCTCGCTTTTCTAGATATTAATCCGGAAACAAAAGGTCATACTCTCGTTATTCCTAAAAAAGAAGTTGATAAAATCTATGAACTTGACGATGAAGATTACGCAGCTCTTATGAATACCGTGAAGAAGCTTTCAAAACACATGGAAGAAGTTTTAGGCGTCCGTACTCTTTGGAAAGTTATCGGAACCGACGTTCCTCATGCTCACGTCCATCTTCTCCCTTATGACGAAACCTGGACCCATGGTCGTCACCTCGAACTCACTCCGGAAGAATTCGAAGAAATCCGTTCCCGTCTGTGTTATAATTAATCTATGAAATTTGCAAGCAGTTATGAACCGGGGGAATACGAAAGTGATATTTATGCCGCTTGGGAAGCTAGCGGTATTTTTAGTCCAAAAATATCTAGTTTACCTATCGACGATAACGGAGATGGCGTTGATGACCGTATTTGTACTAAATCATCCCAAACCTTCTCTATCGTTATGCCACCCCCGAACGCGAACGGCAATTTACATATCGGCCATGGTTTAACTGTTGCAACAGAAGATTCTTTAACCCGCTACTATCGTTTAAGAGGTAGATCCTCTTGGTACGTCCCTGGTGCTGACCACGCTGGCTTTGAAACCTGGGTTGTTTATGAGCGAGAACTAGAAAAACAAGGTCACACTCGTTTCGAATATAGTCGCGATGAACTCTATTCTCGCGTTTGGAGTTTCGTTGCTGAACAACGTGGAAATATGGAACTCCAACTTCGCGCTCTCGGTGCTTCCTGCTCTTGGGAAGATCTGACCTTTACTCTTGATGAAAACGTGATTGACCGTGTCTATACTACTTTTGAAAAAATGTGGAATGACGGCCTGATTTACAGAGGTGAGAAACTTGTTAATTTTTGTCCGAAACACCAAACCGCCTTTGCTGACATCGAAGTTGAACATGAGGATGAAAAGGGGACTCTTTGGGATATTGCCTATACTTACGATGGTGGCGAAATTATCGTCTCGACTACTCGTCCCGAAACTCTCTTTGGCGATGTCGCTGTCGCAGTTAACCCGGAAGACAAACGCTACAAAAAACTCATCGGAAAAACTGTTAAATTACCTCTTACCGACCGCGAAATTCCGATTATTACCGACGAACATGCCGACCCTGAATATGGTACCGGCGCCGTAAAAATCACTCCGGCCCATGATTTTGATGATTTTGAAGTTGGTGAACGCCATAATCTAGAGCGTATTAGGGTAATTGCCGAAGACGGTAAAATGGTCAACGTTCCTGAAGCTTACTATGGTTTAACGACTACAGAATGCCGTAAAAAGGTTTTGAAAGATTTGAAGGACCAGGACCTCTTAAGAGGTGAAAAGAAAATTGAACACAATGTCGCTCATTGCTATAAGTGCGGAACGACAATCGAACCGATGCTAAAAGAACAGTGGTTTGTCGACGTTGAAAAACTTGCAAAAACCGCCATTGAACATCTCGAAAACGACGAAATAAGATTTTATCCTGAAAATAAGAAGAAAGTCATCATTAATTATCTTAAAGGCTTAAAAGACTGGAATATTTCTCGTCAAATCCCTTGGGGCATCGCTATTCCAATGTTTAAGAAAATCGATGACCGCGCAACCGATGAACCAGAATGGATTTTTGACCGCCGCACGAATTTAAGAGAAATTGAGAAAGCTGGCGTAAAATACGTTCGTGACGAAGACACTTTCGATACTTGGTTCTCTAGTTCGCATTGGCCGATTGTTTGTACAAACTGGACTGAAGAGAATTTCAACCCCTATTATCCATTAAATGTTATGGAGACTGGTGCGGATATCCTCTTCGCCTGGGTTGCTCGCATGATTATGATGGGCCTCTATGTCACCGGTGAAGTTCCCTTCCGTGAAGTTTACCTCCATGGTCTCGTCTTAGATGAACATGGTAAAAAGATGAGTAAATCCAAAGGTAATGTTATTAATCCGATGGACTTAGTAACGAAATATGGTTCCGATGCCTTCCGCCTTGGTATTCTTCGTGGTCGTTCCGCCGGTCTTAACCAAGCCTTCTCTGAAAACTCTGTCGTCGCTGGTCGCAATCTCTGTAACAAACTCTGGAACATTTCCCGCCTCATCCAATCTATCGTCGACGAAAAAGAGTCAACCTCTTCTGAATCCTATACGACTGAAAACATGGGCGAAGATTGGATCTGTCGCGAGATTAACAACTGCCTAGAAATGGTTGAAAAAGATATGAAGGATTATCGCTTCGCCGAAGCGGTTGAAGCTTTGTATCAGACCATCTGGGATAAATACGCTGACTGGTTCCTTGAAAGTCAAAAAATCTATCAGAACGCCGAACTATTAAAAACTACTCTTGAGACTCTTCTTATTGCTATACACCCGTTTGCCCCCTTTGTCACAGAGGCGATCTGGCAAAACCTCAGCTGGACTGAAGGATTTATAGCTACCTCTAAATGGCCTGTAAAACTAAAATATGACCCGATTTCAGCCGAAGAGTTTGAAAACATAAGAATTATCGTGTCTGAAGTCAGAACGACCCTACAGGGCCTTCCAGGCACCAATAACGCGAAAAAATATAATCTACTATACGATAAAGACAGCCTCGTAGAGGATAACCAGCTCCTAATCAGGGCTCTTACTAAGGTTCCTGCCATCAACGCCCTAGAAGGGGCTCCACGTGGTCTAAGATTAGCTTTAGCTAACCACGAACTTTACCTTGATGTCCCAGCAAAAGTTGTTGAAGAGTACAAAGACGCTTTAACTGAGAAAATTCTCTCTGTTGGCCGCGAATTAGATGCTCTTAATTTAAGAATGATGAACCCGAATTATGTCGATAAAGCTCCGGCGCACCTCGTTAAAGAGACGAGAGATCAAATTACCGAAAAAGAACAGCTTATCGACCGCTTGAAACAACAACTTGAACTCATCTAAAAATAAACCCCTCTTTAAGGGGTTATTTTTTATTAAACTTATCTAGATTAAACAGCGGTTTTCCCTTTTCCCCGTCGATAATTCCCTGGGCTTTACGCAACAATTTTTCGAGAGCGACCTCTGATGATGCCGACCCGACATGCACCGTTTTCACGACTTTTCCCTGCTCTTTGTAGCATACTTGCACCCCGGTTGCACCCGATGTTGTTTTAAACCGCCTAATATAAGCCATTCTAATCTCTTATTACATATTTCCTAGTTGTCTTAACATCTCTTCTTGCTCTTTGCTAAATGCGCTCTCTTCGGCCAATTTTTCCGCCATCATCAATTTAAAACCATCAACTGAGTCATTCCAACCGGTCGTATCTCCATACTGCTCAGCCACCATTCTCGCATGACTGTTCCCCATTCCATCGCTATAAGCTTCTAGACCCTGATATCTTTTCTTTCTATCACCTGGTTCGCCATGTAAAACTAGCCCAGCTGCGTAGAGTTTGCCATCTCTAGTTAGTTTTTCCGCCAGTGCTATCTTCTTCCCAATTTCTCCACGGAATCTTTTTTCAGATTCAGAAGCCGCTTGCTGTATTGCTTCATCACTAAATCCACCTTTTCGTATTTCTTCTATCTCAGCCAGCATCTCTTGTTCAGCATCATATAGTTGCCCTGCCTCCGACTCTTTCGTCGCGGCCAACATCTTATAACCTTCAACAGAATAGTCCCATCCGGTAGTATCGCCGTATTTTTCGGCTGTCATTTGTGCATAACTATTCCCCATCCCATTACTATATGCCTCGCGACCTTGATACATTTTTTTCTTGTTATCAGGTTCACCTTTCATTACGAGCTGAGCTGCGTACAAATTTCCATCTTTGATCAACCTTGCGGCCAACTGCATTTTCTCGTCCGCTTTACCTCTGTATTCTTCCCCAGCTCTTTTTATAAACTCGTCTCTCTCTGACAGCTGTTCTTTTCCCTCTTCAGCTTTCTCCACACCCGTCATGTGCTCGTCGAAACTTTTTTCATTCTTCAAAGTCTCTGCGGGATTCTCTTCCGCGACCCTATCTTCAGGGTTGCTGTTTAATCTTTCAGACATCCTAACCTCCTTCTTGTTATGTCTTAATTGTAACATACAAAAAATAGAGTTTTCAACAAGAAACCCCCCAATTTTTCCACAGAAGCCATAAGAATTTTCGGACTCTACTGCGGATGTCTAGCAACCGCGGTCTTTGGCAACCCAGCTTGACAAGAAAAAACACAAGCGCTAAAATCAAGGCAACAACTACCGCGCCTGCGGGAAGTTGGGAGCATTTTTAGCAACCGGTAGGGAATAATCCAGACCGGATATAATGGTTATGCAATAAAAACCATAAGCAGTCAAGAAAAAGCACGTGTTCTAAAGGAATACAGTTATTTTGATGTATAATTAAACAAATGGATATACCAATTACCCAATCTAAGGCTTGGCAGAAACTTCAGGAAGATTTAAAAGAAGTAAGTATTTTTGAAGAAGGGAATGGTTATCAATATTTAGCAATTGTAAAATCTACTCCTGTAGGAAACTATCTTTACTTGCCTTTTGGGCCCGTTGCGGAAGATAAAACTGGGTTTAAAAACGCTATTAAATCCTTAAATACATTAGCCGAGAAAAACAATACTATTTTTATCCGAATTGAGCCGATTAACCCGGATTTTATTAAATCTTTCCCTGAAAAAACTAAAAAATCCACTGATTTAAATCCTAGAGAAACTTGGATCTTAGACATAAAAGGTACCGATGAAGAATTAAAAACTAAACTGCCGTCCCGCCTTCTCCGCTACTATAAAAACGCCTCTAAAAACGGTCTAAAAATTGAGACTTCGACTAATCCTGAAGACATTAAATACCTCTTAAAGCTTCAAAAAGCCCTCGCCACTAAAGAGGGGTTTAACACTTTTTCCGAAGACTATCTGAAAAACGAGTTAAGTCAGCCATTTTCTACTCTCTATCTCTTAAAATACAACAATCCTGAATCAAAAACAGAGGATGTCATCGCCGCTGGTCTCGTCTTCGACGACAAAACTACACGTTATAACCTTCAGGGTGCCCAATCCGAACAGGGAAGAAAACTCCATGCTACTGGCATTTTAACCATCCAGTTAATTCTAGACGCGAAAGAAAAAGGCCTTAAAAGATTTGATTTTTGGGGTATCGCTCCTGAAAATGCCCCGAAAGACCATCCCTGGGCTGGTTTTACTAATTTTAAGAAGACCTTCGCCGGAGAAGAAGTTAAGCACGCTGGAACTTATGACATTGTTTTGAACCCGATAAAATACAAATTTTACGCCCTAACCCGTAAACTAAACCGTCTCCGCCGCCGCGTTTAATTAAACTAGATATGCTATAATTTTTTTATGAAACTCATGGGACTTTCGAGTGCCGAAGTTAAGGCGAAGATCAAACAGGGAAAAACCAACGATTATAAAGCGAAAGATTCGAATTCTATCGCCAAAATCATCACCCGCAATCTTTTCACTATTTTTAATCTCGTAAATCTAATTCTTGCCTTCTTAATTCTATCTGTTGGATCCTACAAAAACCTTCTCTTTATCTTTATCGCCATCGCAAACACTCTTATCGCTATTGTCAACGAAATTCGTGCGAAAAAGACCATCGATAAGATGCGCCTCTTAGCCGAGCAACGCCCGACCGTCATCAGGGATGGAAAAAATCTTCAAATCGAACCGACCGAAATTGTCGAAGGCGACCTTCTGGTTCTAAGTCTTGGCGACCAAATTCTCGTCGATTCGAAAATTGAAGAGGGAATTGTCGAAGTTAACGAATCTTTCATCACCGGAGAATCCGACAACATTAAAAAACAGCTTGGCGATCAACTCATCTCTGGTAGTTTCATCGTTTCTGGTGCTTGTAAAGCGACCGTTACCTCTGTTGGCGCTGAAAATTATATTTCGAAACTCGAATCTTCCGCCCACACCATTAAAACTGCCGACTCAAAACTCTTCACTATCATGAATAACATTGTTAAGTACATTTCTTTCATCCTCATCCCGATTGGCGCCCTTCTCCTCTGGTCACGTTTCCGTGTCGATGGCGATGCCCCTGAAATTGCCGTCACGAGTACTGTCGCCGCCCTAATTAACATGATCCCCGAGGGTCTTATTCTCTTAACTTCCTCTGTTCTCGCTCTCTCAACTATCCGCCTCAGTCGTAAAAAAGTCCTCGTCCAAGACCTCTATAGTATCGAAACACTCGCCCGTGTCGACTGTATTGCTCTCGACAAAACCGGCACAATCACCACCGGAAAAATGCAGGTTAAAGAATTCGTCCCCGCTAAAGGCACATCTGAAAATACCCTTAAAAACACGCTTATGGCTATTTTAAGCCACGTCCCGGCCGATAACGCCACATCACTCGCCTTAAAGGAAAAACTCCTGAAAACGGCCAAATATGAAGCCAAAGACGAGATCGAAGAAATCATTCCGTTCTCCTCCGATCGTAAATACTCCGGTATTAGGACAAAATCCGCCACTTTCCTCATGGGCGCTCCTGAATTTATCACTAAAGAAAAACCCGATTTTCCCGGTCACTACCGAGTTCTCGCCGTTACTAAAGATAAAAAACTACTAGGTTATGTCCTGTTAGAAGATGAACTCCGGAAGGATGCCAAAAGAATCATTAATTACTTCTATGAAAACGATGTCGACATTAAAATTATCTCTGGTGATAATCAAAAAACTGTCGAGAAAATCGCCTCTCTCGCTGGCGTAAGAAATCTAAACGGCGTCGACCTTTCTACCTTAAATTCTCCAATCGACTACGATGAACTCGTTAGAACCTATAATATCTTTACCCGCGTTAAACCAACTCAGAAAAAATCTCTTATCCTCGCTCTGAAGAAACAGGGAAATACTGTCGCAATGACCGGAGATGGCGTAAATGATATCCTAGCTATGAAAGAAGCCGACTGTTCAATCGCCATCGGCGAAGGCTCCGACGCCGCCCGCCGCTCTGCAAAGCTTGTTCTCTTGAATAACGACTTCGCCGCCGTTCCGAATATTATCGACGAAGGTCGTCAAACTATTAATAATCTTGAACGTTCAACCGCTCTCTTTCTCGCAAAAACCGTCTATGCCAGTATCCTCGCCGTTCTCTTCGTTTTTCTACCTTTAAGATACCCCTTTACGCCAATCGAAATGACTTTACTTAACTTTTCTTGCATCGGTTTCCCGGCTTTCATTCTCGCTCTCGAGAAAAACACCGACCGCATCAAAAACCGCTTCGCGAAAAATATTATGCAGTACTCTGTTCCTATCGGCCTTACAGTTACAATTTGTACCCTTATCCTTTCAATTCTCGCTCATGTTAACAATTTTTCGCAATCCGAGCTCATCACCGCCTCAGTTCTTGTGACATTCACCATTGATCTTATCTTAATTTACTGGATTTCTAAACCGCTCAACCCTCTCCGTGCAACTCTTCTCCTTACAATCATCGGCATTATAGTCGCAACTTTTCTCATCCCTTTTATTCGCAACTTCTTTGAGTTTACCTTCTTAACTGAAAATGGCCTTATTATCACCATCTCCGTCGCCGTCTTCGGTTTATTCATTTTCGCCATTATCCGTCGTCTGATGTCTCACCTCTCCACCAAATACTTCAAAGCCGCCCACATTTAAATCTTTAATTTTTAGTTTTTGTGCTACAATGAAACCATAAGAGGAATTTTTTATGGAACCAAATTTAGAAAATGTATCAAATGAAATTGTTAACGCTTCGACCCCTACACCACCAGCTCCAGCTGCATCAGCACCCTCAGCGCCAATAGAGGAACCAAAAAATTCTAAAACCCTTGCTATTATCTTTGCCATCATTGCAACTATTTGTTTTGGGGCAGCAGTAGCTTTTGCGGCTCTATACTTTACTGAGCCGAAAAGCTCATCTTCGCCTATTAGCCCAGATACTGATTCCTCTTCTGACACCACCCTCGAAGAAACCGCAATCACCGATGCTACCATTTTAGGGGATCTTGATAGAAAAATTGCATTACTATTTAGCACCAGCAACACAGGCCCGACTTTTGCTACTGGTCCATCAATCACGAACTATGACATAGATTTATTCCATAACGGCGATCTCTCTCAGTCGGATAAAGTTAGATCCATTATTATGCATACGCTCGAGCTCACTCCTCTTAACGAAGAAGAAATTACTGCCGTGATTTCTCAAGACGAAATTAACAGCGAACTCGAACAGTATTTTCGCCAAAATCTAGCTAAAGGTGTCGACGGAGATTTAGTTGTCAAAAAATACAAAGAAATCTATGGCGAAGATTTTTCAAAAGGAGAAATTTCTACATTATGTGGGAATTATAAATACAATGAACAATATGATTTTTATTACTCCGCTGCATTTGGATGCGGTGGCATGACTCCGTATGAGAGATTTTATTATAAAAATCGATATACCACCGATGGTAATTATGCTTATGTCTACACATCAACCGCCTTCCTTGCTCCCACGCCACAAGATGATTCCAAATACTATGTCTATTGCGATATTGCTGATCTAGGAACTAATGGTAGTGGAGTGTCAGAAAACGCTGAAATCTGTGCAACTCTACAATCTTATGATGAAAAACAGAATTATACTCTCGACGCATCTAACTATGAACAATATGCTGAATATCGTTTTGTTTTTAAGATAGCTGATGGCAATTACTACTTCGAAAAAGTCGAAAAACTCTAATTCTCAATCGACACTCTTGGATAAATATTAAGAGCATATGGATCGGTCGGCTTTATTCCCGACTGAACCTCGTAATATGCCGCCGCTGCCACCATCGCTCCATTATCCCCCGAAAGCTTAGGCGCAGGGAAGAAAGCATTTTTTAATATTTTTCTTAGTTCTTCATTTGCACTTACTCCTCCGGCAACAACGATAGACTTCACATCCGGATATTTTTCTAAAGCCATCTCTAATTTTTCAACTAAAATCTCCACTGCCGTTCTCTGGAACGACGCCGCAAAATCCGCAACTTGCTGTTCATTCAACAATTCTTTCAGCTGATGCGATGGATAAGAAATCGGCATTCCAACCTCTTTTTGCACTGCCCTAAGCACTGCCGTCTTTAACCCTGAAAACGAAAAATTAAGCCCCGAAACCTTCGGATGCGGGAACTTATACTTCGATGCATCTCCCTTTAAAGCCGCCTCGGAAATCGCCGGTCCTCCCGGATAGGGAAGTCCTAATATTTTCGCCACCTTATCAAAACACTCCCCGACCGCATCATCATTCGTCGTCCCAACAATTTCGAACTGATTATGCCCCTTCATATAAAGAATCTGTGTATGTCCCCCCGAAACGACTAGTGCAATTAACGGAAATTGAGGATAATCAGAAATGGAGGATTCTCCATTTTGATTATCCTGGAGTAGCCAATTCGCATACACATGCGACTTCAAATGATGCACTGCATACAGCGGTTTATCATGCAAAATCGCCAGTGTCCTCGCTGTTAACGTCCCGATTAAAAGCGATCCTAAAAGCCCCGGGGCGTGTGTCACCGCAATTGCGTCGATATCGTCCCAAGAGCACTCCGCATCAGACAGTGCTTTATTCACGACCGGCATCATCGCCTCTAAATGACTTCTCGCCGCTACCTCTGGAATTACACCCCCGTACTCCTTAAAAATATCAATCTGCGAAACTACTGCATTCGACAAAATTCTTACTCCGTCTTCAACAACTGAAGCCGCCGTTTCATCACAACTCGTTTCAATTCCTAAAATTTTCACCCTAAAATTATACCACATACCCCTGTAAAAGTCCATCAAAACATTGACAAAACATAATTCGTGACATTGTTACTCTCGCTCGTCTTCTCGTTATTGCAAAAGATGTCAAAAAGATTATCTTAGCTTGCGAGAATGAGGAGCTCGAAAAAGCATTCCGCGCTGTTCGTGGCGAGTAAGCTTTCTCTAAAAGTGCCACCCTAAAACTAGGGTGGCTTTTTTATTCATGATGGTATGGTCCGCCAATCGCAATCTGTGATGCTCGATAGACCTGTTCACAAACTACCAACCTCGCAATCATATGTGGAAACACTAACTTCGAAAAACTCCAAACAAAATCCGCTTTTTCTCTCACAAAATCATTAAACCCGTACGCCCCACCGATTAAAATTATCACCTCTTTTCCATTAAAAAATGCTTTTTCTAGCTTTTTCGAAAAATCTTCTGAAGAAATGTTTTCTCCCCGTTCATCACAACAAATCACAAATTCTCGCCCCGAGAATGGCCATTCTTCCAGCTTCTTTAAAAACTTCTCTTCCTCTATAAACTCCCAGGAAACATCAAACGGCTTTCTAAGCCTCTTCTCATACTCTGAACAAGCTTCCGCACACCACTCTACATTTTTCTTTCCCCCACAAATTATTTTAATCATTTTTACAGCCTATCATCATAGCCCTCTGCTTCATTTTCTTTATATTAAGTATCTCTGTTAGTGGGCTTGGCTGGACCGGCAGGATTCGAACCTGCGAATGCTGGGACCAAAACCCAGTGCCTTACCGCTTGGCGACGGTCCAATCCACCCAATTTTACCACAATCCCATAAAGGAGTCAAAATGACCCCGAAACCAGTTTTATTCCCCTTGTGTTTTTCTTAAAAGTGTGCTATAATAAATACATGCCTAAAAAACGACGAAAATCAACACGAAAATACTCGAAAAGGACGAAAAAAGAAGCCCCGGTAGAACATGAACTCCCTGGTGGTTTTTGGCGTCAAATTGCCGCTGTTTTAATGATCGCCCTCGCTCTCTTTTTCGTCATTACTTGGTTTGGTCAAGGCGGTACGATTTTAAACGAAATTCATCAATTTATCTTAAAAGGTCTAGGTTTTGCGACTTTCTTTATCCCTGCGCTTCTTGTTTATCTTGCTATAAAAATCTTCCGTGCTGAAGACAATCGCGTTGCCATCCCGGTCTATATCGCGAGTATTTTAATGATTCTTTGGCTTTCCGGTATCGCCGCAATTTGGAATTATGGCGGCATTATTGGGACCTGGCTGAACGGTCTTGCGACTAATGTCTTAAGCCAAGGCGTCGTCATTTTTATTTACATTATTCTTATCTTCATTACCGCCCTCTTTATTCTCCAACTTTCTCCGCTCACTTTCTTTAAAGGCACAAAAAATCTCGCTAAACATAATAAACCAATCTCGGAAGAAGAAGCGAAAAAAGGTAAAAAGCTCGGCCAAATTGAAATTAAAGTTAATTCCGGTCTTGGACCCGTTGAAACGTCCGAATCGCCTAAACCTCTTCGTGCCGACACGAAAGCTGTCTCGAAGCCCGAGCCAGTCAAAGAACCTTCAGCTCTTGTTGCTATTTCCGATCCGGACTGGAAAATGCCGACTACTGACTTACTTGAAAAGAAACAATCTCCAGCCGATGCCGGCAATATTCAACAAAACGCCTACATTATTAAATCAACTCTTGCTGAGTTCGGCATTGATGTTGAAATGGAAGGCGCCAACGTTGGCCCACGTGTTACACAGTACACTATGAAACCGCCGGCCGGCGTTAACTTGAGTAAAATTTTAGCTCGCGATAAAGAGCTTGCTTTGAACCTTGCTGTTGATAAAATTCGTATCGAAGCCCCGATCCCGGGAACGCGAAGCGTCGGCGTTGAAATTCCAAACGCTCGCTCTGCCGACGTTCGTCTTCGCAGTGTGCTAGAATCTAGTGATTGGAAAAAATCGACCGACCCGCTTACTTTTGCCGTTGGTAAAGATATTTCCGGTCGTGCCGTCGTCGCCAACCTTGCTAAAATGCCTCACCTTCTTATCGCCGGTACTACTGGTTCTGGTAAGTCCGTTATGACGAATACTCTTATTACGTCGTTGCTTTATCGCAATTCGCCGTCCGACATGAAACTAATTATTGTCGACCCCAAACAAGTCGAAATGGCTCAATACCAAGACATTCCGCATCTTCTCACTCCGATTATTACCCAAACCGAAAAAACTTTGTCCGCTATGAAATGGGCTGTTGGTGAAATGGAACGTCGTTATTCCTTAATGGCAGAAGAAAAAGTTAAAAACATCGCCGACTATAACGCAAAAATGGCCAAAACCGAAAATCCTGAAAAAGAAGGGAAAATGCCTTACATTGTCGTGGTAATTGATGAAATGGCCGACCTTATGATGATGGCGGGTAAAGACCTCGAAATGCTAATTGTCCGCATTGCTCAAAAGGGTCGTGCCGCTGGTATTCATCTTGTTCTCGCTACTCAGCGTCCGGAAGTAAAAGTCATTACTGGTCTCATTAAGGCTAACATTCCGGGTCGTATCGCCTTCGCCGTCGGTTCCCAAATGGACTCTCGTATCATGCTTGACCAGGGTGGTGCCGAAAAACTTCTCGGTAAAGGTGACATGTTGCTCCTAACTACTGAGATGATGGGTAAGCCTCGCCGTATCCAGGGCGCTTGGGCTTCCGATGAAGATATCAATAAAGTTACTGATTTCTTGCGAACACAACGCCCGCCGGAATACAACGACGAAGTTATTTCTCAACAAGTCGCGATTAAAGGTATGGGCAGCGGTAGTTCTGATTTTGGTGATCTTGGCCGTCGTTTCGACCCTGAAGATCCGATTGTTCGAAAAGCCGTTGAAATTTCGCTTAGCAAAGGTAAATTCTCTACAGCCATGCTCCAAACCTACCTCGGTAAAGGCCATGGTTTCGTCTCCGGACTTGCCATCTGGTTTGAAGAAATTGGCGTTATTGGTCCCCAAAACGGCAACAAACCTCGCGATCTCCTCATTTCTTCCATGGAAGAATTTGACCAACTAGCGCAGTGAGTGAAGACCGAATGCTCGCATTCGGTCTTCCGAACGCGCGACGTTGGACAATCCACGCAGGGATTGACCAACTAGCCAACGTGTAGTATAATATACTCTAATATTAGCTCAGCAAACAAGTTTATCTGTGTTTGCTTTAACCAAAGGAGTTTTCTATGAAAGAATATGAACTCTCGGTTCTATTTCATCCCGACCTCGAGATGAATTTAGATCCTGCTCTTGATAAGGTGAAAAAACTTATCGAAGCGAACGGTGGGAAAATCGAAAAAGAAGAAGCTGACGGGAAAAAGCGTCTCGCTTACTCGATCAACGGGCAAGATTTCGCTATTTACTACTTCTTCGAAGTTGCGCTTCCAAGCGAAGCCCCGGCGAAAATTTCGTCTACCTTAAACATTTCTGACGAAGTTATTCGTTACCTCTTAGTTCGTACCGACGAACGTCGAAAAGCGGCTCTAGCTGAAAAAGCTGAAGAAAAAGTCGAAGCCGAAAAAAGTGAAGAAAAAGGAGAATAATCATGCGCGGATTTAGTAAAGCAATTATTACTGGTAATTTAACTCGGGATCCGGAACTTCGTACTACTCCGAACGGTGCTAGCGTCTGTAGTTTCTCGGTTGCCGTTAACCGCGTTTATCGTGATTCGAATGGCGAACAGAAAGAAGATGTTTCTTTCATCGATTGTTCTGCCTGGGGTAAACTTGGTGAAATGATTAGTCAATACGCGAAGAAAGGTTCTGGTGTCCTCGTTTCTGGTCGTCTCGACCAACGCAGCTGGGAAGATAAAACCAGTGGCCAAAAACGCTCTCGCGTCGAAATCGTTGTTGAAGATTTCAACTTCACTGGCCAAGCCCCGACTGGTGGCGCTAGCTCGAGTACCGAGTCTGCTCCATCTAACGACATTCCTGATGACATCCCGGACGAAGAAATTGACCTAAGTGATGTCCCATTCTAAAGAAAAAGCGAAGGAGAATAGAAAATGAAAAGGTTAAAAAGTAATCCAAACCTATACTTTGATTATCGTGACACAAAGACACTTCAAAGATATATCGATAGCTATGGCCGAATTGAACCAATCGCTAAAACTGGTTTATCCGCGAAGCAACAACGCCAACTCGCAACCGCGATTAAGCGTGCTCGTCATTTAGCCCTCTTACCATTTATTTCAAATAATTAAAAGGAGGCAAAATGTACGGACCAACAGATTTAAAGAAAAATACTCTTATTACCTTAGACGGACAACCGTATAAAGTGGTTGAGTATTCCCAAAAAGTCATGGGCCGGGGTGGCTCAATCGTCAACGTGAAGGTTAAAAACCTCATCACTGGCGCCTTACTTCCGAAGACTTTTAAGGGCCAAGAAAAAATCGAGCCCGCAGAAGTTACGACGAGAAAGGTTCAATATCTTTATAGAGACGATGAAAAATTCTACTTTATGGATCCTGAATCTTTTGAGCAATATGAATTACCTGCCGACATGGTAGGCGATTCAAAAGATTTTATGAAAGACGGTGATGAAATGGAAATCCAGTTCTACAACGGAACTCCGATCAACCTCGTTCTCCCGAAAAATCTTTGGCTTGCCGTTACCTATACCGAAAACGCAGTTAAAGGCGACACCTCGACTTCCGTCATGAAAGACGCGACCTTAGAGACCGGCGTCGTAATTAAGGTTCCTGCTTTTATTAAAGAAGGTGACATTGTCTCGGTCGACACGGAGACCTATGACTACCGCGAACGAAAAAAGTAGAGGTTACTATAAAATTAAGGGCGCCGCTAGCGCCTTTAATTTTGATTTTAGAAATAAAGTAGTCCTCGATATCGGCTCCTCAACCGGCGGTTTTACCGAATATGCCCTAGAAAAAGGTGCTTTTAAAGTCATCGCGGTTGAAAAAGGTACGCACCAAATGTTGCCGCGCTTAAAAAATAACCCTCGCGTTGAACTCCATGAAAAAACCGACATTTTTGATTATGTTTGTATCGTGGATGTCATTTTAGCTGACGTTTCTTTTATTAGCCTAACGAAGATTTTAAAGTACGCTAGACTAAATCTAGCCGACAAACACACTGAATTACTTGTCATGCTAAAACCACAATTCGAAGCAAAAGAAAACCAACTAAAAAATGGCGTCGTAAAAAATGAAACCATTCGTCGTGATATTATTAAAAATTTTGAAACATGGTTAAAACATAATCATTTTGTCATTTTAAAGAAAAAAGACAACGAGTTAAAAGGGAAGACTGGCAATATTGAAAGATTTTATTATTTAATGCTTGAAAAATAAAAAGTTTAAGCTTATAATGGTCTTATGAACTTATTACATGGCGTGGGCGACTTTTTCTCCCTAGACATTGGGACGAATTCGATGCGAATTGTTCAGCTTTCTGGCGGTAGCCAACATGGTTGGGTGCTCCAGAAATATTCTTACATTCCTATCGATCCAAAACTCACACAAGATTCTTCTGATTTAGGTAAAAAACGTCTCGGCGAGGCGATTCTTGGTGCCGTAAATCAGGCTGGTATTAAAACGAAAAATATTGCAGTTGGTTTGCCGGCTGGCAAAACTTTCACTTCTATCGTTGAAACTGATACTTTACCAGAAAAAGAACTCCGAAAAACTTTCAAATACGAAATTGATAAATATGTCCCGATGGCAATGAGCGATGCGAAAGCCGACTATATCATCCTTGGCCCGAGTCCTAATGACCCGGCTCGTACTGAAGTCCTCGTTAGCTCAGTCGCAAAAGACTATGCCGAATCGGTCATGGAAATGATTGAAAAAACTGGCTTGAATATTGTTGCAATGGAACCGGAGCCTCTTGCTATGGCGCGTTCTCTTGCTATTCCTGGCGCCATTGACGCGACCCTCGTCGTAGATTTCGGTGAAAAATCGACCGATCTTGCCATTGTCTTTAAGAACCAACCTCGTCTTGTTCGTTCAATTCCTGGTGGTTTCGGCGTCTTAGTCAAAGCTGTCGCGAGTGGTCTTGACGTTCGTGAAGATCAAGCCCGTCAGTTCATCTTGAAATTTGGTCTCGATGAACACCAAGTCGAAGGTCAAGTCTTCAAAATGCTTAATTCTCATCTCGACAATTTCGCTTCCGAACTTGCTAAGTCCGTTCGTTTCTTCCAAACGAAATACATTGGTGGCAAAATCGGTGGTATTGTGCTTTCTGGCTATGCCGGTATGATTCCGCTCTTCGCTGAGTATATTGAAGCTAAAACTAACGTTCCGACCATGAAAGGAAACCCATGGCAGCTCGTTCGCACGACTCCTGAACAACAACAGGCCCTCATGAACGTCGCTAGCGAATTTGCTGTTGCAATTGGCTTATCGGAAAGGAGTAATGACTAATGGCTCTCGAAATTAACCTCGTACCTGATATTAAAAACGAGATGATAAGGACTTTGAAATTGAGGAATTTTATCCTCTTCCTTTCCATCATCGTTGCTTCTGCTAGTGTAGCTATCGTCTTTATTTTTGGTGTTATTGTTGGTGGCCAACAAATCGCCATTAACAACAAAAAAGGCCTGCTTGAAACCTTTTCAAGTAAACTTAATTCCTACAGCGACTTAAATGAATTTCTCACCATCAAAGACCAGGTCGACAACATTACAGCTATCACCGAAAACAAAACCGTCGCTTCGCGTACCTTTAATATTCTTCTAGCTTTAATCCCGACCGATAGTCCCGACAGCATCGAAATTTCGGAATTAACAGTTGATCTTGTTTCTGAAGAAACCCCGACCTTCAGTTTGGAAGCCCAGGCAAACGCTGGCCAGGCTCCGTTCATCGATTACAACGTACTCGATGCCTTTAAGAAAAGTATGGAATATATGCGCTATGACTACGGCAACTATGTCGACAAAGAAGGCAACACTATTCCGGCTTACTGTATGATTGAAAAAGATTCTGACGGTGCCTACTTCTATGATTCAGACAAAAAGAGCTTATACGCTTATTGGAATATTATGGCTGAAGGCTGTAACACTACTGCCGAAAAAACATCAGAAGAAGAAAATACGTCTGAAGAAACAAACGATAAGACTGAAAACACAGACACAAAAGAAGAATCCGACAAAGAAATCACTTCTTTCGCTGGTTATGACTTAGAAGACTATAACGACAGCAAAGTTGTTAAAATCTGGCGCACCCCGCAATTCGATAGTTGGTATAGCAAAGGTTATATCAACGCCGATGACGGAACAATCGCGGGCGTCCAACACTTCGAAAGCGCCTGCATAACCTACAAGGGCGAAAAAGCTTCAGAAAAATCGAAGATGAAATGGACAGAAACTAATGATACTTGTCTTCTTGTCCCGAATGGTACAGATGGAATTAATATTCTCGAATCTTCGAACGGCCGAAGTGCTTCCGAAGAATTAGTCCTGCGCTTTTCCGCTGTTATTAACCTAGCTCCTGAAGTCTTTGATTTCAACAATTCTCATATGATTGCTCTTGGTCCGTCTGAACGACGCAACGTGACTGACTCTTATCTCCAGATTCAATCCATCTTCGGTGAGCGTGCAAAAGATTGTCAAGAAGGCGATACCGCCTGTAGTACGAATGGAGGGAATTAAAATGGCAAAAGAAGTCGCTATAGGAAAAAGAGCTAAAATCTCCGAAGCCCAACAATATATGTTATTCGCTGTTCTAGGTGCTTCAATCTTCCTCGGCGTTGCAATTTCGCTCGTCATACATTTTTCAAAACAAATTTCCTTTAATGCTGAAGTGATTATGGCCGAGGACCAAGCCATTGACGCTTATTCGGACGTCATTAAATCAGTTGGTGTCTGTAAATCTCCTCGGGCAAAAGCCTATTCAAACGATGAATTAAAAGCTTGCGATCCGGATGGCATTGATATTTCAGAAATTCCGGGTACTCTTCGTGCGAACATTCTCGAAACTCTTGCTGCCGACGAAGCTTTGAATTCTGTCCCGAAAGACTCTGGTTCTAGTTGTATTAATGCAAAAACTGAAAAGAATTATACCTACAAAGAATTAAACGAAATTTATGACAAAGCTAAAACTCCGGAAGAATTAGTTGCCGCTAGCCAGCTCATTAAAGGCTGTTCGGCGCTCCGTATTATTCCTGACGCCCTTCCTGCCTTTAAAAACGAAGAAGCTCTTCTCGCTAGCTTGAATAAATTGTTCCTTCTTTCTGGTCGTGAACCAGAAACCCTTAGCCCAAGCGGCACCATCGAAGCTTCTGATTTAGGCGCTGGTCTTAATGCCGTTATTGTCAACCTTTCTCTCGAAGACGCGACCACAAAAGAAACCACTAGATTATTGACTAACATCGAACGCTCTATTCGTGAATTTAATTTTAATACCATGACTATCAGCTGGAGCGGTTCTTCTTCGCTTTCTTTCCGTGGTCAGGCTACCGCATTTTATCGTGACGAATCAACAGTTGTCGAAGTGAATAAAATAATTCAAGCGGAGGAAAATGAATGAAAACTGATTTAGCTTCAGCTATTGGCGCTGCCATTGTGGGTCTTCTAATTGCCTTTTTCGTTACCAATTTCTTCACAGGAGAAATCGAAGACTTCTCTTATAAAACTGTCGAAACAACTGTCAACGCGGATTTAGGAAGCCCGAATCCAGAAGTCTTTAATTATCGTGCTTTAAATCCGACCGTCGAAGTCTATGTCGGTTCTTGTGCCGAATACAATGAAAATGGTGAATGCATCGAAGTCTATACAGACGAAGATGAAGAAGACGAAGAAACAAACGAAGAAGCTGAGACGGACCAGGAGAATTTCTAATGGCTCTTCTAACCAAAGAAGCCGAGGAAAAAATCATCAGCCTTCTTGTTGGTGAAGGTTTAGCTGACAGCAATCTTGTTAGTGGTATCAAAGGCGAAGCCGATTCGAATGGAACTTCGGCTTTATCCGAATTATTGAATCGAAAGATTATTAGTCCCGACATGGTTGCCCATGCTACCGCCATTATTATTGGTGTTCCTTATGTTGAATTAAAGAATATTACTATCGACCAAGACATTCTCGCAAGAATTCCAGGCGATGCTTCCTCACGTGTCCTTGCCGTACCGCTTGGCGAAAAAGACGGACTTTTAAACGTTGCTATGGTCGACGTTACGAACGTCCAAGCGACCGACTATATTTCCAACCTTATTAACCAGCCTATTCGAGTTTGGATGTCGAGCGAACGTGGTATTCGTGAAATTCTAGACAAATATCATGGTGATCTTTCTGGTGTTAAAGAAGCGGTTAAAGAAACTAACGCCGAAGCTATTTCGGAAGCCCAATCTAATGTTAAAACCATCGTTCAAGATTCTCCAATCAGTAAAGCCTTAACTACGATTCTTAGTTACGCCGCAAAAACTAAAGCTTCCGATATTCACATTGAACCGCTTGAAAATTCACTAGTTATTCGTTGTCGTATTGATGGTGTGCTTCGAAAAATCATGGATCTTCCTAAAACCGTTGCCCCTGCGCTTGTTTCTCGTATTAAAATTCTTTCGAATCTAAAAATCGATGAACATCGTATTCCTCAGGATGGTCAGTTCACCGTTCTTGTCGACGATAAGGAAATTGATCTTCGTATCGCAATTTCTCCTGTCACTTGGGGCGAACAAGTCGTTATTCGTCTTCTTGATAAAAAAGGCGTTTCGATGGAAGTCGATAAAATGGGTATGACCGGTCGTGCTCTTCGTTCAGTCCTTGCTGGTATTGAAAAACCGAATGGCATGATTCTAACTTCCGGTCCAACTGGTTCTGGTAAGTCGACTACTCTTTATGCTCTAATCCAAAAAATTAAATCCGAACAAATTAACGTCGTAACTTTGGAGGATCCGGTCGAATATAAAATGGACGGCATTAACCAAATCCAGGTCAACGTCGATGCCGGCCTTACTTTCGCCTCTGGTCTTCGTTCTATTCTTCGTCAAGACCCTGACGTAGTCATGGTCGGAGAGATTCGTGATTCCGAAACTGCTGGTCTTGCGGTCCAAGCCGCTCTAACCGGCCACCTCGTTTTTAGCACCCTCCACACCAATTCAGCCGCCGGTATCTTACCACGTCTTCTTGATATGGGTATCGAACCCTTCCTACTTGCTTCGACCTTAAATGTCGTTATCGGTCAGCGTCTCGTTCGTCGTATTACTGAAAAACGTGAACTATATAAATCTTCCGATCTCGAAACAAAGGGAATTAATGAAATAGTCGGAAGTCTTTTGCCGAAAGACAAAGACTCGGTCGCTGACGTAAGCGAAGACCTTGGTTATCCTGGCTTACCAGTTAAAAACGATGAACATTATATGCTTGCGAAAGGCATGGATACTAAGGAAACTCCGGGCGGTTATTCCGGCCGTGCCGGTCTTTATGAAACTATTGATGTTGATGAAGATATTCAGAAAATGATTATTAGTCATTCTACTGCCAACGAAATTATGAGGCTAGCTAGGTCGAAGGGAACTGTCACAATGCGCCAAGACGGCATTCTGAAAGTTCTATCTGGTATAACAACAATGGAGGAGGTAAACCGCGTTGCGAGTGATTTATCGTAATGTTTATGGTAAAATATAATTATGGAAAATAGTGGGCAATTAAATACACCAAAAATTGAAAACTTACTTGAAGAATGTATTCGTCGCAATGCTTCCGATTTACATATCCAATATGGCCTTCCGCCAATTCTTCGTGTTGATGGTGCTCTCGCGCCAATTAATGGCAGTAATCCGCTAAATGAAGAAACTGTACGAGAATTAATTTTTGCGACCTTAGACGACGAACAACAAAAAATCCTCATAAAAGACAAAGAGTTCGATTACTCTTTTGCCTTCGGCGATGTTGCGCGTTTTCGTGTAAATGCTTTCCACGAACGCGGTAAGCTTGCCGCTGCCTTCCGTCTCATCCCAAACCAAATTCGTGGCATCCATGATCTAGGTATGCCATCCATCGTTGAGACTTTTGCTGAATTCCCGCGCGGTCTTGTTCTTGTTACTGGTCCGACCGGTTCTGGTAAATCTACTACTCTCGCTGCTCTTGTTGATAAAATTAACCGTGAAAAATCTACCCATATTATTACTATTGAAGATCCGATTGAGTTTACTCATAAATCTATTCGTTCGGTCATCGCTCAACGTGAGGTTCATTACGATACCTTCTCCTTCGCGGCCGCTCTTCGTTCGGTACTTCGTGAAGACCCGGATGTAGTATTAATCGGCGAGATGCGCGATCTCGAAACCATTCAAGCCGCGATTACTATCGCTGAAACTGGCCACCTTGTCTTTGCGACTTTACACACTAACTCCGCCGCTCAATCTATCGACCGTATGGTTGACGTTTTCCCGTCACACCAACAGCCCCAAGTCCGTACCCAGCTTGCTAATATGCTGATGGCCATTTGTGCTCAACGTCTTGTTCCTGCCATCGGTGGCGGTCGTGTAGTTGCTGCTGAAATTATGATTGCTAACTCCGCAATCCGTGCATTAATTCGCGATGGTAAGACTCATCAAATCGATACCGCTATCCAAACCGGTGCCGACCAGGGCATGCAGACTATGGACCGTACGCTCGCGAAGCTTGTTCAAACTGGTGTGATTACTTACGATGCGGCGCGCGAATATGCCGTCGATATTAATGAATTTAATCGTTTAGTAAAGGGGTAAAATGAAACGGTTCAATTATAGAGCAAAAGAAAAAGACACCGGCAAAGTTGTAAAAGGTAGCATCCAGGCCGAAAATGAACAGATCGCCGGCCGCCTTTTGATTGACCAAGGTTACATTCCTGAAGTAGTAACTGAACAGGGTGCCGGATTGTTCGATAAAAAGAACCGCATTACAACAAAAGACCGTATTACCTTTACTCGCCAAATGGCGACTTTGATTGGCGCTGGGCTTCCGCTCGCAACTAGTCTTCGTACCGTTGCTGAACAAACCCAGAACAAAAGTATGAAATCTATCGTTGAGGAAATTCTCGCCAATGTTGAATCTGGTAAAAGTTTATACGAGTCGTTTTCTAATCACCCAGATATTTTTAATGGTGTTTATTTAGCTTTAATCCAAGCCGGCGAAACCTCTGGTACTCTCGATCTTGCCTTAAAACGCCTTGCTGACCAAGAGGAAAAAGATGCCGCCATGATGTCTAAAATTCGTGGTGCACTCGTCTATCCGGGTATCATCCTCGTAGTTATTATCGCAGTCCTAGCTTTCATGATGATCGCAGTTGTTCCTCAGGTCGAGAATCTTTATAATGACATGCATCAAGAACTCCCCGGCTTAACTAAATTCCTAGTTGATGTTACGAATTTCTTCGGACAATTCTGGTGGCTTGTTTTACTTATCCTTGCAGGCATCGTTGGCGGTATCTTCTATGCCGTCAAAAATACTACTGTCGGTCGTAAGACCATGGACACCTTTAAAATCAGAGTTCCGATTTTCGGCGGACTTTTCCGAAAGCTCTATGTTTCACGTTTTGCTCGTACTTGCGAAATGATGTTAGCTACTGGTGTTCCGATGCTCGACTCGGTTAAAATTTCAATCGATTCGGTTAACAATACTATTGTTGAGGAAGAATATAATAAGTCCCTCGACATTATTAAAGGCGGCAAACCTCTTTCCGAATCCTTAAAGGATAGGGAATACATGCTCCCGCTTGTCCCTCAGATGGCTAGTATTGGTGAGGAATCTGGTAAAATCGACGAAATGCTCGGTAAAGCCGCCCAGGTTTACGAAAACGAACTTGATGAACAGATTAATAATATCTCTACGATGATTGAACCGATCTTAATGGTTATTATGGCCGGTCTTATCGGTGTCGTCATCGGCGGTACCCTACTTCCGATTTATTCACTCGTCAACTCCGTCAATGTTTAAATAGCCCTTGATTTTTTATGAAATTTACGCTATGATAAGCTTAAGCTTAAAAATCTATTAGAAAGGATTTATTTATGGCAAAATCAAATACTAAAACTAAACAAGGCTTTACGATCATCGAAGTCGTGCTCGTTCTTGCGATTGCGGGTTTGATCTTCCTCATGGTCTTCATCGCTTGGCCGGCATTACAGCGTTCGCAGCGTGATACTCAACGCCGCAACGACTACTCAATGCTTTCAACGGCTATTTCAAACTTTGCGACGAACAACAACGGGAAGTTAGCCAACCTTATCCCTTCGGGGAATACCAAAACGCTTGATGCGAAGACGTATATTAATGAGGCGGGTGAAGATCCGGATGGACATGCCTATGTTTTGACGGCAGTCAAATGTGGTAGCACCAGCACCACTGCAGTTTGTCCATTAACTGGCGCTCCTAATTTATCAAGTGGGAAACCAAAAGAGTTTAACGTTTATGTAGTTCTCAATGCAGACTGTTCAAAAACTCATACCAACGGGTTTGCTGCTCCTACATACAATAGCTCATCCCGAGCATTTGCCATCTTTGGCTACCTCGAAGGCGGTACTCAAACCTTCTGCTCAGCTAGCCAATAGTTAAGCCTAACAAAAATCGCCCTGCGGGGCGATTTTTTATTCTGACATTATTGTGCGCTAGCGCAGTATGCTCCCGCTCCTTCCATTTTATAGACTATCGCCACTTTCCTCGGGTTACTTGAGCCGACTGCCTTCGAACCATCACAAATTGCTCCAACCGCGATATACATCTTATAAGCGTTTTCCTCAAACGTCTTTCCTTCGACACTATTAATATTTCCAGAGCATGTGCTTCCAGCATTGGCCGAGCACATTTTTGCCACTATAGTATAATTATTGCCTCTTGGGTCCGTAAATTCTTTTCCGAGAAAACTATAGTACAAACGTCCCCATGTTCCTTCATTGGGTTTATTCGAATCATTCCAACTATTGTTCCAACTCGTTTCTATTTCGCTGGTACCATTAGTCGTCGGTAAAGCCCCGCGGTTATTATTCTGATATTTCTGTATTGCCGTGAGTAAAGTCCCGACATCATCTCGCCTTTCCGCATCTCTCTGCGTTCTTTGTACGGCTGGCAATGCGACAAAGACCATTAAGAATATTAAACCCGCCATCGCGAGCACTAATGCTATCTCAACAATTGTAAATCCCTCTTTTGAATATCTCTTTTTCATATCTCTCCTTATGCTTAATTATAGTTTATTTCACTTAAATATCAACCCTAGCTATGTTAAAATAAACTTATGGGATTTATTGCTTTAATTATCTTATTTATTATCGGTGCTTGCTTCGGTTCATTTCTTTGTTGCCAGGCTCGCCGTCTACATTTAAAAGGGAACAAAGATCATAAAAAGCTTGGACTGCGCTCTATTTGTCTGAACTGTAAAACTAAATTGAAATGGTACGATAATATTCCGATAGTGTCTTGGCTTATTTTAAAAGGAAAATGCCGTAAATGTGGTAAAAAAATCGGGGCTGCTGAAATTCTTTCCGAATTTGGTCTCGGCCTCGCCTTCTCACTTTTCCTCTTTGGTGCATCTTTAAGTAACTCCGCCTTAAATCTCTTCCTCGCCGGACGTCCCTTATCTTATGCTATTTTCTTTATTGGTTTTATCCTGATTTTAAGCCTAGCCTTCCTCGCTATTTATGATGGTCTTTATGGAGAATTGCCCGTTTCGTTTCTCATCATTTCAATCATCTGTGCCGCAATTGTGGGTTGTTATCATTTAACCTATTTATCACTTACCGACCTCATTCTATCCGTTTTTATTCTTGGCGGTATCTATCTAGCGCTATATCTTATTTCTAAAGGTAAATGGGTTGGTGATGGCGACTGGCTACTCGGAGCGGCGATTGGTTTCGCCCTCGGCCATCCTTGGCTTGCGCTCCTTACGCTCTTTTTATCGAATCTTCTTGCTTGTCTTATTATGTTTCCGAAAGCAAAAGGGAAAAATACCAAAATTCCTTTTGGTCCTTTTCTTGTTGCGGCCTTTTTCATCGTCTACGCTTTTTCTAGTTTTTTATTAAGTATGTTATAATAAGCTTATGGTAAAAAAGGGTGATACGCTGATTGAAGTAACTTTAGCCATCGGGATTTTTTCAATGGTCGCAATCGCAGTTGTTGCCGTCATGGTTAGTGGCACTTCAAACGCCCAAACCGCTCTCGAAACGACTCTTGCGCGTGAAGAAATCGATACCCAAGCTGAGGCTCTCCGTTTTATCCATGCCGCTTATCTTGCCGATAAAGAGTCTGGCGAAGGTAAAGATGCGTACACTCAACTTTGGAAACAAATTGTCAATAATGCTTACAACCCGAAAAAGAACACTGCTGATAATAACGCAAAATTCCTTCAATATTCTCCTTCGAGCTGTCAAGAAATCTATGCTAACCCTTCCACTGATCCGATTGGTAAAGCCTTTGTCATCAATCCGCGAAAACTTAGTAATCTAACCGTATCTAATATAAATAAAGTATATAATCAATATTCTAGTGTATTTAAAATGACTACTACTTATCCTCGTCTCGTTTACACTGATGCCCAAGAAAGTAACCAAGATGCCTTAATCGATAAACCTAGCGACACTTCCGATCTTAAATATGCCGAAGGTATTTACGTACTCGCTGTTGTCGACCCGGGTACCACTAACATCGTTGGTACTGGCAACGCCGCTGCTTACTTCGATTTCTATATTCGTACTTGCTGGTATGGCATGGGTTCTGAAACCCCGTCGACAATCTCCACTGTCATCCGTCTTTACGATCCAGAAGGTCTTGGCGACTAATTATTTCGTTTCCGAATGAAACTTTTCATGCACCTCGCGTAGGTGCTTATCTGTCACGTGCGTATAAATCTGTGTCGTTGAAATATCCGCATGCCCAAGCATTGATTGCACCGACCTAAGATCTGCTCCATTCATCAATAAATCCGTTGCGAATGAGTGCCTTAAGGTATGTGGGGACACATGCTTCGTAATCCCGGCCAGTTTAGCATATTTTTCGATGATTCTTTCTACCGACCGCGCTGTCATCCGTCGATAATTACCAGAAGTATCTACCGCTTGAGTATTACGCGAATTGTTTAAAAACAAAGCTGGTAGGGAATCAGTTCTTGCGTCTAGATAATCTTGTACTCGGTCGGCCGCTGACTGACTAATAAATATTGGCCGGTCTTTCGATCCTTTCCCACGCACCATAAACTCGCGTCGCTCTAGATTAATCGAGTCACGATTTAATCCGACTAGTTCCGAAACTCTTAGGCCTCCGGAATATAATAATTCTATAATCGCTCTATCTCTAAGCCCCGATTCAGTCGTCGTATCAATCTGATTTAACATATCTTCAACTTCATCAAAGTGTAAAAAAGTAACTTGCTTTCTCGCCACTCTCGGTAAATCTACTAAAGACGGGTCAAGTGATTTAATCTCTCGCCTAGCTAAATACTTTAAGAATCCCCTAAGTGCAATTAAATGATAAGTCTGGGTTATTACCTTTAAGTCTTCGTCGCCATTTTCCGAGCCATATCTGTTTAGTTTTAATCGATATTTCCGAAGGAGTTCCTTCGTAATATCGCTCGGTTTCATTTCGTCTTTATTTAAAATCTCTAAAGATATCTCAACAAACCTCTCTAGGTATAATCGATAGTTTTCAATCGTCTTCTTGCTTCGTCCCGCTTCAACCTCTAGATGTTCCAAAAAATCATTAATGAGATCGTAAATATCCATATCTATATTATATGATATAATTTTAAAAAGGAGAAAATATGGCAAAATCACAAGATTATATTCAGCGTACTTTAGTAGTCTTAAAACCAGATACTGTCCAACGTGGCATCATCGGTGAAGTTATTCAACGTTTCGAACGTGTTGGTCTAAAGATTGTTGGTATGAAAATGGTTATGCCGGATGAACACCTTTATCGTCAGCACTATGAAGACATTGGCCAAATGATTACTCGCCGTGGCGAAACGGCTTTCCGTTACAACGTTGAGTATATGATGAGTGGTCCAGTTATTGCGATGGTTCTAGAGGGTGTCGAAGCGCAACCTCTCGTTCGTAAGATTGTTGGTCCGACTGAACCAAAATCCGCAGAAATGGGCACCATCCGCGGTGATTACTCGCACATGAGCTTTGGTTATTCCGACGCCAAAGGCACTGGCGTCCCTAACCTTGTTCACGCCTCCGGCTCTATTGAAGAAGCGAAAAAAGAGATTGACCTTTGGTTCAATGGCAACGAACTCTACGACTACAGCGATTTGAACGAGAAGTATACAAGATAGACGGGTGACGCGCATAGGGGGCCCCCAAAATATTTTGCGAAGAGCAAAAATTTTGGGGGAGAATGCGCGGCAGGCCCCGTCTTTTTTATAATACTTTTTTCAAAAACTCCCGTACTCGTGGAGTTTTTGGTTTTGTAAAGAATTCTTTCGGTGTTCCTTCTTCAATAATTTTACCTTTATCAATAAACACAATTCTCGTTGCAATTTCTTTCGCAAAACTCATTTCGTGCGTCACGATCATAATTGTCATTCCGCGGTCTGCTAGTTCTCGAATTAAACTTAAAACATCTCCAATTGATTCCGGGTCAAGCGCCGAAGTTGGTTCATCGAATAGTAATACCTCCGGCGAAAGCATCATCGCTCTAATAATTGCGACTCTTTGTTTTTGCCCGCCTGATAACGAAGCAGGGAACGAATCAGCTTTGTCTAGAAGTCCAATATGCTTTAATAATTCTTTCGCTCGTTTTTCCGCTTCGGCTCGCTTCATGAGTTTTAGCTTCATTGGCGCAAGAATTAAATTATCCATTACAGTTAGATTATTGATCAAATTAAAATGCTGGAATACCATCCCGATGTTTCGACGTATCTTCCGGATATTTTTCTCAGTCACTAAAACTCCATCGAGATATATCTCCCCCGAAGTTGGCTCTTCCATCCAGTTAATACATCTAAGAAAAGTCGATTTACCGGAACCAGAGGGCCCGAGGATAACAACTCTTTCGCCTTCTTTTAATTCAAAATCAATGCCGTTTAAAACTTTATTCTTCCCGAATACCTTATGTAGGTTTTTTATCTTTAAATCAGTATTTTCTTCCATTACTTTTCCGCCCTTAAATCACTTTTTCTTAAACTTTTTTCGACTTGTCTAACTAGGAAGGTAATTAAGTAAATTGTTGCAAGATAGAATAGGGCTGCTACTACCATTGGAACTAAGTAACTTGCCATGTTTTGACCCGAACCAATATCCTTTGCTGCCATATTAAGATCGTACATTCCAACCATACTTACGATTGCAGTTTCCTTAATTACAGTAATAATTTCATTTCCGAGCGCCGGAATAATATTTTTTATTGCCTGCGGCGCCACAATCTTCCAAAAAATTGTGAAGTTTGATAATCCTAAAGCTAGTCCTGCCTCAGTTTGTCCCTTATCTACTGACAATATCCCGCCTCGTATTACTTCGGCCGTATAAGCCGCTGAATTTAACCCGAACGCAATAATTGCCGTGATAATACTTGGGAAACCTTTAATTGCGAAGATGACGAAGAACATGATGAATAATTGCAACGCCATCGGTGTTCCGCGAATAATTGTCGTATAAACCTTACAAATAAACTTCGGCACTGCCATCCATTTTGATGGTTTCGCCGTATCTACTAATGCGATGATAGTTCCGAGTAAGAACCCAATTAAGATAGCAAAGTACGCAATTTGAATTGTTAACAAAAATCCATGTAGCAAAGAATCGATATATTCCGATGTACTAAATAGTTCTCCTACTTTAGAAAAGAAATCATTCATCTTTTAGCCCCATATATTTTAATACTAATCTATCAATTTCAGATTCGCCGTTCTCATCTTTACTTATCATTCCCGCAAGGACCTCGTTGAATGCTTCAAGTAGTTCAGTTCGATTTTTATTCACCGCAATCGCATATGCTTCCTCAACTGGATAATCTTCCTCCCGAGTCGGACCTGAATAATATAACGGCAGTGCTTCGAGCCACGAATTTTTCTCAACAATAAACTTTGCCGCTAACTCATCCGCAATTGCAAAATCAATGATATGTGCATTAATTGCGTCAGCCGCTAATTGGTGTGAATCGATTCCTTTAACTTTTGTCCCAGTATCCGCCAAAACACCACCTTCATCGATTTCATCTTGTACAAATAGATAACCCGTGCTACCAGTCTGCGATCCAAGCGTATACCCAGCTAGCGCTTCCCACACTACATGGTTATCGCGTAGCGTCGGCGGATAATCTTTACTAAAAATCACATATTGCACCGACGTATAATAGGGAATCGTAAAGTTTACTTTCTCTTCGCGTGCCGGCGTGATTGTTAATCCCGCCGCCCCCGCATCGGCAATTTTACCCGCCTCTACGTTATCAATAATCACATCGAACTCAACATTTTTAATCTGAATATTCTTATTCATTTTTTCCGCCACCCGGTTTACAATCTCTACATCAACTCCGGCGATTTGTCGTTGACTGTCATAAAATTCAAAAGGCGCAAACGGGACGTTAGTCTCAACCACATAATCTACTTCCGAATCGCCTTCAATCGAAAAATAAACACTTACACCCATTCCAACCGTCACTAACAAGAATATAATCAAGAAAATTGCGGATTTAACCTTATGCATAATCATATTATATCATGGTATGTTAAAATTACACTATGCAACAAGATGAAGTTGAGATAGTAAAATATCTAGCCGAAGTTAATTCCGATAAAATAGCTTTTAGCGACCTAGGAGCCTTTAGTCGTTGCTACATTATTGATAATGGTAAAAAAGTTTTTAAGTTCAAAAAACGCGCAGATGCTGGATACCATAACGAAGCCCAAGCATTAATCTATCTTAAAGACAAACCTCTAGGCGTGAAAATTCAATCCGTCGGCTGGCAAGACGAAGAAGATCGTTTCCTTGGGCTATATGGTGTAACTGGAAAATCTATTAAAGAAACTTCACTAAATGAAGATGAAAAAACAAAAATAGCTAAGACGTTAGCTGATTTTATTTTTAAACTTCGACAATTAACTCCTGAAAAGGCCTCTTCTAGCCATCTTGCCGACGAGATTAAAACTTGGCAAAAACGTTTCGAACGCAGTCTCCCTATTTTAAATCGCTTTTTTTCTGAATCAGAAATGTCAAAGATTAAAAACTACATGCTAGAAGAGATGCCGAAAGAATTACTAGATCTAGGCGAAAAACTAGTTTTCTCGCACGGAGATTTATGGGAGAACAATATATTCATCAACGAAGACCATGAAGTTGGAGTAATTGATTTTAGTGATAGTGGTTATTACGACGAAGCCGCTGAATTCATGTATTTTGAAGATGATGAATTATGCGAAAAAATCCTCGACGAGCTAAACGCCGACGATGTTTTGCGAAAAAAAGTCGCGCTTCGTCGTCTCGCTAAAGCTATGTTTATTACTAGCGCCTATATTGATAAACCCACTGAAGAATTTATCAGTTATATTCACTATATTTCTAAATGGTTATCATAAAAAAATGGTGACCCGGGTGCGAGTCGAACGCACAACCTCTTCCTTAGGACGGAATTGCTCTATCCATTGAGCTACCGGGCCACGAAATATGTTATAATTATACCATGAACCTGTTAAAGAAAAAAGCAGAGAAGAAAACTACTGAACAAGAGAAAGTTGAGGCACGTCGCGAAGAGGTCCTCGCCCGCGGCCGCAAGTTTAAATATCCGCTCCAGTGGACGAGACATCGTGTTGTTATCAGTACGATTTTAATCGCTTTTGTAATGTTTGCAATTCTTGTTTTTAGCGGTTATCTAGCGCTCTATCGTCTCGGCATGACCGGCGAACTTCTTTTTAGAATTACAGAAATCTTTCCAGTTCCGGTTGCTACAGTCGACTCAGAAGACGTCCGTTTTTCTGATTATCTAATGTTTTACCGTAGTAGCATGACGTCTATCGAACGTCAATCCGGTAGCCAATTTAACACCACATCAATAGATTATCTTCATAACGAATATAAAACCGCTGCTCTTCTTGAATCGGAAAAATATGCCTATGCCCTTAAGCTCGCCAATGAACTAGACATTACGGTGTCTGAAGAAGACATAAAAAATGAATTTGAACGACATCTTAAAATTGGCGGCGTAGATCGTAGTGAAGAAGGTTTTCTTAAGATTATTGAAGACAACTTTGGTTTAACAAAAAGCGAATACGAAAGAATGCTTTATCTTACTTTAGCTAAAGCCAGGGTTGAAATAAAAATTGATGAGACCGCGAATAGAATCGCCGAAAAAGTTGAAAATATTTTATCCTCTAGTAATAGTTACAAAAGTGTCGCTGAACAATTAGGTGATTCAGTGGTTTATGAGGAAACCGGCGGGCTTGTCGATAATAAAAACATTGATGGTGGACGCGCCTCCGAAGCTTCTAAGCTTGAGCCTGGTGAAAGTAGCGGTAAATTCGTTTCAATGAATGGTGACGGTTATTATTTCGTTAAATTGATTAAGAAGACCGAAGCCGAAGTTAATTTCGTTTCAATCAAAGTTCCGTTCACCGAATTTGACCGACGTTTCAATGTTTTGAAAGAAGAAGGGAAGATCAAAGAATATATTAAAATAAATAATTCCGAATCGGTAAACGAAGAATACACTGTTCAAGAAACGGAATAAACTATTATAGAGGTTGACAAAACCCCTTATGTTTTGTTATAATAATAACCGGAAAGGTCAAAAACAAACATCAAACACAAAAAAATAAACTATGCTTACTCTGCAAAAAGGTAAACACACCGCATTGCACAGATCATTTATTCTGCTTAGTTTTATCCCGGTTAGTTTAATTGTGGCTTCGATTTTTAAACTAGATGTTTTTGCGGTCGGTAAGGCTGCATTTTTAATCTTTTCTGGTTGCGCGTTGATTCTTTATCGTAGCGATTCCAAAGCCTTTCGTAGAAACTAGACAAAATCCTTATGTTTTGGTTAAATAGTGTTAAGAAAGGCCGTATAAATTTTTATGAATAAAAATAAAATCTTTATTCTCTTAGTATTAATTTTAATCGGGGGAGTTACCTGTCTAAACTCCAGTGTTTATGCAGATAATTCTACTGAAATTGTTTTCGAAGTTACTGAACCAGTGGACGATAGTAGTTCTGAAGACTACGAAGGCGAAGACATTATGATTTGGGAGGCTGGACAAGACTGGGTTATTAATCGTAATACGAAAGCAATCCTCACCTTTTATTTAGCAAAAAACAAATTCGTTAGTATTTCTTTAGATGATCAGGTTCTTACCGAAAAACAAGAATTTACGCTTTCTGGGGATTATACAACGATCTCATTTAAAAAAGATTACCTCAATAATTTATCCGAAGGCCGACACGAAATTATTGCCCGCTTTACGAATTTAGATGAAGAGGAAGAAGAAGCCCTCTTTAGTACTTATATTACAATTTACACTGAAGACTCCGCCGAAGCTGCCGGTATTGTTGTTCCGAACACCGGGTTCTTTTCCGCTGTAGGAGAAATTGCTACCCAAAGTTTTCCAGTCGTATTTGTTATCATCCTAGCAGCTGTTGGCATTTTTACGACTCTGAAATTACGCTCTATCTTCAAAAAACATCTTAGTATTTTCCATTGGTCGAGAATCCATTTCACGCTTTTTGATAAACTTGTACATTTCTTTGACAATCATAAACCATCTACTCGTTCTACAGAATTAATAATTTTCGTTTTTCTCGCTCTTGTTGTAACTGGCGGTCTCGGCACGACTTTCCATTATCTTTCAAGCATTAAAGGCGACGCCAGCTCTGCCATTAATCTCGTAGTTGACACTACCGAAAATATTGCCAGCCAAATTGTCTATCGTGAATCCATAGCTCGGGCTGTAGATACAGTCAATGTAGAAACCGAACCGGGCGTTGAATATTATATCTTCATGTCTGCCGGTTCTGACAACGCTCTCCATGCTGACAACTCAGAATACACCTTTACCGAAAATACTAATCTCGTTTCTCTTAGTGATGGTTCTTGGGGCTTCAATACTGACCCTAACAGCTCCATCTTTTCATCTGTTCCTAAAGAAGGTCAGGAAGTTTTAGTCGCTCATGCTACCGAACCTGGCGAAACAAAGGTGTATTATGCTGCTAAAGTTGGAGATGATTTTACCGCCGGTCTTTACAAAGGAACCGTCCACTATACTATTATTGCTAAAACCTCAGATCCTATTGCCGTCACACCTAGTTCCGATGAGTCATCTCGCACAGTTACAATTACTACTCCACTAGTTAAAAATGGCGACATGAATATAGATGCTCCTTCAATTACAATTGGAGAACATGATTGTGTCTCTCCGAATCTTAATACTGAATCTAACCATTTCATTACTATTACCTGTACTGTTCCTAACGAAATCACGCCGGGTTCTTACGACGTATCGTTTGAGTTTGACGATATTGAACAGGAAATTACTCTAACTGAAGGTTATACTGAACCCGAGCCAACTCCTGAACCGACCCCCGAGCCCGAACCGACCCCCGAACCCGAACCAGATCCTAACCCAGAACCGACTCCTGATCCTGGACCGGCTCCTGAACCCGAACCGGACCCTGAACCCGAACCGTCAATCACCTACTACACAGTTACCAGCGCTTCTAGCAATTCGACCTATGGTTCTACAAATCGTACTTCTACCCAAGTTGCTGCTGGCACTACTTTTACTTCTAGTGGCAACGTCCTCACTTTTAGCGATGGTCGTACTATTGTTGCTACAGCAAAAAAGGTTACCGGCTATAGTACTTATTGCGGCAGTTGGACTCCGGCTAGCGGCACCGTCAACAGCAATATGTCTGTTACGGCTAATTGCATTGGCACCGTTCTTTCATACAGCGTTACCGTTAAAGTAAATAACTCATCCTACGGCACTGCCAATGCTAGTGAAATTTGGGTTCCATACAATACGACCTATTCATCTAACGGTAATACTCTCACTTTTAGTAACGGACGCACCGTTACTGTTACTCCTACTAGTGCCACTGGCTACAACACTTCTTGTAGTGGTTGGTCTCCAGCTAGTGGGACAGTTACTGGCGGTTTTACTGTCACAGCGAATTGTACTAGAACCGCGAAAAACTACACTATGACTTTTAAAGTCAAAGATTCATCTTATGGTTCAGTCTCTTCTAGCTCTGCCACCATCCCATACAATACGACTTATTCATCTAGCGGTAATACCATTACATTCAGCAATGGCACTAAAATAATCGCCACTCCTACCTCTGCTACTGGGTATGATACGACCTGTAAAAGCTGGTCTCCATCTAGCGGTACCGTTAAAGCTAACACTACTTTTACCGCAACTTGTGCTAGAACCGCGAAGAAAAATACAGTCACCTATCTAAGCAACAATGATAAAAACGGCAGCAAATCATATACCGTTTCAACTGGCGATAGCCACACCATTAAACCTCTCGCAAACTTCGCAGGGACTAGATATTCTAATGTCTATAATCTCAATTCGAGCACTTATCAAAAATGGACTAAGGAAGGGTATTACTTTGATTACTGGGAGGGAAGTGATGGCAAAAAGTATGCTCCAGCCGGTCAGAACGAAGGGCACAATCCTTATGCCGGTTGTACAACTTGTCTATCTACCTTTAAGTCTGACGGGTCTGGACTAACCTTAAAAGCCCACTTTACAAAAATGAACAATATTAACCTTGCTGCAATCACTTTAGCCTGGCCTGATGGTTATACCAGTGATGATACTATGATTGCCTCTAATAAATCTGCCGGCTGGTCACATAAAGTGACTTTAGGCTCTCCATATAGTAAAACAGTTAATCGTTTCACTGTTGCTCCTACCCCAGAGTTTAAAACTGCTGCAAAAACATATTACACTAACACCAATCGACGCAATTCGGTTGAGAGTAATAGCCTTGCCAGCAACAAATGCGATAACTATTACGGTCTAGGTTGCAGTGGTTCATGGTACACGACCGATAAAGGATATTTATATGGACGCAGCTGTGATAGATTTGCCGCTATTTCTATCTATTACGGGGTCAAAGGTCTTGGTAAAACTACGATTAAAATGCCGTTTGGCCTTCCTAGCCAAGCCAGATACTTCGCACGTGGAGATCAAAATTGGACCGCAGTAAACACTAAAAACAATAGTAAAACCAGTAGTTCTACTTCTGGGACCGCTAATAATGCCGGTCGCTACGAATCCCACTATAAGCCTGGTGATGTTCGCCTCGTCTATAGAACCTCTAGTAAACATGATAGCTATAAATTAAAATTTGACGGCAATACATATTATCTTGGCCATATTGCTATTTATGTTAAAACCGAAGATGGTCTTAGCCATATCGCCGAGGGAAGTCACTCGACATATGTAAGTAACAGCTCTAGTTATAATGGAGATTTTATCTTCGCGCACACTTCTTACTCTAATGGTGGCGGCTTCGGTCACCTCAGCCCTTTTTACTACAAGACTACAGCCGGAGGATACGACAAAAACGAGTGGTATGCCATTTGGCGCTATACTGGTGATGGCAAATAAAAAATCCTCCTAAAGAGGACTTGGTGCACGACTCTATATGAGGTTCGTACTCAATTATTATACCACAGTTAATCTCATTATTTATTTCCAATCTTATTAATACCTTTTTTCTTTTTTTATGCATTAAGTCAACTATGATATATTTATAAGTAATAGGAGGTATTTCAAAAATCATGAATAATAAATTGTATTGGATGGGAATAAGAGAATCAGAAATATGTTATGTGAAAGGATTTTTTGAAGATTCTATTATTTTTTTCGGGAATAAACAGAAAGGTATAAAACCGCTTAATCAAGCTATAAATAAAAATCTAAACCATAATGACAAAAAAAATGATGCCATTATGACAGCTTATCAAAAGTCACAGATGAGCAATATTTTGGCCAAATACCCAGATGCGGAGTTTATGTTTTATAACCAAATAAAAGCCCTGGAATATTTTAAAGGAAATAAAAGTATTATTTGTCTAAACGACGAAGCTTTAATTAATAAAATGAGCGATAAATTGTTCGCAAGAGAATATTTTAAAACAAAAGTTCCTTGTCTCCAACATCATATTTTATTCGGGAGAGAAATAAGTTGCGAAAAACTTACGGAATTGTTTAACGACGATAGCAGACAATATGTAGTGCAATCAAAAAGTGGGTCTGGCGGCAGCGGAACATTCATATTCCACGATAACAATCAAAAAGCACTATTAAATAATGACGATCAATATCTTGTTACCGTATATCGCAAAGATTCAATATCAACAAATACCCACCTAATGCTTTCCAAAGATGAGACGATAGTTTTGCCGTCTTCTATCCAGATTATCGAGAACCAGTATGACCATCTTGTCTACAAAGGATGTGATTTTGTTGGCTTTAACACTTTGTCTAATGAAATAAAAGAAAAGACGGACAAATATGCAAAAATTATAGGAGACGATTTGCGCAAAAATGGTTACTTGGGTGTTTTAGGAATAGACTCTATTATCTGTGATGGGGAAGTCTTTTTCATCGAGATAAACAGCAGGTTCCAGAATTCATCTACAGCGCTCAATAAGGCATTACTAGAAAGCGGACAACAGTCATTACAAGAGATGAACTACAATTGTTTTAAGAATCAAAAAGTAAATTACAATACAATAATCGTAAACTATAGTACTTACATACTAGATTTTGGTGAACAAACAAGCAATATTCCTGATATTGAACCAATTGAAGTATTAGACGAGGCTGGACGCTCTTTGGAAGTAGAGAAGTTAAGCTACCAAAAAACATATCTATACGATAAAAGTATCTATAAGAGATAAAAAACGCCTCTTAAGAGGCTGTTTATACTCACTGGTGCGGGTAGAGGGAGTCGGACCCTCGTCTCATCCTTGGGAAGGATACATAATAGCCGTTATACGATACCCGCAGATAATCCTCATTATATCATATCCCTATAAATATGGTATAATTATTTTATGCAAGAGATCAAGGAAAACCTAAAAGAAGTCATTAAAAATTTATACAATCTTGATTTTGATCCCGAAATTACCCCGTCGCCAGAGAATATAGACGCTGATTATTCTACGAATGCGCCTTTGAAGCTTGCAAAAGAGCTTCATAAATCTCCGATGGACATTGCGAAAGAGCTAAACGAGAAATTAAACGCTAACATTTCAAACCCAGGTTTTCTAAACTTTAATATATCTGACGATTATTTGTCTAAGGAAATCAATAGTCTAAATGATGATTTTGAACAAAGCATAAAATCAGATAACTTCGCTGGAAAAACCGTTATCTGCGAATTTAGCGATCCTAACCCCTTTAAAGTTCTTCACGTCGGCCATTTATATACGAGCGTCGTTGGTGACTCCATTTCTAGACTATTTGAATACGCTGGTGCTAAGGTTATTCGCGCAAACTTCGGTGGTGATGTCGGCCTACACGTCGCGAAAACAATGTATATTTTAAAACAAAAGAATTTCGACGAATTGACTATCGAAGATATTGCGAAATGCTATGTCGAAGGAACGGCCGCTTATGAAGATGATGAGAACGCCAAAGCCGAAATTACGAAGCTCAATAAAGAAATTTATAAGATTAATTCCGAAGATCTCCACGATTCCGACCTAGCGAAACTATACTGGCGAGGCAGGGAATTATCCTACGATTATTTTGATAATTTTTATAATTCCATTGGCTTAAAATTTGACAAATACTACCCTGAATCTACCGTCGCTGGACTTGGTTTAAAAACCGTTAAAGAGCAACTTGAAAAAGGCGTTTATGAGATTAGTAACGGCGCTACGATTTTCAACGGCGAAAAATACGGCCTCCATACTCGCGTCTTTATCAACCAAGAAGGCGTCCCGACTTACGAAGCAAAAGACGTCGGTTTAATCTTTACAAAATGGGCTGACTATCATTTTGATAAATCCGTTGTTATTACCGGAAATGAACAGCTTGAATATATGAAAGTTGTCTTAAAGTCAGTTGAGCAATATGCCCCAGAACTGGTCGAAAAAACTAGCCACTTAACCCACGGCCTCGTTAAGCTCCCCGGAAATGTTAAAATGTCCTCTAGGAAAGGGAATTTCTTAAAAGCCGTTGATGTTTTGGATATGATTAAAGAGGAGCTAAAGAGCGCCTATGATTCTTCCGACGAAAAAGTCGCTCTTGCCGCGACGAAGTATGCCTTCCTAAAATATAAGATGGGCGGCAATATCATTTTCGACCCGAAAGAATCCGTGAAAATGACCGGCAACTCCGGCCCATACTTACTATACTCCGCTGTCCGTGCTAAAAAGATTTTATTAAATGGTAAGAGCAACCAGGTTATAGATAATTATATATATAATATATATGAGAATAACTTAATCAAAAAAATTATAGAATATAAGTCCGAGCTAGAAGAAGCGGTCTCGGAAATGGCTCCGCATAAAGTCGCAAACTACTTATACGAACTTGCTCAAGAATTCAGTCGTTTCTATGAGAATTGTCCTGTCGTTGGCGCTAATGAAGAAGCTGAGCGCTTAAAACTCGTTAAAGTCTATTTAGCCACTATGACTCACGGGCTCGATATTCTTGGCATTGAGATCCCCGACGAAATGTAATATGCTACAATAAGCATATGGACAATGAGACCTATATAGACAATAACAAATCAGAAGAGCCAATCGTTGTTGAAACGGTGAAGCCTTCTGGAGACATTAATAACAAACCTCATGAAAAACGTCCTCTCGGCGTGGGCATTGCTTGTGCCGTCGCTGGATTGGTAATTGGCGCAATCGGCGTTTATGGGTTAACAAAACTTCTTGAAAAACCTCCAAAGTGCGAGGAGTGTGATTGCCCGCAATCCACATCAACTTCGTCGGATGTTGATTATTCTTTTCTAAATCTCGAATCTGCTTCAGACAATATAATATATAGTCCACTTTCTATCCGTAATGGCTTAGCTCTTCTTAGCGCTGGGGCAAGCGGTAAAACTAAAACTGAAATCGACAACGTTTTAGGGACTACTGAAATTACTAAATATGAAAATATTCCGGATAAGTTGTCGCTTGCTAATGCCGTCTTTATTCGTGATACATTCAAAGATTACGTTCTCCCGACCTATACTTCCGAAGTCCAAGACAAACTCGGTAGCGAAGTATTTTATGATCCATTTGAAAGCAGCGCGAGCGTCGATAATTGGGTGAGTCAAAAAACTTTTGGTCTCATCGACAAAGTTGGTTTTGACCCGACCTCGGATTTAGAAATGGTTCTCGCTAACGCTCTAGCAATTCAGATGGATTGGAAATATCAATTTGACGAAGACGATACTTATGGTCGCGACTTTTACAAAGCGGATGGCTCAACTATTAACGCGACCACGATGCATAAAGAAACCAGCTCAGAAGACATCCGATACTATAAGGACGACAACACAACGGCGATTTCCATGCCACTTGACTCAACATCCGATGATGTGAACTTAGAATTTGTTGCAATCATGCCATCAGAAGATATAGACGGATATATTAAGGATGTTAATCAAGCCAAGGTTGACGAAATTATTAATAATTCTACCCCAGCAAGTGAACCGAAAGACGGAGTAATCATTAATATTCCGAAATTCAAATATGACTACGCGCTTAAATTCAAAAAAGATTTAAACTCACTTGGTATTCAAACTGCATTTGATAAAAATCTTGCAGATTTTTCTAATATGGCTTCGAGCCCTCTATATGTAGGAGAAGCTATTCATAAAGCTAACATCGATTTTTCTGAAGAGGGAATTAAAGCTGCTGCTATTACCGTTTTTCTCATGATGGATGCTACTGCAATGACTGACCCTTACGTCCCGCAGCCAGTTGTAATTAATATTGACCATCCATTTCTATTCTTAGTCCGCGATGTAGACGACGGAACAGTTTGGTTTACCGGCGCCGTTTATCAACCTAATCTATGGGAAGATGACGCCGCCGACTACGAAGCTCAATTCTAATCTTATGATATAATATAGATTATGAGAAAAGCCACTTTACTTTGGATTGATTTAGAGATGACCGGGTTAGACCCGAAAAAAGATAAGATTTTAGAAGTTGCTGCCATTGCGACTGACATGAAAATGGAACAAATCGCGAGTTATGAAGCAGTTGTGAAAGTCAGCAATAGACTAATGAAAAGCCGAATGGTGGGAGCTTTTTGGGAGAAGAACAAAATTTCTCGTGATGCATTAATCGATCAAAATAAAACTGGAAAACCGATCAAAGTCGTTGAAAGGGAATTAATTGGATTTATAAAACAGAATTTTGGTGAAGAGATTTATCTTGCTGGTAACTCAATCCACCAAGACCGTAAATTTATCGAACGCGAAATGCCGACCTTAAATAAAATGTTACATTACCGAATGTTAGACGTTTCGGCCTGGAAGATTTATTTCGAAAACGCCTTAAATAAAAGATTTGTAAAACCGGAAAACCATCGCGCCTTAGACGATATCAATGGGAGCATAGAGGAACTAAAATGGTATTTGACCTTTCTAAAATAAACGGCATTGAAAAATTCACGACTAAAATTGAAACGCTTGACGAAGAAAAAGCTCCAAAAACCCGTACTCTTTTTTATCGCGACGAAAAAGTTTTTCTCGTTGAGAATAAAAACACCATCGAAGTCCGTACTGACGAAAAACTTGCAGAATTTTTAAAAGAAAAATATGAATCAGTTATGGAATCGCGCTATTTCGGTCGTGGCGGCATCGAAATCGTTCTTGCTAATCAATTAAAACAAGATGAACTAGAAGATTTAATTCGTCTGAGTTATGATTTGACTAAGTAGCTTTATTTTCTATTTAACTTATGTTAAAATTATCCTAGAATTAGGAGGTTGATGAAAAGATTAACTAGGTATGATAAAACCATTTGTACGCTAGCTTTTATGTTTTTTATTTTAACTCTCTTCTCCTTTTTATTCCTCACTTCCTCTTTCGTTTCCGCAGACACTTCCGTCACCGCCACAGCCACAGTTCAAGTCGGTTCAGCTTGTTCATTTAACTCAGTAGTAAACTCAGCTCATGCTGCTACTATCCCATCCGGGACTAATCAAAGTGATATCGGACAAACCACCTTTACTATTGTATGTAATGATACTGGAGGATATAGCATCTATGCGGTAGGCTATTCTGGTTTTGAAGTAGGGAACACTAAACTCCTAGCTAGTATCAATGGAGCCTTAAACTCTACTTATGATATTGATACTGGTTCTAATGCTTCAGGTACTCCATCATCCTGGGCTATGAAACTAACTCCAGGTACTAATCTAACTTCTAGTAATATCCTAAATGGCTATGGTAGCTATAGTATAGTTCCTTCTAGCTATGTTAAAGTAGCCACATTAGTTCCTTCTTCTACTCCAGTTAGTTCTTCTACTTTATCTGCTACTTATAGAGTTAACATTGCTGCTACTCAACCTGCTGGTAATTATAATGGTAAAGTACGTTATGTATTAGTTAATCCTGCTACTAATGTTCCTAATGAACCACATACTTGTGCTTCTAATAAAATTTGCTATTGGCCGAACGCTGGTGACATGACTTCTGGTGGTGTTGGCGTAGTTGACTCTATGGGAGATCAGAGTATTACTTCTTCTAATACCTCCGCTACTCTATGGGCCTCAAACTTTAAGAGACCCGGCTATGGCTTTGCTGGCTGGTCTGATGCTTATGATTATGTAGTTAACGTTGGTAGCGAATCTAATCCTGATGCTCATATTTATGGTCCTAATGAAGATATCACCTTTACCGCTGGGCAATACTCTGCTACTAATGGTGGCCTTTCGCTTTACGCCGTTTGGGTTAAATCTGAAGGCAACTTACAAAACTGGAATGGTTGTTCTAGTTTAGGGCAAGGCAAAGTTACTGCTTTAACTGATCAACGCGATAGCGATGTTTACGCTGTGGCTAAACTCGCTGACGGTAAATGCTGGATGATTGAAAACCTAAGACTTGATGCTGCTGATTCCAGGGTCGCCTCTCTTTCCCAAGGTTTTGGTGGAGTTTTTGCTGGACTGGCTGATCCGGAAACGGCTAACTTCTCTAGTTCTACTACCGCTAACTCCCTATATTATTCCGGAACTCAGAGCGGGACCGCTTCTATAGATATTGGCACAGCTAATAATCCAGGCTATCGTATGCCAAGATACAATAACGCTAATACGGCTTCTCCGGTGGCAAATATGGCTAATCCATATTCAGAAAATATATATAACTATGGCAACTACTACACATGGCCAGCCGCTAAAGCTAATACTGACAACATGACTAATGCAACAAGCTCTAACTCGGGCACTACTTCTTTGTGCCCTTTTGGTTGGAGATTGCCGACTGGAAGAGGTTCTGGCGATTTTGGGCTTCTTAGTAACAGTTTGGGCGGTTATAGAATTGACGACGTTGCACAAGAAATGAACTCCTCTACTACCCCTACCGGTGCCGCAATGTCTAAGATTTTTAGGAGTTTTCCTAATAATTACGTCTATTCCGCGATTATATCGGGTACCTCGTTAGCAAATACTGGCGGTGGCTACTACTGGTCAGCTACAGCTGATAGTTCTTCCACAACTTACGTTTTTTCAGTTCAATCTACATATGTTCATTTGAATACATTTTATCTACATAAGTACCTAGGGCTAACCGTTCGTTGCGTGATTGGTAATTAATCAGCCTGCCAGGGAATTAATAAGCCAATAATTCGAACTCGCTCTATTTGTTTATCTAAAAACTCTTATGTTATGTTTTCGCTAGTCTAGGGGTTGATTTTTCTTTTGTAATCCGCCTATAATCTCCACGGGTTGTTCCTTAGAGTTTTAGTGGCTCAGTGTGAGATAGCCATTAAACGATTTATCCAGGAAACTAAAGAAAAAATCTGCTAAGTAATAATACCTAGCAGACACAACCCATAAAGAAAGTCGCCTAGAAGGCTTCCTTTTATGATTATATTATATCACGAAATGATTACTTTTCCGCTTTTTTCGCTTCGCGAGCTTCACGTCGTCGGTTAATGCGATTCATCACCTTAATAATCATGAAGATTACCCAAGCAATGATTAAGAATTGAATCACGTTCTGAATAAAATTCCCGTATTTAATTACAGCCTCATCGCCAGTCCCGAAGAAGTTCGGAATATGAATTGCGAGTCCAGTAAAATCAACACCACCAGCAATTAACCCAACAATCGGCATCACAATATCATTCACTAGGGAATTAACAATCGCCGTAAACGCACCGCCTACCGCGACACCTACCGCGAGATCAACGACCGAACCGCGATTAATAAATTCGATAAATTCCTTTTTAAAACCGGAACTCTTCTCGCGTGTCTTAGAAAGCGCCTCTTTCGCCTTTTCACTTTTAGTTTTCTTTTCCACCTCTTCGGATTTTGCCATATTTCTCCTTTCTTTAGTTTTTGGTTTCCGAAAAATCACTAAATTTCTCATACAAAACTTCTAGACTATTATATGAAGTCGTAAGCAACGTATCTAGAGTTCCATTACTAGTTGTTTTCATTAATTTTGCTTCTTCCGACATTAAAACTGAAATCTCATAAGTCATTTTATGCGCATATACGCGGTCTAAAATGCCGTTTATTTTTGCTTCAAACAACTCCGATTCAAGCGCGGTCTTCGCTTCGGTGGCCTGATTAATAATTGTTTTACTTACGTCTTTCTCTTTGTATTTGTGTGCTGTAGTCAAATAATCGGTTAATTCTTGGCTTGTCATTTTCAGAATACTATAAAGCGAAGCGCTACTCGAACGAAGATCGGAAGACTTAATTGTTGATTGATAACTATTAATGATTGATGTAGTATTATCTATATGCAATTTTAAAGCAGAACCCAAATTTTTCTCTCCGCCTTTATTTCCGCCCAAAATCGCCCCTATAATTATTATTATAATTAATAATGCTAGCGAAACCATTCCGAAAATAAACAACTTTGATGATAAAATTTGACTGATTTTTGATTTCTTTTCCGGCCTCGTCGCAGCGGCGAGCTGATTAAGATATTCTTGCCCTTCCATATGCTATAATTATATCATATGCAAGACGCGAAGGAGGAAATTAAATCCCGACTCGCGGTGGAAGATGTCGTCGGGCAGTATATCGAGTTGAAGCGTGCCGGCCGCAATCTTAAAGGTCGTTCGCCTTGGGGTGTAGATAAAACACCTAGCTTCATGGTTTCTCCTGAAAAAGGAATTTGGCACGATTTTTCTGCAAACAAAGGTGGCGATATTTTTACCTTCGTGATGGAAGTCGAAGGTATCGGTTTTAAAGAAGCTTTGGAAAAACTTGCTGGTCAAGCCGGAGTTGATTTATCTAAATATCATGGCGGCGACCCAGCGGTCACGAAAAGAAAGGCTCGTGCTCGCGAGGCTCTCGCTCTCGCGACTAAGTATTACCAAGCTTGCCTCGTCCGCAATAAAAATGTTTGTGAATATGTTTTTTATAAACGCAACCTGAACCGAAAGACCGTCGCTGAATTTAAAATTGGTTATGCGCCGGGAAGCGGAAAGGCTTTGACTGAAGCCCTGAAAAAACGTGGTTACTCCGAAGCTGAACTTGATGCCGCCGGCCTTTTGAATCGTTTTAAAACTGATCTCTTTCGCGATCGTATGACAGTTCCTTTTATTGATACGACGGGCAATGTTATTGGCTTTACTGCTCGTGTATTAGACAAAAGTGAGCCGAAATATTTAAATACTCCAGAGACCCTTCTTTTTAATAAATCTAAATTTATTTTCGGTTTATTTCAAGCTAAAGAATCTATCCGCCGTAGCGGCTATGTCGTAATCGTTGAAGGGAACATGGATGTTATTTCGTCTCATCAAGCCGGGGTTAAAGAAGCTGTTGCAACTTCCGGAACTGCTATGACCGAGCAACATTTAAAAGCTCTTAGTAACTTAACCTCTGACATTCGCCTTGCTTACGATGGCGACGAAGCCGGTATTAAAGCAACTGAACGTGCAATCATGATGGCTGGCGATCTCGGTATCGACCTAAGTGTCATTTCTGATTATCACGGTGCAAAAGACCCTGACGAACTAATCCAAAAAGATTCAAAGCTTTGGCAAAAAGCTGTTGAGAGTAATATTCCTGCGGTTGAATGGCTTCTTAAAAAGTATGAAGAAAATTTAAACCTTAATTCTGCGCCTGGTAAACGTAAATATTCCGATGTCGCTTTAAAATTATTAAGCTACATTAAAGATGAAGTTGAACGTGCTAGCTACGAAGAAAAAGTTGCGAAAAAACTAGATCTCGATGTCGAAATCCTTCGTGAAAAGGGAGAGCGTCTGAATAAAAAACTAGAACAATCCCCGAAAAAGTATTTAAAGAAACCAAAAACTGAGATTAAAAGTGATAAGTTAAAAAAGTATGAAAATAGTTTACTTGCTCTGAAAGTTTTCGGCGGCATTACGAAAACCAAAATCCCTTTTGATATTCCTGAAGACGAAACTAAGTTAGACGAACTTGAACTCGTTTTCAATCGTGAACACGAAAACCTTGATGATACTGATTTTGAAAGGGAAGCGAGCGAGCTGCTTGCGCGTTACAATAAAGAATTAAACCAACAAAAAATCAAAGAGCTTAATATTAAACTAGAAGATTTAGACGAAAATTCCGAAGAATATGAAAAAACTCTCAAGGAAATTTACGAGTTGCAAAATAATAAAGAATAGATTATAATCTCTCTTAATGAGCGTTAAAAAAGACGATATTTTGAATGCAAAAGATTTAAGTCTTGATATTGAAGAACCGGAATCTGACGACTTAGAAAACGAAGAAGAGCTCTCTAGTGAGGAGCTCGCCATCACTGCTGAAAACGTTGATGCTTTCGCTGACGATTCGGTTCGACTTTATCTTCGTGAAATCGGGAAAATCCCGCTTTTAACTCCTGAAGAAGAAGCCGATCTCGCAAAAAGAATTGTCAAAGGCGATAAAAAAGCGAAGGATAAAATGGTTGAATCGAACATGCGTCTTGTCGTTTCGATTGCGAAACGCTACGGCGGACGCGGTCTAGATTTCCTGGATTTAATTCAGGAAGGGAATACCGGCCTTCTTCGCGCGGTTGAAAAATTTGACCCCGACAAAGGTTTTAAGTTTTCTACTTATGCGACTTGGTGGGTTAGACAAGCCATCACCCGTGCCATCGCTGACCAAGCTCGTACAATTCGTATCCCGGTCCACATGGTCGAGACAATTAATAAAGTCCTAAGAACTTCTAGAAAACTTACTTCCGAATTGAATCGCGAACCGACTAACGAAGAAATCGCAAAAGAACTCGATATGGAACCGGAAAAAATTGACTATGTCATGAGAATTAAACAAGACATCGCTTCTCTTGACGCTTCCGTCGGTCGCGAAGGCGATGACGAAGATTCTGTACTTGGTGATTTTGTCGAAGATGAAGAACGTGATTCTCCTGAAGATTCCGCCGCGAACCAGATTCTAAAGGAACAACTTTCCGAGATTATCGCGACTTTAACCGATCGTGAACAAAAAATTATTCGCCTCCGCTTCGGAATCGGCGGCGGTCGCCCGCATACCCTAGAAGAAGTTGGCGCTGAATTCGACGTTACTCGTGAGCGTATTCGCCAAATCGAAGCGAAAGCTCTCTCTAAACTTCGCAAGAACAAAGAAACTAAAAAATTGCATGAATATTTAAGATAGGAGGTATCAATGAAAAAAATATTTATCGTTATAGCTGCTCTTATTCTAAGTTTGTCCTGCTTCACTCTCCCGGCTATGGCTAAGGACGAATCGGTCGAAGCAAACATCTTAAAAACATGTGCAAGTAAAGGCAACGATGGCAAAGGTAGCGGCATCGCATGCATTTTTAATCTTGTGGTTGATATTCTTACTGTCGGCGTCGGCGTACTTGGCGTCATCGGCATCTCTGTCGTTGGCGTCCAATATCTCACCGCTGGCGGAAGTGAAGAAAAAACCAGAAAAGCGAAACGTCGTATGTTTGAAATTGTGATTGGCCTTGTTGCTTATGCGGTTATCTATGTCTTGCTTAAATTCCTCCTCCCGAATTATGGAAAGGTTGACGACGTATCCATATTAATATTTGATCAAATAATGTTAATTTAATGAACAGACTTTTTATCGTTTACAATCCTCGTTCTTCGCGTTTTTCTGATGTGAAGAAAGAAGTTCTTGATCATCAAAAAGATTTCAAAGGCTATCTTGTTGGCAAATATGAAGTTGAGAAAACCGATGTCGATAGAAACGCTGTAAAATTTTCTAAACTCCTGAAAGATGGTGATTTTGTGATTTCTGCTGGTGGCGACGCAACTGGCGTGATCGCTGTAAATGCTATTTTGAAATCCGAAAAAGACGTTACTCTTGCAGTTTTACCTTATGGTAATTTTAACGATCTCTCGCATACTTTAAATACGAAAACTTTAGATGACATTAAGAAGAATACATCTAAAAAGTATTACCCGCTAGAAATATATGTAGATGACAAATTTTTCCGTTATGCAACTTGCTACACTACAATCGGCATGATGGCTGAAGCGGTACATTTATATGATAGTCCGAAAATGCGTAAAACCCTAAAGACTGCTGGCGGCCGTAAAATTGGCTCTTATACAAATCTCGCTAGCTGGTATTTTAAGAATCGTCACAAGAAAATATTCCTACCTGACTTTAAATTAAATGGCGAGTTGCAACCTAAAAAGACTTCCGATTATGCTGCGATTAACGGTAAATTTATGGCTCGTGTCATGAAAGGCAGAGAAGACTATAAGAATTCGAAAATTTTCCGTTCCGAAACCGACCGCCTCACGAATTTTTGGCGGTTAATTAAATTGATGTCTAAAAGTATCTTATTCCATATCCCCGGTTCTGAAACAAAAGGCGATATTTTAGAGTTTATTGAACCTGCAACCGTCGAACTCCAAGCCGAAGGTGAATATAAGACCCTCGAGAATATTAAAAAAATTGAAATAAGAAAGAGTAAAAAATGCTTGAAGGTAATATCGAACTAGAAAAAATCATTAATTATATGAAGGCACATTGGCCTTCAAAGGTTAAGCCTGAATGGCAAGTTGGCTTGAATGAATACCCTAAGATTCTAGAAAAAGTAATCGAGGATTTTACGCTTGCAGCTACGCAGAATCATCACCTAATTCGTATCGCAGGTATCTCTGGTTCCGGCAAAACTACCCAAATCCTCCCAGCCGTTGAAGCTTACTGCGAAAAGAATAGTTTCGAACCGATTTTGATCGCCGCTCGTCGTTTCGTTGAGTATCATCCTCATCACCAAGAAATAAAAGATTATTATGGCGACGAAAATCTTCGAAAGAATACCGACGAGTTCAGTACAATTATGATGTTTTTGACCCTAACGGAATTAATCAAAAACGGCTATGACATCGTCCTCGACGTTACTTTACTTGATCCTGAGATGGAAGGCATTCTATTAAAACTCCTAAAAGCAGGGAACTATGAAACCCTCTTTCTTATGATTGCCGTTTCTGCTACTGTAACTGAAAAATTCTTAAGCGGTCGCGCTTGGCGTCATACAAAAGAAACCGAGAAAGAATTTATTCGCGCAACTTCTAAGGCTATTCAGTTCTATGCTGAGAATGCTCCTGAACTACATATTATTATATGGAGCGTATATAACAAACCTCCGGTTTATGACGGCCCAGTGAAAAACTGTTTAACTATTTTCGAGGATTATTCGAACAGAGAAGAACTTCCGAAAAACGACGACGATGCTCGTCGCGATGCAAAAATTGCCTATCTAAAAGCGCTTAATTAAAAATCTTTCACGTTATAATATAGCCATGAGCGTTAAAAGAGAGAGTGCTCCTTCAATTATTCTTGTTTTTTTTGACGCTTCTTTCTTTTCTCATTCTCTCTTCCTCTTATGTCTCAGCAGATAATGATACAGTAGTAGACGAAATTAATATCACAGTCCCAGCTTCCTGTACTCTTTCTGGTTTAGGTATGGATTCTCATGCCACCACACTTAATAATGGTACTTATGCTTCAGACATTGGTACTACTACCATTAAAGCTCAAGCAATAATATAAGGCCATTTTGAATTTACAACTGATTCAAATTAATCTCTGGGAAATTCGTTCGAATATGTTCAGCGTAACCATTATCAATATCTTGCCAGGCTTTTTTCATCCTAGATATTTCTTCTGTATCGCTAAACTGGCTTAAAAATGCTTCTTCAAATTCCTTCGGTGCTGGTCTCGAAATTATCCGCGCGACATCCATATTCGGATTCCCAGTTCCTGCGAAACAAAAATCAATTACCCCAATTACTTTATCATTCTCATCAAGCAAAATATTGCCAAGGTTTAAATCACCATGTACAAGGGAAGAACCTTCAGTCTCCTTAATGTAATCATGGTCCGCGTCGATATGTTTTTTATAATGCTCATAATCCAGTTCGTGTAAAAACTCACTTAAAGGATATTTAACATTCTCCGGCGCCCCTCGAAGATCAATTCCGGATAATTCTTTGATAAACTTTGCCACATCATATGCCGCCCCAGTTAGAGCCGTATGTGACAAATGATAAATTCTATCTCCTAAAGTATATCCCTCAATCTTCTTATGCACCGAAAATGGTCGCTTTTTTGAATCATAACAGAGTTTCATCTGAGGCGTATAGAAACTCGTCTTTCCTTCGACAAAATTACATACCGCTGCATCTTTTACAATCATCCTAGACCAGAATGGATTTCGCGGGAACCTAAAAAAATACGAACCCTTGTCCGTTGTTACCTCTATTACAATATTCGTCCACCCAGTTAAAATATGCTCAGTTTCTAAAATCTTCTTTTCTGGCAATGTTTCCGCAATAATTTTATCTAGCGGATCTTTCGTAGTAAAAAATTTCGCCATACTTTATTATACCATATGATATACTTAATTCATGGAAAACGTAAAAATTCTTGCAACTGTCGGTATGAGCGGAAGCGGTAAATCCGTCGTTGTTGATTATTTGACTGAAAAAGGTTATCCGAAGGTTTATTTCGGTGGCATGATTTATAAAGAAATGGAAAAACGGGGAATTATCCGTACCGAAGACGGCGAAAGTGAAAAGAAGTTTCGCGAGGAAATTCGAGAAAAAGAAGGAAAAGATTGGGTCGTTAGACAGGTTATTGCTGAAACGAAAGATCTTATTGCCGCTGGCCAAAAACGGATTATTCTAGACGGCGTCTACTCTTGGACTGAGTATAAGACTTTAAAACATGAATTTCCGAAATGTCTTACTTTTATTGCCATTGTCGTTGATAAAAAACTACGTTATGACAGGGTAGCGAAACGCCCTGACCGCGCCTTTGATGCTGCTGCAATTCGTGAGCGTGATCGTTCTGAAATCGAAAATCTCGAAAAAGGTGGACCAATTGCCGCCGCCGACTATTATATATTAAACAATGGTACTGTTGACGAAATGAAATCTCGCCTCGATGAAATCCTAAAGGAGATTGAGTTTGAGTAATTTAGTGAATCACAAAAGAGAGAAGTGGTTACGTTATGGGTTTTGGTTTTTTGCTGGCGTGCTTGCCGCTTTCGTGATTGTAAAACTATGTTTTTTCATTAATAAAAAAATAGATATTACTACTCCCTCCGGCTACGATTATGTTATCGAAGATCATTTCGCTAAAAACGATATTAACTGGGCGACTTACTACGTCTATAGCGACTATGTCATAGTCAAAAAGGATGGTGAAGAAGAAAAAGACAATCCAGCCATGGTCTACGATGGTATCGGCTCCTCGAAATTAGATTATAGCGAAGAAAAAACAATAAGAATGTGTGATGCAGATACCTGTTTTAATTATCCGGAAGTTTTAACGACGATCAAAAGTTTCATTGCAAACAAGTTTGGGCGCGAATATACGGGGAAATAAATGAAAAGGCTAGTTATAATCGATGGAAAATCAGTCTTCTATCGAGGTTATTATGCCATGGGCGCACTCAGCCTTTCCGACGGCACTCCTACTGGCGGAGTTTACGGTTTTGCCGCTATCGCGATGGAAATCGTTCGCAAACTCGATCCGACTAAGGTTGTCGTTGCTTGGGATTCGAAGACTTCAGCCAACACTCGTCGTGAGCTCTATCCTGAATACAAAGCCGGTCGCGTAAAGCCAGGAGACGATTTTTATACTCAAATCCCGCTTCTTAAAGAATTAGTTTCTGATTTGGGTTGGGCTTTTGTCGAGATAGATAATTATGAGGCCGATGACATTATTGGTACTCTAAGCCTCCAGGCTGATGAAACTTTAGATACGGACGGAAAATGTGAGTACGAGACCTATATTATTTCCTCCGACTTAGATATGCTCCAGATCGTTGACGAGAACACGCATATGTGGCGCATCCTCAAAGGTTTTTCTAATATTGAACAAATCGACATTGCCGAAATTGAAGAAAAATACGGCATCAAAAAGTCTCAATTTCTCGATCTGAAAGCCTTAAAAGGTGACTCTTCGGACAACATCCCTGGCGTTCCCGGCATTGGCGAAAAGACCGCCGCAAAGTTATTAAATGATTATGGCGATTTGGATAATATATATAATAATATAGACAAAATAACCGGTTCCACTAAAACTAAGCTTGAAGCAGGGAAGGATTCGGCATATCTTTCGAAGAAGCTAGCAAAAATTATGTTCGACGCCCCAGTTAAGCTTACTGAACTCCCTGACTTTAAATTTGATTCCGATCGTACCATCGCCGGTCTCAAAAAACTCTCCTTTAACTCCCTCATTCGGAGGGTTCAGGGGAATGTGGCATCTAAAGGCAATGCCTCTGAGGGGCGTGCGCGACAACGGGAAGCGCTTGAAGCGACCGAGCCCCGTAACGACGGGAGCGAGGGAGCGTCCCGAAGAGGCATTGCTTTAGAAGCTTCTAGCGCGAGCGACCCGTCCCGAGAGAATAAAGAAATGATTATCGGTTGGAACATCAAATCTATTATGCATACCGACTCTGACATTGCGCACGAGATCTTAAATGACAAACCTTTCTGGGACTTAAGCCAAGCCGCATTTTTATTAAACCCACTCTCCCGTGAGCAGCCGACATTAGTTGTTCCTAGGGAAGAATATGGCAAACAGCTATCTGAACTAAAAAATTATCCAAAACTCTTTGAAGTTTTAATGGATTTTGATCTCCCGCTTATCCCTATTCTTTATAAGATGGAGAAGAAGGGTATGCTAATCAATCGTCGTTACTTTGTTGAATTAAATAAAGAATATACTCTAGAGATTAAAAAACTAGAACAAGAAGTCTGGGATTTGGCCAGAAAAGAATTTAACGTTAACTCCCCAATTCAACTTTCAGAGATTTTATTTGTAGAATTACATCTTCCAACAAAAGGTATCAAAAAGACTACGCGCGGTTATTCTACCGGCGCTAAAGAGTTAGATAAGCTTAAAGATCTCCATCCAGTTATTCCTAAAATCATTGAATATCGCGAAGCTGCGAAGCTTTTGTCAACCTATATTATCCCAATGCCTGATCTTGCGGATAAAGAAAACCGCATTCATACTACTTTTACTCAAAACGTTACTGCGACTGGACGGCTTTCGTCCCAAAACCCGAACCTCCAGAATATACCTGTTCGTACCGAGGAGGGGAAACGGATTAGAACTGGTTTCATTGCTCCTGAGGGCAAGGTTTTAGTTTCTGCGGATTATTCTCAGTTTGAACTTCGTCTCGCTGCAGTTTTGTCTGACGATAAGGCTCTCATTGATGACTTCAATAATGACGTAGATATTCATACAAAAACCGCCTCCGAAGCCTTTAAAGTTCCGATGAGTAAAGTCTCTAAAGAACAACGTCGTGCTGCGAAAGTGATTAATTTCGGCATTCTCTATGGCATGAGCGTGAAAGGTCTTTCTGATGCCGCAAAGATGCCGATTTTCGAGGCAAAACAGTTTATTGATAATTATTTTAAACTTCGCGCGCCAATCAAAAATTACCTCGATCAAATTCTTAAACAAGCCCGCGAAGAAGGGTTTGTTGAGACTTATTTTGGCCGCCGCCGTCCGACTCCAGACGTAAAATCTTCGAACTTTATTATTCGCCAGGCCGCCGAGCGCGCTGCCGCGAATATGCCAATTCAGGGAACTGAAGCCGACTTAATGAAGCGCGCTATGATTAAAGTCGACAAAGCTCTTCCAAAAGGCGCAGAGCTTATCATGCAGGTCCACGATTCTTTGATTGTCGAATGTGATAAAAACAAAGCTAGCGAAGTCTCGAAAATCTTAAAGACCGAGATGGAATCTGTTGCTCCGGAATTAAAAGTTAAACTTGCTGTTGAAGTCACAACTGGAAAAAACTGGGGTGAATTGTAATATGAAAAAGGGGATTGAAATCTACAAAATTACAAAAGGCGAAGTGATTTTTAATGTTGATAGAGAGCTAGAGACTTTATGGGCAACGCAGATACAGATTGCCCAACTTTTTAACGTTACAGTTCCTAACATAAACATGCATTTAAGACGCATTTATGCCGAAGGCGAACTTGACGAAAAACGAACTATTAAGAAAAACTTAATAGTTCGAAAAGAGGGAAAAAGAAATGTTACGCGTGAAATAAATATGTATAATCTCGACGCCATCATCTCTGTCGGCTATCGCGTCAATTCAAAAAAAGCCACCGATTTTCGCATCTGGGCGACTAAAGTCCTCCATCATTACGTCGTAGACGGTGTTGCTGTAAATGAACGTAGATTAAAAGAACTAGATTCTAAAAAACTTCACGAAATCGAAGGTGCGCTCGGTATTGTTAAACGTTTAGTCGCTGCCTCGGATCTTTCTGCCGATGAAGCAGGCGGAATTTTAGAAGTCATTACGAAATATGGTCCAAGTTTTAAAGCCTTACAAGAATACGACGAAGGGCACATTTCTTTCATAAAAGGGAAGAAAACTACTAAAGCTATTACTAAAGACGAAGGTCTGAAAATTATTGCCGAATTGAAACATAGAATCAAAGGCGATGAACTATTCGGAAAACCACGTGGTGACGCCTTCGAATCTACTCTTGGCGCGATTACTCAAACTTTCGAAGATAAAGACGTCTATCCTTCTATTTCCGAAAAAGCCGCCAACCTTCTTTATCTCATCATTAAAGATCATCCATTCTACGATGGGAATAAACGCATCGGTGCCCTTCTTTTTGTCGTTTTCTTAACCATTAATGATTACCATCTTACTAAAAATGGCGAAACTAAAATTTCCGACCGTGCCTTAACTGCTCTTGCTCTTCTTATTGCGGAATCGAATCCCAAAGAAAAAGGGCTACTTGTAGCCCTTATCTGTAAACTATTAGAAAATTAGTGCGCGTAGGCGATATTTTGTTCCATCGCTTGGGTTTCAAGCGCCGCCAACCTTTCAGCATCATTAATCGAAGAATTTACGCAATGTTTAACTCTTGCTTTTTCCTCAGCTTTCTTTGCATCATTCCAGCGATCCAAAGTTCCGACAAGATATCCGGTGATTCGGCGAAGTCTTTCGAATTTACCTTCATCGAAATATTCTGCATGCTCATCAAAATATTCTTTCATGGCTTTTTCGCCAGCTTTATCGCCGATTAATTTCATTCCAGCCTCAACTAAGCACGAAACATGCATTGTCTCGTACTGATCAAATTCTGCGAGTGCTTCTTTTGCGTCTTTTTCCGACACCTTCGCGTATTTTTCAAGCGATTTTAAAAACCTTTTCATGTCGAAGTTCTCAACATCTTCCGGGTTACGATAAACGATTTTCTTCATTTCTTCCTTTCATTCACGCTGCTGATTTTAGCGTTAATTGTTTGTTATAAGCATTACCTAAAATCATTCTACCCCCATATATAGTGTTTGTCAATACTTTTTTAACGCTAAATGTAGCGTTTTTCCACAATCAAACCATTTTATGGTAGAATAAAGATAAGTCATGCCGAGTTGGAATATTCATTTAGAAGCTGGTGATAGAGTTGCCAGAAAAATAAAATTTTCCGGACAAAAACGGAAAGAATTTTTATTTGGCTGTCTTCTTCCGGACATCAACAATGGCTATATTAATCGCGTCAAAACTGAAAAGCCTCACGAGGCCACTCATTATACCTATGACAAAAAAAGCTCTTTAAATTTCTATGCTAATTACAAAAATGAAGTAGATAAGTTAGATCCACTCTGTCTCGGTTATCTTTTTCATCTTTATACCGACGGCTTCTTTAATTATGATTTTTATCGGACCATTAAACGTTCTCCGTTAGGCGAAGGTTTAGAGCGTGAAGAAAAACGTAAAATCAAACATCACGATTTCTGGCTCTACGATTTAAATTTTAAACATAATTTAGGAATTAAAAACTTATCTGAAGCTAAAGTCCTTGCAAAAGCCGCTAATAAGATTAGTGTCGTCAAAATCACGCCCGAGGACATTTTGGATGTAGAAAACCTCCTAGTTAAAGGTGAATTTAACAATAATTCAAAAAAATCAAAATATCTCTTCTATACCAAAAAACGCCTTGATACTTTACTCGAAGACATGATCAAGAGTTTTTCTAACGATTATTTAGGAGAAAAAGATGCCTGAATTACCCGAGGTTGAAACTATTAGACGTGGCCTGAAAAAGTTTGTCATTCATCAAAAAATCGTTAAAATTACAGTTCTTTGTGAAAAGTCTTTTTTAGGTCAACCCGAAATCACCGAAGGAAAAACCATTATAGATATTCGTCGTTTTGGCAAAGCGCTCATTTTAGACCTTGATAATGATTATTCTCTTATGATCCATCTCCGTATGACAGGCCAACTAATTTACGACGGAAAAGAACGTTATGCTGCTGGGCATCCGAGCGATAATTTTACTTCAAAACTTCCGAACAAACAGACTCGCGTTGTCTTAAAATTAAAAAATGGCACTCTCTATTTTAACGACCAACGCAAATTTGGTTTTATTAAGGTTATTAAAACCGAAGAAATAAAAGACGACGCCTTCATTAAAAAACTTGCTAAAGAACCTTGGGAGATGACGGCCGAAGAGCTTTATCAAAAACTTCAGAAACACAAGAATTCGCCCGTTAAAGCCGTCATCTTAGATCAAACTATCATCTGTGGACTCGGCAATATTTATGCCGACGAATCGCTTTTCATGTCCAAAATTCATCCTAAGAGAAAAGCTGGTACCATCTCGAAAAAAGAAGCCGAAAAACTACTTAAATCTGCCTGCGAAGTCATGCAAAAATCGATCGATTCCGGCGGCTCGACTATGGCAACTTACGTTAAAGCTGACGGCACGAAAGGTGATTATCTTGAAAAATTTGCCCAAGTTTTCCGCAGGGAAGGGAAATCTTGTTTAGTATGTGGCGGAAAAATCATAAAAACTAAGGTCGCCGGTCGTGGTACGCATATTTGTCCGAATTGTCAGAAGGAGGACCATGCTTAAAATCTTTTACGGTGAAGACCGTATTCGCGCAAAGAATGAAATCGAAAGAATCCTCGGGAATAACTATGAAGTTATTGAGGGCTCTGAGCTTGAACCTTCGGATTTACCGAATATTTTTCTAGGAGCTTCTCTCTTAAGTGCCAATCGAAAAATCCTCATTCGCGATTTATCTATCAACAAACCGGTCTTCGAAAAACTCCCCGATTATCTTACTTCTCCGCACGATATTATTATCCTCGAAACTAAACTTGATAAACGTTCAAATACTTATAAACTATTGAGAGATAAAATTGAAATTAAAGAATTTCCTGCAAAGATAGACCCGAACGCGAATCTAGTTTTCGGCATTTACAACACCGCGAAAAAAGACGGTAAAAAAGCAATCAAAGACTTAGAAAAAATTAAGCCAAATCAAGACCCGATGATGTTTTTCGGGCTTCTCGTCTCTCAAGCCCTGAAAGACTTTCAACAAAACCAGGGAACAAAAGAAAAGAAAGCTCTAAAAGAGCTTTCTAAACTTGATCTTGATTTAAAATCTTCTAAGCTGTCTTCTTGGCTTTTGATTGAGTCTTTTTTGCTCCGGCTTTCGTCGCTTTAGCTGTAGTAATTTTCTTTGTTGCAACTTTCTTCGTTGTAGTTTTCTTTGCTACTGGCTTTTTCGCTTCAACTTTCTTAGTCGTTTTCTTCTCAAGCTTCACATTTGCTTTTTTCGCAATTTCATGAAGTTTAGCTTTGCGTCTAGCCGCTGTGTTTTTATCTAATAAATCTTTCTTCACAGCTTTGTCAATCTCAGATTGTGCTTTTGCAAGCGTCTTTGCTGACGGTTTTTTCTTAAACTCTTTTAAAGCAGTCTTAATTGCTTTCTTAATTTCAGCATTATGCTTAGTGCGCTTTTCTGCCTGTCTAGCAGCTTTTTTCGCGGATTTAATAATCGGCATTTTATTCCTATATAGATTAAAAATTAATTACTTTTAATCATTATACCTCATTTTATCTAAATTGTAAAGAGAATATCCCTTGCGATTTCAAGCAGCTTATGCTAATATGAGACTATGGAAAGGAATCAACATGCCTGAAGATAACACACAAACGACTTCTGCTCCTACGGATTCTAACGTTAAAGAACCGGTAGTAGAATCTGAGGAAAAACAATCCGAGCCTGTTTCGGCAAATTCAGAAATCGTTTCAGAAGTTGTCGATAAGATTAACGAAGCACACAACATCTTAATTGCGCTTTCTAGTGATCCTTCTGTTGATGAAATGGCTGCCGCGATCGGTACCTCTCTTTTCTTAGATAAACTTGGTAAACGGGCTACCGCGATTTATTCTGGCGCTACGCCGAACGCCCTCGAGTTTTTAAAACCTGAAGAAACTTTTGAACCTACCGTTGATGCGCTCCAGGATTTCGTAATTGCTTTGAATAAAGAAAAAGCTGACCATCTTCGCTACAAACTAGATGGTGATTTTGTGAAGATATATATTACGCCTTATCGAACGCGTATCGGTGAAGAAGATTTAGATTATTCTTACGGCGATTTTAATATTGACCTCGTGCTTGCGCTTGACGTCGCTAACGGGATTGACCTTGATACTGCTCTCCGCGAACACGGTCGAATTATGCACGATGCCGTGATTGTTAATATTACTAACGGCAACCCTGGTAAACTTGGAGAAATCGAATGGAGCGACAAAAAAGCCAGTTCGGTTTCAGAAATGCTTGCAAAGTTAATTTATAGCATGAACAGCAAAGCAAGGATCGAAAAAGACGAAGCAACTGCCTTCTTAACCGGTCTTGTCGCCGCTACGAATCGTTTTTCAAATGGGAAGACTACTCCGGAAACTATGCGAATCGCCTCCAAATTGATGGAATCTGGTGCGAATCAGCAACTTGTCTCTAAAAACATTACGGCGAACGTAGAAAACGAAATGTTTAATATGTCTACAGATTCAACTCTTGAAGAAGAAGAATCTGCCGACCAATCCAAATTAGACATTAGCCACGGGGAAGAAGAACAAGAAATCGTATCCGTAGGTGAACCAGATTTAATGGATGATTTAAAAGCCGCCGAAGCTAGCTTAGCCCAAACCGGTGCTGAAGCTACTCCGGAAGCGGTAGAAAAACCTCTCAAGATCGAAAGCGAAGAAGAGACAGAAGAAGTTTCAGAACCGACTATTGAACCGGCTCCCGAGCCAGAACCGGAACCTGTATCGAAAGAAGAACCAATTCCAGAACCAGCTTCAGAAACTGATTCTAAGGAACCTGAACCAACTCCTGAACCAGAACCAGCTTCAGAACCGACTTCCGAATCTATCCCCGAGCCTGATTCGGAAACTCCTCTTGCCGATAATCTCCCTCAAAACGGCATCGTTAGCGACAAACCAGAAAAAGTTGTTCAACCAGCCCCTGATGCCTTCGAAGGTCCTTTGACGGCGGGAACGAATAAGTATGGACAAATGCTCGAAGATGCTTTATCGAGTATCGATACTCCTGCCCCGGCGCAAAACCCAATGCAATCAGTTTCTAACCCAGCCGCGATGAACGCTCCGGCTGTTCCGACAAATCCCGAAATCAACGGCGTTCCGTCTATAAACTACATGCCGTTACCAGACGACCAAGTTCTCGCACCGCCTCCGACTCCGCCAATTGATATGTTATCGCCTCTCCCAGAGAACCAACCTATTTCGGCGCCCAATCCGGAACCGGCTGCTCCGACGGTCCAACCAATTGCTCCGGCCACTCCGCCTGTTGACGATGCAACTCCTCTTGGTGCTCAACCTGCTATGCAAGACCAAATCTACGCTCCTCAAGTCTCCGACCCAGGCGCTTTCAAGATTCCTGGAATGTAATTCTTGATTTCTAGATAAAAATCATATATAATATATATACGCTGGATTCGTAGCTCAGTTGGTTAGAGCGCTGCCCTGTCACGGCAGAGGTCGCGAGTTCGAGTCTCGTCGGATCCGCCATTAAAAAATTACAAGACCGAGGGTCTTGTTTTTTCTCTTAACGCATGGTATAATACTCTGTAATATGGCAATCAAAGTTACAAGAAAAGATCAAGGTGAGGCGAACGAAAACATTATTCGTCGCTTTAATCGTAAAGTTCTTCAGAGCGGCATGATGCCTCTAAAGAAGTCACAAATGCGTTTCACGAAACCTATTTCTAAACGCGAACGTCGTTTGAAGGCTATCATCCGTGAAGCTCGCAAGGCCGAAAAGACCGAACGAATCAAATTAGGACTTAAATAAAATATCCCCCTCAGGGGGTATTTTTTTATGATACAATTAAGAAAAGGAGATTTATGATTATATTGTTTGGTTTAGCGGGGTCCGGAAAGGGAACTCAAGGTAAAGCTCTTTCAGAAATATTTGGGTGGCGCTGGCTATCTGTCGGTGAAGCGATTCGTCAAACAGGCGGCTATGAAGAAATTATTAATAAAGGTGATTTAATCCCTGACGAAGAGGTGATTAAAATCATGAATAAGCAAATCGAAAAAGCCGAAGCTGAAGGATTTGACGTAATTCTTGATGGCTATCCACGCGACAAGGAACAAGCTGAATATATAGCCGCGAATATGGCTGAAAAAATTGATGGGGCTATTATTCTTGAAGTTCCAAAGGAGGAATTGATTGAACGTTTAGCTCTTCGCGGTCGCGATGACGACAAAGATCGCGAAAGTATTGAACGTCGTTTCACGATTTTTGAACAAAATATTTATTCAATTCTACCTCTGTTAGAAGCAAAAAATATTCCAATTGAACGCGTGGATGGCGTCGGAACGGTTCAAGAAGTTACTGATCGATTGGTTGGAGTAGTGAAGCGAATTAATCCTGATGCTACTGAGCAACTGAACGATGTTAATGGCGAGGAAGTCGAAAAAAGTTATGGTGAATAATGAAAAAATTGTCGCGATGCGCGAGGGTGGCAAGATTCTCGGGAATCTCTTAAGAGACTTAAAGAATTATGTTAAACCTGGGATGACAGGAAAAGATGTTGACGCTTGGGTGCGCAAGGAAATTATAAAACGCGGCGCCGGGGTTGCATACGATATGTTAGACGACGATTTCCCGGGCGCGATTTGTATTTCAGTCAACGATGAACTCGTTCACGGCGCCCCGAAAGACGAGCCTTTCGAAGAAGGCGATAAAGTTTCGTTTGATTTGGACATCTATTATAAAGGCTATTTTACTGACTCCGCTTTTACGATGCTAATTGGCGATAAAGGTTCACCGGCGATAAAAAAGATGATTTCTGTTACCGAATCCTCGATGTGGGAGGGAATTGAAGAAGTTAAACCAGGCGCCCATATTGGTGACATTGGTGCGGCGGTTGAGAAAGTTCTAAAGAAAGGTCATCTCGGCGTGATTGAAAACTACGTTGGCCATGGTATCGGGAAAACTATGCACGAGGCTCCCGAAGTCCCGAACTACGGAAAAAAAGGCCACGGTTACGAATTAAAAGAAGGAGATACTATTTGTATCGAACCGATGTCTTGTCTCGGTAAACCAGCAAATTATGTCGATAAAGACGATAGCTGGACCGTTAAAATGAAAGATGGTTCAATTGGTTGTCACTGCGAACATACCATCCTCGTTACAAAAGACGGTTACGAAATTTTGACTATGCCGGATTAATTGTGCTATTATATAACCATGAGCGTTAAAAAAGTGTGTGTCTCTTCAGCTGTCCTCACCTTTTTGACGCTTCTTTCTTTTCTCATCCTCTCTTCTTCTTATGTCTCAGCAGATAATGATACAGTAGTAGACGAAATCAACATTACAGTCCCAGCTTCCTGTACTCTTTCTGGTTTAGGCATGGATTCTCATGCCACCACACTTAATAATGGTACTTATGCTTCAGACATTGGTACTACTACTATTAAAGCTTTCT
>JAFRCO010000014.1 GCA_017404325.1 Candidatus Saccharimonadota bacterium
AGAAAGCTTTAATAGTAGTAGTACCAATGTCTGAAGCATAAGTACCATTATTAAGTGTGGTGGCATGAGAATCCATGCCTAAACCAGAAAGAGTACAGGAAGCTGGGACTGTAATGTTGATTTCGTCTACTACTGTATCATCATCTGCTGAGACATAAGAGGAAGAGAGAATGAGAAAAGAAAGAAGCGTCAAGCTAGTCAAAGCTAATGGAACAAATAATAGTTTGTTTTTTTTCATTTATGTATAACCTTTATACACTTATAATATAGCTTTTAAATATGGGGATGTCAAGTGCCCTTAGATGTGGTATAATAGGCTTATGAAAATTATTACGACGCCGGATGCGCGGCTAAGGGAGAAGTCTAAAAAAGTCTCTAAAATTGATGATGAAATTTTAGGGGTGATTTCTGATATGCGAAAATTGTCGCTAGACTGGGAGAAAGACCACCCTTACGAACTTTCGGCGGCGATGGCAGCGCCTCAGATAGGGGTAAACAAGCGAATTATTATTATCCGAGATGATATGGAAGATAAGAAAAATATTTCGTTTACGGCGTTAATTAACCCAGAGGTAATAAAAGCCGAAGGTAAAATTAAAACTGACTACGAGGGTTGTTTGTCGGTACCGGAGATTTACGGCATGGTTCCCCGTGCGACGAAGGTGCGCGTAAAAGCGAAGCTCGAAGACGGAACAGAGGTACGAATTAAAGCGACTGAGGAATTGGCGCGAACGCTTTTGCATGAAATCGATCATTTAGACGGAATATTGTTTATCGATCATATTCGTGACCAGTCGGACGCGTTTTACAGGATGAACGAGAAAGGTGATTTAGAGCCGATTAAAGACTATGAAAAAGAGATTCGAGATAACGAAAAACTCTGGGGCGAAGAATAGTCTAAATTGAATAAAAAATTTATACAAGACGGAGGCTGAATGGAAAATAACAGATATAAAATTATCTTTTTCGGAAATGGTCCGCTCGCGGACTATGCGCTTAATATTTTAGAACAAAAGTTTGAAATCGTGTTTCATGTACGCACAAAAGCGGATTTAGAAGAGGCTTGCCGACTGAAAAATGAGAATCCGGAAATACACGGAGTCTTAGCTTCGTTCGGAGTTTTAATTCCGGGGTCAGTTTTAGAGGTGTTTGAGCCGGAAGGAATTTTAAATATTCATCCTTCCCTGTTGCCGGCTTACCGAGGAGCGTCGCCGATAGAGAGTGCGATTTTGAATGGAGATACAGAGTTTTCGGTTTCAGTAATGAAACTGGTAAAAGCAATGGACGCGGGGCCGATTTATTACCAGACGACTTTAACCAATTTACCGCTCTCTAAAGATGAAATATATAGAGCTCTAGCGGAGGCAGGCGCGAAATGGATTTCTGATAATCTCACGAATTTACCAGAGCCGATGACACAAGACGATAAAGAAGCGACTATTTGCGGAAAATTAGACAAAAATATGGGGTTATTAACCCCGGAAACAGATACGGCGGAAAAGACTTTTAGAAAAATTGTAGCTTATCAAGGTTATCCGAAGCCAAAATATGCGTTCTTTGGCCTTTCTTGCATTATTCTAGACGCGCATATGCTTAAATCGGGTGAGACGGCGGTTTTAGAAATAAAATGCGCTGACGGGCGTTCTGTGGCCGTAGACAGGCTACAGCCTGAAGGCCGAAAAGCGATGGATGTAAAAAGTTTTTTGAACGGATACGCTAAATAAGTTTATTACGATTGGCGCGGATTTCTTCCTTCATCTCGTTGATGGTCCGCGTAACAATTTCCCGATAATCTGGGCGGTTTCTCTCGAGCCACTTCGCGGCTTCTTCTTGGTCGGTAATCATGTCGAACTCATTAAGTTGAGTATTAGTAAGACCCCTAGAGATACGTTCACCAATACGTATCTCAAGCTCTTCCTGAACATAATCTAGAAAGGCTTGTTTTTGATCTTCCGGCATGGCCGAAAGTCCCATTTCTTGTAAAAATTGTTCATCAAAATCCATTATTGATTCTCCTTATACTAATAATAGCATAAGTTTTTACAAAGTGCGCTTTTTTGCTTCACGAGTGAAGAACTTTAGACGGTCGTTAATCTGTAGATCGATTCTTGATTTGGTTTTCATCGCGAGGCCACCAGTTTCACCAGCGATTAATTCTTTCACGTCAATCTTCTCTTTTTGGACAGAAGTCACTTCTGCTTCGCCGAGATATTTCTTATCACGAACAACACGAACTAGATATCCCGGCTTAACGTCGCCTTTTAGGACTTCCCCGCCGGCAATAATACTAGTTTTCTCAGTTCGGAAAACGCCGAGAACTTTAATTTCACCTTTATCTTCTTCGACGATTTCAGCGTCTAAAAGGTTTTCCATTTCAGATTTAGCGTCGTCTAAGAGTTCATAAATAACCTTATAGGTACGGATTTTAACGCCGTCACGAGCGGCCATTTTCGAAATATTAATCGGAACCGAAACGTTAAAGCCGTAGATAATAGTGTTTTCGTCGGCAGCCATGTAGACATCATTTTCGTTAATGTCGCCAACGCCAGTAGAAACGATATTAAGAGTAATCTCGCCGTGAGTATCGATCATTTTAAGAGAATCGACAACGCTAGTAACCGAGCCAAGAACGTCGCCCTTAATAATCACATTAAAGACTTTCGAATTGTCCGCGACATTCATCATGCGAAGAAGATCAGAGCTCGTCACGTTAGCGGAGGCGGATTCGTCAGCGGCAGCCTGGGCATTTAGAAGCGCCATTTTACGAGCAGTTTTCTCATCTTTTACTTCAATAAAGCGGTCACCGAAGTTCGGAAGTTCTTTAAAACCAGTAATCGTAACCGGAGTAGAAGGGGTAGCTTTGCCTCTCGGCTTTCCTTGCCAATCTAACATTGTGCGGACTTTGCCATAGGCAGAACCGGCAACAATATATTCACCAGTCTTTAATTCCCCGCCAGTGACTAAGAGATTTACAACCGAACCTTTACCGACTTCCATGTGCGACTCGATGACGAGGCCTTCGGCCGGGATATCTACGTCAGCTTTTAGTTCCTCAATATCAGCAGTTAAAAGAACCATATCTAGGAGCTTATCGAGATTCTGGTTCATCTTCGCAGAAATCGGAACCATGATAATATCGCCGCCCCATTCTTCAGGTTGGAGACCGTTATTGCTTAGGTCAGCCATCGTCCGCGGGATGTCGGCACCTTCGCGGTCAATTTTGTTAATCGCAACGATGATTTTCGCGTTCGCGGATTTAGCAAAGTTAATCGCCTCGATTGTCTGGGGTTTTACGCCGTCATCAGCGGCCACAACGATAATAACGATGTCGGTTAACATCGCGCCGTGTTGGCGAATGGCAGCGAAAGCTTCGTGGCCAGGAGTATCAAGGAAAGTAATAAGCCTATCGTCATGCTCTAATTGATAAGCAGAAATATGTTGAGTAATACCGCCAGCCTCACCTTCGACGGTTTTCTTATTAAGAAGCGTATCAAGAAGCGTAGTTTTACCGTGATCGACGTGGCCCATGACTGCGACAACCGGTGGACGAGTAACGGCTTTGTCGGAAAGTTCACGATGGAAATCAGAAGTTTTTGTAGAAGTATTCTTACGTTCAAGTTTGACGTCTTTAATGCCGAGTTCTTCTATAATAATAGAAGCGGTTTCATAATCGAGACGCTGATTAATCGTCGCAACGATGCCGTTTTTAAAGAGAGTACCAATTAATTCAGTCACAGAAAGGCCGAGCGCGGTAGCGAGCTCGTCAACAGTAATAGAACCGGCAATTTGAATCGTTTTTTCTTCCATAGCTCTCCTTTCTGTGTTAAAAATACGCAAAAAATAAATAACTTATTTAATTTTATCACATTTTATGAAATTATGCTATAATAGGGATACGTTCCCGGGTAGCTCAATGGTGGAGCAAGAAGCTGTTAACTTCGAGGTTGCTGGTTCGAGCCCAGTCCCGGGAGCCACTTCAAAAGCCCTTCGGGCTTTTTTTGTGCATCAAAAATGTGGGCCCGGACCTTCGGTGCGAGCCCAGTCCCGGGAGCCATTTTTTAGATTTCAAATTCGGTGATTGAACTGTTTTTAAAATGGACACTGTGAAAATCTGAGTCGTCGGTGTAGCCAACTATGTTAAAATATAGCGTTCGAAGTAGAAAATCGTGCGCGACGATGAGAACTCTTGCATCGGGAGGATTTTCGGATTTGATACGATCGAGTACCTTTTTTGACCTAGCCAGTACTTCTCTGTTTGATTCCATACCGCCTTCCTTCGAATTAATCTTCAAATCGAACGCGTCTTGCGTCCAAGTACTCGTATCCGAGCCCTCGAGACTGCCGAAGTTACGCTCCATTAAATTATCGTCATAGATAATTTTTAAGTCACGGTTCTCTAGAATGATTTCCATAGTTTGAACCGCGCGTTTTAATGGTGAACAATAACAAACATCAAATCTATATCCTTTAATTTTGTCTCTTAACTCTTCAGCCTGACGAATACCCGTAGCATTTAATGGGTTGTCGGTTTGGCCTTGGGCTTTATGTTCAAGGTTCCAATCAGTTTCTCCGTGACGAACAAGATATAGTTTCATATTAGTTTAAGATCGCAATCATAATGTTTAAATAAGCAGCAAAAGTGCACCAAAGGAGGTATGGAAGAAGACAAAAGGCGGCGGATTTACGATTCTTAAAACACATAATAATAAGGGCTAAAATCATCAGCCACATCGCGATAAGCCAGCCGAAGGCAAAGAAACGAAGTTCTAGGCGGAAGAAGAAGATGGTCCAGCAGAAATTAAAGATAAGTTGAATAAAATAAAGAACAAGTTCGGTCTTTTTTAGATTCTTTTCATCTGGAGTTTTAACTTTTAATTTATAGATTAGATACGAAGCTATGCCCATGAGAAAATAAAGAATGGTCCAAGCAATCGGAAAAAGCCAGGCCGGCGGAGCGAGCGGAGGCTGTTTTAAAGCACCGAAGTTCATCATTGCGTCGCCAGTTAAAGCAGAAGAAACTAAGCCGACAATAAACGGTAAAACGATAAAACCAACAGCAGTAAGGAATTTTTTAAAAGTAAATTTTTCCTTCTTCCCTTTGACGCTGTTTTTAATACGTGGGGCTGATTTTTTAGCAGTAGTTTTTTTAGTAGTTTTCTTGGCTGTTTTCTTGGCTGGTGCTTTCTTCGGCATTTTTAACTCCTTTGGTTTATTATAACATAAGAGTTTCACTAATATTTTCGGAACAATTGATTTGTGCTAGAATAATACTGTGAAAAAGGCCAAAAAATCTATTAAAAGATATCTCAGCGATGCTAGTAAAACTGCGTTGGCGGCATTTTTTATAATATGGATTTTAACTTTTATAGCTTTCATTAATACAATCATCATTGGTGATTGGGTAAAAATCGGATTGTCCTTATCGGCGTTAATCATTTATTTCTTCCCGGATTTAATTTCCTATAAATTCGGATTTAATTTTTCTGTGACTCTTAAAATTACTTTTTATCTTTTTGTTTTTGCGGCCCTAATACTTGGAGAGGTATTCGCTTTTTACGGGCCATTTCCGTTCTGGGACATTATTTTACATTTCCTCAGTGGATTTGTAATTGCTGGGATCGGCTTGTCTTTGGTCGAAATTATCAATAAAGAAAAATGTAGGAAAGCGCTGACATTACTGTTCGCGTTTTGTTTTTCGATTACTTTAGGAATAATGTGGGAATGCTTGGAGTTTACTTTTGATATGACGTTAAGAACGGATGCACAAAAGGACGCACATGTAACAAATATTTCGACCATCACGATGCAAAGAGATGGCGGCAACCAACCAGTAAAGGTTGATAATATAGTAAGTACGGACATTCATCTAGCTAGTGGCGAGGTTGTAACGGTTGATGAGGGTTATCTCGATATCGGAATAATGGACACAATGAAAGATATTTTCGTGAATACGGCCGGGGCGGCGGCTTTCTGCTGCTTCGGCATCGTGTATCTAAAAAAACATGGCAAAAATACTTTTATGGAAAACTTTATTCCGACAAAGAGTTAACTATTTAAATACCTAGTAAACCTCTAAAAAGGCCCAGTGAAGCTGCCAATAGAATAAGTCCTGCTGTAATGATGCCAGCAATAATAGCGATGCTGGCTTTTTTGAAATCGAGTTTTAAAATACTCGCAGCGAGAGTACCGGTCCAAGCTCCGGTTCCCGGAAGTGGGATGGCCACAAAAAGAAATAGCGCTACAAAGGTTCCATAGTTCCCCGCTTTTTGAAGAAGCTTTGCACCAGCTTTTTCGCCTTTTTTAAGACAAAATTCACAAAGTTTTCTGAATGGTTTCCATTTTTTCTTGGCGCCCCATGTTAAAAACTTCGGAGCAAAATAATAAATAAACGGGACTGGGATGATATTACCAATAATCGCAACAATAAGAATCAGCCATTCTGGAAGATTTAACCCTAGCCACATGGCAAACGGAATTGCACCACGTAGCTCTATGATTGGAATCATAGAAATAATCAACACTATAAGGATTTGCCAAAACATGTAGTTATTATAGCATTATTTTAGTGTTGACTTATGGTTTTTGATACTGTATTATTGTACTAGTTAAATAATACAATAAGAGGTAAAATGAACGATTTTGAGAACAGTACGCCAGTCTATCTCCAAATAGCGGAGAAACTAGCTATCCAGATTTTTGGGGGTAAATTAGCGCCGGGGACGCAGCTTCCTTCGGTCCGAGACATCGCAATAGCGAAACGAGTGAATCCGAATACAGTACAAAAGGCCCTGGCAAAGCTAGAGGAAGAAGGGTTGATTGTAACTGAGAGGACAAATGGTAAGTTTGTGACGAATCTAAAAGAACTGATTATGGAAAAGCGAGAGGAATACGCGGCTGAATTAACTCGAAACTATGAAAAAAAGATGCATGAAGTCGGGGCGGAAATTCGAATGCCGAAAATTATGTGGCTGAATGATGGTGCGGCAGAAATTTTAGAAAAAGTTGAACAAATGGAAGAAAAAAATGAAGAAAGGAGCAGACGATGGTTCTTTTAGAATGTCGTGGGCTGAATAAAAAATATGGTCAAAAGCAGGCGCTAAAGAACGTAAATATAGAGGTTACGGCAGGTAAAATCGTAGGGCTTTTAGGACCGAATGGTTCGGGCAAAACGACCCTCATAAAACTGATAAATAATTTACTCACGCCGACGTCGGGAGAGGTTCTAATTAATGGCAAGCAGCCGGGCGTGGAAAGTAAAAGCATGATTTCCTACTTGCCGGAGCGAACTTATTTTAGACGAAACATGAGCGTGAAAAAAACTTTGGAGTTTTTTGCGGATTTCTATAAAGATTTCGATTTGAAGCGAGCGCAGAAGCTACTGAAGGATTTGGACTTGGACGAGAACCAGCGCATTTCGGCGATGAGCAAAGGAATGCAAGAAAAAGTACAGTTAGTGCTAGTAATGTCTAGGCGAGCGAAGCTCTATATTTTAGACGAGCCGCTCGGTGGAGTTGATCCGGCGACGAGAGACTATATTCTCGACACGATTTTGACGAATTTCAACGAGAAGGCGAGCTTAATTATTTCGACGCATCTCATTTCGGATATTGAGAGAATTTTGGATGAAGTAATCATGATAAATAAGGGGCAGGTAGTAATGCACGAGGAGGCGGATGCATTAAGGGCGAAGTATAAGACCTCGATCGATGCAATCTTTAGAAAGGAGCTAAAAAATGCTAGGTAAATTATTGAAATATGATTTAAAGGCGAATTTTAAGTTTTTAGCGATTTTTTACACGCTAGCATTGGTGTTTGCGGTGATTACGCGGATACTGTTTGCGATTAATAATTCCCTTTTCTTAACGATTCTCGCGTACATTTTTAACGGGGCGACAATCGCGATGATTGCAAACATTTTGATTAATAACTTGATGCGAGCTTGGGTGCATTTTAAGGGAAATCTATACGGCGATGAGGGATATTTAATGCACACTTTGCCGGTACCACGAAAATGTTTGTATACGTCAAAGTTTTTGATGGGGCTGATTACTTTAATAGTAAGTACGTTGATAATAGCAGCGACGATGGCGATTGCGTGGCTAACGCCGGAAAGCTTTGAGATGTTAAAAAGCTTTTTAGCGCCAATGGCAGAGATATTAGATAGTACGGCAATCGAAATAGTATTATTGATGATTTTTGTAGTGTTTTTAGAAGTATTTGTGATGCTTATTTCGGGGTATACCGGAATTATTCTAGGATTTAAAAAGCTGTCAAATCGTACGGGTTGGGCGATTTTGTTCGGATTTATCTCTTATATAGCGATTCAGTTAGTGATTCTAGCAGGAATGTTTATTTTAGCTGGAGTGAATCCGGAAATTGGCGAACCTTTGCTCTCAAGTGAACAATTAGTTCCGGACATTAGCGTTCTAAGACCAGTTTATATCTTATCGATAGTGCTCTATTTTATCTTGATTGCGATAAGTTATGTGCTGTCGGTGAAGTGGTTTAAGAAAATTGATCTAGATTAATTAGTTCGAAGCGGTATTTCTGTTTAACGTTAGGATACTTTTTGTGGTCGACCTCACTTAAAAACATGTCATAGGGACGACACCAGAGTCTATGGTCACCATAGAGAGCGCGGTAAACAACCATCTTCTCTTTGGTTTCGGAATGGTAGGCGATATCTTCGACGAAATAGAAATTACCTTTAAAATGTTTATAAATACCGTGAATTTTTACCTCTCGTTTTGCCATATTTTGATTATACATGATAAAATGGAGAAAAGGAGTGTTTATGCTAGCAAACAATAAAATCTTAGTTGGGAAAACAGAGGACGGCAAAGAACTCTCGATTCTGCCCCAAATGGCGAATCGGCATGGTTTAATTACAGGGGCGTCGGGCTCGGGTAAAACTATCACTTTAAAGGTGATGGCAGAGAGTTTTTCGGACGCTGGGGTGCCGGTATTCCTCGCCGATGTGAAGGGTGATCTCGCCGGAACAGCGGTAGATGGCGAAATAACAGAGGCGATTCAAAAAAGATTAGATAAGCTAGCAATTAAAGATTTTGAAGCGAAGTCCTTCCCTGTAAGATTTTGGGATTTGTTCGGAACGGAAGGCCATCCGGTACGTGCGACGGTAGAGTCGGTTGGACCAGAGGTACTTTCGATTATGCTCGGTCTCTCCGAGGCGCAGGAAGGTAACCTCGCGATTGCCTTCGCGATTGCAAAAGATGAGAATTTGGCCTTAATTGATCTAAAAGATCTCCGGGTAGTTTTGCAATATGTGGCTGAAAATAAGGATAAATACTCGACAAAATATGGTAATATCACGACCCAAAGTATTGGGGTAATTCAGAGGTCGCTATTAACTCTCGAAAACCAAGGGGCTGGTCATTTCTTCGGCCAACCGGCGTTAGAGGTAAGCGACTTCTTCGCGACAGAGAGTGGACGAGGAGTAATTAATATCTTACACGCAGTAACGCTGTTTGAAAGCCCGGACATGTATGCAGCATTTCTCCTCTGGTTACTCACAACACTCTTCTCTACTTCGCCAGAGGTAGGTGACCTAGATAAACCAAAGCTAGTATTCTTCTTTGATGAGGCGCATTTACTCTTTAACGGGATGCCAGCCTATCGGTTAAAGCGTATCGTACAGGTTGTAAAGTTAATCCGTTCGCGCGGGATTGGGCTTTATTTCATCTCTCAAAGTCCAACCGATATTCCAGATGAAGTATTAGCACAGATGGGTAACAGAGTACAGCATAGTTTGCGTGCTTATACACCATCAGAGCAAAAAGCAGTGCATGCGGCGGCGCAAGCCTTTAGAACTAATCCGAAATTCGATACAGAGAAGGCTATCTTAGAACTCGGAACCGGGGAGGCTTTGATTTCCTTCCAGGACGAAAAAGGTGCCCCAGAGATTGTAGAAAGAGCAACAATCTTACCGCCACAGAGTAAAATGGGGGCGATTGACGGGATTGCGCGCAATAAAGTGATCAATGCTAGCCCGTTATGCGGTAAATATGATGAAGCTTTAGATCCAGAGTCAGCAGCAGAGGTGATTCAGCAAAAGGCTGATACAGAGGCGGCGGAAAAACAGGCCCAATTAGAAGCCGAAGCGGCAGAAAAACAAAGAATCGCGGCCGAGAAAGCTGCTGAGAAAGCCGCAGAGGAAGAGAAAAAATTGGCCGAGAAAGAGCGTATTGCGGCCCAGAAGGCCGCTGAAAAAGCGGAAGCGGAACGAATCAAGGCTGAAGAGAAAAGACGCACACAGGCCGAAAGAGAGGCCTCTAAGGCAAAATCTAGTTCTAAAACCAAGTCTGGAGCTGATAGATTCCTAGGCAATATCTTAGGCTCGGCCGGAAGCGCAATTGGAAGAAAGATTACCAATAAGATCTTGAAGGATATTTTCAAGTAATGCAAATATCAATCATTATCCCTGTCTATAATGCTGAAAAATATATCGGAAGGTGTCTTGATTCGGTTTTAACATCTCTTGGTAAAATCAAAGGAGAGATTTTAGCGCTAGATAACAATTCGACCGATAATTCCCTGGAAATTTTGAAGAGGTATGAGAAACAATATCCTAAAATCGTAACAGTATTAAATTGTAAAGATTCTGGGGCGGCAGCAGTGCGAAATTTTGGCGTGACAAAGGCTAAAGGCGAGTATATTTGGTTTATAGATGCGGATGATAAAATTTCTGAGGACGCTATCTCTGTTTTATTAGAGGAAGCGAAGAACGAAAAAGCCGATTTTGTAATGCTAGGGGCGAATAAACTTTTAGAGAATAATGAAAAAGTATATCTGTCAGCAATAGATCCGAAAGATCCGGAATTTAAAAGCAAATTCATTCGACGAGCGATTGGCCCCTGGCAAGTAATAATAAAACGGGAGTGGTGGGACAAAAACCGGTTTCAGTTTAAGAAAGGTATCATTCATGAAGATCTTGAGTTGATGCCGGCTTTAATTTTACATACCGATAATTTCTCGAGCGTTGATAAACCTCTATATTTTTATTATTGGAACCCGAATTCGGTGCTTCATAAAGTAGAATGGGATCCGAAATATTTTGATATTTTCCCCGCGTTGGAGGGTCTTTATAGCCATTTTAAAGAGGCTGAAGCACTAAAAAAGTACCATGACGAACTGGAATGGTTTTTTATTTGGAATCTTTTAATAGATTCGGCAGGAGATTTTAAAAAATTCAGAGAAGGTCGGAGCGGTTTTAGACGCTCGCGAGAAATGTTAAAGAAATATTTTCCAAACTGGCGAAAGAATCGGTTTTTAAATCAGAAGAAAATGAGTACAAAATTCAAGATTCGCGTTTATTTAAGTTATTTCGGAATCGTTATTTAGTCTGTTTTTCTTCAGCTTCGAGTTTTTTGAAGGCGACTTTGCCGACAAGAGTGGTCGGAAGCTTGTCGCGGAATTCGTAGGCGGCCGGTAAGGCATAAATCGGAACGTTACGCTCTAAGAGTTCGCGAATTTCACGCTCAATCTTCTTCCCTGCCTTGTAACCAGGCTTGAGGACAATAAAGGCTTTCGGAACTTGGCCCTTGTAGTGGTGATCTATGCCGATGACTGTAGAGGTCAAAACGCCTTCGTGGGAGTTAATGACGGATTCAAGATGCGTCGGATAGATGTTGTAGCCAGAAGAGATAATGATGCGTTTCAATCTTTGTGCGAAATAGATGAACCCATCCTCGCCCAAGTAGCCAAGATCTCCGGTGTGAAGCCAAATTTTGCCATCATCATGTACACGGAGGGCTTGGGCGTTTTCAGCATCATCGTTCAAATAACCCATCATGACAAGCGGACCAGAAATACAAATTTCACCCGTTTCACCAGTTGGTTGTTCTTTATAAGTATCGTTTTTAATGATTTTGAAGCTCATATCCGGGAGTGGAGCGCCAATTATTCCGTCAGCAAATGCATTTTCAGGCGACAAACAAGTCGCACCAGTAGCTTCAGTTAGACCGTAGCCGACGCGAATTTTCGCTTCTGAACCATGCGCTGCGAGGAAGTTATTCACTTTATCACGCAAAGTCTGGTTTAATGCATCACCGCCACAAATAACAGCGGTAATCGATGAGAGATCGCGCGGACCAAGCTTCGTATTGATTAAAGCTTCATAAAGCGTAGGCACGCCAGCAATGAAATTCGGCTCGTTTTTCCTAATAATATCAGCAAACTGTTTATGAGAGAAAGCCGGAATTAAGATACAGCCCATGCCTTTACAGAGAGGCGTGTGAATACAAACACCAAGTCCAAAACCATGGAAAAGCGGGAGAATTGATAGAACCGTGGCGCCCGGAACGGCTTGTTTAATGACCGTGGTGCATTGTACGCCTAAGGTATTGAAGTTTGCGTTCGAAAGTAGAACTCCCTTCGGGGCACCGGTCGTACCACCAGAGTAAAGGATAACTGCTAAATCATTGCCGCTACGTTCTTCGTAGTAATTCCCTTGGTAGAAGTAGGAGTTTGCAATAAAGTCTTCCCATAAAACCACTCGGCTATCGTTGGACGGTAATCTAACCTTCTTAATATGTAAGGTGTTATATAATTTTTTCTTCAAAAAACCGAGACCGTCTGACGGACGAACAACGATAATACGTTCGAGTTGGGCCGTGTCGCGAAGACGATAAATTTTATCAAAAACAGCATCAATAGTAAGAACGTATTTCGATTCAGCTACCTTAATATAATATTCGAGCTCTTTTTCAGAGGATAGAGGGTGAACCATATTACAGATTGCACCAACCATATTAACGGCGTAAACCATCGTGATTCCCTCTGGCGTATTCGGCATACAAATCGTAACGCGGTCACCTTCTTTGACACCGTAGTTTTTAAGTGCGCGAGCTGCTTTTTCAATCTTCTTTACAAAACTTTTATAAGTTACTTTATGACCGTAATAGACATAAGCGATGTTATCTGGCCACTTTTCGGCTGATTGGATCACCATATCAACCATTGAACAATCCGGGTAATCAATATGAGTCGGGATACCTTCCTCATCATAAAATTCCAACCACGGAGATTCTTTATATTCTTTTTTCTTATTCACAAAAATAACTCCTTTGGTCTATTATATCATAAGCGGGAAATTCTGAGAATATATTTAGTTGGAGAGTATTACACTCTGGTGGTGTTAATTTTCTCCATAAGTTTACGATATGTTGGGAGCGAGTTATATTTAATTCTTCCCTTCGTTTGATCATCGAGAGAGTTCCACCAGTTCAGGATTTTTTCGGCATTTTCTCCGTTGAAAGGCTCTTCGCCGGTAATGTATTTAATCCCTTCATCCCCAATTGCATTCCAGTAGAGATAATCTTCTACGATTCTATCCATGCCTTCTTTGATGCGTTTTTCTTGAGCCTTTCTCTCGCTTTCAGTCATCCTGGAGAAGTCATAATTGAGATATTGGCCCTCATCTTTAGGGATAAGTTCTTTATTGATTAGGAAAGTTCGAAGAGTTAAACCGACTCTATTACCCTTCATGTCTTCAAGGAAGGTGGCTCTAGATTGATCATCAAGATCGCCCCACCATTTTTCAATAACTTGAGCTTTTTCTTCGTTCAGAGGTTCTATGTCTTTCATGATTTTAAGACCCTCTTCGCCAATTGAAGACCAGAAATGATATTCTTCCCTATCCATATCTGAAGCGGTTCTAAATTTAACTTCAACGATACCCTCAGGATCGACAGTGACTTTCGCGGCATTTTCGGGCTTTTCGTCATCTTTAGGATCTTTAGTCGCAGCCTCAGGAGCCTTACGGCGTTTTTTTCCAGCGAAAAAGCTCGCCACCCAAAGGCCAAAACCAGGACGTTTTTTAATATTTTTCTTAATTTCTGATATTCGTTCGAGCCCTGCTTGAGCTTGTTTCTCAAGGAGCTCGCCATATTCAATTGAACCTTGTATATAGTCATTAAAGAGTTTTTTAGTATCTTCAATTTTCTGTTTTAAAATTTCTTCTTCCTCAGCATTTTCGCCTTCTTTATCTTCTTCCTCGGCGCCTTCATTCTCGCCCTCAAAACTTTCACCTTCGTCTCCAGTATCTTTGTCTCCCTCTCCAGATTCGTCTCCTTCAGTGCCCGTATCTCCAGTCGCATCCTTTTCGCGATCTAAAGCAGCTTGTTTCTCCTTAGCTTTTGCTAAAATTTCTTCTTTCGCTTTGCTCAGCGCGGCATCAATCCAGGCTCGAATCTCTGGATCAAATTCTGTCTTAGACTCCGGATTTTTTTCAGACGACGTAACGTCGGGTGTCGGTTTTACTTCTGGCTTTGGTGTTGCCGCAGAGGAATCACTTTCAAAGCCTTTTGGATGCAATAATGCTTCTATGAGGTCATTTTGGTCGGTTTTAGCTTCGCTTTTCTGAATTTTTTTATCAATAAAACGGTCAAGATACTTTTCAATAAGTTTCTTGACGTGGGCTTCACTCATTCTCCCTTCTTCAGCAGCGGTGGTTAATTTTTCCTTCATACGATCAAATTCGGCTTGTTTATCTAGAGGCTGTTTTGTATTGTTGTTCGAGATAGAATCAACTATACCTTTGGCTCGTTCGCGATAATCGGACAATTGCTCTGTCTCTCCTCTCGGATATTTTTCAATCATGCTCTTTACTAATTTAGTATAATCATGATTAATTTCTGCACTACTTTTCTCCCTATCATACTTTGCTACATATGCATCATAAGGAATAAGCTCAGTCCAAACTATTAAATCGTTGCGTTCTCGACGATGTTCGCCTTGAGCTGCGGTTGATTCATATTGATCTCTAGAGTATAAATCCATGTCGGAAAAACTGCGCTCTTTACCGGTTTTACTATTGATATTAGTCTCGTTTTTGCTCATAGCTTCTTCAGATAGACCATAAAACCCTGGCGCTTCAGTGTAATTTGTTCCCGTCGTTGGTAAATCGGCGCGAGAAATCTTTTCCAAGCTATCCCATTCGCTTGATGTTGTTATTTGTTGATCATTGCTACCGAATTCGGGATTTTTCATTGTTTGTATAACCTTTCGTTTAAGCGCTTTTTTAAATTATAACGCTCAAGGTTATTTGTGTCAATTTTTTCCAACAAAAAACGAGCTAATTATTAGCCCGTTTTTTTAGAAATACTTATTTCTTCGCGACCGAAAGAGAAATCTTTCGACCTTCTTTATCGATATCCAAAACCTTAAAACTCTTTCTTTCATTTAAGGTGAAGATTTTTTCCGGATCGACGTCGGATCCTTCGCCGAGTTCAGAAACGTGAACTAAAGCTTCAACAGCCGGAGAAATCTGAACGAATGCACCAAATGGAGTGATTCTTGTTACAGTTCCCTCAACCTTTGCACCTTTCTTAAGATTTTCAACTTCGGAAATCCAAGGATCTTCAACAAGTTGTTTCATCGAAAGCGAGAGACGTTCTTTGTCGATAGCAATAATTTTTGCCTCAATAGTGTCGCCAACTTTTACATAATCGGACGGATTATTAACACGTTCCCAAGAAATCTCGGAAATATGTACTAGGCCTTCGATACCATCAACATTCACGAATACACCAAAATCAACCACGCCGGTTACAACACCTTTAACAATGTCGCCAACCTTAAGTTCAGCAAAGCGTTCAGCAAGACCATCTTTAATTGCCTCTTTTTCGGAGAAAATAAGTTTATTTTCTTTCTTGTTTGCATCAAGAATACGAACCTTGATATTTTTACCAACTAGTGAATTTAAGCGCTGTAAGATTTCATCCTTATCGGAAGAGCCAACGCGCGGATAATGCTCAGCAGAAAGTTGTGAGACTGGCAAGAAACCACGAATACCTTCATATTCGACAAGGAGTCCACCACGATTAGCGTCAAATGGTGTGACTTCAACAGTTTCGCCGCTATCAAGTTTAGTAGTAATTTCGTCCCAACCTTTATCTTTCACGGCCTTACGGAGCGAAAGCAGAACATAACCATCATTCATTTCCGCCTCAACGACAGAAGCCGTAACATCGTCGCCAACATTCAAGTTGCGTGCAAACGAAGCTTCACGACGCGGAACTAAACCGACGCCCTGAGAGCCAAGATCAATTAAGATCTCGTGTTTCTTCACGGATAATACCTTTCCTTCAACGGTATCTCCCGCGATAACTTTTTTGAATGAATCTTCATTCTTCTCAAGAAGTTCATCCATTGTTAATTTTTTGGCATTTGCCATAATTTAATTTATTCCTTCCTTTGTCCTCAGCTTAAGCCGAGAAAACTTGTAATATTATAGCACACCCTGTGTTATAATGGAAGCATGTATCTAGGGATTGACATCGGAGGAACAAAAACTTTAATTGCCCTATTTTCCCGACGAGGGATGATCCTAAAGAAGATAAAATTTCGAACTGCCCAAGGTTCGAGAACATTTCTTGATGATTTAGTTGCTAATTTAGGTGAGTTTAAAAAATACAAAGTCAAGTCGGTTGCCGTAGCGATTCCGGGAGTTGTACAAAAAAATTATACAGTCAAATTCGGGAATCGGGATTGGAAAGAAATTGACATTTTTACCCCTATAAAAGAACTGTTCGATTGCCCAATTTACTTCGAAAATGACGCGAGTTTAGGCGCGCTTTATGAAGGATATCGGCTGCCGGGACGGACGATTTTCTTGACTTTTTCGACCGGGATTGGTGGCGGGATAGTAGAAAAAAATCGGATTACGGAGGAATCTGGAGGTTTCGAACCTGGACATTGGCAGTACGAATACGCTGGAAAAGCCTCAGAGTGGGAAGATATTGCGGCGGCGAGTGCTCTCGAGAAGGTTTTTCATGTTGACTATGCGACCGATCTTAGGCGTAAAGAACAGCTAGAAGAGGTCGCTAAGAGAGTTTACTTAGGCTTACCGGATGTGAAAAAAAGGTATCATCCTGATACGATTATTTTAGGTGGGCCGCTCGGGAAAATTTTTAGGTTATACGTTAAATATTTACCAAATGATTTGGACGTAAGATTAAAACGCCCGAAACGTCCGACGGAGTCGGTGATTTATGGTTGTTACATCCTCGCGAAACAAAGGGAGCGGGAGTAATTCCCTTTTAAAATGGATGATTTTGTAGAAAAACTACGGCAAGATTTTCCGGAGTTTAAGTTCAGACCTGGTAAGAAGTTTAGTTTTCGTTTTCCGAAGACGATTACTTTAGGACCAGACGAGCCGGGAGCGAAGCTTTTACTTCTACATGAGCTCGGACATGCCATTTTAGGACACCAAGACTTTAAGACGGATGTAGAGAGATTAAAGATGGAAGTCGAAGCCTGGGAAAAGGCGCGTGAGCTAGCGAAAACTTACAGAGTGGAATTTAATGAAGAGGCGGTACAAGATGAGCTTGATACTTATAGAGATTGGCTACACAAAAAATCGCGTTGTCCAAAATGCGGATTAACGCGATTCCAAGACAAGGATAAGAAGTATCATTGCCCACGCTGTGAAAATCTGTGTTAGTCCGCGTGATATAATCTAAATATGAACCACGAGAATTTACAGAATGAGAGTTATGAGAATCCTTGGGCGGATTTCTCGATACGAGAATTGCCGAAAACTAGTACGAATAAGGAATGCGCGTTTTTTCTCCGAGAGATTGAACGAAGCGGAAAGACAGAAAAGGTAGCACATTTTATCGATGAGAAATTGGCGACCGAAGCTAAACAATATGACTCGGTCGAGAGTTTCTATGAGAGCAATCCGGGTTATGAAGATGAATTAGATCAAACTTTAAGTTTATCCCAAAAAGAAACCTTTAAGAACTATTCTGGGTATAATTTTGCGTGGATTAACTCAGTTGCGAGAGGTTTTTGGGACTATGAAAAGATGGGCGAGGAAACTCCGGAAAAAAGAGCGGAGGTTGAAAAAACGATTCGAGATATTAGCGAAGCAATTCCCTACGCGCCTTCGCCGAAGGAAGACTTTATGACTTTTCGTGGTACTAACTTGGACGCTTTTCGAAGTTATGGCGTAGAAAAACTGTCCGATTTAGAGAAATTAAAAGAACAGTTTTATCTAGATAGAGGATTTGCTTCGAGCGCCCTGGTGCGCGAGAATAGCTTTGTCGATAAAGATGAAAAATCCTTTTGGATTGATAGTTCTAATGTTGAGATCCGTTACCATATACCGTCTGGCTCAAATGATTGTATAGCCTTATTCGATGATAGTCTAAGCTATTCGCCGGGACAAACTGAAGTATTGATGAACAGATGGGCGCTAAACTACGTATCTGATGTGAAGATAAATGACGATCGAGCGGTGGTTGATATGCTCTTAATTCCGCACGATTTATACGATTCGCCAGAGTAAAAAAAAGAAGCGTTCAAATACGCTTCTTTTTTTAATCTAGGTTATTTAAGCCTTTTTTGCAGGGCCACGACGAGAGATTCGTCCACCCTTAGCACCAGCGATACGAGCTAACGCAGGGTTAGCAGCGAAACCACCAGTATGACCATTTTGGCCACCTTTTTTACCAATACGAGCATAGAATTCTTTACCGTATTTGGCTTTGTTGGTAGCGGCAGCTTTCATGCCACCAGCCTTAGTTCCAGCCATTCTAGAACTCCTATCTGCCCACCATATTAAAAATTAATCACCACCCTTTTCGAGTGTATGTGTAAATTATAGCATACTGCTTCAGGTTTGTCAACATGCTTTTTCTTAGATTTATGTTTTAATATTTTTAATTTTCCCGAACAATTTTTCTAGAAGTTTTGAACAATTTGTGGAAAAAAGTACTTGACGATATGCATTTTGTGATATAAACTAGAGGTAGTTTTAAGTAGATTAAACTGCGAGGCTACTTAAATCTATGTATGACCTATGAAACTACTCCGAAAGGGGTAGTTTCTTTCTCTTTTGACATTATGCATAAAACCTGATATAATATCAATTACATATTCTTGCATATTAACAGAGAGGAGATGAGCGTGCGTGTTTTATGTCATTAACGACCTGCATGGCGCCAAAAAACTGATAGAGAAGGCAGTAGAAGGTATCAAACACCTTGATTTAGGCGATGTGCTCATAATCAATGGTGACGGTGCCGGAGCTCGTGGCCCCATCATGAATAACCTTGTTAAAATCTTTTACGAGGTTAGAAGAGGAGAGACTGAAGAACGAAAATTACTCGAAGCAATCGAGAAAATCATCGATGAAGAACCGGTAATTCCAAAAGAGTGGATCTATGATGCAGTCCACGCTGGATTGTTCCGTAAGCTTATGGCGGATAAATATGAAAAATTCGCTAGATGCTTAAGGAAAGAGCTTTACGAGGTTTTGGAAGAAACTCTGGAGCCTCTCTCGGATGCGGCCAGAGAGCGTGGAGTACAGATTTTGTATCTTCCTGGCAATGGTGAAATCACGCCAGAAGACTTTTCTACAGAGGACTATACGACAGAGATTGCCGTACCGCCAGAGAAGCGTTTTTACCAGTGCATCGCCAAAGACGGATACTTTGAGCGTTTCGGCATAGAGTATGTACCTTATGCTACTAAATTAAGTAATGGCTCTGCATTGATCAGTACCAATATGCTTGATTTAGACGAGCGACAGGCCGTAGAAACGCTTTGTCGTCAGGGTCTGTTAGATGGTACCCTTAAAGAAGTAATAGTGCACTATCCACCAGCCATTGCGCCTATCGGTGGAGCCTTTAGCTTCTGGGTGCCTAACAAAATGGACATTAAGCGTTCAGATGCTCTTAAGAATATCTTAGATATTCTTCCATTAGAGGAAGCTGCCCAAATCTATTTTGGACATATCCACCTTGGAGCAAATGACCAGAGGATGGATTTATATCCATCCAGCATGAGCTTTATAGTAACTGGATACCAGTGCACCTGGGTTAAGCCTGGCACTGTACTGAAAATCTAATAAGCCACCTCTAACCAAACCCCCAGCAATGGGGGTTTTCTCATCTCTGTATTTATGCCGAAAGCTTCAAATACTTCTAGCAATTAAAAACCCGCCTTTTAGGCGGCCGGATCCAAGAATCAAGTATGTTGGTGGGGTTATGTGGACTTGAACCACAGACCTCGTCATTATCAGTGACGCGCTCTAACCAGCTGAGCTATAACCCCTGGTTAATGGTGGAGTAACAGGGACTCAAACCCTGGACCTCTGCCTTGCAAAGGCAGCGCTCTAATCAACTGAGCTATTACCCCTTGTTCCTATATTTTAACCAAAATAAGAAAAAAGTCAACACCGAAGGGTCGTATGCTATAATATGGTTATGAAATATACTTTTAGTCTTGGTTGGATGTTTGGGGGGATTGCGATTATTATAGCTGGGGCTTTAGTGGTTATTTTTTATCGTCAAATCGCAGAAAATCTTGCAAATGGGGTGTCTTCTTATGAGAGAGTAAAGTTTTTTGGAGTGATTACAATAATAATTGGGCTTTTAGTTACGGCTAATTTACATACTTTTTTGTTGGGGCTATTAGTTAAACTTTTGTTTGGTAGATAATTTAGGGCAAGAAATTATAGTAGTATTCTCCGGAAGAGAGATCTACGTCTCGGATTTCGGCGAGCTCGGATACGGTAGTGAATTCGTAACCAGAATCTCGTAAGGTATCGACTATGCTCGAAACGGCTTCGACCGTAGTTGGGTAAATATCGTGAAGCAAAATAATTGCGCCGTCATGAACCTGATTCAAAGTGATACCTAAAATCGTAGAGGCATCTTTATTGCGCCAATCTTGAGGGTCGACAGACCATAGAATTAAAGGAGTGTTAGTAGACGAAAAAACTGCGTCGTTAAAGTTCCCATAGGGAGGGCGCGTGAGCTTTGGGGTATGTCCAAGAATGTTGGAAAAAACCGTCTTCGCTTCATTTACATCAGATTGAACAGCACCTCTAGAGAGTAAAACTAGATTTTGGTGATACATGGTATGGCTTGCGACTTCATGTCCTTCCCTTTCGATACGCTTAACAATGCCCGGATTGTTCTGAGCCATATTGCCAAGCATGAAAAAAGTCGCAAGAACACTCTTCTCGCTAAGAATATCAAGAAGAGCCGGGGTTGTAGATGGAGAAGGTCCGTCATCAAAGGTTAGAGCTACAAGCTTCTTCCCTTTCAAAACTCTCTCTGTGGCTTTAACATGTTTAGACATCGGGGTAGTCGGAAAAGCGTTCTTAAGGTCAGAACTCTTAGAAATAGTTAAATCTAGGAGATCTAGAATAATAATGACGCCAATTAGAATGACTGCTACTAGTTTTAACCAAGGCAAACGAAGATTAAGACGACGGAAGAGGGACGGCTTCTTTTTAGAGGATGATTTGTCGCGCGTACTCATACATCGCAATTCCCGCGGCAACGCCGACATTAACAGAGCGAGTCGAACCAAAGCTCTCAATGAATCTAACATCTTGAGCTCGATTTAATAACTCTTCCGTAATTCCGTTATTCTCAGAACCAAAAATCAAAGTGGTGTTTTTGTTGAATTTTTTGTCGTTTAGAGGCTTGGCACGAGGTGTGTTATTCTCGATTGCGACTAATTCCCTACCCTCTTGAGTTTTTAAAAAGTCCTCTGTGGTAGAATGGTGAACAATTTTAAGATATTTGTCGGTACACATGGCGCCACGACGATTATATTTTTTCTTACCAATGATATGGACTTTTTCGACGTTAAAGGAATTCGCGGTACGGACAATAGAGCCGATGTTAAAATCATGTTCGACATTTTCGATGGCGATCTCTAAAGGAGTACGTTTTTTCTCGAGTGCGAAAAAAACTTGTTCATTTTCCAAACCTTTGTACTCATCAACGAGATTTCGCGTGTCTTCCATATCTGTATTATATCATGGTATAATAATTTATAGATAAGGAGGTATATGAACTTTGATGACTATCAGAAAAAGACCACAAAATATGATTTAGCGAAGGCAACAACCGATTTAAAAGCAGTTGGTTTTATAGAGAAAGTCTTAGGTTTAGTTGGTGAGGCTGGCGAAACAGCGGATAAAATTAAGAAAATACTTCGCGATAAGGATGGCATAGTATCGGACGAAGATCGTGATTTAATAGTTAAGGAACTCGGGGACACCTTGTGGTATATTGCGGCGATTGCACGTTATCTAGAGATTCCTCTATCGGTAGTCGCCGAAGGTAATATTGAGAAATTAGAGAGTCGTTATCAGAGAAATAAATTGCATGGTGAGGGGGATAATAGATAAAGACATCGCCTAGACATAAGTCTAGGCGATTAGAGTTAGAAGGACCTAATTGTGCCGATTTTGGATGAGTGTCATGAAAGACTTTGAGTTTTATTGCTTTTTCTCAACTTCTTCTTTTAGTTTTTCTGCAGCTTTTGGGTCGAATGGTACTTTGCCGAGATCGTCAAAAGTTGTTTTTTCGTCGTCGTCATCTCTCTCGTCAAAATTATAACCATTATCCCAGTTTTTGCCGTTTTTATCAACTAAAGAATTAGAGTAGCCTTCTGGCAATTCTCTTTCCCATTCTGGGTTAGTACCTGGTATATATCTTTTTTCTTTTTCCATATTATATCCTTTTCTTAATATTATCATTCTTCACCAGTTTACGCCAATTGTAATATCCGTAGAAAGAACTTAACAAGAAAAACGCCCGTAAAGAAATAACGGTAAAGCCACCTGTAGGCACCCACATGGCTAGTAATAACGCATCTGCAACTATCCAGGTTAACCATTGTTCACGGTAGCGTAATACTCCTAGTATACTTGCAACAATGATTAACAGCGTAGAAATACTATCTACGACCGTAGAATGACCGCCAAAGAGCTTTAGGATAAAGTTTAGTCCGATAGAAAGAACAATGAGAGCTAAAACTAATGCAATTGTTTGTTTAAGAGTAAGTTTTCGTGCAATAACAGTATTGTTTTTATCGATGTGTTGATCCCAGAGATAAAATCCAATTACACTGATAAAAATATAGTAAACATTAATGGCCATATTACCATAAAACTGGTCGATAAAAGCTACAAAAATGCTAGCTAAAGCGCAAAGTAGAGAAAAAATATAATTACTACGGCGGCCTTTAATAAGAAGAATCGTTTCTATGATTCCACAATTCAGCATAAATAGGCTAGATATAATATAGATCAGTGAATGATCGTGGTCTAAAAACACTGTAAGTATAGAAATAATTATTCCAACAATTATGCAAAACCAATCTAAGGGCTTAAATAATTTGTTTTTATGTTTATGATGCCTTTGCATAAGCATATTTTACTATATATTTGACCGTTTCGGCGAAGAAATAACACAAAAAACTCCCTTTCGGGAGTCCTCTTTAACAACTTAGTTGTGCAATCTTCATCTATCAATCGTGCTTAGCTTAATGTTACGTCTAGTAAAACTAGAGCTGTTATGATTCAAGCTTGCATAATCATAACCGTAACCGACCTAGATATATGCATCCTTACGGATTCATACTCATCAATTCCTTCTCAAGAAAGGAGGTAATCCATCGACACGTTCTCGTACCGATGCCTTGTTACGACTTAACCCCAATCATCTCCCCCACCTTAGGCCGCCGAGGCGGACTTCGGGTGTTGGTGACTCTCATGGTTTG
>JAFRCO010000015.1 GCA_017404325.1 Candidatus Saccharimonadota bacterium
ATGAAACTGGTGATGATATTAAATTTAAGATTGCAGCTAAAGCTTCAGATACTAAACCTTCTGGAGACTATAATAACGTCATTAACTTTACCGTAGTAGCTGCTGTTGCTCCAGTATCAATCGCTAATGCCTTTGAAGCTGCTGGTAAAACCCAACTCTATGGTTACTACCAAATGCAAGATATGGATAGTACTATATGTAGTTCGGTAGAAGTAGAAAATAGCGAGTTACAAGTCATAGATACTAGAGACAATAAAGTCTACTGGATTGCTAAACTGGCTGATGGCAACTGCTGGATGACACAAAACCTAGATCACGATATTAGGACTGATACAGACTTCTATACTTACTATAATACTGATATTGGTCATACTTCTACGCCTAATACTTCTGCGACGTGGACGGCGAATAGAGCTACGTATGCGACTGGAGATTTCACTTGGTACACAACGAGCGGAAATAGTATAGAACAATCCTATGATCCTGGGGACGTATGTTGGGATGGAGTGATTTCAAATGATGAAATTCAAAATAAGACCGTTCCTTGTACTACTAATATGCATTATCATACAGGAAACTATTATAACTGGGGAGCGGCCGTAGCAATGAATAATCCTACTACTTACTTTACTAGTGCTGATACTGTAACACCATCGTCAATCTGCCCGGCTGGTTGGACTCTACCAAATCCTTCTGGTTCTAAATCTTTTAGCTACATGATTAATAACTATACGTCTGGAAATACCGGAAATCTTCATCTAAGTCCCGTGTATTTCGTTTATACAGGAAGCTGGCTCACTGAGGGTTGGTACGGCGATCACGCATTCTATCATACCTCAACCAGTGCACATGATGATATCATATATGCGAAAAGCTTTTACTTTGATACATTAACGGGAGGTGCAAGTGGAGTTGTTGACATTACTGATGCGTCGTTTTGGATTGGTCAAGCGATTCGCTGTATCGCTAGATAAGAGTTATCTGATATAATATACTATATGGACAAGACATTTTTCTTTTATGATTTAGAAACGTCGGGACTAAATCCGCGAGAAGATCGGATTATGCAATTTGCGGGGCAAAGGACGACGATGGATTTGGAACCAATCGGGGAACCGGTTAATATTTTAGTAAAAATGACTGAAGATGCTTTGCCAAGTCCGGGAGCAATTATGGTGACGAAAATTACGCCGCAGGATACTTTAAGAGATGGAATTAGCGAAGCGGAGTTTTCGAAAAAAGTTTCGGAAGAAATTTTTACGCCGGGAACTATCGCGGTTGGGTTTAATACGGTAAGGTTTGATGATGAGTTTATGCGAGCAACCTTTTGGCGGAATTTCTATGATCCGTATGAATTTGAATGGAAAGATGAAAGATCGAGATGGGATATGCTGGATGTTGTAAGAATTACACGAGCTTTAAGGCCAGAAGGCATTAATTGGCCGGTAAATGAAAAAGGGAAAGCGACGAATCGACTTGAATTATTAACTAAATTAAATGGTCTTTCACACGAACATGCGCATGATGCTTTGTCGGATGTATTTGCGACGATTGCAGTAGCAAAATTAATTCGGGAGAAACAACCAAAACTATTTGACTTTCTATTAAAGCTTCGTAATAAAAACGAAGTAAAAAAGTTAGTGAATCTTGATAATAAACAGCCGTTCGTATACACGTCGGGTAGATATGAATCGGAGTTTAATAAAACAACGGTCGCATTTCCATTAACGAGTGGGAGAAACGGGAATGTGTTAGTTTTCGATCTTAGATATAGTTTGGAGGAGCTAGATCGAGAAAACGTGTTTCCGATTGTAAAGGAGCTTTGTTTTAATAAATGTCCGGCGGTAGCGCCACTTTCTGTTTTAGATGAAGGTGATGGTTGGAATAAGATTGGATTAACACGAGAAGTAGTCAATAAAAATTTAGAAATTTTGTTAAACCGTCCAGAATTTGCAGAAAAGATGCGAGAAGAGAATGAAAATCGTCCGGAATTTCCGCCGGCTCTAGAACCGGAGGCAGCACTTTACGATGGGTTTTTAGATGATGCGGATCGAGTAAAAGTGATGGCAGTAAGAAATGCATCGCCGGAAGAATTAGCAGATTTTCATCCAGAATTTTTGGACGAAAGACTACCGGAACTACTACTACATTATAAAGGACGGAATTGTCCGGAAAGTCTATCGGAAGAAGAAACGAAAAAGTGGGAAGCATATAAAAAAGCAAGGCTAGAGCGTCTTGCGCCAAAGTTTTTGTCAGATTTAGAACAATTTTATAGTAAAGACGAATATGTTGGTGAGGAACTTAAACTGTATTTTGAATCTTTGTTCGATACAAATTATTAAACTTATGGTAAAATAAAGAAAAGAAAGGGTGGTATGGATAATAATAAAGTAATGATTGTGGGGACGGGGAATGTTGGTGCGAGCATTGCATTCGCATTGATGAACCAACGAACCGCAGTTAATGAGATTGTTTTAACGGATATTATTGCGAAGGATGCGGAGGGGGAGGCAATGGACCTTCGGGATGCACTTTCGGTTGCACCGAGTTATATAAAAATTAGTAATGGAACTTATAAAGACGCTAGAGATTGTGATGTAGTAGTAATTACGGCGGGAGCGCCGCAAAAACCGGGCGAAACACGAATGGATCTTTTGAATAAAAACGTGAACATTCTTAAGGGGATGGTTGAACAGATTATGGATTCCGGTTTTAACGGAATTTTCTTAGTAGTTACAAATCCGATGGATGTTCTCACATACTTTACGATGAAGTTTTCGGGTTTGCCAGCCGAGAAAGTAATCGGATCGGGAACGGTGCTAGATTCGGCGAGATTAAAAACACGAATTGCAAGCTATTTGAATATTAATCCGAAATCGGTACATGCTTATCAAATCGGTGAACATGGCGATACGGAGTTTACGATTTGGTCGAAAGCGGATGTTGGCGGTCAAAAAGTTGAAGAGTTATTATCCGCGGATATAAGAAAAGGTATTTCGGAATTTGTAAAAAATGAAGCCTATGACATTATTGAAAAGAAGGGCGCGACTTATTATGGGATTGCAACCTGCGTGGCGCAGATTCTGAATTGTATTTTGAATGATGAAATGAGAGTGCTTCCAGTTTCGTCGTTTGATAATTATACGGGGACTTACTTCGGATTTCCAACGGTAGTTGGACGCGAAGGCGTAATTAGAAGATTAGATGTTAAGCTGACCGAAAAAGAAGGAATTCAATTACAGAAATCGATTAATGCTTTGAAAAAAGCCATTAGTTCAGTTAAAATATAAGTATGAAGAAGGTGTTTTTAATTTGTCAAATAGCGCTAGCGCTGGTCTTTTCGATGCCAGCGTTTGCTAATGATTTAAATAATTTTTACTTTAGCGATTTTACGGGAGATTATTATTTATCTAAAGACGAAAATGGAGTTTCGCACTTAAAAGTAGTCGAAAGTGTGACTGCGGTATTCCCGGACTACAATCAAAATAAAGGAATTTGTCGACAAATTCCTTTTACAAATCAGAATGGTAAAAATATTACTCTACCGAGTTTATCGAGCAGCAACCTTACTTTAACAAGGAATGGTTCACCGGAACCAATTTATAGCATTACAAAAGAAAATGGTTATTACAATGTTTGTACTGGGACGGAAGAATATATTTTAGGCGCACAGACTTACGTGTTTACGTATGAGTTTTCGAAAGTTGTGACTGAATTTACTGATGATGGGAAAGAATATCAAGAACTGTACTGGGATACGAATGGAAATGGAGCGGTGCAGAGATTTGAATCGGTAACCGCGAGAATTCATTTTTCGGATCCAGAAGTTTTTAGCGGAGAAAAATGGTGCTATGTAGGAAAATATAAAGAAAGTGGACAGGAGAGGTGTGAAATTTCGGAAATTGAAGATGGAATCCAATTTAAAGCAAAAGATTTAACTAAATATGAAAATTTAACTTTTGATGTCGAATTAAAAGCAGGAAGCTTTTATATTGCGGAACCGGATAAAAACTATGCTTATGTGTGGATAATTACGGGGCTTGGAGTGGTATGTCTACTTAGTATAATTTATGCGTTGAAAAAGTTTTTGCGTTCGCGCGAGAAAGCAAATTATTATAAAGGAATTTTCGTAAAACCGGAGTATCAGCCGAGCAAAGAGTATAGTTTAGCGGAGATGTCAGAAATATATATCGGGAAGAAAAAAGACGTAAAGGTCGCAATGCTACTCGATTTGATAGTGAATAAAAAAATTACTTTGAAAAAAGGTGAGAAGAAGAAATGGAGTATTATCATAAATGAAAATTTGTTTGATGGAGAATATTCATATTTGGTTTCGATTTTGAATGGTGGAACTAAACCGGAAGTCGGAAGTGAAGTTGAAATTAAAAGGCGTACAGCGACTAGTAAATTAGTGTCTTTAAAGAATCAGATGGAGAGAAAAATATTGGGAGATTTGAAAGAGGATGGATTAGTAGAAGCAAAGTATAAAATGGGCATGAATGGTATCAATATTGGAGGATTAGCTAATACAATTATGACGACAATAATTATGACGCCAGTAGTAGTGATGATAGGTTTATTTGTGCTTGCAATTTTGAGCGATGCGTTAGGATTAGAAGGAAACTACGGTGGTGAATTGGTGTTTGCTGAATACTTTTTCCAAACTGCTTTAATAATGATAGTGGCAACGATAATGATAGTGGTGTTTTTGACTAATCGTGCTGCAAAATATGAAAAACATACACATAAAGGTTTAGAGGCGTCGCGTTATATGGACGGCTTAAAACTTTATATAAAGATGGCGGAAGCGGATCGAATGAAAATGCTACAAAGTGTGATGGGGGTGGATACATCGGCGGAAGGGATTGTGAGGTTATATGAAAAATTGTTGCCGTACGCGGCGGTGTTCGGTTTAGAAGAAAGTTGGATGAACGAAATGAAGAAGTATTGTGAATTGGAAGAAATTGAGGAGCCGGATTATTTGATATCTGGATTTACGACGTCAGAGATTTTGCGCGGATTAAATCACGCAGCTTCTTATGCAACGAATTCGACAGTAATGTCTAGTTCTGGCGGCGGTTCTTCGTCTGGATTTTCTGGCGGAGGGGGAGGAGGATTCTCCGGAGGTGGCGGAGGGGGAGGAGGATTCTCCGGAAGATAGGTGGGTTAGCTTGCAAAAATATATCATAAGCGTTAAAATAAAGTAAAGATTTAGAACTTAATTATAAAGGAATATAAAATGGATCCAATTAACAATCCGACACCAATACCAAATCCGATGCCGACGCCAACACCAACGCCAGACCCGGTATCTGACCCGGTTTCGACGCCGGAACCAATAATGCCAGAGCCGGTTGTATCGGAACCAGTTGTACCGGAACCGACTATGCCAGAGCCGACTATGCCAGAGCCGACTATATCGCCGGTCCCAGAGCCGGTTTCGAATCCGACACCTCCTCCAGTTGTGCCTGCTCCAGTAACGACTCCTACTCCTGTCAATCCAGTAATTAACCCGACCGGGAATACTAATTTTACTTCTAGTATGGCGGGAATTGCGGCGACTGATCCGATTATGAAACCGGAACCGGCGAAAGCACCAGATCCGATTGAAGAAGAATTGAAGGCGCCGATGAAGGCGGCTGGTCCAGTTCCTGGTTCGATTGGTTCGGCAGTCTCAGGTCCGGCTAGTGAAAATGGCGGGATGGATGTTCCGATGGGCGGAAATCCGTTTGATAATATGCCAAAAGAACGTACTCAAAATGTTCCTTTCAATGATCCAGCAATGGAACCAAATAGTGCACAAGGTGGTGTAATAGGATCCGGTTCGGGAAAGAAACCTCAGAATAAAAAAGTTTTGATTGCTTTAGTTGCGGTAGCAGCGGTTATAGTTGTTGCACTAGTGGTAGTTTTAGTGATGCAACTGACTGGAGGAAATAGTACTCCGACCAATAATACCCCAATTCCAGCTCCAGATTCTAGTTATGATGAAAACACGACTTCTGAAAATGTTTTAAATTGCAAGCGTGATATGACGGCTGAGGAATTAGTTGCATTTAAAAAAGCAGTTTCGGGAACAATAGAAATTAACGCTAAGTTTAGTAATGAAGATGTGCTCGTATCGGTTTCGCTATCAAAAACAGCGACTTATGATATTACGGAAGGTGAAATAGACGCTAATGATCCGGTAGAAGTAGAAAAGAAGGAAGCAGAAGCGGCGAATTTAACTAGTGAGAATGCAAGTACTTATTATCTGCTTAGCACGGACAAAACAACAGTAATGACAGATCTTAGCACGATTCGCGCGCACTACGAAGAAGACCTTGCCTTTATCTGTGACATATTGTAAAATATTTTTATGAATAAAACCTATATTACGACGGCTATTCCGTATGTAAATGGTAGCCCGCATGTTGGGCATGCGATGGATTATTGTCTTGCAGATGTTTGTGCTAGATATCATCGATTGGTTGGTGATGAAGTTAAGTTCCAGGTTGGAACGGACGAACACGGCGGTAAAATTTTTAAAAAAGCAGAAGATTTAGGTAAAAAAGTTGAAGATTATGTAGCCGAGAATGCGGAAAAGTTTAGAGATTTTATTAAAAAGTTGAATGTTTCTTATACGGATTTTATTCGAACAACTGATTCTAATCATGAACATCTTTGTCAAGAAATATGGAAAAAATTAGAACAACATATTTATAAAGCTAAATATGAGGGGTGGTATTGTACAGGTTGTGAAAGATTTATTACAGACAAAGAATATGAAGAAAATCATGGAGTTTGCCCGGATCATCAAAAACCATACGAAAAACTTGAAGAAGAAAATTATTATTTCCGAATAGCTGATTTTAAAGAACAAATTACTAAGGCAATTACGTCAGACGAATTGTTGATTTTACCAGATTTTAGAAAGAAAGAAATACTAAAATTAGTCGAAGATTCGCCGGATGTTTCGATTTCGAGACCGAGGGAACAATTGACTTGGGGAGTGCCGGTACCAAATGATGAGTCTCAGGTGATGTATGTATGGATTGATGCACTTTCTAATTACATTACGATTCTCGGGTATCCAGAAAAAGACATTTCAGAGTGGTGGCCAGCGACAGCTCAGTTTGTTGGGAAGGATATTTTAAGATTTCATGCAATTATTTGGCCGGCGATGTTATTCGGTTTAGGTTTGCCTTTACCTAAAACGATTTCTTCACACGGAATGATTTTGGTTGATGGTCAAAAAATGAGTAAGTCGGTCGGAAATGTAGTTGACCCAATTGAAGTGATTGAAAAACATGGGATTGATGCGTTTAGGTATTACTTCTTAAGACATGTTGATTCGTTTGCGGATTCGGATTTTACGTGGGAAAAATTTGAAAATGCATATAGTAATGAGCTTGCGAATGATTTAGGTAATTTAGTCCAAAGACTTGCGACTTTGGTTTCGAAAAACAAGATTGAAGTCAGAGAAAACGAAAGCTTTGAAACTCCCGAAGATTATAAGACCTTAATGGAAGGATTTGAATTTTCGAAAGCATTTGATTTGGTTTGGGAAAAGATTCAAGATTTAAATAAACGAATCGATAATGAAAAACCGTGGGAAATGGCAAAAAATGGTGAAGTTGAAAAGCTCGAGAACTGTCTTAAAGGTTTGGCGTCAGATTTATTAAAGGTCAGTGAGATGCTTAGTCCGTTCTTACCGGAGACGACGGAAAAGATTCAGACAATTTTCAAAAATCCAGTAACTCCGCCGAAAGAACCGTTGTTCCCTAAGCAATAAAAAAATAACCCCCTGGAGGGGTTATTTTTTTATTTAGGCTATTTTTCATCAGCTAAACGGCCGATGAAGTCGGAAAGATAGAATCCGATTACACCACCAATCATCGGGAAGATTGCGTAGATTGAAAGAGCTTGGCAGATACCACCAAGAATTCCACCAAAGCTTTCACCAGATGTCGGGAAGATTTGGAGCATCAAGGCAACCGCAGGATTCATAACTAAATTGTTACTTAAGCTAAGATAAGCTGCTGAGACGATGAAGCCAACGATGTAAGCGAGCAAGATACCGCCAGTTGCGACTGCTGCGAAAGTAAAGACGCTGCGCTTAAAGTTCAAAGCGCGGGCGAAGAAGAAGCCGATAATAATAGCACCGACTAATTCTACCATTGTAACAATCCAGAAACCATTTTCACCAATTGCAGACATCGCTGGAACGTCCATTGCAGTTTCGCCACCAGCTAGGTGGAAGGCGTTAATAACGAGCCAACCGAACCAAGCACCGATGATTTCTGCAATGATGTACATAATTCCGCGAATAACTGACATACGTCTTGTCGACATCATACCGACGGTTACGAGCGGATTTAAGCAAGCACCAGAAAGTGCGTAAACTGAAGCGATGATCGCAATTACAGCAATGGCATAAATTGCAATATTAGCATTCGAATATTGTCCCCAAGCAAGTCCAACTGGCCAGAGTGAGAAAATAAGGAGCGCGATTAACATCGTGCCAAAAATTTCACCAAGTAAAGCGCCGTAGAACTTTGGATTTTTGAAGACAGTAAGAATACTTTCTTTTTCTTCATATTTTCGTGCGAAGAAGCCTTTGAAGCAAGATTTTTTCGCATTGTTTTTCTCCACCTTTTCTGTTTTAGGAGCCTCGAGTTCTGGTTTTTTTGCAGTCTTCGCGGCAGATTTGGATTTTGTCGAAGTTGTCTTCGTAGACTTATTCGACGATTTCGACTTTTTGGTCGCCATTTGTCCTCCTTAAATAATATTGTTATAATTATAACATACTTTTCATATGATATAATAAAAAAATCAATAATTTATTTAGGAATAAAATGGGTTTAATTATAAATAAAGAAAATAATAAAAATGATGATTTATCGCGAAGGATTGATGCGGATTTGCGAGCAAAAATGAATGGAAGTGTGGATATAGTTGATGGCGAGACTCCGGATCTTGTTGATGAATCGGAATATGTAAAAGATTATAAAAAAACTGGTAAGTTTGGTTGGGTTTGGATTGTATTAATTGTGCTTGCAATTTTATCGTTGATTTCGATTTTTGCGTTTTAAATTTCTATGGATTTTTTAGCATAAGTACTATATAATATATGTTATATGGAACATAATCCGAATGAGGAAGGGTCTGACGGAGACGAGAGGCCGGGTGGTCTTGGTCTTGGTGGTAAGCTCAGTGGTTTAGGGGGATTGAGTGCTGCTGATAGTATTAAGCCTGGTTTTTTGAAGGGATTAGGGGGGAAGAAAGATAATGATTCAGAAAAAGGATCTTCGGAAAAAGCACGAGATAGTTTGAAGGGGGCCGAAGAGGGAGCAGGAAAATCGCCACTGAATAAGATTGGTGAAGGCATAAAAGGAGCACGTTCTAGCGAGAAGGCTGGGGGTGGGTTTTTTTCTGGTAAAGGAAGAGAATTAATTAGTAAAGATGGACGAGGCATAAAAAATAGTTTCAAAAAAGGTGGACCAATCGCTGGGATTTTTGCAATTTTAATTGCTCTTGGTATGGGGATGGCGGATGGTGCGTTATCACTAATGCCGGTTGCGATTGAAGAAATGATTATAGAAAAATTTAATTCAATCGGAATTTCGTCAACTGTTTCAAGTGATAATCTTTTGAACACGCAATTAAACCAAGGGACTTTGAAAAAGTCTGAGAAACGTGGAGAATTAACAGGTGGTGTGGCAGTGAATCTTTTTGCTTTTTCGGAACACCAAGTTGAACAGCTTGCGAGTCAAGGAATAAAGACGATAGATAATGTTTCTTATGGCGGAGCGAAGATAACTGTGCTTTTATATAAGACCGAAGGGAAATATAAAGCGGTTGTTGGAAGCGATTATTTAGGAAAAGTTTCGAACGCGGAAATTATAAAAGCTGCTGGGATAGGTGAAAATGATTTTGGTGGGCAAATCTCAGTTGCCAATGCGTTTGCTGACCCGAATTTTAAAAATCCATATACGACAGCCTCGAAGAGTTGGCGTGGAGGAGCATCTGGCTGGTTTGATAATATAATGTCTGGTGTAACTGAAGTGAAACTTGGGGTTGGAAGAAATAGATGGGTAAGATATGCGACGAAGATGATGAATGGTTTAAGTGACGATTTTAAGAAAGTAGCAAAAAGTGCTACGCTAGAAAAGACTACTGATGGTGGGGTGGTAGCAAGTGAGGAGTATAAAACTGGGGAACATACAGAAATAAGAAACGGCAAAGAAGAAACTGTACCGGATCTTGACCAGCAAAATATTGAGACAGTGAAGGTAGAGACGAAAGAGGGAGGCATTGAAGAGCTTGACGCTGATTCTGGAGCTCTAAGTAAATCTAGTACTACAGATCAAATTGAGAAAAGTCTAACTAGTAAAGCTGTAAAAGCAGCGGCAGCAATGGCGGATGCTGCGGATTATGTTTGTGCTGTGCTGGATGGTGTAATGGCGATTTATACAGCTGTTTCAGCTTATCAGAATTTACAATTCTTAAATTTAATATCTGGTTTTCTAGAAGCGGTTGATAAAGTGAAAGCTGGGGAAGGCGATAGTAGCCCAATTAATGAGTATGGGACAAATTTAACTACGACTGCACCGACGTATGGTAATGACGGAAAAGTAGTAGAAGGGAGAGAGAAAAAGACAGCCATAGAGTCGGCTGGGATAGCTTGGTTGTTTGGCAAAAATAGTTATATAAAACAAGATGATCCTAGTGTTCAAAACGTCAATTTTGAATCAATTATGTCCAATCTTAGTAGTTTGACTAAAGACATAAGCTTCACTAGTGATGTGTATAATAAGTGTGGTTATGTAAGAGCCGGAGCGGCTGCTGTAAATCTAGTATCTACGATTATAAGTTTTATTCCGATAGTCGGGCAAGGTTTTAAGGCGATACAGCTATCTGTAAAGGCAGTGGCAAAAACCGCAATCAAAATTGCAGCCATGACGGCTTTGTATTTGATTATCCCGGTTGCAACAAAGAAGGTGACAAAATTATTAATAAAAGATGCTGCGACGGAGTGGCTTGGTGAGGATCTTGGAAACGCGGTTGTTGAGGGGGCGGGGAAATATTTAGGCGGAAATGGGACAAGTGGTGGGCAGAGTCCTGGTAGTACCGAGAAAGTCTTAGCTTATTTGAATGTTCAAAATACTGTGATTGCCGATGAGGCGAAATATCAACGTTCGGTTCGGAGTCCATTTGATATAACATCACATTATACTTTCTTAGGGAGTTTGACCTATTCGCTACTTCCGATGGCGTATTCATCTGGCGGGTTAATGTCGGTTTTAAATAATGTCTCTAGCACAGTTTCAAGTTCGGTGGTGGCGATGTTGCCGACGGCCAATGCGATTGATAATCAAAGTGTATTAACATCAAATGGTAATTGTACTTTGCTTGGAACTGTAGATGCGCAGGGTGATGCATTCTGTAACCCATATATTATTACCGATACATCTACTATAAATATGGCTGCAGAGGACATTGTACAAATTGTTATGAATATGAATACAGGAGGAAATGAAATTGCTTCTTTAACTAGTCAAGTGAAGAGTTTAGGCAATAACTTTGATTCGGATGGTAAGATTAAGGAAGGATCACCGTTGGCAAAATATACATTGTTTTGTGGACAAAGGACATCGCAATACGGTATTCAGGATGCACAGATTGCTTCGGCTGTTTCCGGATCGGATACTACCGCAGTGAAAATTTTGAGTAAGGTTCCGATTATAAGCGATGTAACTACTATCGTGACTGGTCTTGCCGAAGAAGCTAATTTAGGGTGGTCGACCGGGAGTTCGTGTGTCGCATCTGATAAAAACCCACATTGGGAGAATGAATATAAATATTATCAGCGTTATGATGAGATTCAGCGTTTAGTAGAAAATATTGACCCGGGTTATAAATCGACAGTCGGGGCATTCCTTGATGATTATTACGAGAAGAATCCACTTGATACTTCGTTCGAAGGGACTTTAGCGAGATTTTCAGGTATGACGAAAGAAAAAGTCGAAGACACGCTTGCTTTGATGGAATATTATGAATTCTTAAATGAGTATAATCCGTCGGAGCGATATGCTTTTGGTGCGCCAGTATTGGAGAACAAAAAGACGCTTAGATTTGACAATGAAAATGAGCTAGCGAATACATATATCGTGCTTCTAAATGAGATTAGCTTTGCGGATGTACGAAATCGCAGTTTTGCAGTATAATATATTGCATGGATGAGATAGAAAAACTAAAAGCGAAATTGAAAGAGATTAATGCTCGAGCTGGAAAGATTCGGGAGTTGCCGGTTGAGGAAAAAGCAGAATTTGGACGGAAGATTAATGCAGAGCGTGAGGCGGTTTTGGCGGAAATAGCGGAAGCAGAACGAAAATCACTCGATACAGAAGTGGAACCGATTGATATTACGGCATGGTCGGGAGTGAATGAAAAAATGCCAGAATTCTATTCGGCAGAGATGGGTTCTAAACATCCTTTGATGACTGAGCTAGACCGAGTAACGGATATTTATCAGATGATGGGTTTTGAAGTGATGGAGTCGCGACAGCTTGATGATGAATTTCATATGTTTGATTCTTTAAACTTTCCGAAAGAACATCCGGCGCGAGATGGGTATGATACTTTTCGAACGGAAGAAGGTTTAATTCCGCCGGCGCATACATCAACGATGCAACACCGAGTTTTGAAAAAATACAAATCGCGACTCGACGAGGGGAAGGCGATTGCAGTCGTAGTCCCGGGGCGAGTGTTTAGAAATGAAGATGTCGACGCGACCCACGAGCACACTTTTTATCAGTGTGAAGGCGTGTATGTTTCGAAGGATTGTACGATGGGAGATATGCTCGGAATATTACGTGAGTTTTTTGAAAAGTATTATAAACAAAAGCTCAACATTCGAACACAGCCTGGATATTTTCCGTTTACGGAGCCGAGTTTGGAGTTTTTAATTGAAAAACCAAAGTCGCTAGGCGGAAAGAAGGGTGACTATCTCGAAATGTTGGGTTGTGGAATGATTCATCCAAATGTTTTAAAAATGGCGGGGATTGATCCGACGAAATATCATGGTTTTGCGTGGGGTGGCGGAATTGATAGGCTAGTAATGTTGAGATATGGATTAAACGATGTGCGTAATTTTGAATCGGGCAATTTAAATTTTTTGAGGGAGTTTTAAAATGAAGATTAGTTTAAATTGGTTAAAAAAATATGTTGATATTAAAATTCCCAATGATGAGCTGGTTAGATTAATTGGTGCGAGGTTGGTCGAGGTTGAAGGTGTGATTGATGAGACGCATAAATATGACAATATATATATAGTGCGAGTAGAGAAGGCGGAAAAGATTCCGGAAACACACCTTACTTTATGTCAAATTAATGATGGTGAGTCGGAACTTATTCAAGTAGTTTGTGGGGCGCCGAATGTGCGTGAGGGCATGCTTGCGGCCTGGATTAAACCGGGAGCGATTGTGCCTGCATCGGTAAAAGAGGATGCACCATTCGTAATTGGCAAGCGCAAAATGTTGGGTAAATATGACTCGAATGGGATGTTAGCAGCTGCAGATGAACTTGATTTAGGAGAGGATCATGATGGGATTGTGGAAATTGACCCGAAGATGGCAAAGCCAGGAGATTTACTTGCGAACGTATTTGAACTTAATGATTTAATACTAGAAATTGAGAATAAGTCCTTAACGCATCGACCGGATTGTTTTGGCATGATTGGATTTGCACGAGAAGTAGCGGGAATATTGAACGAGAAATTCGAATATAATGATGAAAAAAATGAATTGAGTAAAAATGATGATAAAAGGATTGAAATAAAGGATGAAAATATTTGTAGCAGGTATAGCGCAATTATTTTAGAGAAACATGGAGAGTTGAAGAAAAAATATTTAACATGGGAAGATTGTGTTTTAAGCAAATCGGGAATGAAGCCGATTAACCCGATCGTTGATGCAACGAATTATTTAATGCTTTTAACTGGTCAACCGCTACATGCGTTCGACTATGATAAATTTATTAAGGTCGGAAAAACGGATGAGCCGAAAATTATCGTGCGTTTAGCGAAAAAGGGCGAAAAATTGACTTTGCTTGACGAAAAAGAAGTAGTTTTAACTGAAAATGATATTGTAATTACGAGCAATGATGTTCCGGTAGCGCTAGCAGGAGCGATGGGTGGCGAATCGACTATGATTGACGAAAATACGAAGAATATCATTTTAGAATCGGCAACATTTAGTCTTTATAATTTGCGAAAAACTCAAATGGTGCATGGTATTTTTAGCGAGGCGATTACGCGCTTTACGAAGGGACAGCCGCCGTATCAGACTTTAGTAGTTGCGGAAACTTGTGCGAAAATGCTAGAAGAAGGTTTTAAGGTTTCGGCAGTGATGGATGAATATCCGAAACCGGAGAAAGAAACTGTTGTAAAAATTACAACAACAGAAATTAATGCGTTGCTCGGTACAGATTACAGTAAAAGTTTGATTGTCAAAACTTTAGAAAATGTAGGGTTTTTGATTAATGATCAGAATGAATATTTGGAAATCATTGCTCCGGTATGGCGAACGGATATTCATATAAAAGAAGATGTAATTGAAGAAGTTGGGAGACTACTCGGTTATGACAATATAAAACCGACTTTGCCCATGCATGCAACTGCGGAGAAAAATGCGAATTTTGAATTGAAAAGAGAAATACGTGAATTGTTGTCGAAGTTCGGAGCAAATGAAGTTTTAACTTATAGTTTTGTAAGTGAAAAATTATTAGAAAAAGTTGGATTAAACAAGAATAATTCTCATAAAATCGTTAACTCGATTTCGCCGGAATTACAATATGTACGCCAATCGATTGTGCCAAGTTTATTAGAAAAAACATATTTAAATGAAAAATTGCCAGTTGAGAAGTTCGCGATTTTCGAAATGAACAAAGTGTATCAAAAAGATTGGGGGTTTGATTCGGAAAAGGTTCCAGTTGAGAAAAATGCGCTTGGGTTTGTTGTTGCGGAAAGAAAAAGTAAAGAGACTGCATTTTATAAGGCGAAGAAGTATGTCGAGAAGTTGTTAGAAGACTTAAATATTATGGTTGAGTTTTTGCCATTAAATAATAATGAAGCGTTAGCGAAACCGTTTGAACCGAAACGAGCAGCAGAAATACGCTTGAAAGATGAGCCGAAAGTTTTAGTTGGAGTAGTTGGTGAGTTTAAGAATTCGGTAAGAAACGAGTTCAAATTGGCGCCATATCTAGCTGGGTTTGAGATTGATCTAGATTTGTTGCTAGAAAAACGTTCGCGTAAAAAAGAATTAAAGTTTGGAATTAAAAAGAGTGAAGATTTGACGGTGACGACGACGAAAACCTATGCTGAGACTTTGACAGAAGTAGAAAAAAAGTATCCGGAAGCGAAAATTAGCCCACTTTCGGTTTACCAACCAGAAGGTCAAGAAGCGAAAAATATCTCCTTTAGGATTGAGAGTTTTTAATTTGCGTTTTTTAAGGCTTATGCTATACTAAAGGCATGATTTTATTTGATTCGGTTACAAAACAGTATCCCGGAGATTCGGCGCCAGCGCTCGATTCTGTTTCTTTACATATTGAACCGAACGAATTTGTCTTTTTAGTCGGGAAATCTGGAGCTGGAAAGTCAACTTTGATGAAGATGATTACAAAGGAAGAGAGTCCAGATTCAGGTAAAATTATTATTGGTGGAATTGATTTAGACTATGTAAAAAAACGACACATTCCGGGCTATCGACGACGACTCGGAGTAGTTTTTCAGGATTTCAAATTATTACCTCGTCGAACAGTATATGAGAACGTAGCCTTTGCATTAGAAATTGCCGGAATGAGTGGAAAAGAAATTCGAAAAACAGTGCCGAAAGTTCTTGAGTTAGTTGATTTGTTAGATCAAGCAAAAAAATTCCCAGATCAGTTGTCCGGTGGTCAACAGCAGCGCGTTTCGATTGCACGTTCAGTAGCGAGACAACCAAAGATTTTGATTGCAGATGAGCCTACGGCAAATCTTGATAAGCTGACGACGAAGGAAATTATAGATTTGTTGAAGAAAATTAATGATTTTGGAACAACAATACTTGTTACGACCCATAACGAAAACATTGTAAATAATTTACAAAAGCGCGTGATAACCCTAAAGGATGGAAAAATCGTAAACGACCAGAAGAACAATGGTATATATGAACTTGAAGAGACACCAATTCCGAAGGCGCCGAAACGAGTGATGCAAAAACCAGGGCATGCATTGAAACCAAGAAGGAGGGTAATTCAATGACACAGAATGAAAAAGAAAAGGTTTTGAAAAAGAGTTCGAAGAAAAACCTTCGGACGATGCAAAAAAATCGTAGTAAACATGTGATTCGTGAAAAAGCACGCATTGTTAAATATGGTACTAAAGGTTTTGGGAGAAATATTTGGCTTTCGATGGCGGCGACGGTAGTAATGGCAGTAACTTTGATTATTCTATTTGTTACGGTAGTTGCGAGTGTGATTCTAACTAGCACGGCAGAAATGATGAAAGACAAGATTGATATTACGATTTACTTTAAACCAAATACATCAGAGGAAACTTTAGGTGAGTTGACGCAAATAATTAGCGAAGATCCGAATATTAAAAGCGTTGAAACGTCAACTTCTGAAAAAGAATATGAGAAGTTTCTAGAAGAGAATGAAGAAAGCGAAGATATTATTAGTATTTTAGATGATGAGATGAAGGCTTTGATGGTGGCGAAAATGCAATCGACTATGCGTATAAAAGTGCATGATGTAGATAATTTAGATAGTATTAAAGAAATCGTTAGTACTAATGAAGTATTTGTAAAAAATGTTGATCTAGAAATGGCACCGACATATGATGTGAACCGAGCGGAAATTGCGACAATTACATCTTGGGCGCGAATCGCACGAACTGGTGGGATTATTTTTGCGGGTGTTTTCTTGGTAATTTCTGTCTTAATTATTTTTTCAACAATTCGAATGGCGATATTCTCGCGACGAGAAGAAATTTATATGATGAAATTGGTTGGTGCAGATAAGAGCTTTATTCGAGGGCCGTTTTTGGTTGAGGCAGAGATTAGTGGGATTGTTGCTGGTTTAACTGCAGCGACGATTTCATATTTTGGTTTTAGATTTCTCTCGCCGAGACTTGAAAATTACGGAATCAATATAGATCAAATAAACTCAATATTAGAGTCAAATAAACTAATATTAGTTTTCGTAGCGTTTGTAGCGATTGGAATTATAATCGGACGACTTTCAGCTCACCTTGCGGTTTCGAAATACTTGAAAAAAATGTAAATAGTTGATTTTATATGTTGTTTATGCTAACCTAATATTTAGAGGTAGCTTTAATGAAAAAACAAACTAAAACCAAAGAAAAAATCAATAAAGTAATCGGTTATATAGTTTTGGTTTTTGTAGCTACGATTTTTACGGCTTCGATTTCTCCAGTTAATGCATATAATTGTGATCCTGGTGATACGGCGTGCGAAGAGGCTAAAGCAAACATGGAAGCGAAGCGTAATGAAGCGACGTTATTTTCTCAAAAAGCAAGTTCAGTGAGTGAGATAATTGAACAATTAAATACTGATATCGAAAATCTAGAGACTTCAATAGCTACTAATGAGAAAAAAATTAAAAAGTTAAATATCGAGATTAAAGAAACCGAAGAGAAACTTGAAGAAACCAAAGAAGCTTTGGCGGAAATATTGGTAAACATGCATTTTAGTGATGATTCGGAACCGATCCGGATTTTAGCTGGTAGTAAGTCGATTTCGGATTATGCGGAGAAGGCTGCGCGTGAAGAAGTTGCAAAACAAGAGATTGCGACGATGAGCGAAAAAGTGAAAAAAATAAAGAACGATTTGGACAACCAGAAAGCGGAGGTTGAGGAAGCACTAAGAATTAACGAAAATGAAAAATTAGCTGCAGCATCGAAGAGAGAAAGCCAAAAAGCCTTGAAAGCTACTTATGAGAAAAATGCGGATGATGCGGCTGCAGTTGCGAGCTATTGGGAAAGTGAAGTTAGAAGAATGACTTGGAAGCCGACAGCGGCTGGAACTGGTATTCGATCGGATGATGCGAGAAATACATACCCTTATGGTGGAAATTGTGGGCCTGGATACGTTTATGAAGGAAGTAATATCCAGTATCCTTATGGTGGCTTAATATGTCAGTGTACTGATTATGTGAGTTGGAAAGCGTACGAAAAATGGGGTATTTGGAACAGTTGGGGTGGAGATGCTTGGCAATATATTTATGCTGGCGGAAATTATGTACCGAATAGTGGTAAAACTACTTATGTAGATTCAACTCCGGCGCCTAACACGATTGCGATTTGGCCGATGACTTGTGATGCATTTGGATGTAATTATGGTCACGTCCAATGGGTGGAAAGTGTAAATCCGGACGGGACGATTAATGTGACTGAGTATAATGTGGATTGGCCAGCTGGTGGATGTTATGCAAAAGATTTCTGTGCGCGTGATTATCATCCTTCGGCGGGTGCGTCGTTCTTGCATTTTGAGTAGTTTTTACGACTTTTTAATCCGATTATGCTATAATTAGTTAATGGATAAAGAGTGGAATGAAAAAAAAGTTAGTTTAGGGGGAGCAATTGTAATCGGGGCAGTTTTGGCTGTGCTTGGTGGCGTAATTGGTGCGAATTATAATAGTTGGTTTTCGGGTTTTGCACCATATTTAGGGTTTGGTACAAAAGTCAGTTCTGGAGTTGATTGGTCGGCGCTAGACGAAGTTTATAACCAATTAAACGCTTCTTATAATGGTGAAATATCGGTTAACGACGTGATTGAAGGAGCAAAAAAAGGTTTAACCGATTCTTTGGGTGACAAATATACGGTCTACATGGATAAAGAAGAGACAGCGGATTTTTACGATGATTTACATGGAAATGTGGGCTCAGGAATTGGCGTTGAAATGGGGCTTCGAGATGGTTATGTAAGAGTCTTAAGAACCTTACCGGATAATCCGGCTAAAAAGGCGGGAATTTTAGCAGGTGATATTATTTACAAAGTTGATGGTGAAGAAGTCTATTCGCTTTCCACTGATGAAATCGCGAAAAAGGTGCGAGGTGAGGCTGGTACGGAAGTAACGATAACTGTCGTGCGTGATGGTAAAGAACATGAGTATACAATGAAGCGAGAAACGATAAATAACGTTTCAGCATATGTTGAGTACGACGGAAAGATAGCAATTATTACTGTGACAAGGTTCGATAATGATACTGGGACGATGGTGCAGGGGTTCGCAAAAGAGTTTAGTGATAAAGGGATTAAAAAAGTTATTTTGGATTTACGAGGGAATGGTGGCGGTTACGTTTCGGCAGCGCAAGATTTGTTGAGTTTATGGCTGGATGGTGAAGATGTTTTGATTCAAAAATCTAGACACTTCGGGAATACGACGAGTGCGTGTTCAAGCGGCAAGGCTATTTTGAAAGATATGAAGACGGTAGTTTTAGTAAACGGTTCATCGGCTTCGGCCTCGGAAATTGTCGCGGGCGCTCTTCAGGATTACAAGAAAGCAACGATTGTAGGTGAAACGACGTACGGAAAAGGCGTAGTGCAAAACTTATACGATCTTTCCGGAAATACAGTACTAAAAGTCACAACAGCGGAATGGTATACGCCACTTGATCGTTCGATTAATGGAACTGGTATTGAACCGGACGTAGAGGTCGAGAGGACTTATGAGGATATTAACGCGATGCGTGATCCTCAAATGGATAAAGCAAAGGAGCTTTAATGAAAATTGTAATAGCGACAGCAGTATATTACCCAATGACGAATGGGGTATCAGTATTTTCACATAATTTGGCAATGGGATTAGCGCAGAGGGGGCACGAAGTTTTAGTGCTTTGTCCATCTCAAACTAAGAAGAACTATGTAAGAATGGAAGACGGCGTGAAAGTACAAAGGTTAAGATCGATTGACGTAAAAATATATCCGGATCAGATCAATAATGTTCCGCCAAAGAAACAATTTCTAGGAATTACTTGGCCACATTTGTTTTATAAAAAAGGTTTTAAAGTTTCAGTTTTTCCAAACCGAGAAATCAAGAGGGCGCTTGATAGCTTTAAGCCGGATGTAGTACATGTTCAGATTTCTGATCCGATTGGGCTTTCAGTAGTTTCCTATGCTAGAAAAAAGGGGATTCCGGTGGTAACGACTGAACATAATCAGCCGGAAGTTTTAACTGAGCCTTTGAAGCTACCTGGAGTAGTTCGAAAACCGATGAATGCTTTGCTTTATACTTATTTTAGAAATCGTCAGAGCAAGAGTGATTTTGTGACAATGCCAACGAAACAGGCGATTGATAATTTGATTTTATCTTCAGGTAAAGAGTTCAACGTCCCGGTAGCGGCGGTATCGAATGGAGTTGACCTTTCGAACTTTAGACCGGGTAAGGTTCAAAAGGAGATTTATAAGAAGTATGGTATTTCTGAAGAAGGTTTGAAGGTCTTGTATGTAGGTAGAGTTGATCCTGAAAAGAAAGTTGGGGTAGTAATTGAAGCATTTATGAAGGCGCGTAAGGATTTGCCGAAAAAAACTGAAATGATTGTGGTCGGGGATGGGGTTGACCGGCTGAGGTTAGAAAAATTAGTTTCAGAAGCTGGGCTTTCAAACGAGATAAAATTCTTAGGAAGAGTTTTGCCGCCGGATTTGTATGAATTATATAAGGTCGGTGATGTTTTCTCTACGGCGAGTGAGATTGAAACGCAAGGGATTGTATTAATTGAGGCAGCGGCGACTGGTCTGCCGTTAATTGCGGTGAATAAAGGCGCGGTTTCGGAAGTGTGTTTGACTGGTAAAAATGGACATTTATGTGAACCGGGAAATGTTGAGGAAATATCTAAGGCGATGATTTCGATTTTGACAGATACAGATTTAAGGAAGAAATATTCGAAAGGATCGATTGAGGTTGCTAGTGAACATGATTTCGAAAAGACGCTAGATCGATTTACCAATATTTATAATAAGGTGATTAATGGATGAAAGTTCCTTTTGCTTTTCAGAACACGGAATATGATTGTTGTAGTACGTCATTTTTAAATGCGCTGAATTTCTTATTTGATAGAGAAGAAATTCCGGTGCAATTGATAAAAGCCATTAATCATTATTCGCTTGATGAGAAGAGCGAAAATGGAGTAGTGGGGGAGGGTGGAACTTCATATTCGGCAGTAGAAAGAATTGCTCGAGAATTTAATAAAAATGATGATTTGATTTGTTGTCAAGTTTTAAATGGTAAGGATGTTACTTTAGAAAAAATGCGTGAGTGCTTAGAGGATGGCGGGGTGGTAGTTGCAAGATGTTACCAGGAACAGGAACACTATGTACTAATTACTGATATAAATGATCAATTTACATACTTATTTGATCCTTATTATCTCGAAGAAGATCATTATATAGATGATGATCAAGTCGCTATGGCGTTTGATGAAATGTTCACATATAATCGCATAGTGAAAAATGGTCGTTTGATGGGCGGATCTAAGTCTGATTTTTCGTTGATGGAACCGGAAAAACGTGAAGTTATTTTAATAAAGAAAAAAGGGGCTTCTTAGTGAAGTCCCCGGACTAAACGGGCTTTTTTTCGTTTAGTGTTACTTTGCTTAAGGTATTTTTCTACCTTAAGAGAGCTGATTTTTTTCTCAGAAATGATTTCTGCTAGCATTTCTTCGTTTTTATTAAGTAGGTTTTTGTATAGTCTAATGACTCTATTTATAATACTTTTTACTAACCGACTAATAATATAACAAAGTAATGCTCCAGAAATGAAGTAAAGAATAGCCGAAATAGTTGTACTAAGGATTGAAACGGTTGGACCGTGGAACCTCAGTACTTGCGAAATTGCTAAGACGATTCCTCCGATGAATCCAATAAAAGATAAGACGAATACAGTACAGGATCTAACTTGTCTCCAGAAGTCTATTTTCTTTTGGAAATATGCACTCCTTGATTCGAATCTCTTGATTCTATCTTGACACTTTTCAACTTTGGTTGAATAATCATCAGCTTCATTCTCCCATAGTATGGCATCAAGCTCGCAGTCGTCAGCATAATTGCTTACTATACTAGAAAGTTTGCAATTCAGCGTGGCTACATCTTTAAAGGTTGGCTTGGCTTCTGAGGTTTTATTGTTATTCACAATGAAACTTTTACCAAGAATTCTTTTACCATCAACTATAAAGATGGTTCTTCTTTCTTCCATTTTCATGCCCCCTTGCTCTAAAAAATAAATAACGCTACATAGTAGAACCTTTTAATTATATCATACTTATCTTTAAAAGTCAATTCATAACATGTTTTTAAAAGGGTGATAATAGATAGAACATTGATTATTATGGTATAATATGGTCTATGGATAGATATGAACCGCTAAAAATAGAAGAAAAATGGCAAAAAAAGTGGGAAAAAGAGAAACCGTTTAAGGCTTCTGAAAAAGAGGGGGTGCCGAAGATGTTTCTTGCAGAAATGTTTCCGTATCCTTCTGGTGCGGGATTACATGTTGGGCATGTACGAAACTTTACGATAGTCGATGTTTTAACGCGGTTCTTTGAACAGCAGAGATTAAATGTCTTGCGTCCGTTTGGCTATGATACTTTTGGGCTACCGGCGGAAAACTATGCAATAAAAACTGGAACTGCGCCGCAAGAGGTGACGAAGACGAATATCGCGAATTTCCGGAAACAGGCGAAGCGGTTAGGCTATGCAATCGACTGGGATAGAGAGATTAATACTTCGGATCCAGAATATTATAGATGGACACAGTGGTGTTTCTTACAGCTTTATAAGAAAGGTTTGGCATATCAGAAAGAATCGTATCAGTGGTGGTGCCCAGAAGACCAAACGGTTTTAGCTAATGAGCAGGTTGAGGGTGGAAAATGTTGGCGCTGTGGGCATGAAGTTGAAAAGAAGAAAATGAAGCAATGGTTCTTCAAGATCACAGAGTATGCAGATGAACTTTTAGAGGATATTGATGCTTTAGAGTGGCCAGAAAAGATTAAGATAATGCAGAAGAATTGGATTGGACGATCGGTTGGAGCGGAGATTGACTTCGAAGTTGAATCGGGTGCGCCGAAAATTACGGTATTTACGACCCGTCCAGATACGATTTACGGTGCGACGTTCCTAGTCTTAGCGCCGGAATATGTAGGACTGGATAACATTGTCTCAGATGATGCTAAAGAAGCGGTAGTGAAGTATAAATCGGATGCGTTGAAGAAATCGGAAATTGAGCGTCAGGAAAATAAAGAGAAAACTGGGGTATTTACGGGAACTTACGCGATTAATCCGGCAACGAAGGAGAAAATTCCGATTTATGTGGCAGATTATGTTTTGTCAGGTTATGGTACGGGGGCGATTATGGCGGTACCGGCTTACGACGAGAGGGATCGAGAGTTTGCGGAAAAGTTTGATTTGCCGATTGTTGAGGCGGAATTATGCGATTTTGACCAATTCGGAACACCGAAGACGACTTATCGTATGCGCGATTGGTTGATTAGCCGTCAAAGATATTGGGGATGTCCGATTCCGATCGCTTATGATAAAGAAGGTAATCCGCATCCAATTCCGGAAGATCAATTGCCGGTAATGATTCCGGAAGTAAAGGATTACAAACCTGATCATACGGGCCGTTCGGCTCTGGCGAAGGCAAAAGATTGGCTCGAGGTGGAAATTCCGGTAAAGGATCCAAAGACTGGCAAGACACATATGGAAAAGATGACACGTGAGACGGACACCTTGGACGGATATGCCTGTTCTTCGTGGTATCTCTGGCGATACGCTTCACCACGTGATACTGAACATGCGTGGAACCCGGAAGCGACTAAGTATTGGGAGCCGATTGATTATTACTGCGGCGGTGATCATGCAGTGGCACATTTGTTATATATTAGATTCTGGTGTAAGTTTTTTGCGGATGAAGGATATTTGCCATTTAGAGAGCCGATTAAGAAGTTACTTTATAACGGATATATTAACGCTCCGGATGGAAAAAAGATGTCTAAGTCGAAGGGCAATGTGATTGATCCTTTGGATGTAATTAATGATGGTTACGGAGCAGATACGCTTAGGACTTATGAGATGTTTATCGGGCCGTATGATATGGATGCGGCGTGGGATCCGCGAAGCGTAGGGGGTGTTTACAGGTTCTTAAACAGATGTTTTAATCTGTTAGATAATACTAAGAAAGTTGATAACGTAGTGATTCGCAATAGAACAATTAAGAAAGTGACGGATGATATTTATCGTTATAACTTTAACACGGCGGTGGCAGCATTGATGGAATATGTGAATGAGCTTTATAAAGTCGGAGCGAGTAAAGAAGATTTAGTGACGCTTGCGAAGTTGTTAAAGCCGTTTGCGCCGCATCTTGCGAGCGAGATGTTAGAGAAGTTGAAGGCGGATGATGAATGGCCGAAGTGGGATGAAAAATATCTCGTAGACGAGACTATTGAAATTGTCGTTCAGATTAATGGGAAGTTAAGAGCGAAGTTAGAAGTAAGTGTAGATGACTTAGAAGATGAAGAAAAGATTAAGAAAATGGCGTTTGAAGACGAAAAAGTGAAAAAATATACTGATAAGGGCGTAAAAAAGACGATTTTTGTAAAGCGCGCAAAGCTTTTAAATATAGTCGTTTAAGTTAATCTCTAGATTGCCTTGGCGGAGAATTTTTGGTTTTTTGCCGGTAAAATCGATAATAGTAGAAGGAAGGTGCCCAGTTAGAGATTTCGGGGTACCTCCTTTTTTGTTTGCAGAGGTAAGAATTAAGGGCCCAGTTTTAGAAAGAGTTTCTAAAAAAGGAGCGTAATCAGGGATGCGGATGCCGATAGTCTCGAAATGATCGTAATAAAAATGGTGGAAATTCGGGTTTTTCGGGAGGATTAAGGTTAATTCGCCAGGGATGAATTTTTCGATTAAAGGTTTAGCGGCGGGAGGAATGAGAGCGTAGTTTTCAATCTCAAATTTAGAGGATGGGACGAGGGTAAAAAATTTTCCAGAGTCAAAATCACGCTCTTTCAAGCGCATGAGTTCGCGAATCCCTTTGTCGTCGTCGAGTCTTACGGCGTAGCCTTCGACAGTTTCGGTCGGGATGGTGAGGATACTTTGACTTTTCATATAAAATATTATATCATATTTTTTATGAAATTGATATTGGTTTTAGATAATATTCGGTCGACGTATAATGTCGGGGCGATTCTTCGGACGGCGGAAGGGCTGGGTGTTTCTAAAGTGATTTTGTCGGGTTATACGCCGCGAGTGCATGATAAAAATCTATTACCACATCTTAGAGAGAAGCTGGATAAAGAAATCCATAAAACAGCATTAGGCGCGGAAGATATGCTAGATGTTTATTCATCTGGTGATATAATTTCAGACTTAAAAAAATTGAAAAAAGAGGGGTGGCAAATTATCGGGTTGGAAAATAATATTGATAAAGCGAACTTAATGAAGTTGAACGACACTGGATTAAAATCGAAAATAACAGATAAGATAGTTTTGATTTTAGGTGAGGAAGTGAAGGGCATTAATTATTCACTTTATGATATGATTGATCTGTTTTTAGAAATACCAATGAAAGGAAAAAAAGAATCGTTTAATGTTTCGGTTGCAGCCGGTATCGCTGTGTATGGTATAATGAACTTATGATAAAGATATATACAACGCCAACTTGTGCATATTGCCATGCTTTAATGGATTGGCTAGATGAAAAAGGAATTAAGTACGAGGAAATTGATGCGACACAAATGGATGATATTAGGGTGGTGCCGGTAACTGTGATTGGTGATACGAGAATCGAGGGTTTTGATCGTCCGGCCATCAAAAGGGCTCTTGCGAAATTAGAAAAATAGTGGTAAAATGAATAAAATTATCTATTAAATTTAAGGAGCAAAATGCCTGAACCTAAGAAACAAAGTAGCCCACGTAAGACTGGGCTTCGTAGGAGTCATCTTAGGCTTGAACTTGCAAAAAGGGTAAATAAAGTTTCCCCGGTCAAAGCTTTCGAGACTAAGAAGAAGACCCCAAATTTAAAAGTTAAAACTAATAAATAAAAGAGAAGATTTAAAAATATGGCAAGTAATCGACATTTAGGTAGAGTTATAGTTCTACAAAGTTTATATGAATATGAATTAAGAACTCTCGCAAAAGACCCAGAAGTCGATTTGGACATTATTGTTGCAAAAAATATTGAGCCATACGAGAAGGCGTTAGGAGATACGGAATTTGTATACAATTTAGCGCGAAATGTGGCTGAAAATTTTGAAATTTTAGATACTGCGCTCGCCCCAATGGCGCCGGAATGGCCGATTGAGTCGATTGCAGCAATCGATCGAAATGTTCTACGGATGGGGCTTTATGAACTTTCGGAATGTGGGGATTCAATCCCGCCGAAAGTAGCCATTAACGAAGCGGTTGAGCTCGCTAAAGCGTTCGGAAGTGAGAATTCCTCGAAATTTGTGAACGGAGTTCTCGGAACGGCGTACAAAAAGCTCGGAATTGTTGAAGAGAAAAAAGATGAATCAGGATCTAAGACCGTCGATGGAACCGACGGCGAGGAGAGCACTGAAGGTACCGGAAGCGCTGCCGACGGAAAGAGTTAAAGAATCGGCCCTCGATAAAATTAAGTCCGCTGTCTTTCGCAAGAAGGCGGCGATTCAGGAGATTGTCCGTGAACCGACCTCAGGCGGGATTGTTTTTCGATTTACGCCAGATAAGAAGGATATCGAAATTTTGTTGATTCAAGATTCAAAGGAGAGATGGACGATCCCGAAAGGGCATATCGAACCGGGAGAAACGGCGAAAGTGACAGCAAGGCGAGAAATTGAGGAAGAAACGGGTTTAAGAAACGTTTCGATTTTGACCTGGCTCGGGAAGATTCACTTTAAATATCGTAGACTAGATAAGTTGGTTTTAATGACGACTCAGATATATCTTGTACAGGCATTAGACGAGCGAGAAAAACCGACGCCGGAGAAGTGGATGAAAGGGATTAAGTGGTTTTCGTTTACGGATGCACTCGAAGTAATTGAATATGAAGATATTGAAAAATTGATGCTGATTGCGAAGAAAAAAATTCGTGTAGGCGATTATTAAATAGGAGGATAAATGGATATAAATGCATATCAAGAGTTTGCGAAAGAAAAACTCGGGTTTTCTTTTAAAGACATTAATTTATTAGTAACAGCTTTGACTCATCGAAGTTATGTTAATGAACATAAGACGACACATGAACATAACGAAAGATTAGAGTTTTTAGGGGACGCTGTTCTAGAATTAGTTTCTTCAGATTTTTTGTACCGGAATTACGACGAACCTGAGGGAATTATGACGGCGCTCCGGGCAGCCTTAGTTCGAACCGAGTCAATCGGTGCGGCGGGGAAAGAACTCGGATACGAGCCGTTAGTTAGGTTATCTAGAGGTGAGAAACAGGGTTCGGAACGGGCACATGAAGTAATCTTAGCGGATTGTTTTGAGGCGGTGATTGGGGCGATTTATCTAGATCAGGGTTATGAAGCGGCGAAGGAGTTTATCTCCAAGCACATTTTGGTGAAAATTGATGAAATTTTAGAGGAGGGGAGTTGGCGTGATCCGAAATCGTATGTACAGGAATTGGCGCAGAAAATTGATGGGGTAACGCCGGTTTATCGGACCTTAAAAGAGGAAGGCCCGGATCATGATAAGAAGTTCACGGTGGGGGTTTACGTTGGCAATGATTTAAAGGGGACAGGAACTGGGCATTCAAAACAAGAGGCCCAAACGGCTGCGGCGCGTGAAGGGGTGAAAAAATACCGCGTTCTAGAGAATAAGCATAAGGCTTAACTTGACTTTTTAGGGTAAGTATGCTATAATTAAAGTATGGTGTTTGTTGCTGCCAAAAAACACTAAATAATACCTAGAAGGGGGGAATAAAAATGGCAGAGCAGGTTAGAAGCATTGAAGAAATTCTTCAGGAAATGTTTATTGGTGTTGAAAAAAACACCAGGAATGGAAAAAAGGTCAGAGAAAGATCGTCTCTGATGAAGTTGGCTGATTTGCAAGAAATAGCCGACGAGATGGATCTTCATTTGTGCCGTGGGTTACCTTTAGATTTGCTGAAGGGGAATGATTTGGTTTATTTCTCCAAGAGATTTATGGAGAAAGGAGTGAATGTTTACTATGCGTCACTTGAAGATAAACAAAAGGCTCGGAAAAAACTCGGGTTTGCCATCCAGAGCTGTCTCGAAAGGAATGAAAGGCTCATCAATGAGCTGAATCAGGCTTTGAGAGAAAAAGGACTCGATGAGATTAAAGAAGTTAGAAAATTTCTAGATTTTCTAACTTATAATCCTCAGCAAAGAAGAAATGGAGAGGGGAATCCTTTATTTGAAAAGCCTCCTTATAGTCATGTTCCGATTATTTATTATCAGAACAGAGAAGACTATAAAGCTTTTAAGGAAGAGATTAGAAGCCTTCTCAAGTCCGGAAAGATGGTTTCTATGCAAGATGTGTATAGAAATGTTTCTGACAAGCGCAAGATGAAGCAACTTAAAAACAATATTGCTCGTCGTGCGAGTAATGCAGTCATACTTTAACCTGTAAGGGTCCACGTAAATGTGGACCCCTTTTCTTTTTTTAAAAAATATGCTAAAATAGTTGAGATATTAATTTTTAAGGAGAAAAAATGCTAGCGATTCGCATGCAACGTAATGGCCGGTCACATTATCCAACGTACCGGATAGTCGTCCAAGAAGCGCGGCGCCACCCACTTTCGGGTCGCATTGTAGCTGAGGTCGGCAAATTTAATCCTGCGACTAAAGCTCTTACTTTAGACAAGGAAGCGGTGGAAAAATATCTTAAGAATGGGGCTCAACCTTCAAGTCGGGTAGCTTTCATCTTAAAGAAAAATGGTGTTAAATTACCGAAATGGTACAAAGAAGTGCCAGCGAAGAAATCAGTAGCAAAGCATGCTGACAAACTTCGTAAGAATCAGCCGAAGGAAGAAGCTCCGGCTGAGACTCCAGTAGAAGAGCCGGCGGTAGAGGCTCCGGTCGAGGCGCCTATTGAAACACCTGCAGAAACACCAGAACAAGCATAAGAAAAAATAGTCCCACAAATGGGACTATTTTTGTGCTATAATTATGTTTGTAATAACTTCAAGGAGAAAAAATGGCTACTATTGACCAACAATTCGTAGAATACATCGTAAAAACTTTAGTCAACAATCCCGATAAGGTAGCAGTTGATCGAAAAATTGATGAAAAAGGTGTTTTACTTAGCTTGACCGTCGATCCAGAAGACGTTGGACGAGTCATCGGTAAAAGAGGTGTAACAGCGCAGGCTATTCGAGTCTTGTTAAGAGCTCTCGGTACTAAACAGGACGCAAGATTTAATCTTAAAATCGTAAATACAGACGAAGGTGGAGAGACGAAGCGAGAAGAAAAACCAGTAGAAGCGAAGCCGGCGAAAGAACCGGAAGAAGCTGAGGAAGAAGATGAAGTCGAAGAATCGGAAGAAGAAACTTCTTCGGAATTGGCGGAAAAAACTCGTGCAGAACTTGCCGATTTAGATGATTTAGATATCTAATTAACAGAGGAAAATAGCCCCTTTAAGGGGCTATTTTTTATGAAAAAGTACTTGATTTTTTTAGTCGCTTATGTATAATAGAGTATAAGCTAACTGCGAGTCGGCTTGTAAAACACAATAAGAAGTTGAGAGCTTATCTATGTCTAGAAATCCGTCTTATTTTAGACGGTTTTTTGGTTGTTTTGTATTGATTTTATTTATGAGGTGTGCTAAACTTGGTTTTAAGAAGTAGTGTGCCTTATTTTTGTAATCTTATGGATGTGGCGAGTCTAGGGGAGGAATAGGGCAGTAATCTTCGGCGCTAAAGATTATACTAACACTAATAAAAAAGAGGTAGAATGGTTACAAAACCGAAGGTAGGTGAGAGAGTATTTTTCACCGAAGGTGACCAAGCTTTGCCTATTCCGGATCTTACAGCACACCAAAAAGATTCGTGGGCAGACTTTGTCAAGAACGGACTTCGAGAGGTTTTTGCCGAGCTTAATCCAATTGACGATTACACTGGCCAAAAATTATCACTCCGTTTTAAAGATTATTATTTTAAAGATCCAAAGGAGACAGAACAAGAGGCGAAATACAATCTTGCAACTTATGAAGCTCCTTTGCACGTCTTAGTCGAGCTTGAAAATAAGACGACTGGCGAGAAAAAAGAACAGGACATCTATTTTGGAGATTATCCATGGATGACCGAAAGAGCAACCTTTATTATTAACGGCACGGAACGTGTGATTGTTTCGCAGTTGATTCGTTCGGCTGGGGTGTTCTTCAATTCGGAAACGATTGGATTGAAGCGTTATTATGGCGCTAAGGTAATTCCGGGTAGAGGTGCTTGGCTCGAGTTCGAAACTGCGGCGAACGGAGCGATTTATGTAAAAATCGATCGTCGACGCAAAATTCCAGTCACGACTTTCCTAAGAGCTTTAGGTCTTTCGAAGTCGGATATTAAATCAAAATTCGAAAAAATCGATAATGGCGAAAAAAGCTATATTGATATAACTTTCGAAAAGGATACGACTTCAAGTCAAGGTGAAGCGCTTCTCGAGGTTTATCGAAAACTTCGCCCAGGTGATCTTGCGACGGTTGAAAACGCAAAATCAATGATTGAGCGTACCTTCTTTGATCCGAAGCGTTACGACTATTCGAATGTAGGACGCTTTAAGATTAATCGTCGACTTCATTTCGACACGCCAAATAAGCCAGAGTTTAGAACTCTTCAGATGGATGATGTGGTTGCGATTGTGGCGGAAATTATTCGTCTTAATAACACTCAAGAACCAGCAGACGATATCGATTCTTTGTCGAATCGTCGCGTTAAGTTAGTCGGGGAACTTGTACAAAGACAATTTAGATTAGGTATGCTTCGTTTACAACGAAATATTCTTGATAGAATGTCAATGGCAAATCCGGAAGATGTGACTCCGTCACAACTTCTTAATTCACGTCCAGTGGTGGCAGCCGTGAAAGAATTCTTTGCTACCTCACAACTTTCACAGCTCATGGATGAAGTAAACCCGTTCTCGGAGCTTGCACACAAGCGCCGTCTAAGCTCGATGGGTCCTGGTGGTCTTACTCGTGAACGTGCTGGATTTGATGTACGTGATGCGCACCCAACGCACTATGGTCGTATTTGTACGGTCGAGACGCCGGAAGGTGGAAACGTCGGTTTGGTGCTTAACTTTGCAACTTATGCTCGCATTAATGAGTATGGCTTCATCGAAGCTCCTTATCGTGTTGTTAAAAACGGTAAGGTAACCGACGAAGTTGTTTACATGGATGCAGATACCGAAAACGATATGATCATCGCGGACGCATCAGTTAAAGTAGATAAAAATGGTAAATTTGTTGAAGAATGGGTTTCGGCTCGTGTACATGGAACCCCGTCTCAAGTAGAATCGAAGAATGTGACGCACATTGATGCGGCGCACAAAGAGATTCTTGGTGTTTCGGCAAGCTTGATTCCGTTCGTTGAGAAAAACCGTGTTGATCGTTCTTTGATGGCCTGCGCAATGCAGAAACAGGCAGTTCCTCTGCTTAGGAACGATAATCCGGTAGTCGGAACTGGTATTGAGCGTGAAGTCGCTAAAAACACTTCACAGCTAGTGATGGCCACTGGAGCTGGTACGGTTAAGAAAGCTGATGGTGTTTCAGTAATCGTAACTTACGATAAGGGCGGAGATGTAGAATACAAGTTACAACACTTTGAGAAAACGAATGATGACCGTTGTTATAATCAACGTGTTGTAGTTCGACGTGGACAGAAAGTGAAAAAAGGTGATGCCATTATTGAAGGAGCATCGATTAATGATGGCGAGTTAGCGCTTGGCCGAGATTTACTAGTTGCATTTATGCCATGGCGTGGTTACAACATGGATGACGCAATTGTGATTTCGAATCGATTAGTTGAAGATGATACTTTGACTTCGATCAACATTAAAGATTTTGATGTTGAAGTACGCGAAACTAAACTCGGTCCGGAACAAGTGACTAGGGATATTCCGAATGTTTCGGAACATTCTCTAAGACACCTTGGTGAAGACGGCATTGTTACAGTCGGTGCCGAAGTTAAGAATGGCGATATTTTAGTCGGCAAAATTACTCCGAAAGGTGAGCAGGAATTAAGCTCTGAAGAAAGATTACTTCGCGCAATCTTTGGTGAGAAAGCGAAAGATGTACGTGATACTTCAGTTCGCATGAACGGTTCTTCGACTGGTAAAGTAGTTGATGTTCGTGTTTACACGAGAGAACAAGGCCATGAACTTAAGGCTGGCGTCTTAATGCAAATTAAGATTTTCGTAGCAGAAATGCGTAAGATTGGTGTTGGCGATAAGTTAGCCGGTCGTCACGGTAACAAAGGTGTGGTATCGAGAGTACTTCCAATTGAGGATATGCCATTTATGGCAGATGGTACGCCGATTGACATCGTGCTTAGCCCGATGGGCGTTCCTTCGCGTATGAATCTTGGACAGTTGTTTGAAACTCACCTAGGTATGGCAGCGAAAGCCTTAGGTTATAAGGTTGCAACTCCGTCATTTAACGGTGTTCCGGATGAAAAGATTTCGGAAGAATTGAAGAAGGCTGGATTTGCAGAAGATGGTAGAGTACAACTTTACGATGGTCTAACTGGTGAACCATTTAACGAAAGAACTTCGGTTGGCGTGATGCATATGTTGAAGCTTCACCACATGGTTGAAGATAAGATTCATGCTCGTTCAACTGGTCCTTATACAATGGTTACCCAACAGCCGCTCGGTGGTAAGGCACAAAATGGTGGTCAGCGTTTCGGGGAAATGGAGGTCTGGGCACTTGAGGCTTACGGTGCAGCAACTACTCTCCAGGAGATGCTCACGATTAAGTCAGATGATGTCTACGGACGTGCAAAAGCGTACGAAGCGATCATTAAACATGAACCGATTGAAGGGCCGAAGCTTCCAGAAGGCTTTAACGTTCTCGTAAAAGAATTGCAAGGTCTCGGGCTTAAAGTCGACCTTCTTGACCATGGCGAATCGGCAGACGCTGGTGATGTAATTGAAAAGACATCAAGAGAAATTGAAAAAAGTAAAGATGATCAGTCCATCTATGATCAACATAAAAAAGAGACTGAGCCGCAAATCTTAGACCTCGATGATGCAGAAGCCGAGGCAATGATGGCGGACGAGGGGATAGAAATAACGGAGATTGACGAAGAAGATGGCACAGTTGATCTCGGAGAGGAGTTCTAAGATGGCGTGGATGGACAATTTCATTTCAGCTTCGGACTTTGACTCAATTAGATTATCAGTTGCGAGTCGTGACGATATTCTTAATTGGAGTTATGGTGAAGTTACGAAACCAGAAACGATTAATTATCGTACTCAGAAGCCGGAACGGGACGGTTTGTTCTGCGAAAGGATTTTCGGGCCAACGAAAGATATTAATCCACACGATTCAAAACTTAAAGGTGTGAGAAGCCGTGAAGCGGCAGTTGATAAGGAGGGTAATTTAGTCACTAAGTCAATTACTCGTCGTGAACGTATGGGTCACATTTCGCTTGCTGCTCCGGTTGCGCATATTTGGTTTATGCGCGGTATTCCTTCTGCTCTTAGCTTACTTCTTGATATCACGGTTAAAAACATTGAAAAAGTTGTTTATTTCGCAACTTACTTAATTATCGATGCAAAAACTGATGAAATTCAAAAAGCTTTAGAGAACTTAGAAGGACAAACTAATGCGGCGCGTGATGCGATTAAGATTCGTTACGAAAAAGAAGCAAAGGCAGAAGGTGCTGATATTAAAGCTCTTGCTGAAGCACAAACGAAAGAACTTGAAGAGCTTGAATCTGACTATGCATCGAGAAAAGCTACTTTGGAGTCGTTTAGAAAAGGCGGTGTAATTACTGAAGTTGATTACCGTAATTTGCCGGAAGAATACGAAGAGTTTATTACGGTAGAAATGGGCGCAACGGCAATCAAGAAAATGCTAGACGAGATTGATTTAGAAAAATTAATCAATGATCTAAAGAAAGAAGTAGCTGAAGCTAGAGGTCAAAAAGAAAAGAAGATTCAAAAGCGTTTGAAAGCGCTTGAGGGTATGTATGCGGCAGGAATTAAACCGGAAGATTTAATCTTGACGGTGATCCCAGTAATCCCACCGGATTTGCGTCCGATGATTGCACTTCCTGGTGGTCGTTTTGCGACTTCAGATTTGAATGATTTATATCGACGTGTGATTAACCGTAATAATCGTTTGAAGAAATTAATGGATCTTAATGCACCGGAAGTAATTTGCCGTAACGAAATGCGAATGCTTCAGGAAGCAGTTGATGCTTTAATTGATAATTCGGCAGCGCATGGTTCTAGGGGTGCGAATTCGACCAACGGTCGTCGTAAACTTAAATCGCTTTCTGATTTACTTAAAGGTAAGCAAGGGCGATTCCGCCAGAACCTTCTTGGTAAACGTGTTGACTACTCTGGGCGTTCAGTGATTGTTGTAGGTCCAGAATTAAAATTGAATGAATGTGGTTTACCGAAGCAAATGGCACTCGAACTCTTTAAGCCGTTTGTAATTTCGTGGTTAATTTCGAATGAACATGCAAATAATATTCGTGCAGCTTCGAGATTAATTGAAGCCAAGGAAACTGTAGTTTGGGATGCTTTGGACGAAGTAATTAAGGGTAAGTATGTACTTCTTAACCGTGCTCCGTCGTTACACCGTTTATCGGTACAAGCTTTCCAGCCACGACTTATTGATGGTAAAGCGATTAAACTTCATCCATTAGTGGCATCGGGCTTTAACGCAGACTATGATGGTGATCAGATGGCAGTCCATCTACCACTTTCGGAAGCTGCGCAGCTCGAAGCGAAAGAATTAATGTCTGCTTCGAAGAACTTACTCAAACCGGCAGATGGTTCTCCAGTGCTCGCAATTTACCAGGATGTGGTATTAGGTGCTTATTACTTAACTTACGATAAACCAGGTACTGATACTGGCAAGGCGAAAGCTTTCTCTAGTGTTTATGAAGCAGAGATGGCATACGACAAGGGAATTATTGCGCTCCAAACTCCAATCCGAGTTTTCGCAAAGAAAGAGATTAGAAATACTACCTTAGGTCGTGTCATTTTCAACGAGATTTTGCCGAAGGATTATCCTTACGATAACTCAGTCCAAACCAAAAAGCATCTTTCTAAGGTGATGGCAGACATCTTTGACTTATATGGGTCTGAGGTGATGGTCAAAACCGCGGATGATCTTAAGGATTTGGCGTTCGAATATGAAACGATTGCTTCGATTTCGACAGCGAAGGATGATTATCCGACTTATGATGAAATTGATGATTTTATCGCCGAAGGTGATGCTAAGACCGCGTTAATTCAACAACAATTTAATGATGGTTTAGTCACTGAAGAGGAACGTCATAAACTTACGGTCGCTAACTGGCGAGATATCGATAAAAAGATCTCTGACTTCTTGCAAGATAAGTTGGCAGAAATGGATACCGATATCGCAGTGATGGTTAACTCTGGTGCTCGTGGTAACATTTCGAACATTAAGCTTGCGTCGGCGGAAATCGGTATCATGGTGGATATTAACAACAATGAAATCGAACTTCCGGTTAAGTCTTCGTACAAGAAGGGTCTTAATACGCTTGAATCATTTATCGCAACGCGAGGTGCTCGTCAAGGTCAGGTCTCTACCGCTCTACGTACAGCAGACTCTGGTTATCTAACTCGTCGTTTAGTAGATGTCTCTCAAGATGTCTTTACGACTGACGAAGTAGCAGATGATCCAGGCTTTACGGTTTATCGCAACGAGACTGAACTTTCGGGCATTGGATTTGCGATGAGACTTGCTGGTCGTTATACGGCCGAAGCGGTGCCAGGCTATCTCGAGGCTGACGAATTGATCACTAAAGAGATGGCGGAACAACTTGAGGCTGATGAGAAGATTGAATCGGTTAAAATTCAATCCATCTTATCAACAACTGCAGTTGATGGTATCCCTAGGAAGGCTTATGGTGTTGACATGTCAACCCGTGAACTCGTAGCGGCGAATGAACCGGTCGGGGTAATTGCGGCACAATCGCTTGGTGAGCCAGGTACTCAGCTAACGCTCGATACGAAACACGGTTCTGGTGTGGCAGGTTCTGGTGCAATCGCACGAGGTCTTCCACGTGTCGAGGAGCTTCTCGAAGCTCGTACGCCGAAAGGTCAAGCTTATGTCTCGCCGATTGATGGTGTGGTTGAAGTTTGGGAAGATAATAATCATTATGTTGTCCAAATTACGCCCCAGTCTGGTGCGATTGAAAGATTTGAGATTGGCGACAGAACTCCGATCGTGAAAGATGGAGAAAAGGTTAAAGCTGGGGCTACTCTCGTAAAAAAGAGTGGTAAAAATGCAGCAATTAAGGCTCCGTTTGATGGGATTATCGAAATCGTGAAAGATGCGATTATATTAGTCGCAGCAGCAACTTCGCCGGTTAGAATAGAGATTCCTGGTGATGCGGAGATTGTTGTAAAAGCCAACGATTCGGTAAAAGCCGGTGATAGATTAACGACTGGTTCGTTGAATCTACAAGATCTTTTGAAATACAAAGGCATTGAAGCGACTGAACGTTACATTATGAACGATGTTCTTAATGTCTACGCGGCACAAGGTCATGAGATTTCGCCGAAACATCTTGAGATTTTAGTCCGACAGATGTTCTCGCGAGTTCAAATCAATGATCCGGGTGATTCGGAGTTTGTATCAGGAGATATTACTTCGAAAGCAGCGGTCTGCCTAGAAAATGATGAGCTTGAAAAAGCTGGCAAAAAACCGGCTACCTATACTACTTTACTGCTTGGTATCACGAAGGTTTCGATCTTCTCGGATTCGTTCCTTTCAGCGGCTTCGTTCCAGGATACAACACGTGTACTTATCAACGCGTCGATTAATGGTCGTGTCGATAGATTACGTGGTCTCAAGGAGAACGTGATTATTGGTCGCAAGATTCCAGTAGGAACTGGTGTGGCGCCACTCGAAGATTTTGAGGTGCCAGAATCGAAAGTCCCAACGGAAGAGGACCTAGAGAACTTATAAAATAAAGGGCTTTAAGCCCTTTATTTTATTTGGGACATATGCTATATTATATATAGTCAGTAAGAGGTTTTTATGCATTTTAAGACGATTTTCAAATCCCTAAAAAATAAAGATATGTTGAAACGAGTACTAGTAATACTCGGTATTGTGGTGGTGTATCGCTTTTTGGCGCAGATTCCGGTACCAATGGGTGATGCTACGACTTTCAGGGAAGCAGTCGCCAATTTACTCGAAAAGTCTGATTTTTCTAATTTCTTGAATCTGATTTCTGGCGGTGGACTGGCGTCATTTAGTGTAATTCTAGTTGGTCTTTCGCCGTACATTACAAGTTCGATCGTAATTCAGCTTTTGACGAAGGCAATACCGTCTCTCGAAGAGCTTTCTAACGATGGGGAAACTGGACGTCGAAAAATTAATCAATGGACGAGATTATTAACAGTACCTCTAGCGATTATACAATCAATTGCTTACATCTTTATTCTTTATCAATCGACTTTATCTGCGAATATCGCTTCGGAGTTTACTCCGACAATGGGCGATTGGGCTCTCTCCGTAACGGCGATGACGGCTGGTTCGGTAGTTTTGATGTGGTTTGGTGAATTAATCACAGAGCAAGGAATTGGTAATGGCATTTCAACTTTGATTTTTGCGTCGATTATTTCTCAGCTACCGACAACAATGGCATCGCTTGGTGCAGCGTTATTTGATACTAGCGAAGGAACTTTAAATTTGTTTGGTTGGCTAAATCTTCCGGTGAATCCGACGACTTTCTGGATTGTTTTAGGTTTTTCTATCGCAATGTTAATCGTAGTTTACTTCCTTGTGAAGTTAAACGAAGCACAGAGAATCATTACAATTAATTACGCAAAACGAGTACATGGTAATTCGTCTTATGGTGGAATTAAATCGATTTTGCCGATCAAGATGATTGCGGCGGGCGTAATTCCAGTCATTTTCGCGACGGCGTTCTTGTCATTACCGGCTTTAATTGGCCAAGTCATTACGAGTGTAAATCCGGGGAATGAATTTGGCGCGAGTCTAGTATCGATTTTTTCGGCTCCTTCGGCGAATAACTTCGCAACGATGTATCCGGACGGAATTACTGGGCGATGGTTTGTTTATCCGGCTCTATACTTCGTTTTGGTATTTATGTTTACTTATTTCTATACTTCGATTATCTTTAATACTAAAGAAATTGCAGATAATCTCCAAAAACAAGGTGGCTTTATCGAAGGAGTGAGACCGGGGATTTCGACAGCTAATTATCTTGGTAAGGTCGTGAATCGATTAGATTTATTCGGTGCTTTAGCCTTAGGTCTAGTCGCGATGTTGCCGTTTATTACCGATTATATCTTTATTGCAATTACTGGTGCTCCAATTGGACTTTCGATTTCGGGTACTGGACTTCTGATCGTGGTGACGGTGGCGTTAGAGAATCTAAGGTCGGTGGATTCTAGGGCTCTAATGATAACTTACGATGATTTCGGCAATGAGCTTGAAGATAAATAGTTGGAGAAAAGTTGTAAAGGGCCTGGTTTGGGCGGTTCTGGCTATTTTGCTAGCGATCTTTATTATCAAGATAGCCGTGTTCGAACACAATTATTACAATGAAAAAGAAGGAAGTGAACGGGCTATTACTGTAGTCGAGACGGAAGAAGAGGAATTGATTGAAGTAAAACCAACAGAAACTGAGGTGACGGAGTATGTTGTAGCTCCGGATCGTCCACGGTACTTAACAATTGAGAAATTAGGAATTCACAAAGCGAGAATTATACCTATGGGGGTAAACGTGAATGGTGAGCTCGCAACACCGAACAATATTTTTGATGTAGGTTGGTATGAAGCTTCAGGATTGCCTGGAATGGGCGGAACGATGATTATCGATGGACATAATGGTGGCCCGCACGTGCACGGAGTTTTTAAAGACCTGCCTCTTCTTTCGGAGGGAGATATAATCGTAGTTGAAAGAGGAGATGGAGTAGTATTTAAGTATCGCGTAGTCGAAAATAAATCGGTTCTGTTGTCTGAATCTGATGCTTATATGTCGACAGCGGCGCGTTCGCCGGAATACGGAAAAGAGTCGGTAACGTTGATTTCATGTACGGGGGAATGGTCACAGTCACAAGGGACTTATCTTTCTCGTGAATTTACAAGAGCGGTAATTGCAGAGGACTAAAATAAATTTGATTTTCAGGAGCGCTCCGGGCCGCTAGGCCAAGTCTTACTCCCTCAAATCAAATTTATTTTAGTCTTTACAAATTGTAGTATTTGTGCTAAACTAGGAAGGTAATTTATGGCTAGTCAAAAGGAAGTGATTAAGCTCACAGGTAGTGTTGTTGAAGCACTGCCAAATACCCAGTTTCGGGTTGAACTCGAGAATGGTCATATTATTGTTGCCCACATGAGTGGACGAATGCGTAAAAACTACATTCGTCTAGTTCCGGGTGACAGAGTCGAAGTTGAGTTAACCCCTTACGATCTTACAAAGGGCAGAATCAGTTTCCGACTCAAAGATTAATATTAAACTTTTTAAGTTTAATGTTATGATTTTAAACCTTGTTTTCTAACAGGGGTTAAATTCATAAAAACTTAATGTTGAGATTACGTAACTTAACATTAAGTTTGAAAAACTTAAAAATAATAAGGAAAGGATATTTTGACACTATGAAAGTACGCGCAAGTGTTAAAAAAATCTCACCTGATGACATTATAGTTCGCCGGAAGGGCGTCTTAAGGGTCATCAATAAGAAAAAACCTAAGAATAAGCAAAGGCAGGGTTAAAAAATATGGCTAGAATAGCTAGCGTTGTGATACCTTCCGAAAAACAAGTCTGGATTGCTTTGACTTACGTTTACGGGATTGGTCGCACAACATCTAAGAAAATCCTTGCGGAGGCTAAAATCGAGCCTACCACTCGGGTGAAAGATCTCACCGAGGCTGAAGAACAAAAAATCAACGACATTATTTCGTCGAAATATCATGTCGAAGGTGATTTAAAGCGTCTCGTGAGCAATAATATTAAACGATTAAAGGATATTAATTCCTACAAAGGTATTCGCCACAAGGCAAAATTGCCGGTTAACGGTCAACGTACTCGTACGAACGCGCGTACTCGTAAAGGTAAAGCGATCGCAGTGGGCGGAACACAACCTAAGGCAGCGAGTAAAACTTAAAGGAGTAATATGGCAGAAGAAGAAATTAAAAATGCAGCTGTCGTTGAGACTCCGGAAGTTGAAGCTAAAGCTGCTAAAAAAGCAAAGAAAATTAAACGTATTGTTAATGCTGGCGCAGTTCACATTCAATCAACGTTTAACAACACAATTATTAGTGTAACCGACAAAAATGGTGGCGTACTTGCTGCTTCGTCGGCGGGCGCAAATGGTTTTCGTGGTTCAAAGAAAGGAACGGCATTCGCAGCAGGTGTTGCAGCGGAGAAAGTTCTCGAAATTGCGAAGAAAAACAATGCCCTTAATTCGGTCGATGTATATGTATCTGGAATTGGTCTTGGTCGCGATGCAGCGATTCGAGCGATTTCGACGGTCGGAATTAAGATTGATAGTATTACTGACGTAACGCCAATCCAGCATGGTGGTGTACGTCCTAAGGGAGAAAGGAAACCATAATGGCGCGTGATTATACTCCAATAGTAAAACAAAGTCGCCGTGAAGGTGCCGCTTTAGCGCCAAAAGCGCATAAAGTGATGGCTAAAAAATCCGGAATTCCGGGTCAACATGGCGACAAAAGAGTCAGAGGTGGTAGCCTTTATCTTACACAGCTTCGCGAAAAGCAAAAAGTGCGTAGGATGTATGGACTCTTAGAGAAGCAATTTGCGAAGTTAATGCGAGAAGCACAAAAATCTGATGGTTTGACTGGTGAAAAGCTTCTTGAGTACTTAGAACGAAGAGCAGATAACGTAGTTTTCCGTTCTGGGTTTGCATTGACTCGTCGTCAAGCAAGACAACTAGTTTCTCATGGACATTTTCTTTTAAACGGTCGAAAAATCGATATTCCGTCGATTAGATTAAACCCGGGTGATGTTTTAGAGGTTCGTCCAAGATCAGCAAAAACTGAATACTTCAAGAATCTTGCGAATATTGTCGGAGCGGCTAACGTAGTCCCGCTTTCATGGTTGAAGGTCGACGCAAAAAAGATGAAAATTGAAGTAACTGGACTTCCGAAACGCGAAGAAGCGGAAGCTGGTATTAATGAACAATTAATCGTTGAGTATTACTCACGCTAAGGAGAAAAATTAACATGACGACTAAAAATATTCATGAAGCAGCACTTGCAAGTGTAAAAGAGCTTGGTGAAAATAGCGCAGAATTTGTGATTAAGCCGCTTTATTACGGGTATGGTAATACTCTCGGTAACTCTTTGCGTAGAGTTTTACTTTCAAGCATAAAAGGTGCAGCAATCACTGCATTTGCGATTGAAGGTTCAAATCATGAATACGCTGCAATTCCAGGCATTCGCGAGGATGTAGTTGATATCATGTTGAATCTTAAAAATATTCGTTTTAAGGTTCATACAGATGCGCCGATTGAACTCAATTTAGAGATGAAAGGCGATAAACAATCAGAAAAGGATGGCGACAAAAGAGTAGTAGCTGGTGATATTAAATTACCGGCAGAAGTTGAAATTGCCAATCCAAACCAAGTAATTTGTCACATTGATGATCCGAAAAAAGTACTTAAGATGAACTTTATCGTTGAAGCGGGAAGAGGTTATCTTACGATTGACGAATCAAGTGAATCGAGAGTCCATTCGGATATGATTGCGATTGATGCAGTTTTCTCACCAGTACTTCGTGTACGCTATAAAGTTGAGAATACACGTGTTGGACAAGATACTAACTTACAACAGCTTACTTTAACGATTGATACGGACGGGACAATCACCCCGAAGGAAGCATTTGAAGAAGCAGCTGCGATATTAGTAAATCAATATACTGCGCTTGCTGGATCGACAGTCGTAGAATCTACGCCAGCGCCGGGAACCCATAAGGAAGAGGACGACTCTGGCTTAATGCTCCCGATTGAAGAACTTGACTTATCAGCACGAACGGCTAATGCCTTACTTAATAACGATATTAAGACGATTCGAGATCTCGTTATGCTTTCAGAGAGCGATCTCAAAGATTTGAAAGGTTTCGGAACCAAGGCGTTAGACGAAGTTAAAGAAAAGTTAATGGAGTTAAATATTTAATATGCATCGCCACGGATATAAAGGTCGAAAATTTGGCCGAGAAACAGATCAGAGAAGAGCGCTTACTCGTGGGTTGATGTGCTCCCTCATTAAGGAACAGTCGATTACGACTACCTTAGCGCGCGCGAAAGAAATTCGACGTGAAACTGAGAAGTTGATTACGCGTGCGAAAAAAGGTGGACTTTTCAACCGTAGGTTGATTATTGCGAGACTTAACGATCTCGAAACCGCGACTTTACTAATTGATGAAATTGCTCCACAAATCAAACGTGATTCTGGATATCTTCGAATTGAACGTGCCGGATTTAGGCGCGGAGATAATGCGGAGATGGGAACAATTAGTTTTGTGGATGAAATTTCGTTCGAGAAGAAAGAAGAGCCTAAGAAGCCGGCCACGAAAAAACCGGCTACGAAAAAGGAGGCTAAGTAATGAAAACTTACAGTCAAAAAGGTGCTGAGATTAAACGTGAATGGTGGACGATTGACGCGTCGAGTATGCCACTTGGAAAACTTGCGGTCGTAGTTGCGGATAAATTAATGGGTAAGTCAAAGGTGACTTACACTCCGCATATCGATAATGGTGATTATGTTATAGTTACCAATGCGAAGAATTTGGTGGTAACTGGCGAAAAAATGACGCAGAAGAAATATTATCATCACAGTGGGTTCCCAGGTGGAATCAAGGGGCTTAAACTTGAGGAAGTAGTTGAGAAAGATCCATCAAGAGCGATCGTGGAAGCAGTTAAGGGAATGCTTCCGAAGAATAAATTGGCTGCTGATCGATTAAAGAGATTGCGTGTTTTTGCGGATGCGGAACATACGCATGCAGCGCAAAATCCAAAGGAGATTAAATAATGGTAGCAACAAAGAAGTACACTTACGGTTTAGGCCGTCGCAAAGCGGCTACCGCGACCGCACGTCTTTATAAGGGAAAAGGTGAAATTACGATTAATGATAAGCCGGCGCTAGAATATCTTTCTGGTAATAAGACTTATCTTGCGGAAATTACTGATCCGTTAGCGATTGCTGAAAAGCAAAAAGACTACGATGTTACAATCGTAGTCAAAGGTGGTGGACTTGCTGGTCAAGTTGATGCAATTAAGCTTGCAATTTCGAAAGCTTTAGTTACGGAGGCAGCTGATCTTCGTCCAGTTCTTAAGAAGGCTGGAATGATGAAGCGCGATCCGCGCGAGAAAGAACGCAAGAAATATGGTCTTCGTTCGGCTCGTAAGAAAGAGCAATTCTCGAAGCGTTAGTTTGATAATTCAACTAGGAAAAAGCCACGCTTTAGGCGTGGCTTTTTTCAATAGGGATTTGAGGGGGGGTTATCCCTATCGAAATAGATTCGGTCTCCTGCGAGACCATTTGAATAACGGTAGAAGGCATTATGCCAACTACCATTCCCGGAATCGGAGTGAAAGAAGAAAATATTCGAGGGAAGAACTCTTCCGACGTTTTCTTCACCCGCCTTTTCGCGAGCGTATCTCTCAACTACATCGTAGACGAGAGATAGATTCCTTTCTGTTACCGGATGATCGTAACTATATCCCGTAAACTGCATGGGTGCAGTGATGACGTCAGATATAGTATCTCCGAACCATTCTGAATCGTAGCGATTCAAAACGGTCCAGATGACCATGGCCCGTTCCGCTTTTTCTTCGACGCAGTTGGCTTCTCCGTAGAGAAGCTTCGCCATCATTACGATTTCTTCTTCAGAGAAGATATCGTAATGAGATGTAGGCACCGGATCTTCTTCGGCAATTTCTGCAAGTTCGGTATCCTCAAATTCTTCGATTTTTCTGACTTCGGTTAATGCTTCTTTGTCGCTGCTAACTGCCGCCATCATGCCGATTGTCTCGGTGACAGCTGCTGTAGCGACTGTTACTGGCTCTTTTTCGTGGTCTTCTTCTAAAAAGACTACTTCTTTTGATATTGTCGCGGCCTTCTCCTTTGCAGGAAGAATGACCTTAATTGAGGTAGCGATAGCCATGATAGCTATCAAGACTGCGGTGATAACCCTAATATACTTTTTGAGCATGAAAGTGCCCCTCCTTTTTAATAATGCGCCCCTCTATATCTCTATTATATCATATATCACTTATTTTGTCAATAATACTAGTGCTTAAAAAATCCAAGACGCAGCTTGGATCTCTTAATTTTTCTACTGTGTGGTGGAGTGTGGGGGATTCAAACCCCCGACCTCTACAATGCGAATGTAGCGCTCTATCAACTGAGCTAACACCCCGCTCACCTTATTATATCATATTTTAGATGCCTGGTACAGGGAATTTTAGCGAAAGGGTTTTGACTTCTTCTCTAAGAGTTTTGATTTCTTCAGCATGGTCTTTTTCAAAATCGCGGATTTTTTCATAGCCTTGGCATAATTTCGCGATTTTTTCCATCCACTCGGCAATTTTGACCATTTCTTTTTCGCCTAGGCCGCGCGTTGTGATGGCCGGAGTGCCAAGACGTACGCCGTTAGGCTTAAAGGCGCCGCCTTTATCTCCTGGCAAAGCGTTTGCATTAAGAGTCAGGCCAATAAGATCAAGTGCTTTTTCGTAGATTTTGCCATTGATATTAAAACTTTTCTTCATGTCAGCCAGGATAAGGTGGTTTTCGGTGCCACCGCCTTGGAGAACAAAACCTCTTTTCTTGAGTTCTTCAGCTAGGGTTTTAGCATTCTTAACGATCTTTTTTGCGTAGGTCTTAAACTCAGGTTTTAAGGCTTCACCGAAGGCGACAGCTTTGGCTGCAATAATATGTTCTAACGGACCGCCTTGAGTACCAGGGAAGACAGCTTTGTCAACTAAGGTCGGAATATTGGCGAGAGTTTTTTCTTCAACTTTTTTGATTGGCGAACCGACGTTACCCATAGTTAAGATTAAGCCACCACGTGGACCGCGGAGGGTTTTATGGGTAGTAGTAGTCATCACGTTAAAGCCGAATTTAAGTGGATTATCATGGATACCAGCGGCGATGAGGCCAGCGACATGGGCCATATCAGCCATTAAGAGAATTTCATGTCCCCATTTCTTTTCGGCTTTATCACGAATTTCAGCAACACGCTTAAAATTCGGGATTTTCATGAAGGCAGAGTAGCCGACTAAAAGGAGCTTAATATCGTTTTCTAGAGCTAGCCTTTCCATTTCGTCGTAATCGAGGTCGCCATTTTTATCCGTACCGTAAGGGATGAATTTGTAAATTTTGGCGCTACGGGTAACTGGCGAGCCGTGGGTCAAATGGCCGCCATGACCGAGGTTCATTGCGAGTATTTGATCGCCAGGATTGAGCCAGGAATAATAGACCGCTTCGTTAGCATTGGCGCCTGAATGAGGTTGGGCGTTAGCGTGGTCAGCGTTGAAAAGCTTACAAGCGCGCGCGATAGCAAGTCGTTCAATACGGTCTACATTAGTTTGGCCACCGTAATAACGGTAATTTGAGAGTTTTTCTTCTGCGATTTTTTCTTCTGGCCAATCAGTAAGACCATCGAAATTTGGATAGCCTTCAGAGTATTTATTGGTTAGAACCGAGCCCATGGCCTCTAGAACGGGCTTAGAAACGTAGTTTTCGCTCGGAATGAGCTCTAATCCTTCGCTTTGGCGAACTTTTTCTTGATCAATTAGATCAAATACTAAATCTTTCATGTTATTCTCCTTAAATTTTAGTGTATTTGGCGAAGGTATAACTTAGATCATCTTCGGAGCCTTTCTTGATTATTTCTTTTTTATAGTCGGATTTATCAAATTCAGGGAAAAATGTAGTTGCAGAAGAATCAGTCTTTTTTACTTCAGTTAGATAAAGGGTTTTTGCGTATGGTAGAAACTGGTGATAAACAGTTCCGCCGCCGATGACGAAGATTTCTTCATCAGAATCTTTATATTCATCAATGAACTGGTTAAAATCGTGGATAATGCGGTCGGGGCCAGGGAAATCATGGCGAGAAATGACGATATTTTCACGATTTTTCAATTTCCCTGGTAAGGAATCCCAGGTTTTGTGACCCATGACGATTTTATGACCATCAGTTTTTTCACGGAAGAATTTCATGTCTTCTTTAAGATGGAAAATCAGTTCGTTATTTTTCCCGAGTTCGTTATTTTTTCCGATGGCAGCGATAATTGTGAACATAATTACTCCGTTACTGGCATTTTAATAGTGCCAAGGTCTTCATAGCCTTCTAATTTTATATCTTTTAGCGCACGGGAATTGTCGAAATCATAGAAATTTTTGATTTCTGGGTTAAGCCAAAGTTTCGGAGGTTTAGGTAGAGTTCCGTCTTTCACGGCGGCGTCATAACGAGCAATCTGTTCCTTTATACCGTCGATTTGGTTTTCGTAAATATGTGCATCGTTAGTGATAAAAGTCAGTTGACCGGGTTTAACTCCAACGGATTGGGCGATTAAATGACAGAGGACGGAATATTGAACTACATTGAAGGGGAGTCCAAGTGGAACGTCGGACGAACGAGAGGTAACTAGAACGTTAAGGCGTCCGTTAATGAGATTCCATTGTGAATTCCAGACACAGGAAGGCAAAGCAGCGGTTTCTAGCCATTCGTTTTGCCAGAGAGAAAGTACCATCCGACGGTTACCCGGGTTAGATTTTAAGGTTTCGATGAGGTTTTCGATTAAATGGTATTTTTTTACAATCCAACCGTAGGCGGTGCCAATAGTATGAGCGAAGTTTTCGGCGGGTTCGTTAGGATGTTTTTTGGCGAAAACTTCGTTAATGTTGCGGCCTTGATATTCGCCAGATTCCGAAATTTCCCATTCGTTCCAAATTTTTACTTTACGCTCTTGAAGCCATTTGACATCATTAGAAGCAACTTGGTAAATCCAGAGAATTTCAAGTACGGCAGTTTTAAAGCCAACATGTTTAGAGGTCAAAATTGGGAATTCTTCTTCAAGGTCGAATTGTAAAACTTGATGGGGGAGGCGAATGGTTTTTGCTTCGGAGGTTGCTTGGGCAGTGTGATCCGGAATTGCAGAAGCAACAGAAGCGCTACGTTTGTCGATTTTTTGGTAGTTGGTAATTTTTTCGCCCTGTTTTAAAATACGGCGACAAAGATCGATGTATTGATCGTCAAATTTGCTCATTTAACCTCCATTTTCACACTATTATATCACAAGAAAAAACCCCGAAGTAAAATTCGGGGTTTTAAATAAAGGGAGGGTTAACGGTAGTCTTTTTCGCGCCAGTCGTACCAACGTCCGTTGACCTGGAGCGTTCGCATGATAATAATGCTAGTAAAGAAGCCATAGATATCGAAATCGATGAGCTTTCGTGCCTTAAACCAGTCGATAGTCCACATTTCGCTTGCGTAACAACGATTATGTTCTTTCTTGTCGCAAATGAGCATTTCTTCAAGATCACGTTTTGTGTTAGTTTTGCGATTTGCTTTCAGAAGTGGGGGCGTTCCATTGTCGTCATATTGGAGAGTAATCAAAACTGCAGCAGCTTTGTCGGCGCAGTAAAGAAGTTTGCCAATATTGGAACTTTTTTCTTCCATTTCGTCGAGTAAACACCAGACTTTTTTTCTGAAGTCATAATCACGTGGCATATATGTGTTTGAAATAGCTTCATAATAGAACTTTTCTTTATGCCTTTTTGCTTCCGTATCGCCAGAGTCGTTGTCTGGAATATCTCCAATGAGATTTTCTGGGAGATCATGTAATCTAACAGTTTCCATGATCTCGCGATAAGTGTAACCTTCTTGAGCGATTAATTCTTCCTCTGTTTTGTAATAAAAGTTTAATGCACGATCGATAAGGACGGCCATCAAGTTAGTATGCGCACCTACTGATTCGTAGGCATCAGTATCTTTAGTTAATCCGTAAATATTGTTGTAAGAACGGAGAACTAATGATGATTTGGCGACTTCTGTGACCTGGTGAGTAATCCCGATCATTTCGTTCGCACTGGGGATGTTCCATGGGTTTTTGGTGAGTTTTGCTTCGCTGAAAATGATCCTGATGAATTCTTTTGCGATGTCTTGCATCCATATTCCTCCTTTTGGAAAGGTTCTCCTCCCTATCTGTTAAATCATAGCATTAGTTGACATTTTCGTCAAAGTATGCTATAATGGTAGTATAAATTGGTCATAAATGGAGTTATCATGGCGAAGCGCCTTTTTTTGTTACTAATTTCAAGTTTAATCGAGGTGACTTTAGGAGTTAATTTTTTGTCAGCAACAGATACAGTTGTGACAAAAACGCCTGGGTTTGAGGCTGTTGAGACAGTTTTGGAGCCCGAAATAGAAGAAAATATTGTTGAAGAAACGTCAAGTGAGGCGGTTTATACTTATGTTGCCCCAGCCCCTGCTCCGATTAATTATACAGTAACTAGTGTCACCAGTGAGATTGTCGAATATCCTAGTTATTATGACATTTACCGCACTGGAAAGTTTCTTTATGCCCATAATTCATCTAATCTATTCGGATCAATCGGTTATCTAAATAGAGGTGATGTCTTTACGATTACTGAATGTGGTGTAGCTAGATCTTATAGAGTAATGGATAAAATTGTCTATGAAAAAGCGGCTAATGGACTACTGAATGGTAGTAAAGCCGTTACAAAGGCGGTTGAATTTGAAGCGAACGGCTACGATATTTCAATGATGACTTGTTATGGAACGATGTATGGGAATGGGGACGCTTCACATCGACTAGTTTTGTTTGCGAACGCGATTTAAGACGTGATAAAATAGAAATATGAAAAAACGAAAATGGCTGTTTTTGGTCATTCCTTTAGTGTTGATATTTTTAGTTGCAGAGTGGTTTTTGTTGGGACTTGATTTAAAAAAAATAGACGAAATAGCTAGTGAGACGAGCAAATTGCCGGTACTCAAGATTAGTTTAAATGGGACGACTCTAGATGAGATTCGTTCGAATAGTAAAGATGTAAAATACGAAGATAATAGTTTGGAATTAAGTTTCAATGGTGAAGTTTTTGATTTTTCTGACGTACAGATTAAGGGGCGAGGAAATTCAACTTGGAGCGGAGAGAAACGTCCGTTCCAGATTAAATTTAGTAGTAAAGTGGATTTACTAGGATTCGGTCTGCGGAAAAAGTACATTCTTTTAGCTAATGCGGTTGATGATTCTTTTGTGCGAAACGCAGCGATGTTTAAGATGGCAGAAATGATTGACGAAAAATATCGTTGTGTGGGTGAATCTGTTGAATTATATATTGATGATGATTATCAAGGGTTGTATTATATGACGACTAAGGTAGAGATAGGAAAAGCGGCGGTTGATTTAAGGGATAAATATGGGATTATTATGGAGAACGATACTTTACACAGGGAAACAGAAGATTGTATTTATACCGATTTTAAAGAGTGTTTGCTGGTTAAGGAAGCGGTTTTTGAAGATGACGAAGTGATTCTTGCGGATGCAGTGGAGGATTTTATGAAGGATTATAATCGTTTGGAAGTAGCGGCGAAGAAAGGAGATTTTAAAAAAGTTAATGAATTAATTGATGTTCGTTCTTTCGCGGAATACTTTATAGTTTCAGAGTTTGCAGTGAATCCAGATGCTTATAATTCTAGTTTTAATTTTTACAAAGATGGAAAGGATGATAAGATCCATGCTGGTCCTTTATGGGACTATGATTATGCGTTCGGAAATCGGAATTGGTCCTGGACTAGTAATGAAAACTTTTATTCTCCGACTGAGACAATGATTAGGCGAGAAGTGACACTTGGAAAAAGTAGGGAAAAGGTCGAAACTGGAAAACTGATCTATTATTTGATAGAAATTCCGGAGTTTAAAGCGGAAGTTGAACGAGTATTCCGAGATAAATTATCTGGTCGAAAAACTGAATTTTTGATGAAAGTCTTAAATGAGGCGGCGAAAGTTAGGGTTGCCGCGGAGAAAGATGCCGAAAGATGGGAAAAAGACAAGGAAACTTTCTATAAAGAAGTGAAGTATCTTTTGAATTGGATTAATGAACGATATGATTATTTTGAGAAGGAATATGGTAAAAAAGAGTGGGATTTTAAATCTGGTGTGATATAATGAGGGCACGGGGCGTTAGCTCAGTTGATTAGAGCGCTACTATGGCATAGTAGAGGTCATGAGTTTGAATCTCATACGCTCCACCAGGAGATTTTATGAAGACTATTTTAACTGGAATTAGGTCGAACTCGGTACTGACGCTTGGGAATTATCTTGGGGCGCTTTTGCCGATGGTAAGACTTGCAAACGAACATTCAAAAGATTTTAAGGTGAATATTTTTGTACCGGATTTACATTCGATCATTTCGGAAGTGGATGGAGATTTACGCGAAAATACGATTAGAACATTGAAATATTGGTTGGCGGCGGGGTTGAACCTGAACGAAAATGTGCATATTTATCGTCAGAGTTATGTGCCGGCACATTCGGAACTTTGTTGGATTTTGAATTGTACGGCTACAATGGGCGAAACTTCGCGGATGATCCAGTATAAGGAGAAGTCAAAGGGTCAGGAATCTTGCAATGTGGGGATTTTTGACTATCCGATTTTGATGGCGGCGGATATTTTATTGTATGATGCGGAATATATTCCGCTTGGTGAAGATCAGTTCCAGCATATTGAATTAACACGCAATATTGCGATGCGATTTAATAATAAATTTGGCGAAGTGTTTACGGTGCCAGTAAAAACGAGCGATCAGGTTAAATTTATGGAAGTTGATACTGCGATTCGGATTCGTGATTTACTAAATCCGGAGAAGAAAATGTCGAAATCAACTGTGGCCGAAGGATCGAAGATTATGCTTGATGATACCCCGGAAAAAGCTGCAAAAAAGATTATGTCAGCAACGACTGATTCGCTTGGAAAAGTTAAATTTGACATGTTTAATCAACCAGGAATTTCAAACTTGTTACAGATTGAAGCATTAGTTACTGATGTACCACTAAGTGAGGTGACGGCGAAATGGAATGGCGAAACTAGGTATGGAGAATTAAAAAAGAAAGTAGCAGAGAGTGTTTCTTCTATGCTTAAAGATTTCCAAACTCGGTTGGCTGAGATTTCAGACGACGAGGTTTATAAATTGCTTGAAGAGGGCGAAAAGTATGCAAATGAGCTTGCGAATGCGAAATTACTAGAGGTACAAAAAGCAGTTGGTTTGCGTTAAAGGGATTGTATGATTCGAACGGGAAAAAAGTTTAGTAAACCGGAAATGTCCCGGGTGATTAATGGGGATACTGTTTTGCCAGTTGAAGAAGAGAAGCCTGAAAAAGTGCGACTCGATATTTTGATGACTGAAATATTTAAGAGTTATAATCGTTCAACAATCCAGAAGTTTATTGAATATGGATTCGTAACAGTTGATGGAGTTTTGATAAAAAAAGCGAACGCGAAGTTTGAAAGAGGAGTAAAAATCGATTTAAAAACTCCGAAGGTTATGAAAAATTCAGATTTAGAACCAGAAGTAATATATGAAGACAAAGATGTAATTGTTTTTAACAAGCCGGCAGGACTTTTATCGATGGGTAGAGGGCAGCAATATTGTCCAGAGAATACATTAGAAAGATATGGATTATTAGTGCATAGACTCGACCGTGACACTTCGGGGGTGGTGATTGTAGCTAAAAACGAAGAAGTTCAGGATTTTTTGAAGAAACAATTTCAAGCTCGAACAACGAAGAAGACTTATTATGCTGTCATTAGTGGGCGACCGAAATTAGATGAGGCAAGAATTGATTTACCTCTTGCACGAAATTTAAAAAGACCGACAACGTTTTTAGTCGATCCGAATGGAAAGGAAGCGGAAACTTTCTATAAAGTGATAAAAACCAATGGTGAATACTCTTTAGTTGAATTAAAACCGACGACTGGGCGAACACACCAACTGAGGGTGCATTTAAAATATTTAGGTCATCCGATTTTAGGTGATGAGGTTTATGGTGGGGAAAAGGCGAAACGGTTGTTTCTCCACGCAAATAAGTTAGAAATAACTTTGCCGGATGGAGAACGAAAAGTTTTCGAAGCAAAAATACCGGTGGAGTTTTCTGATGTATTTTGAAGATTTTAAAAAAATTCCGGAGATTAGCAAAAAAACGAATTGTGTGATTTTTGTGTTGCCGAAAGAATTAGAGGTTACAATTCCGCGGGCGCTAGTTTTAAGACCGGAAGAAAAATCTGTGATTACAGTCGAGCAAGTGCGAGGAATTTTAAGCAAAGTTTCAACTAAACAACTATCAGATCAATTTATTGTAATTCGACCAGCAGAAAAACTAAGTGAGGTGGCAACAAACGCTTTTCTAAAAAACCTTGAAGAGCCAAATGATAAAATTCATTATGTTTTAATTACAGATAGCCCGTCGAAACTATTACCTACCGTCCTAAGCCGGGCACGAATCTATTTTCTTAGGAAAAAAGAGGAGGATGGGGTTGTTGGCACCGAGAAAGATAAGAATTTAGCGAAGCGATTAATGGTTGCAAAACCAAAAGATTTAATTCTAATTGCGGAAGAAATATCGAAGAAAAAAAGTGGAGCAAGAGCGGAAGCTTTAAAGATTATTGGGCTTACGATTGAAATGCTTTATAAATCGTATTTTATTACCGAAAAAGATGTTTTTATTAAGAAATTACCGAAATTCTTGAAGCTTTACGAGAGTCTAGAACAAAATGGACATATTAAGCTACATTTTGTAGCGGATTTGTGTTAAGATAGAGTTATGATTGCGATTTTGGCTATTTTGACCCTTACGATTTATCTGGTTTTCTTCTTTCCGTTAGAAGCAAGGGTGAAAAAGGAGGAAGAAAAATCGCCGAAATATACGGCGCAGATGAAGAAATTGTGGCAAATTGCGCAGACTTCGATGAAAGAGAGGAAGCCTTTCCGCGCGGAAAAGGCACTTTTGACAATTTTGAAGTTTGATGAAAAAAATGCGGCGGCATATAACCGCTTGGGTATTTTATATGCGAAAGGCCAAAAATATGATGAAGCGGTTGAGTGTTTCGAAATAGCGCAATCTCTCGATAATAATCCAGCCTCGATTCATAATGTTGGTCTAATCTATTTAGAAACTGGGGCATATGAAAAAGCTGCCATGGCTTTTAACCAGGCAATTGAACTTGAAGGCGATGTGCCGGCCCGATTTTTAGCACTCGCAAAAGCGGAGGAGAAATTGGGGAATTATAAGAAAGCGATTGATGCGCTTGAGAATGCTTATGAGTTAGATCCGAAAATTACAATTTTAAGACAAATTTTGTCTATCCATGAGGAAGTTGGTGATACAGAAGCTGCTACCGCGACGGCGGCTAGAATCGAAGAGCAAATCGCAAGAGATGATGAAATGAAAAAGAAGCGTAAGATTGCAAATATGCGACGTAGTATGATGAATAGAAGTTTGACTAGTAGAAAAGCTAAAAACCCGGTTAAAGCCGTGCCAAAAGAAAAAAAGGCGTTGAGTAAGAAAGAAACGAAAGTTCCAGCAAAAGTCTTAAAGACACATGTGGGACGAAAAAGAATCTAGGTTGATTTTTAGGTCAATTTTGTTATAATAATTATGCGTGCTGGAATCGTCTAGTGGCAATGACAAGAGACTGTAAATCTCTCGCCTTCGGGCTTCGTAGGTTCGAGTCCTACTTCCAGCACCATTTTTGTTCTTCGAACAAAAACTCAAAAATAAGGACATCGTTCTCGCTTCGTTCGAATCGAGTCCTACTTCCAGCACCATTTTTTGTTCAAAGCATAAATATTTAGTATATAATTGAATTATTAATAGTTAAATTTTTGTGTCGAAATAGATGAATCCTAATTTATATTTAAGTGCTTCTGGAAATGTTGGTAATAACGCCTGGGACAATATGGGGGATGTTGAGTTCCATAGTGATCATGATTCTGCTGAAAAACTAAAAAAGGATAAGTTTTCTGGAATAAAAAAATTTTTAGGAAACATTTTCCATTTTTCGGTCATAAAAGATGTTTCGAGAAAAATTGATTCTTTCCAGCCCGTCGAGAACGAGGACAATGTAGCTAATTTAAAAAAAGTTAGTGATAGACTTGGGTCTAATGAGGGCGGATGGTATGAAAGACCCAATGGCGAAAGACTTTATGTTAAATTTTACGAAAATCCTAGTCAAGGGAAAGTTGAATTTATTGCCAATGCTATTTATGCCAAACTTGGGATAAAGGCCGTTCGTTCTGAAATAATCAATTTAGATAATCGTGAAGCCATTGCTTCGCCTGAGATACCGGGGGCTATACCGACCGATAGGTACTCTCAGAATGTAAGTCGGGATGTTCAAGAGGGATTCGTGGCTGATGCTTTTCTGGCGAACTGGGACGTAGCAGGTCTTGTTTACGACAATATCGTCCAAGGGAAAGACGGTTTTTATCGGGTAGATAATGGTGGCTCTTTAATATTTAGAGCGAGGGGAGGAGATAAAGATTTCTCTCCGGATTCAATCCCAGAACTTACGACCATGCGACAACCTGGTCGTCAAAGTGGTGAGGTTTTCGCCAATATAACTGACGAGGAAATAAAGAGACAGGCACGTGAGTTGATAAGTAAAATTAATGCTGAAGATATAAAGACCATTGTTGATGCGTCGGGTCTAGAAGGGGAAGAGCGGGATAGAGTATTAACTGGATTGTTAGGTCGACTTAATTACTTAACTACGACGTATGGAGAATCTAAAACCGATGAAAGACGCACGAGGCAAGATTTGAAGGATGCAATTAGAAGGGTGAGCGAACAAGAAGTTGAACCGGTTGGCGAGAGAATTATTTGTCCTAAGACCGAGATTGTGTGCGACCATGATCATATTGAGGGGCAGAAAATTGATGTTATAAATAAAAAGAAGCAAGGAACGATTGAACTTAGTTTCAAATTAAGAACTCAAACTAAAACTATAAATGATATGATTAGACTGTTAGAAAATGGGGAAGGAGAACAGTTTAATATTACGACTCCAAGCGGGGCTTTGCTAAGACGTGAGAAGATTACCTATGAGGACTCGTCTCTAGATAATAAATTTGATTTATGTGATGCAGTTCTTTTTGAGAAGGAAGGAATTAAAGTTTTTATTGCTGATTCTACGTCGCGAGGCGAAACAGCAAACACAATTTCATTTCAAAGTAATAGTAGCCATGTTGTGCGGACGGCCATAGGTTTAATTAAGATTGAAATCGCAGCCGACGCAGATCCTCAATCGGTTGAGCAAACCTTAGAAGATATTTTTGAATTAGATTTAGGAATTCCGGATGCTTTTGAAGATGTTTCGGAAGAAGCAGAAAGAGAATATAAAAAGGCTCGTTATAAATGGCAGTATGCAATTTCTGGTGAGTTGACTCCTGAACAAGCAGAACGGGCGGAGATGTTGGAACGTGCAGAAGTATTTCCTGGTTATAGTACTTTTGTAGAAAAAGGTAAGCATAAAGAATATCTCAAAAAATATGGTGAGGATATTCGTGCGGCACATGAGTTATATTATGCAGATGCAAAGATGATAATCATGATATTGACTCAAGGGTTAATGAGTACGACTGAAAGATTTTCTAGGGGTTTCGTAAGAAATGGGATGTCGTCTAAATTAGATTTGGATTCGGGTGGAGGAGATAATGTCTTTACTAGAATTACTAATGAAAAAAGTAGGCGAGAAGGGCAATTTGATAGTGATATGATGGTCGTATTTAAGCCCGAGTTATTTGATCGTACAGATTGGTTTTCTTATGAAGAAGACAATTATGGTTCGACTGATGAAGAATTGTTTTCTAAGCGATTGTCGCCAGATGCTCTATTTGCCAAAATCTTGGAGTATAATTTTACGGATCATAAGAATGAGCAAATGTTTAGAACTGGTATTGGTCCTAACTACATAGAATCAATAATGATAGATCCAGAAAAGTATGATGCAACTATCTCGGAGTTGAAATCTTTAGGTTTTGAAGAAATAGATGGTAAACCAATTGAAGAAATTGTAATACCGCGAAAATTATCTGAAGAAGAGAAGCGTGCTCAATTTGAACTAGAGCAACAAGAAAAACAATCTAAAATAAAAGCTTTGATTAATGGAGAAGAATCATATGCTTCTTTTGAAGAGTTGGTTGATCTTGCTAATGCTGCGGAAGATGGCAATATTAATGGTTCTATTATGATGATGATGGATTCTTTAATCGCACGAGGTAAAAAAGAACAACTCAAAAAAGATACGATGGATTATTTTATAGAGAATTTTACTATTGATGAATTAAAAGCGCTTGCTTCGCATGAAAAGATTAGCACTTTTACGGATGATGATTGGCAATTTTTCGAATATTGTAAGGATGTGTTGGGATTAGACTATGTTGCAATGTTTCAAAACCTAAAAGAGGAGGCGACTGATGGGTATTTTTAAAAAAGATCATTCGATAGAAAAATTACCAAAACCTGTATATTATGTTGAGTCGTCTGATGATACTTCGGTTTTAGTTGGAATAGATGTGACAATAAATTATCTTAATAATGGCAAGCAGCGTGCTGTTATCAAGTGGTTTGATACCGTAAAAGAACGAATAATGTCTGCGTCCGAAATCAAAATCCAGGACAATTGTCTTGTTTTTAGGCGGACTGAAGAAGAAGGGGGAGGCGTATATTCTTTTATGCCAATGAATTTAGATATTTACAATAATAAAATAAAGCAATATTTGATTGCTGGTTCAAATTATGATAATGAGGAAGAATTAATAAGCGCCTTTCTTTCTACGACAAAAGAAGGGGTTTAACATATTTAAAATTCATGCTATAATGATTGAAAATTAAGTGCCGCGATAGCTCAGTTGGTAGAGCGCATCCATGGTAAGGATGAGGTCACCGGTTCAAACCCGGTTCGCGGCTCCATTTTATTATAGTTATACGCAAGAGTTGCTTTAGGCAGCTCTTTTTTTATGATTAGCTCGGCAGATATAGATTGCGAGCAACAAAAAAAGAACTAGAAATGCTTAAAAATTCTTTTCAACAGAGTCGGGTTTTAACATGCCTATTTAAAGCCAGAACTTTAACAAAGAATTGTTTACACCTTTTAGGGTATTGCAACCTTAGTGCAGAGGTTTCTAGCAAGCTCTTTTTAATAAGGATCATAAGTGATTAAGATGTCTTTTATAGGCTAAGCTTTTACAAAAAAGTTGTTTTCGTTGTAATGTTCACTATCTTTTTAGACATTTGCCTCCTAAATAATAGCAAATGTTGTCTTAAATAAGTTATCCGCAATTAGCAATACCTTAAACCGTGTAAATAATTTTACACGCTCCTTCGATTGGGATGTCGGGTGGCGGCCGCTCTGGCTACTTCGCTTAAACATTGTTGGACTGACCGCCACCAAGGAGAAAGCTAAAAGAAAGGAAACGCATGGAAGAACAAAATGTACTTGATGCGCTAGACGCGATCAGAAGCGAAGCTGTTAAGAACGCTGTCAACGCATTTAATGAAGGCTATTTGCTGGGGGCGCAATATGCCAAGCAACTTTACAAAGAGAATAAATCTAAAAGGAAGAGTGGTGCCAAGTAAAGACTTGGTTAAACGGGCTAACGCCACCGAACCGAGGCCACGATGTTCTTCCACACTTAAGCTCCGGCGGTGATCCACCTACACCGCCGAGCCAAGGGAAATAAAGGAGTTTAAATGAAAATAAAGGTTGAATACAACCCATGGGATCAAACGCAATGGCTCTGTGGAAATTTCGTATTTATTAAAGACGATAATGGGACAATTAGAAATTTGGAGGCGAGATGGTAAGTACGATTAAAAAAATGTCACAAGGCTATGGCTATAAATACGCCGAGCTTTCGACCATACATGAAGAATTAGAAAAACAAGGCATTTCATACTATCAATACATAGCTTATGATAGTGACGCAGATGCCGATTATATTTATACAGTCATTAATAATGGCGAAGAAGAATTAGCACCGCGCAGAGGTTGCCGAGTAATTTCTGGCGGCGACTCTATGAAATCGGCCGCGCAAGCTCAAGGCAGTGCGATCACTTATGCAAGACGCTATTCGCTTTTAATGGCGCTAGGTTGGGCGACTGAAGATGATGACGGCAATACTGCCGGAAACCCAACGCCGAATCAACGCAAAAGCAAGGTTGACTTTGACGAGGTACGCGCGAGAATTGCGACAATTGATAGCGTTGAAGAATTAAACAAATATTGGGTTAGTTTGAAACTATCTGAAAAGCAAGCTGCTATTTTAAAGTCAGCTTTTGCCGAGCGCAAACTTGATATCGAAGGGGACGATTAATGAGCTGGCAAGACAAACCCACTAAAGCGCAAATAAATGTCTTGTGGCGTTGGTTTAAATGGAAAATGCCAACGGCCGAAGCTAGAGATGCGCTCACTTGGCTAGAAGAAAATGCAACAAAACGACAAGTTTTTGATGAAATAGGTCGCGTAAAGAAAATGTATGATACCGAAAAATTAACCCGCGAAGACTGCTTTAGCGGCAGTATTTGGCAAGGATATTTTAATTCAAAGGTTGGAAAGGAGTAAAAATGAACAACCAAAAAACAAAAACCAAAATAAAAAATGTACTTTTAACTATTATTGGCGTGCCTATGGCAATAGTCATGGCTTCCGAGGTGCAGAAGCCGGAATATTGGTGGGTGCAAGCGGTCGCGGCGATTCTAGTTTTCATTATTATAACAATTGCATTAGGAGGTAAAAATGAGTGGAACCAAAGCCGGAGGGGCTAAAGCCGCTAAAACTAATAAAAAGCTTCATGGCGAAGATTTCTATGCCAGAATTGGCCGCAAAGGCGGCTTAGTATCAACACCGACTGGGGGTTTTGGATCAGAAAAAGTTGGCAAAGATGGCTTAACCGGGCGCGAAAGAGCAAGACTTGTTGGCTCAACCGGCGGCTTAGTATCACGCCGCACGGGGGTTAAAAATGGCGAAGGTCATACTAAAAAACGCACGCCAAAACCTAAATATAAATCTTTAACCGAGCCTAAAAAGGTCGGTTTTTTGCGCCGCTTTTTAGGGGGTAAAAAGTGACAAGGGTAAGCAAAGTTGCCGGAGTCCCGTTAGAGGATGACGAGGCTATTGCATTTGCCGACTGGTTGCGCGCGCAGCACATACCTCATACGCATATAGCTAATGAAATCGGAGGCTCAACAAAAACCGCCAAACTCCGAGCTTTAAAGGCTAAGCGTATGGGGCAAACTGCCGGCGTATGGGACTATGAGATATTCTTGCCGATCATTAATGTTTTCGGCGATGTAGATGCCTATCAAGAGGTTCGCGTTGAATTAAAACGAACTAAAGGATCAACTACCTCGCCAGCGCAAAAAGAGTGGGGTAAGGTTTATGAGCTAGCCGGTATCCCTTGTGCAGTCTGCAAAGGCGCAGAAGCTGCCATTAATTTTGTTAATAAAGTTAAAAGAGAAATTGAGGGACTAGATGACTGAAACGATTAAAAAAATAATGCTGTTTAAAAGAATATCTAAAAAGAATCTGCATAAATTATTTTACGCTTTTCAAGGCCTCGGACTAGATGCATTATTAATTTCGGTATTGCCGGGCTGCAAAGACGGCCGCTTATTTTATATGGCTTCAAGTGACGAGCCGGAAGATTTTGATGAGTTATATTTATCCACGCATAGGTTGCTTAACGCATTGAAGACTGAATTAGCTAGATATGATATAAAGCTGCAATTTGAGTTAGATGCAACAAGAGGGGGCGAAAAATGAAACGCGAGCGGCGAGTAATGAAGCGCGGGGAAATATATGAAATCGAAGAAAAAATATCGGACGGCGACTGGGCCGTGGTTTGCCAATGCGCGACTATAAACGAGGCCAAACAATTATTAAAAAATCTTAAAGTGTTAGACGGAGAGGAGAAAAATGACTGATATTAGCGAACTAAAGTTTGACGATAAAAACTTTAATAAACATACCGCAAAAGGTATGGGCCTATTAGAAAATTCGCTTGGTAAGTTTGGCGCGGGGCGATTTATTTTAATTGATAAAGATAATAATATTATTGCCGGGAACGGAATAGTAGAAGCCGCCGGATCGGTTGGACTGACTAAGCTAAAAATAATCGAAACGGACGGCACGGAACTTGTAGCCGTTAAACGCACGGACATAACATTAGACTCAGACCAAGGGCGTGAAATGGCGCTTGCCGATAATGCCACGGCGGCGGCAGACTTAGATTGGGATCGCGACAATTTGGGCGAATTCTTTGAGCCTGAAGATTTAGAAAAGTGGGATATTGACCTAAATTGGGACAAGGGCGACTTTTATGAAGAAAACACGGGCGAAGCTGGCTCTATGGTAGACCGCTACGGCGTGCCGCAGAATAGAGAGAGAGTTTTTACTGTTAGTATTTTAGGTGATGCAGACTTTAACTTCCCACCGCGGCGGCCGTTGGCAAAAAGGCTAAAAAGCGTGCTTGAAGATAATGTTGACGAAAAGTATTATTTAGACGAAGATAGGCTGAAGCAGATAAAATTATGGGAAGATAGGCAAATAGAAAACGGAAGGGGGTTTCGCTTTGAGGTAAAAGACGGCGAAAGCATAGGGCGCGCCGTCACAACTAGCGGCGACAGACCAAGTAGCACAAATTATGTTGCTATAAAAAATAATACAAAAAAAGGTTATTTAATGGCATATGACGGCGATGGGGTTGATTGCTCGTTCCTTGCATCTACTACAAGAAGGGGCCGTGTGCAACATGGTCTTTCTCAAACGCTACCAGCGTCTAGCCCTTGTATTGGTGTTTTAGATGGGGTTAGAATTCGCAAGCTGACGCCAAAAGAAAGCTATCGGCTTATGGGCTTTGACGATAGCAGTTTTGATCGTGCGAATAAGGTTATAACAAGCACACAGCTTTACAAGACGGCCGGCAATTCAATTGTTGTGCCGGTTTTAGAGGCAATATTAGTTAATTTATTGAAGGCCAAAAATGGATAAAGACGAAATTAGGACTAATGATCTAGCTAAAGCCATAAAAGCACATTTGAAATGCTCTGATAAAGAAGCTTTAGAGAAAGCACAAATAATAATTAATAGAAAGGAGAAAAGTGAAGTTAAGAAATAAAAAGACTGGAGAAATAGCAACCTTAACACTAAGTACAAATGGTGAGGACATGATAATCATGGGCAACGATATGTATGCCCATATAACTAAACTTTCAGAGTTAAAGGACTATGAAGATTACGAAGAACCGAAAGAATATTGGTATATCAATTTCGATCTTGAATGTATTAAAACAACAGATGATGACACGGAAACTGATGGATACCATAAGTTAATCGGCAACTACTTTGAAACCAATGAAGAAGCCGAAAAAGCTGTGGAAAAGCTCAAGGCTTGGAAACGGTTGAAAGATAAAGGGTTTAGGTTTGAGAGATGGTGTTTTAGTAATTCAGAAGGAAAAGCAAAAATTATTATTAAAGGGAATTGTGTTCCTGATACTGTAGAAGAATTAGACTTGCTTTTCGGAGGTGAAGAAGATGCCTAACCCCGAAAACTTGGTTCCATTAAATAACCGAACAAAGACCGAACAAAGAAAAATAACGCAAATGGGCGGAATAGCAAGCGGCGAAGCAAGGCGCAAAAAGAAGCAGCGCGGCGATATATTGCGCGAGATAGTTAATACCGAAATAACCAATGAAAAGATGCTGAATAATTTACGCGCGCTTGGTATTTTCAAAGAGCATCCAACGCTTGAAGATTATATTAATGCTACGGCAACTAAAGATATGACTAAAAAAGCATCGATGCAAGATTTGCAGCGCATGAACGAAGAAATCTATGGGCCGAATAAACAACAGGTCGAACTATCGGGCGAAGTCACCGGAATCACTATTAATGTAAAAAAATACGATAAGGAGGGCAAATGACCGAAGAAGAATCTTATGAAGTGATTGATCGTCTGCTAATGGCCGCTTTTGGTGATAAAAGAGTAATAGACAAGTTTTGCGCGATTATAGCAAAACAAATCAAAGACAGAGTTATACAGATGCTTATAGATGAGGGACTTAACGAGTTCAAACTCAAGGAGGGCGATGCTTAGGGTTTTAGAACTATTTGCTGGAACTAGATGCATAAGTCGAGCTTTTGAACGAAAAGGTCATAAAACATTTAGCGTCGAATGGAATAAAGAATTCGATAATATTGATTTATATGATGATGTGAATAATTTAACATATGATTCGATCATTGAATTATGCGGTGGTAAACCGGATATTATATGGGCAAGCCCAGATTGCACGACTTATTCAGTAGCAGCTATAAGTCGGCATCGAAAAGTTAACCCAACTAATGGCAACCTTGACCCGATTAGCGAATATGCGAAATTCTGCGATAAAACAAATCATCATGTAGTGAATTTGATAAAAGAAATTAATCCAAAGCTATTCTTTATTGAAAATCCGAGAGGCGGATTGCGCAAAATGAGTTTCATGCAAGATATGCCAAGATATACTGTCACTTATTGCCAATATGGAGATAAGCGAATGAAACCAACAGATATATGGACAAATCATCCATTTCCACATTTTAAACCGGCATGCAAAAATGGCGATTCATGTCATGTTAGCGCGCCAAGAGGTTCTAAAACCGGCACTCAAGGTTTAAAGAATTCTAAACAAAGAAGTCAAATACCCGATGCATTATGCGATTATATAGTAAAAATTAGTGAGGAGTTTTTATGCAAGTAGAAATTGATGTGCCGGCGCCATTTGTTGAACTATTTGAACCGAGCAAACATTGGCGACATATTCTATTCCATGGCGGTCGCTCTAGTGGCAAATCAACCACGGTAGCCATTTTTCTTGTATCTCTTGCAACAAGCAAACCTATTCGCGTTTTATGTTGCCGCGAGGTTCAGAATTCAATTGCTGAATCCGTGCATAAACTATTAGCTGATATGATCGCGAAATATAACTTGCCGGGTTGGGAAGTCACTCGTGAAACGATACGCAATGCAAATGGCTCAGAGTTTATTTTTAAAGGCTTGCGTGGCAATGCACAAAGTATTAAATCACTTGAAGGCATCGATATCTGCTGGGTTGAGGAAGCGCAGACTGTTTCTATGGAGTCAATTGATATCCTTATTCCGACTATTAGAAAAGAAGGATCATATTTTATATGGACCTTTAATCGACTAACTGAGAACGACCCGGTATGGGAACGAATCGCAAGTCATCCGGATGATCGAACTTATGTGCGTCAAATTAATAGCAATGAAGTCGAGAAATTATTATCGCCGGAAATAATTGCAGAGCGCGAAAAAATGCGCAAGGAAAACCCGGAATTATTTGAGCATATATGGCTAGGCAAACCGATGACGGTGGCAACTGGTTCAATCTATGGTAAACAATTAGCGCAAGCACGAGAAGATGGCCGCATTGGCAAAGTGCCTTATGATGGCTCGGCTCCGGTCTATGCCGCGCTAGACCTTGGTGTTGGCGATAGCACGGCTATTTGTTTCTTCCAAACAGTCGGGCAAGAAATTCACTTTATAGATTATTATGAAAGCGCCGGCGAAGACTTAGCTCATTATATAAATGTACTAGCTAATAAGCCATGGGAATATCGACAAATATATCTTCCGCATGATGCACGCGCAAGGGAATTGCAAACGGGCAAAACGCGTGAAGATTTCTTTAGAGAGCATGGCTATAATAATGTGACTATTCTAAGACCTTCGCGTATGGTTTTAGGTCAAGACGACATTAACATGACGGCAAGACCTAAATTCAGCCGTTGTTGGTTTGATGAAGTCAAATGTTCGCGTTTGCTTGAGTGCTTGCGTGCCTATCATTATGAATATGATGAGAAGAATAAACTATTGAAAGATCGTCCGCATCATGACTGGTCTAGCCATGCAGCCGATGCTTTTATATATTCTTTGATCGCAGAAACCGAACAAATTGAAATTCAAACCAATATTAAATTTAAAGTATTCACTCCAAAAGCATTTCAAGGTGAACAAAAAACAGGATTTTAAATGCAACCAAAAGTTAGTCTAATAATCACGGTATACAATAAAGCACCATTTTTGCGCAGGTGTTTAGATAGCGTGAAAAATCAAGTTAAAAATGATGCGCAAATAATAGTAGTCGATGATGGTTCTACCGATGGTTCAGCTGAAATTTGTGATGAATATGATTTTGAAATATATCATATTGAAAATGGTGGAGTTTCAGAAGCGCGTAATTTCGGCATGAATAAGGCTAAAGGTGAATATATAACATTCTTAGATAGCGATGATATATTGACACCGAAAACATTAAATATCATGGAAAAAGTTGCAGGTCGTGGGTTCAATATTTATCAATTTGGGCAATATAGATGTAAAACACCGGAAAATTGTAATAAAATACCCTATGCATCGCCAAAAGGTCATTATGATTTGTATTTCATACCAAAATATTGGGTGATGGTATGGAACAAATTATATAAAAAGAGTTTTCTTGAAGAAAACCATATCAGATTTCAAAAAGATATGAGTTTTGGCGAAGATGCAATATTCAACATGCAATGTATATTAGCAAATGGTGGTTTATACCATGCACCGCAAACTACAATCATTCATTGTTTAGATGATAAAAACTCATTATGCCGAGGCAATTTGAACTTAGAAAAAATTGAAAAGTTAGATGCAGAATTAAATAAAATAGCTGATCAACAAATTGAGCCAAATAAAATTCAATGGGCTAGAATAGCGGTAAATGAACATCGCAATTCTAGATTATTTAAAAAATATGGTTTCAATAAAGAATCAAAAGGCGAATATGATATCGTTTATATGGTCAAGGATGAATATGAAAATGAAGAATTGAGATATTCTTTGCGATCAGTAGAACAAAACTGGAAATATCGAAATATTTGGTTTTGTGGTGGTTGCCCGAATGGATTGAAACCCGATAAAATGTTTCCTATCAAACAAGAAGGTTTTTTGAAATGGGATAGAGTTCGCGATATGCTTATTAAAGTATGCGAAAACGATGATATATCAGAAAACTTTTGGTTGTTTAATGATGATTTTTTCATTTTAAAGCCAATGGCTGATGATATGCAACCTCAATATAATGGCGAATTGATACCATATATTGAGCGCATCGAAAAGAAACATCAAGGTAGAGAAGATGCATATACTAGCAGATTAAGACAAGCAAATAATACTTTAAAGAAAATGGGTTATACCACTTTTAATTATGAAGTGCATAAGCCAATGTTAATTAATCGCAAGAAGGCGCTCGAGGTTCTAAAAAAATTTGAAGGCACTCCATGTTTCAGAAGTTTATATGGCAATTATTATGCGATTGGTGGCATTAATAAACATGATATGAAAATCAAAGTTTTGAATTATGGAAAAATGTATTTGGTCGAAGGCACATGGGAATTTCTGTCAACTTCCGACGATAGTTTCAATTATGGGCAAGTTGGTACATTTTTGCGTGAAAAATTTTATAAAAAATGCAGATTTGAATTATAAATTGGCATTTTTATATGAAAATTAATAATTTTTAATCACTTTTAACTAATTTAATGTGTTATAATGAAAATATATGGCGATGCGTTAGGTCATTTCGTGGCTGAACGCAAAACAAATTCTCGAAAAGATAAAAATTTGCAAAAATGGTTGCAAAAATTTGATGACTCGTGGCTTTATGCACAGCAGAACTACCATGAGAGATGGGAACGAAACTGGAAATTATATCATAATATTCGTACCAAACGATCGCATGACGGTGTAGTTAAGACATTCGTACCGATGGTGAATTCGACCATTAATACATTAGTGGCTGCATTATTTAATTCAAATCCAAGTGTGAAATACTTGCCGAATCACCCCGATCAAGAGAAAGATACTGCGGTGTTAAATGAAATATATGATGATTTTGCGCGCAAAGATAATTGGGTACAAAAGAACAAAATCAATGGCAAACAAGGTTTGATCACTGGCAATTATGCATGTTTTTATGAATGGAAAGATGACAAAGATGGCGGCTATGTTCATAAAGAAGTAGTGCCAATTCGTGATATGATTATCGACCCACAAAGCCATTCATATCGTGATTGGAGATATGTCGGGCGAAGATATTTCGCATCGAAAAAAGCGCTCTCAGAAGAAACTTATTGGGACATGGAAAAAGGCAAGGAAGTCAAGCGATTCAAACATTTAGATGAAGTTGAACCGAGTGGTTCTTTGACTGATTATGAATCTGATAAAGTGAAAAAAGATCAAACTATTGGTGCAACCGCTCCGGGTGATGGCGATATTGTTGAATGCATCGAAATATGGACTCGTTCAAAAGTAGTGGTGATTGCTAATAGAAATTGCATTATTGAAGAACGCGAGAACCCATATCATCGATTGGAAAAAGCTCATTTTGAGAGGCAAAAAGCTGAATATGAATTAGATGCGCTTGAATATGAACAAAATTTAGCTGATTGGCAAGCGCAACGAGCCAATCAATTAACTTTATATGGGTATGATATCGGTGAATATCCAGTTGAAAAACCAGAATTTAAAGCTGAATTTAACGAAGAAATGGCAGGCTTCTTGCCGTTCGCTCATGGTCGTGATTATGAAGATATTTCATTAACTTATGGCGATTCAGATGTTGATATTATTGCCGACCAACAAGAGCTATTAAATGATATGACCGAGCTAAATATTGAAGCTATCCTTTATACGCTATATCCAGAAAAGACACTCGATCCTAAATACTCGACTTGGGCTAATGACCTTAACCCGCGTCCGGGCAAAGTTTATCCTATCCCGGCCGGAGCTATGGTTTGGAATAACCCGCCAGCTATTCCTACCAACGCATTTAATGAGCGCTTAAATATTAAAGCCGAGATGCGCGAAGCTGTTTCAGTTTCTGAAGTAAATAAAGGCGTGGCTATGACGGACAAGACTACCGCGACTGAGATTAAAGCGCAAATGGGCCAAGCCGACCAAAGAATTACTGAAAAAGCGCAAACCTTGGCTAATGATTTCTTCTTCCAAGAAGCAAAGATCGTATTAAAAATGTTGCAATTATACGCGCCGGACAAGCTATATGTTCGCACGATTCAAGATGCAAATGTGAGCTTTGAAAAGGTTGATATGAGCCGCTTTGTTGGCGAATATACGCCAATGGTGACGCTCGATATTCAGAAGAAATACGAAGAAGCGCAACAGCAACAAGCCTATATGGACGCGTTTCAGATGATTATTCAAGACCCGACTAATAACCTATTAGCCGCGAAGCAGATTCTTTATAAGAAGATGATGCCAAGCTTAACTGATGAAGAAATAGAACAAATTATCACTCCGGTTAATTCGCCGGATGCAAGCACGCCGGAAGCTGTCCCGGCAGACGAACAACAATTAATGGGAGTGTCAGAAATGACACCGGAGGAAGGAGACCTAAGTGGACAATTGGTCTAAAGAAGAAATGGCCGAGCTTCGCAAGTTTTGGAAAGGCGATATCGGCAAAAAATATATTAAACGCATGGAAGATACAAAGAAGCAATTATTGCAAGCAGCTATGGGAACTCCAACTCGTGATGATGTGGTGCGCTATGTTGCGATCGCTAATGGTTTCGATTCAGTCCTACAAGATATCGAGGCAGTTGTTAATTTAGAAAAAGAAAAGGAGGGAGCCGCAAAGAAGAAATAATCTTTGGGCTGTGCGGATAGGTGGCCGCCAGACCAGCACCTTTAAATGTTTATTACATTAAAAGAACTTTTCATGTTCTAGGAGCAAAGGTGCTCCCGCATCGCCAATGTGATTAAGGTGCTGGACTGGTGGGGATAACCCCACAGCGAATCATTAACAATTAAAGGAGAATGTTTATGGCAGAAACTGTAAACGAACCAGAATTGTTTTCGGAGTCAGATTTTGCGGATGACCAAACCGAAAACGAATCCAGTCCAGCAGTCGAGGAAACCAATGAACAACCGACTAGCGAGAAAGACGCTACCGATTCAAAGGAAGATTCGACTAACGCAAACGAATCACAAACCGGCGATGAAATAGAAGAATTCTTGGCGAAGAAAGGTATCAAATTAGACGACCCGGATGCGCTCCGTAAAGTCGCTGATATGTACCGAAATGTCGAGAAAGATTACGGCAAAAAGTCCCAAGAAAAGGCACAGCTTGAAAGGCAACTGGAGCAATTAAACGCACAGCAAGCGCCAATTAGGCCAAGCTCTGATCCTATGGACCGACTTCAAGCTTTAGAAAGGCAGCTAGCAGCCGATAGGCAATTAGCGGCCGTAAAAGAATGGAAGGCAGCCAAAAATCTATCCCCAGAGGTTGAGGCCAAGATGGTCGAGTATCTAAGCCAACCTTTAGAGGCAAATGGCGTTAGACAAACCGACAATAACGGCAACCCATTAACTAAAATGTTTTTGGTGCAAGCCGGCGCTTTGACTTATGATGAGGTTTTTAGAAATGTTGGCGGTGAAAGCTTTAAAGCTGATGCCGTCAAAGAAGAACTAAAAACTGCCGTTGCTAATGAAATCGCAGCCAAGCAAAACGCGAAAAGTCCTTCGTCCTTAGCGACCGATTCCACGCAATTTGCTAAACCGAAAGAGGCTGACGATGAATTTGTAGCCGGGCTATTTGACGACTAATAATTCATAATAACAGCCGCTTCGGAAACTGATTATTAATTTAACTTTAGGAGAAATTCTAATGGCTGTTAATTTAGCTCTAAAGTATGCTCCCCAATTAGACCAGATTTGGACGCATGCTTCCTATACTGACAACTGGATCAATAAAAAATATGACTTTGATGGCGTTGATACTGTCAAGGTCTATACGGTGACCTCAGTCGCTCCTGGCGATTATAACCGTGAATCAACCGGCGACCGCTTCGGTGGTAATGCTGAATTGCAAGATACTATTGCAACCTATCAATTAAAGAAAGATAAAAGCTTCAAGATCGCTATCGACCGCGGTAATTATGAACAAGGTATGCGCGCAAAGAAAGCTGGCGAAGTCATGCGAATTCAGATGAACGAGCAAATCATTCCTATGATCGACGCTGATCGTCTTGACACCGCTGCTAAAGGCGCAACTGCAGTATCCCAGGCTATCGCTTCGACTACTGACGCTTATCAAGACACCTTGAAATTAAATGAGTTCCTCGATGAGTGCAAAGCTCCATTATCCGGCCGCGTACTATTTGTCACCCCGGCGGAGTACACCCTCGTCAAAACCGCTATCACTACTAACATTTTAGCTTCTGGCTACAATGATAAATTAGTTGGTAAAGGCTTTGTCGGCGAACTCGATGGCGTGCCTGTAGTCAAGGTCCCAACAAGCTACTTCCCGACTGGAGTTAAGGCTATCTTACTTCACCGCGATTCCTTGCTTGGTGTCCGCCAGGTGACCGAAACTAGAATCATCACTGATTCTGAGTTCGTATCTGGCTCGATCCTTCTCGGCCGCTTTATCTTTGGTTCCTTCATTCTTAAGGGCAAAGAAAAAGGTGTTGCCGCGATCATCGATGGTGGCGCTTCTGAAAGCTAATTCATAGCGACTTTCTCAGCAAAATAGCTCCCTTTATAGGGGGTTATTTTGTTGGCTGTAAATATGGACTTTTTAACCTTTTTATGCTATAATTATAGATATAAAACTTAATCATCGAAAGGACAAATAAGATGAAAGAAGGATACATAGTTTGGAACGAAAGCACCGTGGAAAGCGAATTTTTTGGCATTTATAGAAGCTATGAAAAAGCGCTTCGCCAATTGCGAAAAGTTCTGAGAAATAGATTCGGCAGATGCCCGCATCAAGAAGACAAGGTTTGGGACTTTGTTAGCGAAATATCTGACGAAGACTCATACAAGATAACACCTTTTGAAGAATATGACGGAAAATGGGAAGAGGCTTAAATGAGTAAAGATATAGACTATCAAGACAGGTATGATCAATTAGCCGAAGTCTTGAATATCACAGCGCGCGAATATTTTAAGGTTTTGCAATTAGCTATATACCACGAAACGCACCATAATATAGAAAGTTCTTTTGGCGTCGCGCAATATGTAAAAACGCCTAAAATATGGGCTAAAGCTTGCGATATATTAAACGCCTTATATAACGATGAAATAAAGGAGAAATAAAATGGCAAAATGCCCTAAATGTGGCGCGCTTTATTATGAACGCCCAGCAATATCGCGCAAAGATAATAAAACTGAAATATGCCCTAGTTGCGGCTTGCGTGAAGCTATGGAAGCCTATTTACGCGCAAGCGGTAAAGAAGCAGATTAGTTTTATTTGTGATATAATATAGTTTGCCCCGTCTGGGGCTTGTCCACTCCCGTTTGGCAACAAGCGGGAGTTTTTATATTATGGACATCTATATTAGCATATTGCGCGATTTTCTAAATCTTGGCTTTGAGTATTATTGGGTAGGAAGAAAAATCACGCCCGCGAAATTATCACGAGGCACGGACGGCAAAATCGTAAAAGAAATATACGACAAATTGGAAAACTTTTAAAGTCATGCTATAATATGAATGCGCGAAGAAGGTTAACGGACTGGACCGGCTTCTTCGGGAGCCAATGGTTGAAAGAAAGGCGCACAAAACCGTGCATGAGTAGCTTATCCTAACCACGAACAAAGAATAAAGCGTCGCGCATGAATACGATAGGTTCTAAACAACCACCAAGCCGCCAGGCTTGTAACGAATCGCCTATCGTATTTTTATGGTATAATGATATTATCGCGTAGGGTATAAACGAGTCGCGAACAATAGTTTATATCTTTGGTTCCCGGAACTACGCTGAAATCTCAATGGCAAGCGACTATAAAGGGAGGGGTTCGAATCCCCAGCGAAGGCAAAAAGGAGCGCGTATCATTGAGTGCGGGCAAGCTCCACGCATTAGCATTGCCACTGCGAATTATGGAGTGAAGCTCATTTGCCGGAATAGCCTACGGGCTATTTTTTTGTGTTATAATAAAATTAATGGCGGTGCGATAGGTAATCTATCATGCCAAAGCGCAAAAAGAAATCTTGTGGGGGGAAATAAATGTTTGGCGAATTGCGTCCTTTTCGGCTCAGTCCTATTAACCGCGGATGCGTAAATACAATTGTCTTTTTGGCTCAGAAGCCAAACGGCAAATGGATAGATAAGACGAGCAAGAAAATGTATTTAACGGCCAAAACACAGCCGTGGGATACCGACGCAGATGATTCAGACGCAGTGTTTAAAGTCGAAGGGACTATCCCTAACGCGACTAAAGAGCCAGGTCGGGTTGTTTTTACATTGTCCGAGCAACAATGTTATCTCGATCCCGAACAGCTTTATTTTGTTGATATTGTTGAAACCGATTTAGACGGCAGTAATGCAAATCGGGTGTTTATAGGTAATTTTAATGTCTTGCCGGGGCCAAATAACGAACAAGCCGGCGGAGAATAGAAAGGAATAAAATGACAACAGAACTTCCAGAAGAACCGCGAAGCCGCAAAGAACAATACTTGGCTGATATTGCGGGCCAAGATGTGACCTTGCCGGCAGAGCCGCGATCACGCGAAGAACAATATTTAGCTTATATCGCCGAAAATGGCGGCGGTGGAGGCGGAGGGGGAACTACCAACTTTAACCAATTGACTAATAGACCGCGTTATAATGGCACGGCTATGACCGGAAGCACAAATATCCCGCAAGTTAAGTCTTATTCCGCGGGTAATGGTTTAACGCTCACTGGCACCTCATTTAGCGTTGATTTTACTAAAGCTCAAGGCAAATTCGTCACGATTTTAACTGATGCCGATTATGATGAAAATAATAGAATTGATATAACCCCGCTAGATGCTGGATGGTATCTCATTAAAGCTGGTTGTGAAATTTATTTAAATGATTCTTATACTTGGGAACTCGACTGTGATAATTTAATATATAAAAGAATAAATGATATACAGTTAGAAGACCCAACACAAATTGACTATGACGCTATTTTATATGCTGTGGGTGTTAATCTTTATTCAGTTTCTGGAGAGGTAGGCAATGAACCAGATGTATATGCACAATATTTTGTTACAACAGAAGTAACTAACAACATAGCCGAACAGTTACATGATGCTGTACTTAGAGGAGGGACTACTCCAACAACTGCAACTGAAGGTAAAATTGGTACATTGTATGAAACAACTGATAATGGCAAACTTTATATTTGTACCGCAATTGATTCTACAGACCCTTCTGATATTCAATATACATGGACTGAAGTCGGTGCTGGTGGAGGTGGTGGGACTAGCATGGTTAAGAATTTGACCTCGGCTGACTATAATTATCCGGTCAATAACCCCACATCCGTATTGCCCGGTTTGCTTTCGCCCGGTGTTTATTTCATTTCAGATGATACTGTGAATGTCTATGATGGCAATAATACTGCTACAGCAAAATCTAATGAAGTATTTATTGTCAGCAAATCAGCTGCTGATGCAACTTTGCATGAAATGATGGTTATAAATAGTAGTAATGGGTCTGCGTATAGCAACTATAAGATAGAATTTTTCTATGTTGATAAAGCGACTGGCACGACAGTTAAACGCGGTGGTGCAAACGGTTTTGGACTTTTAGATGGTGGTTATATTGTCGATAATGTCACAACGAATAGCTCGAAAAAAGTTCTTTCAGCGGCTATGGGCAAATCTTTAAATGATAAGATCACTAAAACGCCATATTATATCGCTGCTTCGGCTTTGCCGGCAGTCGGTAGCACGGCAAGCTCACTATCGTTATATTCTGGTCGTAATATGAACAACGGGGATAAAGTATCTGGCCAAGCATTCTTTAATATGGCTCATAATCTAGTTAATGACCATAGCTGGAAGCTAATGGTTGTTGATTATAATGGCACTTCTCAGGATTTAGAATTATTCTTGACTGCTATGAATAGAGGCTCTTTGAACGCAGTAGCGCCTTCAGCAGCTGATCACCCGGAAGCTATGTTTACTTTCTCGGATGGCACAGCAACAAGGACTTTAACTATTTGGACTGAAGACACTGGCACAGACGGATATAAATATAAATTAGTATAAATTGCCAATATAATTAAAGATCACCCTCATAATTGGGGGTGGTTTTTATATGAAAAATTGTGGTATAATTAAATCAATGGCGATGCGTTTAACAACGCACAATGAAAAATCGCATTCTTGAGGGGGAACAATGGACGCGGGGGTAGCAATTATAGTTAGCATTTTTGGTTCTGCTGGTATTTTTAGCTTGATTCAATTTTTAATATCGCGACATGACGGCAGAAATGAAAACTTAAATCAAATAAATGAGCAATTAAAAAGCATTGATAAAAAATGCGATCGAAATGAGCTAGCGACCACTAGGCTGCAATTATTTTTCTTATTAGAAACCCAACCCGACAATGAAGACGCGATCGAAGCTACCGCGCAACGCTATTTTATTGAGCTAGATGGCGATGCCGAAGCTTGGGCGCCATTTTATAAATGGGCGATAAAACATGATGTTGATACAGGTTGGTATAAAGCTTTATTAGAAAGAGAAAGGAAACGAAAAAATGCCTAACATTATCAAACAAATAGTCAATGGCGATGGTGACGAACAAACTATTAGAATGATCGTACAAGATAACGAGCGTGGCCCGCAAGGCGAGCAAGGCGAAAAAGGAACGGCCGCAACAATTAGCGCCGGGAATGCTTATAAAGTCGCTAGTGATGCGCAGCCGGCAGTTATGAATTCGGGGACTTCAACCGATGCGGTATTTGATTTTTATATTCCGCAAGGCGAGCGAGGCGAAAAAGGCGAAAAGGGCGATGATGGAGTAGTACAATATACCGCTGGTCCTGGCATCAAGATTAAAAATAATGTTATTTCAGCAACCGGAGGTGGTGGCGGTGGTGGCGAAGGTATTTGGGGCGAGATTACGGGCGATATTGTCGATCAGACCGACTTGCAAGAAGAATTCGCGAATTATACGCCAACTGCTGATTTGGCCGCAGTCGCAACTAGCGGCGCTTATTCTGATTTAATCGGAACACCGACTATTCCGGCCGCGCAGATTCAGTCCGACTGGACGCAAGCCGATAATACTAAAGTCGATTATATAAAGAATAAGCCAACTATCCCGACCGTTAATAATGCAACTTTGACTATCCAACGCAATGGCACAAATGTAGCGACCTTTACTGCTAACTCAGCAACGAACGCAACGGCGAATATTGAAACGCCGGTTATTTCTATGACTACTACTGATCCGGGCGAAGGCTCAGCTTTAGCAGCTAATAATTTTACTGCTGTTTATGGCGGCACGCCGATTATTTTAGATTATTCGACCACAGAAATTAATACCGGCGCAACATGGATAGATGGTACGCCAATTTATAAAAAGACTGTTAATACCGGCGCTTTGCCGAATAGCACAGATAAGACAATTGCGCATGGTATTTCTAACTTAAACCGAATTATAAGGTTTGAAGGCTATGCGTATAATTCAACAAGCAGCATAACTTGTCCGCTTCCGTTTGCCTCGGCAGCTAATGTCAATAATGATGTGCAATTAAATGTTTCGGGGTCTAATATCGTGCTTCAAACCGGCACCGATCGTTCCGGCTATTCTGAATCATATGTGACACTTTACTATACTAAAACTTCATAAAGGAGGTTAAATGGCAACAAGCGGCTCTTGGAATATATCATGGCAATCGGGCTATTGGTCGCAAACATATAATACCAAATACTACCATTGGTCCGGCAATTGGTCTAAATCTGGCACGACTATCACGCTATCGAATATGTCGCTTTATATGAGTTTTACATATGCTTCGGGCGGTTATGGCGTGACTGATTCTGTGACCGTGACCGGTGGCTCAGCTCAGACTGTTTCTTATCCAGATTTCAATAATGCCTATAATACGGGATCAGTTTCATTATCAAATACTAGCTTTTCGGTTAATTCTTCTGATACTTCAAAGACGATTTCTTGCGCTATTGTTGGCGAAACCACCGGCTCGACTACTATCAGCTTTGATCCAACGGGAACGGCTCCGAGCGGGCTAACCATCTCAACGCCTTCTGGCATCAACCCTCATGGCGCTACTTTTAGCGTGGCTCTTGAATCATATGGCGACCCGGCATCAACTAGCGGAAGATATATTGCGGCTGGCATTATGACGCAAAACTCATGGACAAGTCCAATTAGAAGTGCCAAATCTAGCAATACTGCCAGCGCGACAATTTCAGTAGATAATAATTCGAGTCAATCTACTTCGCTAACGATTCAGCCAAATACTAGATATTATTATGGCGCAAAAGCATCAAATACAGTTTTAAATACTGTCCAAATGGGCGGACGATTCGTGACTACTGCCGAGGCGCCGACCTTATCAGTTGTTGGTGTTGATGATGACTCAGCGACTATTCATTATTCGGTGCCGGCAGATGGCGGCTATTATTCGCGAAGCTTAGCTTACAACTTAAATGGCGGTGCCGGTTGGTCGCATATAACGACTATTGCTTCAAGCGCGGCCGCAAGCGGTGATTTTGTAATTTCAAATCTTCAGCCAAATACTACCTATACTTTGCAGTCAAGGGCTTCAACTACCGCCGGCAATACACTCGGCGCCACGATCAGCTTTATAACGAAAAGCGGAATAACTACTGGTCTTTATGGCTCGGCTAATAGCAAAGCCACGCGCATTAATGAATTATATGGCTCAGTCAATTCTGAAAGCAAAAAGATCGTTAAATTATATGGCTCAGGAAATGGCGAAGCCAAGCTAATTTATCAAGGTTTTGGACATGCGAATTAAAAAGAAAGGAGTTTAATATGTCGCAAATTCAACCTATAAAGGTGAATAAAAAAATAACAAGAAAACTATCAATTGCCACGGGTTTATTATCATTCGTGGCTTTTATCGTGCAAGGGTTAGGTAGCACATATGGCTTTGAGCCGGTGGCAAACCAAATCACGCAGACCTTTTTGTTATTTAATGGCGCGATCGGAATTTTCTTCTTAGGCGATACCACGCGCAAAGAAATCGAGGAGAAAAACGATGAAAAAACTAAATAAATGGCTAACCAATAATTTATCTTGGTTGATAGTTTTATTTGTTGGTTTATTATGCGCGGGCTTTCTATTATGCGGTCAGCCGGCAGGTGACGGCAGCATAACTTTAAATGGCGAAAATGCTGATATAAAAGACTATACGACTAAGTTTATAGAAGATGCGAATAGCGCGCTTTATCGCATTATGAACGAGGACGCGCCGACCGATGAAGCGACTATTAAAGAATTTGAAGAAGCAACCGGTCAAGGTGGTTCGATCACTTTAGACCAAGTTAAAAGCCGAAGGCTAGCAGACGGCGATACCGATAACGGCAAGGGTTGGCAATGTTCTAAATATACCGCATATCTCGCTACGGGCAGACGAGAATATTCCACGACTCATCCGGATTATGGCCCGGTTAATGGTAAAGATGTGGCCGCTTGGTTAGTAAAAAATTATGGCTGGAAATATATAGACGAGCCGGTTGAAGGCGCTATTGGATCGGGTGGCTTTAATACTTTGTATGGGCATACGGCAGAATATTTATATTCGACCGGGACGAACACTGCTATGGTGAGCGATGCAAATTATATCCCGCTAACAGTCGCCACGCATAGCATGAATATAACGGGCTGGGTATGGGTTGTGCCGGGCGATTATAAACCCGACCCGAAACCGAAGCCGGAGCCAACACCAAGCGAAGGCATTGTCTATACCTATGTTTATGGCGATTATTTTAGCAAAGTATTAGTAAACCTTGGCTTAGATGAAAATAATTTATGGGGCGAGGACGGCACGGTTAATTATTATGGGCAGCAATTAAAAGAACAAAATATGCTTGATGCGCATGGTAATGTGATCGTTGGCGTGCCATTTGTCCTAACCGAAAGATAACCGCAAGGCGGGTTGCGCTTTTTAATTTGCTCTTATCGCACCTTAACACCCACTCTTTAAGTAAAATTGTCTACAAACTAAATCTGCTTAAAACAAATATGTAATCAAATTATCCTTCAGTTAGGCTTCAAAGGAAAGAGCTAGAAGCCTAACTATTAAAGCCGTGCTTTCTGGGCCGTATCCCTAAAATTAAACTCCGCGGCCCAGAAAATACGGCTTTAGACCGTATATGCAACTTAAAAACCTGTATGCTTTTTGCCAAATAGAGGGGGGTGACTTTCATGGCAAAAAAGAAGAAGCGTGCATTAAGACGCAAAAAAAGACAAATTAGACTATCTTATAAGGACAACCATCACATTTTCTTTATGAAAAGGAATTGGAGCCGAACTCCTTATAACAAAATCAGACTCTTCCACTATTGCATTATTCCTATTCCGCGCGATACTCTGCATAAATACATTCATATGCATATGAATGATATCCCGTTGCCGGAACCTATTGCCGTGGAGGAAGCTTTGAAGCAACTAAGGATGCTTGACTCTGCTGGCGTATTGCATGATAGCGATTCTATCGAGAAAAGACTGTCGGTGCTTGCTGCTTTATTTGACTGTGCGGCGCAACCGACCGCGAATGCCTTAAGAAAGCAATTGGAATTAGTGTACAGATTTTACAGCGAAAAGCCTCCGTAATGGGGGCTTTTTCTTATTGAGAAATTATGTGTTATAATGTAATTAATGGCGGTGCGTTGGTATAAACGCATATGGCACAATCTCTTGAGGAATATGTCTCACAAGCGACCAAGGCGTATCAACCGGCACAAACGGCAATTCAGTCGCAGCTTGACGCGCTAAATGGGAAGCTTGAAACCACTAATCAAGCTATAAATAAAAATTACGCGCAGCAACAAGCCGGGCTTAATCGGCAACGCAATATGGCGGCAGAAACCGCCTCAATGCAAGCGGCCGGCTCAGGTGGTTCTTTTGGCGGTGCTGCAAATATAGCAAATAGAAAGTATTATGATCAGTCCTTCGTCCCAGCGCAAACGCAATTGCAGACGAATCAAGCTAATGAGCTGGCGCAAGCAAGACAGAATAGCGAAAACGAAAGAGTAAATCTGAATTCGCAATTGGCGCAATTGCAAGCGCAAGCTAACCAACAAGCTTTGCAGCAATACTGGGCAGAAATTGAAGCTGAAAAGAATAGGCAAGCGCAACTTGCCGCGGCCGCAGCAAGCAACCCGTATCAGTACTTAGATGATGGGTATGGCAATAGCGGTTCTTATGGCACCTATCATTTGGAATCTAATGCTAACAAATACGGCGGATATAACTGGGTAGATGCTAACGGCAACCCACATACTGCCGGAACAGTTGCAGCGGCAGTTGGGGGCGACTTTACTAATGCCTTAGCTAATGTTTTAGCCAAAGCTAGCTCTAGAGATTCTTATTCGGCGAATGTCTTAAATGAAATTAATAATGGTTATAGATTTGCTAAGAATAATACGGGGCAAAAGACGGGGAATGCATGGTATGACACGCTAGGCATTATAAAGACTTATGATCCGTATGCCACGGCTGCTAGGTCTTCTTCTGTAGCAAAGACTAACCCGTCTTCAGTGACTAGGGGCTATTTACAAACTAACGGGAGGAATAAATAATGGCCACGCAAAGACTGGGCAACATAACAATTAGCTATGATAGCGATTTCTGGGCGCCTACGCCAGATCAAACACAACTTTATAACGCGCTTGGACGAACAGCTGGCGCTAACCAAGCAAATGCAGATAATCGCAATTTCTTCCAGAAGCGTTGGGACTCAATTGAAAACGCGCTTGGATCAACCGGCGCGGCCGCTGCATCATTTGTTAAAAGCGGTATTGGCAATTGGGGCGGCGAAGAAAGCGATTCAACTGCTAGATTATTAGACGACAACAAGGCCAAAATGAATGAAGTCGTTAAAAGATACGGCTATAATTCGCTAGAAGATTATTATAATGCTTTAGATGATGCAGAAGTAAATGATAAAGAAAAATATAATACTTTATTAAATACAGTCCAAGAAGATTTAAAGACGCAAAGCGCGGCGAACATGGACGCGATGAAGCAAAAACAAGAAGCATACAAAGATTATGTTGACAACAATTATGTTTCAAATAAATTAAAGCAAGATCGCGGCAAGTTTGCCGGCTCGGCTATTAATACGCTATCGACTGCGGTTGATATTGCCGGCTTAGGCGCTAACCCACTATCAAATGCAATTCAAGGCGGCGTTGAGGGCATCGCAGATGAACTCGAACAAAACGGCCTTGAAAACTTTGACTGGGATCGTGCTAGACAAAACGCAATTATTGGCGCAGCTACTGGCGCAGTCACTGGTGCATTTAACAAAGGCGTTAATAAGCTTGCTAAAAGCGCGCCTATTAATGGCGGCAAAGGTCTAATTGGCACAATTAGCAATATAGATAGAAAGCTATTAAATTATACGCCGGTTAAGTCTAACGGCCTCTTAGGGCAAATTACTAATAATGCATTTCAAGGCGCTTTGCGCGGTGGTTTGTCTGGTGGCGTTGGTGGTGCAACCGGTGCGGGCTTATCAGCCTATATGAATGGCGGAGATGTTATGGGTAGCGCCTTCCAAGGCCTCAAGCAAGGTATAGAACAAGGCGTTAAAACCGGCGGCATTATGGGCGGCGCAAATACTGTGCTTGGTAAAATGCCAGGCATTAAACAAGTACAAGCCGCAAAAGAGAATTGGGATCAAAGCGGCAAAAGCTTTAATGAGCGCTTAACAAATACACTTAACTCTGGCGATAGCGCCGTGGGCAATTGGATCAACGGCAAAACAAGCAGACTAATTAACTCGGTTGGGAATGTTGGAAATTCTGTCCGCGATAATAATGTGGCTAAAGTCACTACAAGGCAATTGACTAATACAATAGAAGAAGACGGGGCTGCCTTTGCTCCTAAAGAAACAGTTAAAAGATACTTAGAGCAGAATAAAAAGTTTATTTTAAATAATAAAGACTATTATTATGACGAAACACAGCCTGAATTATATGACGCGATGGTAAAGGCCTATGACGACCAATTGGCAACGCTTAAAAATATGAAAGATAACTATGTATATATTGAAGACAACCCTATGTCTGAGAATGAGATTCATATTTTGCCACAAAGCGAAATATCTGGCGATGATGCTTTTTCGGAAGTAAAGGTACTAGGGGTTAAAAACCCGACTTCTAAAGACAAATATGTAGCAGTTAATACGCTAGGTAAGCGCACAGAATATACGCCAGAAGAATTTGCAAGGCTACTCCAAGAATATGACAATACAACCTCGCCGAAAGAATTATCGGGCAATTCTTCTAGTGAAGTTTCTGAAGTATTAGGCCGCGCTGGCGATGAGTTATTAAATATCTATGAGACTATGCACGGCGGCGAAGCGGTAGACCCATATAACCGCGCTTCATGGGAGCAATTTGATAATTGGTTAGCCGAGCAAAGAACTAATGTTAGAAATGCCGCGACTCCAACTACTGCTAAAGGCTGGCTAAAGAAAGCTGGCGAGCGAATTGTCGAAGATGCGAATGATCGTGGCGTTGGTCTAGGTATTAAAGATGTAAATGACCAATATTCAGACGATATCCGCAAAATGGAAATTAATGGTGACACAAGGCGAACGCAAAATGCAGAAGATTTTTCAGACATAATAAATCGCACGAGCGAAGGCGAATTTTGGAAGGGCGTGGGTGACGATATAGAAAAGGTATATAAATCTGGCAATATCAAAGCTATTAACGAGTTAGAAAATGCAATGCGCTCCGGCTTTAAAAATGGTGATGAGCTTATTGAGGCAGCGCGCGAATCATATATTGGACAAAATGCGCCAGTCAATAAGACTTTAACGGCTGACACGCTAGAAAATTGGTCGCAATTAGACGCATGGGATCGTTTAGCGCAACAAAAAGGGTACAATAACTATGATGATGTGATTAAAAGCTATATGGAAGCAAACCCAGGTGTTGAATTAAACCCACGAGGTGCGGCCGGACAAATCTTAACTTGGCTTGACGAAAACCCGAACACTCCAACAACGGCTGCTGGATGGGCAAAGAAAGCCGGCCAAAGAGTTATTGAAGATGCAAATAAGCGAGGCGTTGGTCTTAGCTTGCAAGATGTGAGCCAAGAAAACCCGGGAACTGAAGTTTATAGAACATTGACCGGGCAAACCGAACAACAATTGCCAGAGGTCTTTGAGCCGGAAGCGAGAAACCAAATTGAAAAGCGTAATAAATGGCAGTCGGTAGGTGATCAAATGATAGATATTGCCGAGCAACAGAAATATAGCGCGCTTTATGACACATTAGACGAAAAGACCGCTCAGAGAGCAATTAAAACAAATGCACCGCAAAAATTAGCAAATATGGGCGTAAGACCGGAAGACTATCTTGAATCTGCTAAAACCTCTAATTATGTAAATAAAGTTGTTTCTGATTTAGCCGAGCAGAGCAAAGTCAAGATTAATATGCCGGACTTAGCGGAACAATTAGAAAAAGTCACGCGAGATTATACCTTTGAGCAGCCAAATAATGAAGCTAAATATAGGACGACTATTAGGCAAATTGTAGCGGATGGCAATACGCCAGACGAGTATTCGGCTAAATACCTTATTGAGCAGTCTAGAGAGTTAGGCGATAGAGCGGCCGGAGTCCGTGGCAATTCTGAAGATGCTATTAATCTTCGCAATGCTTATACAGACGCAAAGCGTATCCTTAGAAATGCCGCGGCAGATGCTGTTGCCGAGCAAAATTATACCGGTAAAGAAACTAATGCCAAAATTGCAGAAGGCCTCCGAAAAATGGGCGCCAATGAAAAAATTGTCGAGCATTATACAAAGCCAAATGCTGACGGTAGCGATCCAACGCTTCGCGACTATATTTATAGGTCGTCTGATTTCGAGCAAGCACGCGAAATGGGAACACAAATGAACGCGCACAAATACGAAAAGTCCGCTTCTTCGCAACCGACAAACTGGATCACAAGAATGTATCGAGCTTCGGGCTTAGACCAACCTATTGAATTATTGCTTAAAAACACAGTCGCGCCAATAGCGGCGGGTGCTACTAAGCTAGCCGGCAAGACTATAAAAGGTGTAGGGAATGTCGCGGCTAATATTGCGGGCGATTCAACTCCAACCGCAACTCCAACGACAACCAATACTGACGCGGGCGTAATTGATGCAGTTTATAACCCGGCAACGCAGATTTATAACGCAATTGGACGAACTGAAGGCTCTATAAATGCGCAGAATGCAAGAACGGCCGATTACTTAACAGATGCCGCAGAAGGCATGACTGCAGAGAGCGGTTATTATGAGCCATTAGCTGCAACAAATACGACTATGCCGACAACCGAAAGCACGGCACTTTATAATTCCATTTATGGCAGCACGCCAACAACGGCGATAGCAAACACATATTCAACACCAACCTTCGCTTCGCAAGAAGAAGAAAGAGCCGTTTACTTCTTCCCGCCAACGGGCGACTATTGGACTGATATGCTAAGCCGCGCAATGCGTAGAGCTAAAAATGCAGAAGATTATAAATCGTTAGGATCGCTATACGAAATGTATCAAGATTCGTTATCTAAATTGCAGAAACAAAGCTCTAGCTCAAGCGAGCAAAAACTAACTGCAACGCAGCAAAGAGCCAATGCGGCTATGACTTCGTTAGAAAGACTAGCAACTATGACGCCGGACTTAGGTTATAACCTATCTAATATCCCGGTCATTGGCAATATTGCAACGCTTGGCGGCAACGATTATGAATCGGAAGCTAGAAGCTTAGCGCAGCAAATCGGCTATATGGTATCCGGGTCTAATATTAAAGACACCGAAGCCGAAAATATCGGCAAATCATATGTGCCGCAGCCATGGGATAGAGAACAGACAAGACAAAACAAGCTTCGCCGAGCCTATGATATAATTCAACAATATCAGAACGGCTACGCTGCTAGCTAATAAAGAAAGCGCATCAAGATTTATTTGGTGCGCTTTTTGTCTGCCAATGCAAATGTAATAATAGTGATTAAAGTCGGTGCCACCGATATAATTAATGTCGCTAACGGATAATTAGAACTAAAATCTTTAAATACTAAAGTGATAAATATGCCGATTAATAATGGCGCGAATAATAGAAAGATCACTATTCCAGAGAATAGACCGCCTATAATATTTTGCTGCTTTGCTTTTCGCGCTGCTTTGCCGGCCGGAGTTTTATTATATGCAATTTTCTTATTGATTCGCTCTATATATGCTTCTATAAATAGCTTTGCAATGGCGAATAAAATAGCACCTCCAATAAACGCCATTATGCCCCAGAATGCTTCATGCATGCTGACGCCAAATATCACCGCTACTAACGCAACGAATAATAATATTTCAATTATGTCCATTAGTTATTCCTATCTTTTTAAGTTATGGCTTTATTATAGCATATTAAAAAGCATTCGGTGGTCTGAAGCTAGATACTTTTACTTTTAAAGTTTGCGCTGGCATTGAATAGCCACCCGGTTGTTGTGTGAATTCGTGCAACCTCACGCGAATTGTTTCTTGGTCTATTCGCTGCACCCTAATAGATAATAATTGCGTATTTACTGAAATAATAACGATCGCGCCGACATTATAGTTGCCGCCATTTAATGATAATAAAAAGGTGTCTATTGAGCCGGGTGAATAAGGAACTTTAAAATCTTGCGTTCTATCGTATGCTTGTCCCGCCGGGAAGGTTTCGGCTGGGAAATATGCTGTAAAATCGGCTTTATCTACTTCTGCAAGCGGTAAATAATCTGAATTAAAAACAAAATCATTAGGCTTCGTCATAATAAACCCTCCAGATTATTTTTTCTATAAGACCAAAAGGAAAGTTTGCATCTGCTTTTAATACTGATTCAGTTATTTCTAGACGATAGTCGGTAAAATATGAAATATCTACAACTGGCTCGATGCCTTTACTAAAATTAGGAAGATTAGGCAGTTCGGCATATTTAATCCAAGCCATGACTTGTGGTATATAGCCTAGATTATGCTTATAAGATTTGCCACCTTGCGTGAATTCGCCGGTCTTTTTTATTTTGCGATAGTTATAATCGGTATTTAAAATAAATTGATTTGCTTGGTTAGCCGTAATTGGTGTTTGCGCGCCTATATTATCGGGCGCGAATGCGTAAACTCTATAATATATCTTTTGCGTATCTGAATCTTCACCAGATGCTTCAAGCCTTATTTTTTTTTCTAATGCTATGCAGCTAACTCCTAGCGGTGGCGTATAAAGGCCCGGAATCGGACTGCTTTCTGAAAATACTCCGAGCGTATTGCCAGATATAAAGTTCTTATCAGTCGACCACACGCCAAAAATTAACGGCGTAAAACTTAAACTATGTGGGATATCAATAGAGCCAATGAAATCGCCGGTCTTTATTAAAATAATTTTATCCGTTTCATAATCTGTATTTAACAGAAAATTTCTTGGATCAATTTTTGCCATGCTATTCTCCTAGCGCGTCAAATACATTTATATTAGCCTTTGTGACTGCAATGACTGGCTGTCCATTTCTATGGAAACCGATTAAAATTCGTGGTACATTAGACGGATCGCTTAAAACAATTCCATAGGTGCCGTTTTTCAACTTGCCTTCTTGTAAAGCTGTACCGCCATTTTGCGCCACGGTCTTTGTTTGGTTTTCAGATGCAATTTGCCGAAAGTTCTCATCAATTTGTTTTAATGCAGACTTTAGCTCGGCGGTGCTTGATATTGGTATATAATTTAAGGCCATTTAACCTCCTATCTTAACCTTTGCGTTTCAACTGATAAGGTCATAGCTTTAAAGTTTATTGGCTCATAAGCCGCGTGGTGCTGATATCTGAATTGGCATCTATAAAATTGTCCGTTTACTTGCGGGATAGTCGTTAGTTTGGTTGGCGTCACGATATTGCCGTAGGCCGGGGGGTTATCCCAGATATAATTCTCTTGCAGAATCATCTGATTTTTTAGGTTGATCGAGTACGCATACTTTACATTGTCCGTGAAGTCCAATGCGTAGCCACATTTAATAGTGTACTCCCCGGTCACGGTAGCAAACTCCGGTCGCCACTTAGTAATGCGATGCAGTTGCGAGGGAGTTCCGAAATGCAGATATGCCGTTTCTAAATCAAAGTCGATAGGCGCGCCTAAGTCGGCATATTCGTTGGTTTGAGTTTCATAAGTAAATAGTTGGCCGAACTGACTTGAGCCGCAAATAAAGCGGTTTGAAGCAGTTTGACGCGCTATTGTTGCAGATATTGGAAGTCCGGTATCGAAACTCTCCCATAGGCGCAAATTAATGTTGTAAATTAAACATGAATCATTATGGCCGTCACCTTTGCTTGAATAAAAGACATAAAGGCGGTTATTAAATAGCTCTAATGTAATAGAATCTTTGCCGGCAATTGCGTCATAGGTTTTCTGAATGGTGTTTTGCGTAATGCTGCCCTCGGATGAGCCGTCAAAGATATAAACGCCGTCATCATTTGCATAATATGCGTAATTCAAATCGCAGACACAAGACTCTTGGCTAAAGGTGCCGTGTTGCGCGCTTGATGCTTGTTGCGTCCATACATCCGCAGTTTGGCTAAACATATAGTATTTATTGCGCCTTGTTAAGAAATAGACCACGCCGCCAAGATTAAACATAGCAGTTAGCGGGTCGCCGGTCTTTATAGCCGGGAAGTTTTGGCGGAAATCGCGATCAAAGGCATCATAATTATTAATAGCTTCGGCCGCATGCGAGATGCTTGTGACAATAACATTATTCGTGCCGATTGTTGTGACTTTACCATAGTTGCCCATATCGTCAAGAATAATATCATCAAGAGCGATATTAGCTACTAAATGAGTTTCGGAAACTGCCTTTAATGAAGATTTAGCCACGGTTGTAGTCGTTGTCACGCCGGCGACAAATGCGTTAAGCGTGGTCGTGGTGGTAAAATCTGCTTCGGGCGCGAAAGCGAAGCCATAAGGATAAGTCCAGATAGCTTGCGTGGTCGTTTCGGCATCAAAGTACATTATATTATCTTGCGTGCCGGCTAAAATATTAGAAACTTTAATATTTAGATCAACGCTGGTTTTAAGGTCGGTTGTAGGAATTGCGGTATCATTCCAAGTTGTAGGATCAATTAAGCGCGGGCCTTCCATGCCGTCCGCATATCTAATTTGGTTTACATTTTGCGAGAAGCGTACTTTTGTGACGCCAGCCGGCAAAGTTCTAATTGAATTAATCGAGCCGTCTTCGGCCATGCGATATAAAATAACCGAGCTAGTGCTGGCTTCTTTAAAGGTGAATAAAATCGTCTTTACGCCGTCAATATTAGCTTCAAATAGGTTAGTTATATATCCCGGCGTGGCGGTATTAATTTTATACATTAAGTTTGAGGTCCCGGCTAAAACTGCAACATTAAATTGTTGCGTTCCGGTGCCTTGCGTTGATAGTTTTAATTTAAAATCGCCGGAAGGGGCGTCTTTAAATATAAACTCAGTATCGGCTGGCGTAGTGGTTAGATTTTGCGCGCAAGATTTAGCAACTACATTATCATCGGCATCTAATAGCGCTAATTGCAGCACGCCATATTTTTCGGCATCCGTGGCAGCTACAGTTAGATTAATAGAATAGATTTTATCGCTAACTGATATATTTTGTGAGACATTTGTCGCATTTACCATATCATAACTACCGGAATAATTGCTGTATGACATAGTTTTGCCAATTGGCTCGCACATTTTATTAATGCCGCGGCGGGTTATATATTCGCCAATGCGATCAAAGCGGGCATTCTGGGCTAGATAGATTTCGTCATAGTCCATAGTGTCATTTGGCTTATAAGTAAAGATGCCTTTAGCAAAGTTGGTGGTTGTCGGAGCTGATTTGTTCGTTGTGACCTTTGCTGGTATTTTTAAAGCTCTTGAAAAATTAGTCCCGGCCATCTGCATACCCTCCGAAATATGGTAGTTTTGCCGTATTTTGCGCGGTTAAATTGCCCGGCCCATAGCGGAGCTTCATGTTCGTGAGTATTTGGTCTTGTTGGTTTCGGTAGATTTGCGCGTAGTCGTAATTGTCGCGTATTTCTTCGGCTCTTGCCATAGCACCTAAAACTAGCGCCTCTATATATTGCGGCGGGATCGGCGTTCTATCGGTATCTTTTACAAGCGGTAGCGGGTTGGCTAGATATAAATGCGTGATTTTGAAGCCTTCATTATCGCCATCCTCGCGCAATTTATAAAATAGCGTATTAGCAAATGTCGTATATACAAATGTTAGGCGCGTGGTATTTTCAAAATATTCTTCTGGCGAGATATATTTTAGCTCTTGTCGTGGCTCGTCACCTTTTCTTGCATATATAAAGAAGGTGCCACCATAGAAAAGCGGCAAGCTAATTTCGCCGGCAGCGCTGGCCGTATATTTATCGACCCTTTGCATAAATGGATATTTATCCTCGCCAAGGATATCATTTAATGAGTCATTTAAGAATTGTTTTAAGGTATTCGCATCAAAGTCCTCGTCTTGGAGCCGCTTGCGCAGAATGCCTATAAGAGATTCGAGCGTGTAATCCATTAAGATCCCAACGCATCGCCATTAACCCTATTATAACATATAAAGATTTTTAATTTTAGGTATTGATTATTAGTAGATATTTGGTATAATAGTAATTGTTAAAATTGCATTGTCCCCCGGAAGGGGGACGCTTTTTGTCTTGACTTTTTGCGCGCCATGGCTTATAATTAAATTGTTTTAAATAGGCAAGTTAAAACTCGACTCGGTGATCCCATAATTAGGGTCGCTTAAGGTCGGGTTTTTTCGACCAGAATGTTTGAAACAATGTCCGCTCGGCATTGGTGCAAACTACATATTAAAGTTAAAGACACTCGTGCAAAACCGAGCGGGTTGCTCAGAAGTGCCAGGAGGTAATTATGGCGGTAAAGAGCTTATATTCAATAATGAATAATATTCATTATACAGATATTAAAGAAGATCAATATTCAATAATGAATATGAATTCTAAACGCAACAGAAAAGGATACACTCCAGAAAAAGCAAGGCAAAAAGCTATGTATTTAGCAGACAAATTCGAGAACCCAAGTGGGATTCGCTTTTACTTAAAATGTGCTTGGAACCTAAACGATAATTATTTAGACTGGCTTGCCGAATACGCATTTAAAAAGGCTGACCCGACTAAATATTTTATATCGGTAGCTAATAAGGAGATGATCGCAAACGGATAGTATAACTCCCGCGCCATAATACCTTTTATGCGTGGGGAGGAGAATAATGAAACTATCAGAAGCGTTTGATCTTTATGAAAAATATATCACTATTAAAGGTCAGTCGGATCGTACAATAGAACACTGCCGCTATATAAAGGTCAGATTAATAGAATGCGTGGGCGATATAAAGCTTAGCAAATTATCGCTGGACGATATACACAAATGGAAGGTCGCCATGACGATAGGGGAATTGCCAAATGGCCGCAAAGTAAAGCGCGCGCAAAATTCCCTTAGAGGCGACATTTTAAGGCTCCGAGTTATGCTTAAATATATGTCTATTATTGGCGAAAAATGTATAAATTATGAGCTTATCCCGCTACCAAAACGCGAAGATATTCGGCGGACATTCCTTTATGAAGACGAGGTTGCGGCCATGATCGATAATGCGTTTAGCTTGCGGAATAAGTTTATTATCTCTTTATTATATTCGTCCGGCATTCGGTTATCGGAGTTTATTGCTTTAGATCGCAATTCTATAAAAGGCCGCAGCTTTACAGTTATAGGGAAGGGCAAAAAGCTCCGGCTTTGTTTTATAGATGAGCGCACCGAAAAATTAATGAAACAATATTTAAGAACGCGTAGGGATAATTGCCCAGCGCTAGTGGTTTCAAACCTTTATAAGCAGCGCATGACCGCCTCTAATGTGCAGCTTTTAATACGCAATTCGGCCAAGCGGGCCGGCATAGATAAGACCGTGACCCCGCATGTATTTCGTCACTCTTTTGCCACAAACTTTATATCTAATAATGGCGGGATCAAACCGCTTAGCGAATTATTAGGCCATAAGAGCTTAGACACAACCTCTATATATACGCATTTGGTTAATAATGAATTATCTAAGCAATACGAGCGGTTTCATACATTTTAGGGCTTGATTTTTAACCGATTAATGCTTATAATGGAATCAGTTGAAATGCAATTTTAACAAGCAGGCGCGGTTATAGCTAAAGCGACTATCCCTATGCGGTAGCGCATAACCATGGTAAGGATAGACACTCACCCCAATAGCGGAACTGAGCTAAAAGGTCGAGGATAAGGAGAAGAATAATACCTTAAAAAGTCGGACTAAACGATTCCAAAAAAGTTTGGTATAATGCAATAGGCCGTGATAGCTCAGTTGGCAGAGCGTCGCCATGGTAAGGCGAAGGTCGCCGGTTCAAACCCGGCTCACGGCTCCATAAGAACCAAATTGCTGGAGTCGTCTAGTGGCAATGACAAGAGACTGTAAATCTCTCGCGCTTC
>JAFRCO010000016.1 GCA_017404325.1 Candidatus Saccharimonadota bacterium
GTAGAAGTAAAGCTAGCAACTTTAGTATAAGCTGCAGGAACTACATGATAAGAATCAAAACCATTTTCAATTGTTAGATTAGCAGGAAGATAGGAAGTAGAAGTATTAGTAACTTTAGTCAACTTCATTGCCCAAACAGAACTAGTAGTAGTACCTTGAGCATAAACTCCAGTATCAATAGTAAGGCTATAGTCTTCTCCTACTAGTTTAGTACTATTAGTTCCTCCTATTTCTTCACCAGTATAACCTACAGCATAAATAGCATAGCCTCCACCATCATTACAAAAGACAGTTAGTGTAGTCTTTCCTATATTCTCCATATAGGTACCATTATTAATATCAGCTGTATGTGAGTTAGTACCAGCACCAGACATTTCACAAGAAGCTGGGACTGATATATCTACATTAGAGACTTTGACTTGTTCGTCGGCGGAGACAGAAAAGCTAGACAGAATAATAGCGGAAATAAGGGTTAATCCTAGAAGACCTCCAAGTGCAAAATTGAAACTTTTCGCCATATATTTATTTTACCATAAACAAAATAAAAAATACAATATATTGGGTTAGTTTTGGAGCAGTTTTGCGATCTTAGCTTTTAATTTATTTTCTTCGGGAGCGCCGGCTAGAGTATCGACACCGACGCGGAGAAGTCCGAGAGCGGTAACGAAAGAATGGTCGAGTTCGCTTAGACCAGCAACATTTAATTTATCGGTTATGTAATTCGGGAGATCGTTAATATCAATTAAATTAATGATTGGGCGACGAGAAAACGGTAAGCCTTCAAACCAGTCGGAAATGGCGAGGGTTTCTTGTAAAAGGGAAAGGCTAGCACCACCGCCGCAGAGCAGAATGTTCCTAGGTAGGCTTCCGGTACTATTAAAATCTTCAAGTGCTACTTCAACGCCGGTTAGCCAGACGGAAAGGTTACGCGAGATGGCAGTTTCGACTTTCGATTTAACACGGTCGTCTAATTCGCCGGTGTCATAGTTTAATTTATAGTTCTCAGCAGTGTCAAAATCGACTCCTAGGGATTCGGCGATTTGGTGAGTAAAACTACGTCCGCCGATTGAAAACATCTTCGTCCCTTCGACGCCACCATCTTCAACGACGGCAATATCGGTTGTCCCGCCGCCAATATCCATGACAATACCGGAAAAATTTGATTCGAGGTCATCGCCAAGACAAGCGCGACAGACAGCAAATGGCTCAACTGCGACAGTAAGCAAATCAAGATTGAGTTCGGCGCAGACTTTTTCAATCGCTGCGACGTGGATTAAAGGAGCGAAAGCGGTGTAGAACTGAATAGTTAGGTCTGAACCTTTAAAGCCGATCGGATTAGAGATTTTGTAGCCGTCGATAGTAAGAGCGACGATGGCGGAATTAATTAAACGGACTTCGACATTGTCGTTTCCGGTTTCGAGAGCAACGGTTTTTTTCGCGACTTCGCCTGATTTTTGTTGAACTTTTTTGATTATTTCGTTCATTTCGTTTTCGGTAATTGGTTTATTCGGGTTTTTTCGACTATAGTTTACGGTTGTAGTGTTGCCTTTAATTAACTCTCCGGCGATACCAACAACGGTTAAGTTTGCACGTTCGCCAGCTTGTTCTTCGACCTCAACGAGCGCTTCTTCACAGACTTCGACGACTGCCGGAATATCCGCGACTGCGCCAGCGTTCATGTTGCCTTCAGTCTGTTTTGCTTTTCCGACACCTAAAATTTCAAGACCGCCTTTTTTTGAGTGGCGCGCAAGTACAGCTTTAACAAATTCAGTACCAATATCAAGAGCTAAAATTGTACTCATGGTTTAATTATAGCATATTTTCCGGGTTCTAAATCGCCGAGTTCGTATTTTCCAAAGCCGGTGCGATGGAGTTTTGTGACTTGATAACCTAGAGCAGCAAAAGTGCGACGGATTTGGCGATTACGACCTTCAGACAAAATTACAATATATCTGTGGCGATTTAGCGCTGCCGTCTTTCTCGGGGCGCGTCGCTCGCTCCCGTCGCCACGGGGCTCGCGCGCTATACCTCGCGCTGCCGCGCTCCGGACCCCCTTCGAAAGAGGCATCGCTAAATCATAAGCAAGTATCTTAAATTGGCTCGGACCGTCGTCGAGAGCGACGCCGTAATCCATGATCATTTGCTGGTGGAGAGGTTCTAATGGCCTATCGAGCTCAACTTCGTAGACTTTATTTTTACGGAATTTCGGATGGGTCATTTGGAAGGCGAAATCGCCGTCGTTGGTTAATATAATAAGCCCAGAAGAATCTTTATCTAAGCGTCCGACGGTTTTTAGATGATGATATTTTTTTGGAAGAAGTTCGTAGAGGGTTGGAGTAGGACCTTGGGCGCGACGGGAGCAAACATAGCCGATAGGTTTATGAAAAGCAAGGTATAAAAAAACCGTCTCAAACGGTACTATCTTTCCATTATAGCATACTTTAGAGTTTTTGTCAACTCTGGCCCCTAATTCAGCGGTTTTATCGTCGATAGTGATTTTTCCAGCAACAATTAAATCGTCGGCTTCCCGACGAGAAACGCCTAAGCGTTCGGCGAGAAACTTATTGAGCCGGAGTTGGGTTTGAGGCTGGGGCTTGAGCTGGTTGTTCATTGTTTGCCTGCGGTTGTTCTGCGACACGATCGCCTAAAACTTCATGAATAACATTAACTACGTCTTCAATTCCGACTTGGGATTTAACTAAGTAGCGGTCGGCTCCGAGTTGTTCTCCACGACGACGTTGATCATCGGAAGAAAGCGCGGTCATCATAACTACTTTGATGCCGGCGGTTTCGGGAGTGGAGCGTAAAATGTCTAACATATCAAAGCCGGAAATTTTCGGCATCATGACATCCGAAAGAATTAAGTCGGGTTTTTCGCGGACTGCTACCGCGAGAGCTTCTTCGCCATCGCCAGCCGAGACCACTTCGTAGCCTTCAGCAGTGATGCGAATGCTATATATTTCGCGCAAACTTGCGTCATCTTCGACTACCATTATTTTACTCATTTTACTTCTCCGTTTACGTTGTTATTATTAATTTGATTTTGAACTGGTTGAGGTTGTGGCGCGGTCGGTGGCGCGGGTTGCGGCGGAGTTGGTGGTGCGGGCTGCGATGGAGTAGGTGGAGTTGGTTGTGGGACTGGGGCTGGTTGAGGAGTTGGTTGTGGGACTGGGGCTGGTTGAGGTGCTGGGATATTTGGAATTGCTGGTTGAGGTACGGGTTTTGGCGCTGGTTGTAATTGATTTGCAATTTCGGCTTGGCGAACAGCAATCATGCGTTTTTCGTATTCGTTACTCGTAATGCGCGGTAAGGAAACATAGAAAGTCGAACCTTCGCCGAAGGCTGATTCGGCCCAGACTTTGCCACCCATAGCTTCGACGCGTTGTTTGACTAAATAAAGTCCGAGACCGTTGCCTCCAATTGTACGAGTGTCAGAATTATCGGCGCGGTAGAATTTTTGAAAAATATGGCTAAGATTGTCAGCGGAAATACCGATTCCGGTATCAGTAACATTAATGAGCGCGCGGTCGCCATCGCCACGGACATTGATGTAAATCGAGCCACCAGCGGGAGTGTATTTTATAGCGTTGTCGATTAAATTATCAAGAATTTCGCGCATAAAATCAGTATCAACAAAACCATAGACGACTTGTTCCATACGACGATTTAAGCCGCCAACTGAAGTTGGTTCGTTTGAGCCAAAGGTAAAATTGATTTTTGCTTCTTTTGCACGGTTGAGATAATCATCAGTAATCATTTTAACAAGGCCAACCATTTCTACTGGCGTAAAGTTCGGACGGATGCGGCCGTCGTCGAGTTTCGTTACGTCGAGTAGATCTTGGAAGAGTTTGCCAAGATGTTTCGAAGCGGCCTGGGCAGCAGTTAAATAACCGCGGGCGCGTTCGTCGATCGTTGCAGTCTGGGGGTTAAGGCTGAGTGATAAATAACCGTCGATAGTCGCGACTGGAGTGCGCATTTCGTGGGAGGCGGTAGAAATAAATTCGGTTTGTTCGCCTTCTTCCTCGAGTTCTTTAGTGATATTTCTAAAAGTGATGATCCGATTTTGACTTAAACCGTTTACTGGTAAAACTGAAACTGCGATTGGAATACGTTTATCGGTTTTATTGACAATTAAACTGCCGCGGAAGGATTCGAGAGGTTGATTAGTTTTCATCGCATTAGTCAAAGGATTTTCAGTTTCGGAAAGTTCGCGACCTTCTTTTGATTCTAGTTTAATAACTGTGTCGTAACTAAGTTTAAGGGCGTTGGTTGGCGCGCCAATATTCGTCATGGTCGCGGCTGCTGGATTAATATATTCAACGATACCGTTTTTATCGGTCATAATTACACCATCATGGATGGCATTCAAAGTAACTTCAGCCAAAGAGCCTTGATTGTTAGGACTTTGGGTAGATTTTTCGCGCTTAAACAAGTTCATCTAGACTTATTTTAACACAAGCATTAAAAAATGTGGTATATTTTATATATGAATAAAGACGTCATTTATATTGAACCGGAGGATGATATTACCGATATCATCACGAAAATCGAAAATTCGAAGCAGAAGATTGTAGCTTTAGTGCCGCCGAAAAAAGCTGGAGTGCTTCGAAGCGTGGTAAATATTAAGTTGATTACAAAAGCGGCGACAAGTGCAAAAAAGACGGCAGTACTTGTTACGACCGATCCGTCGATTACGAAACTAGCGGCGGCGGTAAAATTACCGATTACGAAAGATTTACAGTCTGCGCCGACGATTCCGGAATTAGATGCTGAGAGTGGCGAAGAGGTCGTGAAAGAAGACGTCGTTGATGAAGAAGAGGAAAAAGACGAAAAAGAGGATGAGGAGGATAAGAAAGACGAAGAAAAAGAGGAAAAGGATGAGGATGATGAGGACGACGAAGAGGATGACGAGAAAAAGAAGGCTTCTTCAAATAAAAATGACAAGTCTAAAAAGAAACTGAATAATAAATTCTTATTGTTTTTGACTGAACATAAAAAACTTTCGATTTTCTGCGGGATTTTTGCGGTAATTTTGATTTTGGTTTTAATTTGGGCCTTAGCGATTGCTCCGGCGGTAGAAGTCTTTGTTTCGATTAAAACCGATACGAATAATTTCTCCGAGGCAGTGAGCTTTGTAAAAGAACAGGACAAGGAAGACATAAAAGAAGGGAAAGTTTATCTAGAAGAACGCAAGATTGAAGAGACGAATGAAGTTGAATTTGAAGCGACGGGCAAGAAAAATGTTGGTGAAAAAGCAAGAGGCGATTTAGTGGTTTATGCATACTTTAAAGAATCGGGCAGTATTCCTATTAATAGCGGGACTGCTTTTTCGATTAGTGGTTTAACTTATTATGCTGATGAAAGTATCACTATCGCCTACAAAGATGATGGACACGACGTGTGCGATAACGCTAATAATATAGTTAGTTTATTGCGCTCAGGTTGTTTAGTGTCTGGAAGAATTAAAGTTGTAGCTAGTAATCCTGGTGAAAAGTTTAATATTCAGGCATCGAATTCAGGCTGGAGTGCTGTAGCACATATCGACGGAGTATATTCTGATAAGGCGATGACTGGCGGAACGGATAGTTTTATTACTGTGGTTCAACAATCAGATATTGAAAAAGCGAGAAGTGAACTAAGTAATGGTAAGGAGTCTGAAAATAAAGAAAAACTATACGAGACTATTAACCAAGACGATAATTTGATTATTGAGTCAACCTTTAAGCAGGACACTTCTTCGGCAGTTTCAACTCCAGCGGTAGATGAAGAAGTTAAAGATGGAGTTAAGCCGGTTTTGAAGGCAACGACGACAACTTCTGTATATACGATTGACAAGACGAAACTTGAAGAGTTAATAAAAGAAAAAATTGATTTGTCAGAAAACAAGAAAATTTTCGAAATTCGAAATGTATATATTGATGGATTTAAAGAATTAGATAGTGGGTTTGTTGGTAAATTGAAGGCAGTTTACTTTACTGGTCCGAGGATTACGGAAAGCGAGTTGGTTGAAAGGATTATGGGTAAAGGTCTTGGTGATGCAAGACGAGAAATTAAAGATATTGAAGGTGTTTCAAATGTAGAAATGAACCCTTCGTATCCATGGGTAATGAAGGTCCCGACCAATTCGAATAGAATTTCGATGACATTTGAAATCAAAGATCAAGAAGGCAATGAGATAAAAGAAAAGACTGAAGAAAAGTCGGATGAAAAATCTGACGAAAAAACTGAAGAGAAGTCTGACGATTCGAAGAAGGAATAAAGATGCGAGTTATTGGACTAGACGTAGGGGAAAAGCGGATTGGTGTTGCGAAAGTTGATTCGGACACTCGGATTGCAGTGCCGATTGGATTCATAGAAGTAAACGGTTCGGAATGGGAAGAGATCGAGAAAATTGCTGATTTTAATAATACGACGTTTTTCGTACTTGGACTTCCGCGTAGTAATGAGGGAAATGAAACAGCGCAGTCGCTTTATGTGCGGAATTTTGCTAAAACTTTAGTAAGTAAGATTCCGGAGGCGAAAATTCGTTTCCAGGATGAAAGCTTAACTTCGGTAGAGGCGGAAGGACGATTAAAAGCAAAGAAGAAGAAGTACGAAAAAGGGGAGATTGATGCCGAAGCGGCGTCGATTATATTGCAGGATTTTATTGAGTCTTTTAAAGAACCTGAAGCCGAGCCACCAGAAGAGACAAATTTAATCGAAAGGGAAGTTGATAAAGTGAAGAGAAAAACCAAAAAAGTGACAAATGTGATTTCGGGGAGTGCACTTATTTTGATTATAGTGCTAGTATCGGTTGGTGTAACTTTTTGGTATAAAGATTATCAGGCAAAAAAACGAGCGGAATACTATGCTCAGCTTGAGGCGGAAATGGAGCCGGAAGTCTTTAATTTCACGATTTTACCAGGAGAGACGATCTTTCAGATAAAAAAGAATTTGGCGGATGTAGGGTATTCTAACGCTGAAATAGAAGAAGCTTTTAATGCTAATTATGACTATGATTTTTTAAGAGAGAGGCCAGCGGGAGCAACTCTTGAAGGGTTTTTATTCGGGGATACGCACGAATTTTATAAAAGTGCGACTGTAAAAGAGATTTTAGAGACTTTTCTTGGGGAGATGGGACGAGTAATAGAGGAAAGAAATCTAAAGGAAAAATATAGCGAACAAGGATTAACGCTTTTTGAGGGGATTACCTTAGCTTCGATAGTCCAAAAAGAGGCGCCTTCACCGGCTTTTTCAGCTGAACAGCCGACGGTAGCACAGGTGTTTTTATTACGTCTTAATTCTACTATTCGTCTTGGGAGCGACGTGACAGTATCGTATGCGCTCGATACGGTTGATCCAGATAGGACGATATATACTGACAATCAGGCAGCCTTAGAGGTAGATTCTTGTTATAATACACGACTTTATTTCGGCTTACCTTGTGGTCCTATCTCTAATCCGGGGATTACGGCTTTACTAGCAGTGGCGGAGCCATCAGATACAGCTTACCTTTATTTCTTGACAGGAGATGATGGTTTGATGTATTATAGTTATACAGAAGCTGAGCATAACCAGAACGCGATTGACCATTGCCAAGACTTCTGTAATATTTCATTATGATAAAGAAAAAGAGTAAAATCGATTTTAAACGGCTGAAGAAATATTTGCCGTATGTTTTGATGACCGTGGCGACCTTATTGATAGTTGGTGTGGGGTCAATAGATAAGAAAACAGCTGATGTAAATCTTAGTTTAGATGCGTTTGGTGCAAATGAATATAAGATATCAGTTGACCAGTTATCAGAGCTTTATGTAGTAGCCGATTTATCGGACGCTTTAGGACTTGCGAGCGCAACGGATGTAGCATCAAACTATGTTATTGCGAATACGATGTACGATGTAGGCCAAACTTCGACTGGTAAAATTGAAAAACCGACCATTACAAATATTACAGCTTCTCGTGGTGTGATTGAATATGAGGTCCAGGACGGTGAAGATGCGGATACGATTGCGGATAAATTTGGTATTTCATCTGATCAGGTGAGATGGTCGAACGGACTAAAAACGATTAATGTTGCGGCGGGAACGGTACTTTATATTCCGAGTACATCGGGGATTGTTTATACTGTAAAAGACGGAGATACGATTAGTTCGATTGTTGATAAATACGGTTCTAACGCGACAGAGATTATTGCTTTGAATGATCTAGAAGTTTCAGGCATTTCGGAAGGGATGAGGATTGTGATTAAGGGTGGTAGTTTACCGGAAACGGAACGACCAGAATATGTCGCGCCAGTGGTACGCCCAGTTTATACTTATACCTATACTTACCTTGGTAGTACAGCAATGCGTCAGAACATTACCACGGTTGGATACTTCTATAATTTAGGTGGTCCTTATGGGGCCGGTCAATGTACGCAATGGGCTTGGTATAAGCGTCAAGACTTGCCAAGCAATCTCGGAAACGCATCTGCCTGGGCATATAATGCGGCGGCGGCGGGATACGTAGTAGATCGAACGCCTTCGGCTGGTGCAGTGTTCCAGACCGGTGGTGGTTGGTATGGACACGTAGGCTATGTTGAGGCGGTTAATTCAGATGGTTCGATTGTGGTTTCGGAAATGAATTATAACTACCAGCCTTACCGAGTTGTACAATCAACAATTCCAGCCAGCATGGTAGGAAACTTTAATTACATTCATTAATTAATAATCTTCAATAAAAGTAAATTCTTTGCCAGCAATGCTGATAATTGAATCTGGTTCAGCGCCCTGGCTAGTCAGTTCGGCACGAATACCCATTTTTTTCATAATATCGCGGAGACGATTTAAGCTAGCATAATTATTTAAGTCAGTTTTACGAGCGAATCTTTCAATTTTTTCACCGACAACGATAAACTTTCCATCTTCAGTCTTTTCGACTTTCCAAGTATCTTTTAGAGCGTCTTTGCTGAGTGATATGGTAGGATAATCGGTAATTTCGTCTCGCTCGGGGGCGCGTCCGGCCGGCCCGTCGCCACGGGCGGCCGGCGCTATACCTCGCGCTGCCGCGCTCCGGACCCCCCTTCGCTGAGACGAGATTACCTCTTCTTTTAATTCTCGAAGAAGTTCGTCGAGGCCTTGGTGGGCGGAGGAGGAGATGGGGTAAATTTTTGCGTCGGCGTTTTTCGCAAGAATCGAGGACATTTGCATTTTAATAATTTCTTCATCGACTCCTTCGCATTTAGTTAAAGCAACAATTTCTGGACGCGAAGCGAGGTCGGAATATTTTTCAAGTTCTTTGCGAATAGTTTCATAAGCTTCGCCAGCGTCGTTATTATAAATATCGACAAGATGCAATAAAACTGCAGTGCGGTCGACATGGCGGAGAAAATCGTGTCCTAAACCTTTTCCTTCAGCAGCGCCTTCAATTAAGCCAGGAATGTCAGCAATTAAAAGATCCTTTTTGTCAATAGTGGCAACTCCGAGATTCGGAGTAATAGTCGTAAATGGATAGTCGGCAATTTCGGGCTTTGCGTTAGACACGACTGAAAGAAAAGTAGACTTTCCGGCGTTTGGGAGACCGACTAAACCGACATCGGCCATGGATTTTAATTCAAGTTCGGCTTCGAATTCTTCACCAGGTTCGCCGACTTCGGCGATTCTTGGAGTTTGGCGAGTTGAGCTTTTAAAATGGGCATTGCCGAATCCACCAGAACCACCTTTCGCGATAATAGATTCTTCTCCATCTTCAGTTAAATCGGCTAAAACTACGCCATCTTTTTTGACTACTGTTCCAATAGGAACTTCAATAATTAAATCTTTACCAGAGCGCCCAGCGGAACGTTGGCCGGAGCCATTTTTACCATCTTCGGCAGTTAGAATTGGTGTAAAACGAAAATCTATAAGAGTGTTTGTATCTTTGTCGGCGCGGAAAATAATATCACCGCCTTTACCGCCATCCCCGCCATCAGGCCCGCCTTTCGGGATGTAAATTTCATGGCGAAAAGAGACGGCACCATCGCCGCCTTTACCAGCTTTTAAACTCACTTTTGCAGTATCGACAAACATAGTTAAATTATACCATAATTTTTATAAAATAAAAGTGCTTGACAAATATGCACTTATGCTTTATTATAAGCATAAGCTGGTACGCTTCACAGGGGTTCCACTGAATGCAAAAGTGGAGTGTGGAGACTTACAAAAACAAACAGCGGATTAAAACAAAACAATGTGCCCCAAGGGTGGGCGCGTAACAGCAGAAAAAAGCACCGTTTCTACGGTGCTTTTTAGTATTTAGGACATGATCGCTATGACTTTGTCTATGATGTTTTCTTTGTCTTCCAGAATGGAATTGTACATAATCCTGGAATTGCCGGATACTTTGACTTTTCCTCTCAATATGACATCATCTAGGATGATTGCTGTGCCAGATACTTCCGCAAAGCCAGAGATTTTGGCGTTGCCAAAGATATGGGCTTTATCGCGCAGTATGGCATACTTATTGATAGTGGCATTTTCAGAGACGATAGTATCTCCACAGACTATAGCGTTATCGCTAATAGTAGCTCTTCCGGAAACTTTAGCACTATCAAAGATGCGTGCAAAGCCGGAAATTTTTGCTGTTTCGGCGATATTTGCATAATGATAGATACTAGCGTTGTCGTGGACTTCGGCGTAACCATGAACTCTGGAAACGCCGAAAACCCGAGCATCCCCATATACTGTTGCTGCTCCGTATACTAATGCGTGCCCGTAAACTTTGGCGTTCCCATAGATTCTGGCTTGTCCTGAAATACTTGCGTAGTCGGTTACTTTGGCTTTGCCCCAAACTTTCCCATCGTCGTAAACCCAACAAGTTCCTCTTTGGTCGAGATTATGACAGTTCTCGATATATCCTCCGAGATCACCAGCTCTTACGATTGAAAAGTTTTTCAGAGCCCTAATGCGATAAAGAATATGATCTCCCATTCTGATATAGTCATTGGTTAATTCATATTTTTGCGCAGACGGCCCCTCTTCATACACCTTCGACCCACAATCTTCGTATTTGCCCACAACAATAACCTCTTTTCGTGTATTATTTTGCCCTAAATTTTAAGGAGCAATAAGTTGTTTTACTTTATCATATTGTTAATTATTTGTCAAATTAGACTCTTTTCACCTAAAATTTGGTATAATATAGGGTATGATAAAGTTCACAATTATTACATTGTTCCGGGAGGCGATTGAGCCATACCTAAAGACTTCAATGATGTGGAAGGCGGTCGATAAAGGACTGGCTGAGTTTGATTTTGTGAATTTAAGAGCTTTTGGGCTTGGTCCACATAAGTCAGTCGACGATACGCCTTATGGTGGTGGAGATGGAATGCTTTTAAGATGTGAACCAGTATTCGAGGCGATTGAATCTGTTAAGACTAAGGATCCGGAGGCGAAAGTGATTCTTCCTACTCCAGTAGGAGAAACTTGGAATCAGAAAGCGGCAAGAGCCATGGCGAAGGATGCGCATTATATCATTTTGTGCCCACATTATGAGGGTTATGATGAGAGGATTTTGTCGTTAGTAGATTATAAGATTTCGCTTGGGAAGTATGTTTTGACTGGAGGGGAATTACCGGCGTTGATTATTATAGATTCAGTGGTAAGGTTGATCCCTGGAGTTCTCGGTGGGGAAACTTCGGCGGAAATTGAATCTTTTTCAGAGGGAGATAATTTAGAATACCCGCAATATACACGCCCGGAAGATTTTCGGGGCATGAAAGTCCCGGAGGTTTTATTGTCTGGAAATCATGGTGAAATTGCGAAATGGCGCGAGGAACATTCGGGCAAGGCATGAATTTATTCGATTCGGTAGAGGAATTGAAGGGGGTAGGTCCGAAAACGGCGGAAGTTTTAAAGAAGTACGGAATTCGGACGGTAAGGGATTATTTCTATAATTTGCCACGAGATTATGAGAATTATGAAGCGCCGGTTTCAATTTCTGAAATTAGGCCAGGGAAAGTTGTGGTTAGAGGTAGAATTGATAAAATTACGACACGGCGAGCACGAAGACGAAATTTATCTGTTACTGAAGGAATAATTAGTGATAAAACGGGTTCAATAAAGGTTATATGGTTTAATCAAAGTTATCGTGTGAGACAGTTTAGCCCAGAAAAAGAATATTATTTTACGGGTTCGTACGAGCTTAAAAATGGACGATATAGCCTTATGTCGCCGTCGGCGGCTTTGGCTTCTGATATAGATACATCTTCTGGGCTTAATCCAATTTACGTAGCTCATGGATCTCTAAAATCGCATGATTTTCAGAGATTAATTGGTCTATCACGAGATCAATTTAATACTATCCCTGATTTTTTACCGAGCGTACAATCTGGAACGCGAAAAAAGGCTTTGTTTTATGCACATTTTCCAGATTCCCTAGAGTCGGCGAAGAGGGCACGAGATTATTTGGCTTATGAAGAATTATTTGAATTAATTTTAGCAGCGCGATTAAATCGGCAAGAGAATGAGAAATTACAGGCAGAGCCGGTTCCGTTTCAGCTAGAAAAAGTAAAGGAATTTTTAGGGAAGTTGCCATTCGAGTTGACTGGGGCGCAAAAAAAGGCAGCGTGGGAAATTTTCCAGGATATGGAAAAAGAAGTGCCGATGAATCGACTTTTACAAGGTGATGTTGGATCAGGAAAAACAATGGTAGCGGCATTGGCGGCGATGATGGCGGCTATTAATGGGAAGCAAGTAGCTTTACTTGCGCCAACGGCGATTTTGGCTTTGCAACATTATGAAAAATTAAGGAAGGTTCTAGAACCGTTTAGAATTACGGTGACGTTATTGACTGGTGCAACGAAGGATAAAAAAAATATAAAGGAGAATACAAAAAACGGGAAAATAAATTTTGTAATCGGGACACACGCACTTTTAACCGATGATACGGAATTTTCTAGGCTTGGGTTAGTAATAATTGATGAACAACATCGTTTCGGAGTTGAGCAAAGACAAAAATTGGTTCTAAAGTCGCCGGACGGACTAGCCCCGCATCTTTTAGCGATGACGGCGACGCCGATTCCGAGGTCGTTACAATTAACGGTGTTTGGGGATTTAGATGTTTCAGTATTAAATGAGTTGCCTAAGGGTCGAAAGCCGATAAAAACAGAAATTTTAAGAGAAATTGATATAAAGGCGCGACTTTATCCGAAGCTTTTAGAAACGATTCAGAATAAGAGTCAGGTTTATTGGGTATGTAAGGCGATTGATGATGATCCGCGAGGTGAGACAGTTTCGGTTAAAAAACGAGCAGAAAGATTAAAGACGCTATTCCCGAAGTTTAGAATTGAATTTTTGCATGGAAGGATGAAACCGGTGGAGAAAGATGAGATTATGGAACGATTTTCAGAGGGGAAAATTGATATTTTAGTTTCGACAACGGTAATTGAGGTGGGAGTAGACGTCCCAAACGCATCAGTGATGATTATTGAAAATGCGGAAAGCTATGGTTTAGCGCAGATTCATCAGTTAAGGGGACGAGTTGGACGAGGTTCAGCGGCGTCGTTCTGTTATCTTCTTACTTCAGGGGATTTGAAACCATCACGGAGATTAATGGAGCTTGAGAAATCGTCTGATGGTTTTTATCTTGCAGAAGTAGATTTAAAGATGCGAGGACCAGGTGAGATTTATGGAGCTTTACAGCACGGAGCTCTAGATTTAAGGATTGCGTCTTTGGCTGATACGAGATTAATTGCGCGAGCGCAGAAGGATGTTTTGGAATTCTTGAAAAATCCGAAAAATATGTTAAAATATAAAGAATTAATGCAGGGCATTACGAAATATCAACAAATAACGACTTTAAACTAAATGGAAAATATACGCATAACATCTGGGGAATTTCGAGGTCGGGCGATCAAATCGCCGAGGTCTAGTTTTACGCATCCAATGGGTTCTAGGGAAAAAATTGCGTTATTTAATATGATTTCGGAATACTTAGTAGATGCGCGAGTTTTAGACGCGTTTGCTGGTTCTGGATCACTCGGGATTGAGGCACTATCTAGAGGAGCGCGAAAAGTAGTATTTGTTGAGAAGAATGCAAAAGTGGCAAGAGTAATTAAGGAAAATTTAGAGAACATCGGTTTAGGTCCTAGAAGTACAGTTTTAGTTGAGGACATAAATAAATATACTACAGATGAGAGTTTTGATTTGATAATTGCTGATCCGCCATACAATAGTTTCAAAACTGAAGAAATAGTTGGTTTGACAAATTATCTAAAAGATGGTGGGATATTAGTTCTATCTCATCCGGAAGTTACCCCTGAAATTAAGGGTTTAAAATTGACAAAGTCACATAAATATGCCGCTGCGTCTCTCTCGATTTATCGAAAAATCGCTTGACTTAAAAACGTAAGTATGATATAATGCGGGCATAAGGAGTTTTTTGACTATGTATTATCAAGAGGAGGCGGACAAAAAAGAACGCCGAAAAATCATTGCGGTGGCAACGGCTGCGGTCGTATTAATTTTAATATTGATCGTTGCGATTATTGTTGTTGCCACGAAGAAATCGCGAACTACAGTAACGACTGGAGATAACTCTTCGTTTACTATTACAGATAGTTCGAGCGACAAAGAGGTGAGCGTAAAAACTGAATCTAAAGATGAGACTGAAAGCAAAACTGAAGAAAAAGAAACTGAAGAAAAGAGCGGGAGTAAATCTAGCGCAACAGTCGGGACGATTACGGTAGAAACGACGGATTCTTCGAAGAATAGTGCGTCGAGTACAACTACTACGACAACAACTGAGCGTGGTTCAGACATTCCGAGTACGGGTCCAGAAGAAGCCTTGCCGTTTGCATTAATGGCTGGTATGTTGGTGACTTACCTAATGTCTAGGAAGATGGCGAAAGAAGAAGCTTAATTTATAATTAGGAAAAAATGAGCCTCGAAAGGGGCTCATTTTTGTGATATAATTAATGCACGCCCGAGTGGTGAAATTGGTATACACGTATGCCTTAGGAGCATATGCCATTTGGTGTGCAGGTTCAAGTCCTGTCTCGGGCACCAACTTGTATATAATTGTGATATAATCGTAAGTAGGATGGGGAAAATTGCAAAATACTTGAATCAGTTGACGGTGGGGAATGTTTTTGATAATCCAGAAGTTCTTGAAAAGTATTCCACAGATCAATCGGCGCTTAAAATTAAACCGAAATTTGTGGCATTTCCTGAATCGACGGACGACATTCGAAAATTAATGAAGTTTTTTAATCAACTTTCGACAAAAGATATTAATGTAACGATAACTCCGCGAGGTTCGGGAACGAGCGAAGGTGGGGAAAGTTTATCGAGTGGAATTATTATTTCGACGGAAAAATTGAATAAGTTGCTTGAGATTGATACGCGAGAGCGTTTAGTAAGGGTTCAATCTGGAATTACATTAAAGGAGCTAAATACGGCACTTTCAGTTTCGGGTTTGAAAATACCGATCGAGGGAAGAGACGAAGAAACGATTGGTGGGTTGATTTCGAATGCGTCGGTTGATGAAGCGATGGGAAAATATGGTGGAATTGCTAATTATGTAGAGAGGATTGAAGTTGTTTTAACAAATGGAGAATGCTTACAAACTGAGCGTTTGAAACGTTATGCGGTTGCGAAAGCAGCAGCAGAAAAATCTTTCTTAGGAAATATTTACCAGAAAGTTTCAAAACTTCTCCACGATAATCCTGAACTTTTAAAGAAACTCGAGGATAAAAAGAAAACACTCGTAGGATATCCGTTTTTGACGAAACTTTCGAAGCGAGAGACGCTTGATCTAATGCCGATATTTTTCGGAGCGGAGGGAACGCTCGGGATTATATCCGAAGTAATATTAAAAGCGGTGCCGGTAAAAGAAAAAGCCACGCGGATAGTCGCGACTTTTAAAGAAATTGGTCCGGCTTTGAAATATGCCGAAACGATACATAATTTGAACCCGAAAAAAGTGGACTTTTATGATTTGAAGATTATTATGGAAGCGCGCGAAGCGGGTAAAAATCTAGATGGGGTGATTCGAAAGCTAGAGGATGGATATGTGATATTTGCGAGCTTTGACGAAAAAGGCAATTCGATGCTTAAGAAAGTGATGGCGATGAAAGAAGAATTGCCGCGTAATACGAAATTTGTGTTTGAATCGGCGGAGAATCAAATTACTTTAGGTGAGTTTGAAAATTCATTGATAAATTATTTGCATTATGTGAAAAATGCAGAGAGGGTACCGATTTTGACGGATTTTTATTTGCCGGTTTATAATCTCCAAAATTTTTTGAAAGACTTGAAAATTTTGGAAGAAAAGTTAAAGCTAGATTTGGAACTTTATGGAAATTTGGAGACAGAAATTTTCAGTTTGAGACCGAAATTTAATCTTGAGGATGCTGATTTCAATAAAAAGGCAACGACTTTCCTTAGAGCGGGAGCTTATGTTATTAGTAGACATGGTGGTGGACTTGCGGGGGGAACGCCGGAAGGAAGATTGAAAGCAGTCGTGACAAATACTGAAATGCCGGAAGACGAAAGAAAACTCTATGAAGATTTGAAAAAGATTTTCGATCCGAATGGAATTTTGAACCCGGATGTGAAAATTGGAGCGAATTCGAAATTTACTTTAACGCATTTTCGTGATACTAATTCATCACAGATTATGCTATAATGAGACTAAATATAGGAGTTTTTTATGAAGACAAAATTAAAGAGGATTTCTGATTCACGTATCGAAATTACGGTAACGCTAGACGCGAAGGATTTGGCGCCGGCGCGAAAAGAAGCGTTGGAAAAGCTAGCAAAAGAAATTAGTGTTGAGGGATTCAGAAAAGGAAAAGTTCCAGTCGAGGTTGCGGAAAGATTTATTCCGGAAAACGATTTGAATGCAGAAACCATTGATTTAGCTGTTCGGATGACGGTAATTGGAGCCTTTAAAAAGGAAGAAAAATCTCCTTTAGTTTTGCCAAGTGTGAATGTAACGAAGTATGTTCCGGGAGAGATGGCTGAATATACAGCAACGGCGGATATTATTCCGGAAGTTGTTTTAGGTGACTATAAAAAACTCGGGGTGAAAAAACCGGAAGTAAAGGTTTCGGAAAAAGAAATTGAAGATGTTCTCGATAACCTAGCAAAATCGTTGGCGGAAAAGAAGGCAGTAAAGAGAGCGGCGAAGTTAGAAGATGAGGTGATTATTGATTTTGTCGGTAAAAAAGGCGGTGAAGCTTTTAAAGGTGGATCGGCAAAAGACTACGCGCTTACATTAGGTTCGGGAATGTTTATTCCAGGATTTGAAGATGGTATTGTTGGGCATGAGCCGGGCGATAAGTTTGATTTGAAATTGACTTTTCCGAAAGATTATGGTGTAAAGGATTTGGCTGGCGCGAAAGTAGTATTCGAAGTTTTATTGAAGCAGGTGAATGAGATTAAGAAAGCGGTGATTGACGATGAAATGGCGAAGAAATGTGGACCATTTAAGACTTTGAAAGAATTAAAAGCTGATATTAAAAAGAACTTGACGATGCAGAATGCGCATAAGCTAGAAGAGAAATTTAAAGACGAGTTGATAAATGCGCTAGTAAAGAAGTCGAAAATTCCGGCACCGGAGATTTTGATTGATGATCAGATGCGTGTGATTCGTGATGATATTGAACGAAATGCGGCTTCGCAAGGAATGAATTTTGAAGATTTTCTAAAAGCGAATGGCGAAACGACGGAAAGTTGGGAAAAAGAAGCGAGAAAAGTTGCAGGAGAGCGAGTTAAAGCTTCTTTAGCTTTACAAACGCTTGCTGTGGAACAAAAAATTACAGTTTCAGACGATCTTGTGACGGCAAAAATTAATGAACTAAAGGACGTGTATAAAAAATCGCCAGAAGCGATGAAAAGTTTGAAGGATCCGAACGTAAAGATGGATATAAAGAATCGGATGATTATCGAAAAAACGCTCGACTTTCTAGTTAAAGCAAATGAAAAATAAAAATTAGCCCTTCGGGGCTATTTTTTATTTTTTTGCAAATTAGTTATGCTATAATTGAAATTATGAAAGTGTGTATGCGTGTTTTTAGTGCAGTAGCGACTCTAATTTTTGTATTTATTTTTAGTTTATTCTGTAATATTTCAGCCTCAAAGGTATTGGCTGCATCACGAAACGTAACAGTTACTTACCAACAAGACGTAGGCGTAAACTTTACTTTTAATTCAGCACTAAGTCTTACTCTATCTTCTTCAGATCTTCATATTTATAATCTAGCTCCTGGTACAGCTAATGATTCTAATGTGATTAATGTTAAAGTATTAACTA
>JAFRCO010000017.1 GCA_017404325.1 Candidatus Saccharimonadota bacterium
AAACTGACGATGATTAATTGCACAACTAAATTGTTAAAATATTTCTAAAGACTGCTAAAATATCTACTCGCAGCTTTAGACTGTCCCCATTTTATCGCACACCACTGTCTTTGTCAAGAGCTTTTTTAAGATTTTTATGAGATTTTGATGGCAAGAATAGCCATAAAGCGGTTATGTTCCCTAAGACTAAGATTATTGTTAACCACCACGGGAACTCAACGACTTTCTCGCAAGCACCTGTATAATTTCCAGTATTTGGTGCTTCTGGTACAGAAAACGAAACTGTTTCGTTCTCTTCCCCTGGAGTTTGTGCTTCAATATATGTCACTTCTCCTAATCCTGTTAATTCTCCGTCATTACCTTCGTCATTGTTTTCATTTTGCTCATTTTCTATAGTTTTTTCTCTAGGTGAAAGGAATTTGTAGCCATTCCCTGGCGAAAACATGAGTTTACAAGTTTCGCCTTCTCTATAATCCTCAAGACAATCTGAATAATCTAAATAGCCCTTCGAATTATAATTCTCGCCAAAAGTCGCAATATAAAGATAGCCCAAATAGTTATCAATTAAATTCGTACTATTAATCGGAAGTTCGAAGGGTTTGTCCGCTGGAAAACCTTCCTCATCGAAAGGCTCGGCACTATCGGCATATAAGAGGTGCAGATCATCTGAAAACTGGGGCTCAATCGGAAGTTCGTGATTATAGTTACCAATTTCGCCGTTAATGCTATCAAACCAAGCGATAAAAATAAATTCAAGCGGTTGAATTTCTTCATAACCCCACCTTTTTAACATTTCGTCCTCATCAAAATATAAAACCTCGATGGTTTCTGCTGTCGGATTGACCGCTGTAATCCAAAATCTCCCCTCTTTTAACATTTCGAGGGCTTGGTACCGCATATCTTCGCTTTCGAACTTCGAGAAGAAAAGTTCATTACGGCAATCAAAATCGTCACCGCAAAGGGCTTCTTCTTCAGCTTCAGCAATTTTCGAGAATTCTAGAAGGTCTTCGACCGACCACCAGGTTGTTCCGCTATCATCTACATAGAGTGCTTCGGTTTTTAATGGTACTAACAAATTTATTGTCGCACAAGTAATTAAAATTAATAAAAATATGGGGATTTTCTTCATAATACTCCTCTTAATTTAGTTTCCACGGAGTATAGTCACAGGTTAAGAAAAACTTCAACCCCGAAACTATTAAATATAAAGCTTAAGAGCTTTATTTTAAAGCATAAATGCCATAAAGAACACCTGTTATGCTTGACTTTTTTATCTTAGTATGGTATAATTAAAAGATTGGACCTAGTCCTAATCTTGCACTAAAGAGGTGAGTAAATTAAGAGCTAAAAGGGTTGTTATCCCTTTAAATCCTTCTTATCTCGGCAACGAGTTTATTTATACATCATAGATAAAACTAAAAGTTGATGAGGATGGAAACATGAAAAAAGAAGTGGAACTGCTAATGAGGTTCGAGGCGCTGGTCAGTCGTTATAATGAATTTACTGAATCTGAGAGAAGTGTTTATGGGAGTTTGATGGATAGAGATAATATCCATTATGAAACCAGAAAAAACCTGAACAATTTTCTTGAGGCCGGCTTTGACGCCAGTCAGATTGCCAAGATGCTCTCTTGCCAAGATGTTTGGAACCATTACGATAAGCTAAAAGCTTGCGGTGCCAAACCTCAAATTCTAAGGAAGAAAGTCGCAAACTACTTAGAATACCTAAAAGAGTGGGAAGACGATAGCTTAGCAAACAATATCGGCCTCTTTTATAAGAGAGGCGTGGGGTTTACTAGGATAATGAACTGTTTCTATAGAGACTGGGGAGGTTGCTGGAAACGGTTTACTCGAGAAGAGCTTCTAAGACAGGGCATTGACGAGGAAACTATCAATAAGTACGCAGGCAAATACCACATCAAATAACCCTTCTAAATAAAAGGCTACGTTAGACGTAGCCTTTTTTCTATGCTTTAGTTTCTTCTTCTGGCTCTTCTTCCGGAAGGACGATGCCAATAGAGGCAACGGTGTCACCTTCGCTCATTCTCATGATGCGAACGCCTTGAGTCGCGCGGCCAAGAGTCGGTATTTCTTTCATCGCTACTCTGATAGCCTGCCCCTTAGTAGACATCATAATCACTTCTTTCGCGAGCGGATCTAAGGTATGAACCGCGACAATCGGACCGGTTTTTGCGGTTACTGCGGCGACTTTAATCCCGACGCCACCGCGTTTATGAGGCGGGAAGTTCGAAACTAAGCAAGCTTTGCCGTAGCCATTTGCGGAAACGGCGATTAGCTTCTGATTAGGGTCGGTAATAACGTCCATACCGACGATTTCATCGCGTGGACGGAGGCGCATACCTCTTACGCCCATAGCGGAGCGACCCATAACACGGACTTCTTTCTCGTTAAAACGAGTAGCTTGGCCAGCAGAGGTCGAAATGACGATATCATGATCGCCAGTAGTTTCCTTCACCCATCTTAATTCATCGCCGTCGGCTAGCTTAATAGCGATAAGACCGTTACTACGGACATTGTAGAAGTCTTTAATCGCAGATTTCTTAATTGTTCCCTTCTTTGTCGCCATAAAGAGGTAGCCGTCAGCGCTCGTATCGCCCTGTTTAATAATCGCAGTAATCTTTTCTTCAGGATGCATATTGAGCATATTAACGGCGGCGGTACCTTTCGCGGCTAATGTCGCCTGCGGAACTTCGTAGGCTTTCATGCGGAAGAGACGACCTTGGTTAGTAAAGAATAAGAGATAATCGTGGGAATTTGCGGTAAGAATCTGAGCAATGACATCTTCTTCCTTCGTTGTCATGCCACGTTTCCCTTTACCGCCACGATTTTGTTTCCTAAAGTCGTTTTGAGGAACACGTTTCATATAATTTTCAGAGGTCAAAAGGATCACGCTTTCTTCTTCAGGGATTAATTCCTCTTCGGAGAACTTGCCAACTTCATGATTAATAATCTTCGAGCGGCGCGGATCATCATATTTCTCTTTAATCGCGAGAAGTTCCTCTTTTACGACGCGAAGAACTTCCTTTTCATCAGCAAGAATAGCTTCGAGCTTCTTAATTAGTTCATGAAGTTCTTTCAATTCTTCTTCGATTTTATCGCGCTCTAAGCCTTGGAGACGGCGAAGTTGCATCTGTAAGATGGCGTTTGCTTGAATCTCGGAGAGGCCGAAGCGCTTCATGAGTTGTTTATCGGCATCGTCATAAGAAGCGCGAATAACTTTAATCACTTCATCGATATTATCAAGAGCAATCTTCAAACCTTCTAAGATATGGGCACGCTCTTTTGCCTTCTTAAGGTCGAACTCAGTGCGACGGCGAATGACTTTCTGACGGTGTTTAATGAACTCAGCGAGAATCTCTTTTAGACCGAGGATACGAGGTTGGATACCATCAATTAAAGCAAGCATGTTGTAATGGAAAGCGGTCTGTAAAGGGGTAAGTTTATAAAGTTGGTTCAAAATCTTCTTCGGATAGGCATCTTTCTTAAGTTCGACAACAACACGAACTTTCCCTCTTGCGGATTCGTCGCGGGCATCGGCGATATGATCGAGCTTTTTAGATAGGACAAGGTCGCGAACCTTTTCAATAAAGCCTTCTTTACTCATCCCATAAGGAACTTCGGTGATTACGATGTTATAGCGGCCATTTTTACGCTCTTCAATATTCGCAACAGCGCGAATCACGACCGAACCTTTACCAGTCGCGTAGGCTTCCTTCATCGGAGCACCACCGTAAACTTCGGCACCGGTTGGGAAATCTGGACCTTTAACGTATTTCATGAGGCCTTCAAGAGAAATTTCTGGATCATCAATCTGAGCTACGGTGGCATCAATTAGTTCTCCGAGGTTATGCGGAGGAATATTGGTTGCCATACCGACAGCGATACCCATCTGACCATTTAAGAGAATATTCGGAACAGCAGCCGGAAGGACGGCCGGTTCTTTTTCGGTCCCGTCGAAGTTATCACGAAAATCGACAGTTTCCTTCTCAATGTCGGCTAAAAGTTCGGCGCCAACTTTATCAAGACGAGCCTCAGTATAACGCGAAGCTGCGGCCTCATCACCGTCCATCGAACCGAAGTTACCTTGGCCCTCGACAAGGGTGTAGCGCATTTTCCAAGGTTGTGCAAGGTTAACCATTGCCTCATAGATAGAGGAGTCGCCGTGTGGATGATATTTACCCATGACTTCACCGACGATACGAGCGGATTTTACAGTTGCATGAGGGGCTTTCCAACCGTTTTTATTCATTGCATAGAGAATACGGCGGTTAACCGGCTTCAAACCATCGCGGACGTCAGGGAGGGCGCGGTCAACGATAACAGATAAGGAGTAGCGAAGGAAGTAGTCTTCCATGGTATTTTCGACAGTGCGAAGTTCAATGCCAGTTTCGGGAGTGTTTAATTCGTTTGGTTTAGTGTTCTCTTCCATATTTCCTCCTTAAAAGTCCAAATCATCTAGGTCGACGCTAGCGGCGCGAGCCTGTATAAAGTTTTTACGAAGTTCAGCTTGGTCACCCATTAGTTTCGAGAAGATGGCGTCGGCTTTTTCAGCATCATCAATATTTACTCTTACAAGAGTACGGTTTTCCGGGTTCATAGTCGTTTCCCAGAGTTGAGCGGCATCCATTTCGCCAAGACCCTTAAAGCGTTGCTGGGCGGTATAACCAGCCTGTTTAAAGCGTTCGGAATCTTCATCAATCTTAGTTCCAGCGGCTTTACGCTCCTCAATTTTCTTAGTTAAAGTCTCTTCAAGGGCTTGTTCGTCATAGATATAATCAATCTTACGAGCGCTTCCAGTTCCCTTAATTAACCCAAATAGCGGCGGTTTTGCAAGATAGACATGTCCAGCCTTGATAATATCAGGCATATAGCGGAAGAAGAAAGTGAGCAACAGAGTAGAAATATGTGAACCATCAACATCAGCATCAGTCATGAAGACGATTTTATGATATCTTAGGCCATCGATATTAAACTGGTCGCCGATACCAACACCGAGCCCCTTTATCAGAGAGACAAGCTCGGCATTAGCGAGCATTTTATCTAATCTAGCACGCTCGGTATTTAAGACCTTACCTCTTAACGGTAAGATAGCCTGGGTCTTAGAATCGCGACCTTCCTTCGCAGAACCGGCCGCTGAATTACCTTCTACGATGAATAATTCGCATTCTTCAGCGTTTCTAGAGGAACAATCGGCGAGTTTCGAAGGAAGATTAAGCCCTTCAAAGGCGCCTTTCCTGATAACGTTGTCTCTAGCAGCACGGGCGGCTTTACGGGCACGGGCAGCTAAAGTAGCTTTACCGACAATTTTCTTCGCAATAGCCGGGTTTTCTTCGAGATAATAGCCAAAATATTCGGTCATTACTTTATCGACATAACCTCTGACCTCTGGATTTCCGAGTTTATTCTTTGTCTGACCTTCGAATTGTGGATCAGGGAGTTTTACTAAAATAACTGCAGTTAAACCTTCCTTAATGTCGTCCCCCGTTAGGTTATCTTCTTTCTCTTTTAAGAGGCCATTTTTACGGGCGTAATCGTTAATAGTACGGTTTAATCCCGTCCTAAAACCAACGACGTGCATACCACCATCAGGGGTAAGAACGTTATTGGCGAAAGGTTTCATAATTTCGGCAAAAGTATCGTTATACTGAAGAGCGACCTCAATAATTGCGTCTTGAACCTGTTTTTCGACATAGAAAATATCGTCGGATAATAGTTCTTTACCACTGTTTAAGCGCTTAACATAACTTCTAATTCCCCCTTCAAAGTAGAATGATTCATGCGCCCCAGTTCGTTCATCGGTAACGGTGATTAGAATACCTTTGGTAAGATAGGCTTGGTGACGAGCGTAATTAGAGACCCAGTCATAATCAAAAGTAGTAGTTTCTTTAAAGATAGAGGGGTCAGGATAGAAAGTAATAGAGGTACCGGACTCACGAGGTGAGCCGTTAGTGACCTTTAGGTCCATAGTCGGTTTACCGGTATCAAACTCGATATGATGGGTCTTCCCACCTCGGTAAACTTCCGCAATCATGCTGGTCGAAAGAGCGTTTACGACAGAGGAACCGACGCCGTGGAGACCGGAAGAAACTTTATAACCACCATCGCCGAACTTTCCTCCGGCATGAAGGACTGTTAAAACTGTTTCAAGAGTAGATTTCTTAGTTTTAGGGTGAATATCGACAGGAATACCACGCCCATTATCATCGATACGAACTCCGCCATCCTTTAAAATTGTAATATCTACACGATTCGCAAATCCGGCAATCGCCTCATCGATTGAGTTATCGGCAATCTCTTTGATTAGGTGATGTAACCCGTCGTAACCAGTAGAACCGATATACATTCCGGGGCGCAGGCGCACCGGTTCTAGTCCCTCTAGTACCCGAATTTCTGACGAATCATAAGCTTCCGCTTTTTCGGCCATATATATACCTCTTCTTTAATATTCTCTCTCTATTATACACCTTAGAGCAAAAAAATCAAGCTTAAGACGGGGTTTAATGATGGTTTTTATCTTATTTTAAAGACGGCTTCTTGGGAAGTTTCTTCAGGGGTAGGCTCGGGAGTTGGCTCGGGTTCTGGTTCGGGTTCTGGAGCTGGGGTTGGTTCTGGAATCGGTTCAGGGGTTGGTTCTGGAACTGGCGCGAGCTCTGGAACTGGTGCTGGAACGGGTTCCGGAGATGGCTCTGGAGCTGGTTGTGGGGCTGAAGCAGCTGAAGCAGCCGCGGTTCTTTTCATCCACCCATCTAGAAAGCCTCTTTCTGGCTCACTGGAGGCGTCAGAAAGGTCTTCTATTGCAGAAGGCGAGTCATTTACGGATTTTAGCATAGAAGCGGTTCCTGGGCCTTCTGATGCGCTTTTTTCGCTATTTTTTGCCCTTTCAGCAGCGCTCCAACGGTCCTGGATCTCTTTTTCAACTTCTGCGCGAGTTTTACCGAATTTGGCAGCAGTATAAACTTTAAGACTATTCATTAATTCCTCATTCGGTTCACCCATTGGCGCCGGAAGACTCATCGTAAACGGCGCTGAAGGCATGCCAAACATCATAACCTTACAGATAGCGGCGTGGTTCGGAGTCTTAGTAAGGTCTTCAGCGGTAAAGGTCGGAGTGAAGGCTTTCACCATTAAATCTGCATCTGTAACACCAATACGGCCGCAGATAATTGTGCCGACGTTACCGAGGAGAGCTTCCCTAATTTTATCTGTAAGCTGAGTCATAAACTGATTAGCAACAATAAGATTTAGGCGATATTTTCGAGCCTCTGAGAGGATAGACTCGAAACTATCTGTTGCGAAATTCTGGAACTCGTCTACATAGAGACAGAAATCTTGACGTTCTCTTTCTGGGATATCCTGACGGCTCATGGCGGCCTGTTGGAATTTCATAACAAAAATCATACCGAGAAGGTTGGCGTTAATGTCACCTAAACGCCCCTTAGAGAGGTTAACGAGGAAGATTTTCTTGTTATCCATGATTTCACGGATATTAAAGCCCGATTTTACCTGACCTAAGGTGTTTCTCATAATGGTATTAGCAAGGAATGGACCCCATTTAGAGGCAAACCAAGTAATAACTTCGCCGGCATCGTTGGATTTTTGAGAAGCCGGGAACTCTTTGGTCCAGTAATCGTAAACTGCCTTATCTGTGACATATTTAAGTTTAGATTTAACGAATTCCGGATCAGTGAAGCATTGAGGAATATCGATGAAAGTTGCCCCGGCGGGATCAGCCATAAGAAGAAGAGCGGCATTTCTAAACATATGCTGACCACGAGGGCCGAAGAAACCTTGGTTTTGGGGATCAAAGAGAGATTGAAGCATGCTAATTCCCTCTTGAACGATAAAGTCTTTTTGGTCTGGACTAGTAAATTCGAACATATTCATACCGACTGGATGTTCAATGTCGGCAGGGTCGAAGTAAATAATATCATCAACTCTTTCCTCTGGGACACGCTGCAAAATCGCTTCTACGGCGTCACCGTGAGGATCGATGAAAGCAAAGCCACGCCCATCACACATATCCTGGAAGGCAAGATTCTCAAGAAAGACAGATTTACCCATACCTGTTTGACCAATGATGTACATATGGCGACGACGGTTATCGTCATCGAGGTAAATTGCCTTTTTAACGCCACGGAATTCATTGGTACCGAGAAGAATGCCTTCGGTAGCAAGTTTGGCTGGACCATCAACCTGTTTGGTAAGCTGACGTTCAACCTGGGAGTTAGGAATAGCGTTCTGTTCTGGCAAGTGATAAATAGAGGCGAGCTCAACGCTGTTTAAGATGGTTGATTTGGTTCTAAGCGGGAAAAATCGCAAAGTATAGTCAATGGTAAGTTTTTTAGGGTTTTTCATGGCATTAACTTTAAAGCCATTGAGTTCTGGGGAGTTAAACTGGGCAAAAGCCGACACGACGCCACCCATAATAGCCTCTGAACGGGCACTGTTTGATGAACTGGCAATAATGCGAATCAGGGTTTCGAAAGCCGGAAAACGCATTTTGTTGGCGATTGCGGTCATTTCGTCTTGTTTGATGTTAGTAACTGTAGTTTGTTCCGTTTTTTCGTGATCAGGGGGGACTTCCCAAGGAGCACGAATCAAATCAATGGCAAAATCGCCAATTCCAGAGCCAATAGTGCTAGTGCTTTTCCCTTTTTGAGTTTTTTCAATGTATTCTTTGCCGCGCATAGACCAATTTTTGTGTGCAGGACGGAAAAGAATTTGTACAGCAGCACCTTCATTTTTGCTCACAGTAGAGAGGGCGTTTAAAATCGCCATTTGGGCGTCACGCTTAGTGTCTTCGTAAGTTGCGATTGGTAGATAATAGCCTTTATTAAGAGTTAGTTCAGCACCGGCGACAGCATTAACCCCACCGCCGCCTGCAAAGATGTTTTCTTCGTGTTTTTCCTCTAATCTAGCCGTAGGATAAGCTGATTGGACGGCCTGCTTGATAGTATCTGCTAAGACTGATGGAACGATTGCATAGTATTTAATGAATCCGTCTTTAGCGATAATTTCAAGGGAGAAATGGCGCTGACCATAGAGTTTAGATTTAAAACCTTTAGTGATAGTAGAAGAAAGAATAGAATACATAATCTGGGCTTTAGAGACAGCTTCGTTTGCGATATCGCGTTTATCACGACCGCCGCCCTCAATATCGTCAGTAGTCGGGGGTAAATGAATGAGGAGCGGGACCATCTTTAACCCGCGCTCATATTTTTTAGCTTTTCTAAGAGAAGAAATCCTCGAAGCAAAAATAATTGAGAGCAACACAATCGCAGCTATGATACCAGTTAAAGCCACCACCCAACTATCCATTAGAGTACCACCTCTTTCTGATAATTGTTGTAAAAAATACTAAAACAGATGAGTTTTTTCATAGCTCCACCCCTCTGCCATATGAGTTTTTTAGATTGGCCTCTACTAGACCGCCTTGGCCTCTGATCTCTTCATAGAAGGCGTTCGCGTCTCCGTCTTTGCTGAGTTTAGAGGTCGCAGATTCGATAGCCTGAAAGCCTGCCCTACTAAGTTTCCCTGTTGTTTTAATGGCAGACTGATTAAAATTAGATGTTTTTTGGACTTCTGTCTCTTCGGGCTGTTCGGTCATAGGGGGCATTTCGAGATTAACAATCTGCCCCAATGCCTGATCGTTAGCTATTTCTTCGGTAGGTTCTAGCTCAGTGTTTATAGGGGCCTGTTCAGAGGAAGTCATTGCAGCATTACCAAGGTTTTTAGGGTCGCGCTCGACGGAATATTCTTCAGAAAGTAGGCTATTCGCCTTATCAGGATTATTGATTTCGGAGGCATTACCAACACCAGCCGTAAAAAACGGCTCTTGGTTCGGAGTGTTTACTGGTTGACCATAATCCATATGCTTATTTTATCACACTTTAAATTCTTTTGTATACTAAAAATTCGGCTAAAGCCGTAAAAAGACAAATAAGGACAAAAGTCCAGAGGTTAATGGCCCCGAAAGAACGAGCCATTAAAAGCATTATAGGTGCAAAAGCGAAAACTGCAGAATAGAGATAATCTTTATTTCTTAGATTTGGTTTTTTAAAAGCAACTCGTTTAAAAGTCTGAAATAAGATTGAGATGAGCCCAAAAACCGTAATATATATTGTTGTAAAAAATAATAAAACTCCGAACGGACCAATTTCTGTCGGAGATGTAAAAAAGAGCATAATAATGAGAACTGCGAGTCCTATTATGCTCAAGACACAAATAATACGGTTATGCTTCATAACCTTATTATATCATATCTGGTTGGTGCCCCCAAGTATTTTTTTTGGAGGGAGGCGGGGGTCATCCGGCACTTTATAATCTAACTATTGACCTGGACCCTGATCCGCCGTTCCCTTTTGACCGCTTCACGCAAGGTGAAGCATGATCCTTGTTAGTTTTTTTCTTTCGCTCTGGTTTATGTTAACGAATGTACTAACGAAAGATTTTCTAACGCGCTCGTACGCTTTTACTATTCTCTGGATGATTACCTGTTTAAGCTTTTTCCTTCGAATAGGTTAGCGGAGCTCTAGGTAATTCCTAAGTTGTAATTTATGGCTAGAAATTACCTTTTCGCCCGCTAATTCTACGGTTTATGCTTTTTCATTTTGTTAATTTGCCTTTATTTTTACGTTTTTATCTTAGTCATCTCGACTGTTTTCATATTAGCATAAAAAGTATAAAAAATCAATAGATTTGTTCAAGTTTATTGATGTAATTTTAACAACATGTTTCCCAATTCGTATCTGTTCTATTTTATTGTTCATTTTGTTGTAATTTTTACAACGATTTTATGGTTAGAAGGCGGTTTTTTGTTCTATATAATTCTCTAGTTGTGTTTTTTTATCAGTTATGGTAAAATTAACAACAGTTGGGGCTGACAAAGCTTAGACGGATCGTTAACAGACATCAGGCGTACCGATTGAATACCGTAAGTATTAAATAAGTGCTAAAAACACAAAAACCGCGCATGTCATGTACATGCCGGCTTATGCCTAATTATTTGTAGGCTGGTTTCGGTTTGAGGTTCCGTAGAATCGAAATTATCATAGAACGGAAATATGGTTATTTGAGCGGCGAAAAATAATTAGAAAATCAGCCATGGCTTTGGAAAGTTTCGTTTCCTGCTGCTTTCCATTTTTGGCCAAGACGAAACAGAAAACTATGTGCGTAGAATGGTGTCCATGTGGCAATTCGGACCCGGAGGCAGTATCCGGCAGCTCCACCACGAAATTTTAAATAGAAATTAATAAAATCGCGTATGCGATTTTATTTTTTTGCATAGAAGAAGACCGGTAACTGCGAGGAAAACCGGTCTTCTATGTAGAGTGTGGAGTTATTTTGGCTAAATTTTTGTTTTGACCTTCTGAGTAATTTTTTTATTCAGAAGCTACCTCTATAATATCGCGAAAAAATGGTTATGTCAATAGATTTTTTGAACAATTTTTGTACATTTTTGCCGAGTTTTCCACAAGCAAATTTTGTATAAAAATTTATATTTTTGGCATGAGCAAAATGTGCGTGTTGATTTTTTTTGACGACCATGCTAGTTAGGCTTTTATGATTAGTAAAATACATTCAATAGTGCCCTACGGCTTTGAAGGAAAGCTGGTTGAAGTCGAGGGCGATCAAAATCGTGGGCTGCCAGCTTTTAATATTGTCGGTATGGCAAATAAAACAATTAATGAAGCAAAAGAACGCGTACGAAGCGCAATTGTTAATTCCGGTTTTAGTTTTCCGGACAAAAAAGTAACGATAAATTTAGCGCCGGCGGAACTTTTAAAAGACGGGGCATACTTAGATTTGCCGATTGCGCTCGCAATTTTAACGCTTTCTGGGCAATTAATTAAAAATGACACAGCATTAAAAGCTTTTGTGGGCGAATTGTCCTTAAATGGCGAAATAAAGCCGTTAAAAGGCATAATAAACATCGTAGAGACGGCTAAAATAGCTGGTTACAATGAAATTTATGTACCGATAAAAAACCTGGCACAGGCATCTTTAGTCTCCGGGATTACGATTTATGGAGTGGAAACGTTACAGAAACTTTATCTTGCTTTGAAGAATCAATTATCATTGCCTATGCCTGGAGCAAATAAAGATTTTAGAAGGATAGAAATTAAAGAGGGCGAGGTAATTCTAGATCATATACGGGGACAAAAATTAGCAAAAAGAGCAATGGAAATAGCGATTGCTGGACACCATAACATCTTAATTTCAGGTCCACCAGGGGCGGGTAAAACCTTACTTGCAAAAGCGGCAGCAAATCTATTACCTGAACTTACTCCTAGCGAAATGGTAGAAATTACGAAGATTTATTCTCTTGCGGGACTTTCGACGGATGAAATAATCACGGAGCGTCCCTTTAGAAACCCGCACCATACTGCAAGCGCCACTTCGATTATTGGGGGTGGGGCGATTGCTGCTCCGGGTGAAATATCCTTAGCGCATAAAGGAATCTTGTTCTTAGACGAAATTCCGGAATTCCCGCGTTCGGTTCTAGAGGCACTCCGTCAACCCCTAGAAGATAAAGAGATTTCAATTTCACGAGCGAATCGAAAAACGACCTATCCGGCAGATTTTATGCTAGTTGCGACGATGAATCCCTGTCCTTGCGGATACCTCGGAGATCCAGCGCATGAATGTAAATGTACAGAAACTCAGATTCAGAATTACAAAAAGAAGCTATCGGGTCCGTTATTCGATCGAATAGACATGAATATTACCGTCGAGAAAGTTAGCAACGAAGAACTTAGAGCGCCAGTTCTGGCTAAAAATCATGAACATAATGTTGTAAAAAATACTATAACAGGGGCAATTTTACGGCAGAAGACTCGTTATGGGTGGGATGGGATTTATAATAGTTCCCTTTCCTCCTTTCAAGTTTCACAGAAATTAAAACTAGAGCCATCCGCGGAAAAGTTACTTAATAGCGCTTCAGAAAAACTAAATCTTTCAGCACGATCATATTTTAAAACGATCAAAGTGGCTCAAACTATTGCTGACCTAGATGGATCCGAGATAATTAAACAAAGTCATCTCGCAGAAGCGCTGACCTATAGAAAAAGATAAAACCTCTTGTATTTTCCCTGGAAGTTTGTTATAATGTTTTTAGGTTAATTCAAGAGAAGAAAGGACTACTATAAAAAACAATTCACGGACACGTATTAACGGAGAGATTCGTTACGAGAAGGTCCGCGTTATAGGTTCGAGTGGCGAACAACTGGGTATTATGTCTAGTCGCGAAGCCCAACTTCTTGCGAATGAACAGGGAGTGGATTTAGTGGAGATTGCCGCTAATGCCAATCCGCCGGTCGTTAAAATCATCGATTGGGGTAAGTTTCAATACCAAAAGATGAAGGAAGACGCCAAAAATCGTAAAAAGGCTCGAGAAAAACAATCTGAGCTAAAACAAATGAAGATTGGTTTAAAGATTTCCGATAACGACCTTAACATTAAAGTCCGCAAAATGCGTGAATTCCTAGATGATGGTGATCGTGTAAAGATTATGATAATCTTTAAAGGTCGCGAAATGGCACACAAAGAAATTGGTACTGATTTATTAAATAAGGTTATCGATTTACTTGGTGAGGACACGATTCAAGAAGGAAAATCACAATTTAACGGACGTAACCTATCAGCCCAAGTACGAAAGAAGTAATTTCCTACTTCCAAGGCTAGCTGGTCGTTCTTTCGGGGGAAAATATTAACTATAATTTAAAGGAAAAATTATGCCAAAGTTAAAAACGCATAAAGGTACCGCCAAGAGGATTAAGATTACCGGTTCAGGTAAATTAGTTCGTGAGCGTGCCTACGGGAATCATATTCTCGCTAAAAAATCTAAAGCCCGAAAACGCAACATGAAAACTGCTGCGACCATTGACGGGAAAATTAAGAAAAACGTAAAGACGGCTTTAGGAGTTTAATCATGAGAGTTAAAAGAGGTGTCGCGGCACACGCGAAACATAAGAAAATGCTAGTTAAAACTAGCGGAATGCAGCATTATCGTCGTCGTAGCTACCGACTTGGTAAGCAAGGCGTAATTAAGGCTTTGTCTTATAGCTATCGAGATCGCCGAAACCGAAAGCGCGATTTAAGGGCGCTTTGGATTACAAGAATTAATAACGCTTCGAGAGAGTTAGGTCTTTCCTACTCACAATTAATTGCTGGTATGAAGGCTAAAAACATTAACCTCGATCGTAAAGTTCTTGCAGATTTAGCTGTTAATAATCCGGAAGCATTTAAAGCAATTGTTAACACGGTAAAGGAGAAATAAAATGGCAATTTGTGAAGTTACTGGAAAAGGTAAAATGTATGGCCATAATGTTTCTTTCTCTCAGAGACATACGCGCAAAGTTTTTAAACCAAACGTATCTAAGAGAACCTTAGTGATTAATGGCAAAAAAGTAAAAGCAAATGTTTCTGCTTCAGCGCTCAGAACTTTGAAAAAACAAGGCTTAATCGAAAGTCCGAAGGCACGAGCCGAGAGGAAGAACAAATAATTTATCTTTAGAACAAACAAAAAACCGCCCCTTAGGCGGTTTTTTGTTTTAAGATTTAGTTTTTTCGCAATAATTCTAACTCTTGTTTAATTTCTTCTATTCTCTTTTTGTAGGCTTCAATAGGTCTATCAAGTCTAGTGACTCTACGAGGAGGATGGTTCTCATCATATTCTATATCAATTGAATGTCGTGCGCGGTCAATGGCTTCTGATTTTATCCAACCATATTTAATTAAACGACGCTCTAATTCAGCTAGTTCTTTTTCTAAGTTTTCTATCCTGTCAGCAGGATTAGCTTCTTCGGCGTTAAATGGAGGAACACTATCCTGATACTCCTGGCCCCATGGGCTTTCGTCATTAGAAGTCGTTGCATCATTTTTTAAACCAATATCTTGTTCTGACATATTTCTCCTTTTTTATATGATACATCTATAAGATTACGATTGTCAACTGAACAAAAAGCCGCCCTTTTAAAGGCGGTTTTTTGATAATGAGCCTTCATTAAGCCGGGTTCTGTGTCCGCGCGGAGCGCGGACGGCAATCATCTATCTTGGCGTTACATTGCTATAACACTCTAGCGGTGAGCGTGCGTCTTCGAGCAGAAGCTGATAGCACTCCTTGCAACAGGTAGGGTTTGCCTCTATACCATATCGCTACAGTATACTGCGGGCTCTTACCCCGCTCTTTTCACCCTTACCATTTCTGGCGGTATAAGTTTCTGTGGTACTTTCCCTATCCTCGCGGACGGTCGCTGTTGGCGACTACCTCGCTCTGTGTTGCCCGGACTTTCCTCTTGAGAAACCCCAAGCGATTGCCTTTCAGGCTCATGTATATTATATCATATCGCAGTATTATTTACCACTGTTTATAGCTATGCCCCGATCTTGTCTTTACCGGCATGGCGAGGAGCATTATGCTCAATATATTCAATAATTTTAGAGGCGACATCTTTTCCGGTAACTTTTTCTATACCGAATCCAGGAGAAGCATTAACCTCGAGCACTAGCGGACCACGTTCGGAACGCATAAGGTCAACTCCGCAAATATGAAGGCCCATAGCCCTGGCGGCTTTAACTGCGGTCTTTTTTTCTTCGTCGGTAAGTTTGATTGGAACACCTAGTCCGCCCTGATGGAGATTCGAGCGGAAATCATCGTCGAGAGATGCACGCTGCATAGAAGCAACTACGCGATTGCCTACTACGAAAGCACGGATGTCGGTACCGGCGGACTCTTTAATAAATTCCTGGAGTAAAATGTTAGTCCCATCTTCGTTATAAAGATAGAAGGCCTGCAAGGCGGATTTCGCAGCTTTACGCGTATCTGCAAGAATGACGCCATTACCATGAGTCCCAGTAGCCAGCTTGATGATTACGGGTAGACCCATCTGGTCAAGCAAGTGGTCGATATCTGAAGTATTACGAGAAACAAAAGTCTTCGGAGTATCAACGTCGTATTTAGCAAGAATTTGGGCTGCACGCAGCTTATCGCGAGCGCGAGTAATAGCTACTGCATGGGCAGAGGTGTAAACACCTTGCATTTCGAATTGACGAACTACGGCACAGCCATACTTAGTCATATTATTAGAGATCCTAGGGAGAATAGCATCAAATTTAGGTAATTTTTCACCTTTATAATAGACATCTGGATGCTTATCATCAAGAGCGAGGTAGCAATCTTTGTATTTGATTACTTCGACATCGTGACCGCGTTTTCTCGCCTCCTCGACTAAACGTTTCGTGGAATAATTCCCTGGTCCATTGGACAAAATTGCAAGTTTCATTTTCTTCCTTTCTATTTTTTTACATACTTTTGATGAAATTTGTATGGATCTTTTTTAAGTTCTGCACTAAGGCGACGTGAAATGCTGTGACCTTTTGAGTGGGGGGTTGCAGTTTTAGATACATCAACGAGAAATACTCCCTCAATGGTATGTCTGCCAATTAAAATAGGAAAAGTATTTCTAGAGCGATTAGCGAGGGTAAATGTAGTTTCAAACGATTTTTCGCCCAGAGTAAGAGGTAATTTAACTTGGTAGCGGATTTGGGTATCGCCATGGGACGACCGAACAGATTTGACGACGTAATCACGAGATTCAAAACGTTCGCCAGTATAATATGGTGATTTTTTATCAAAAAGTGAGAAAACTAGAGTACCATCTTCTTCCATAATGATGTCAGAGGCCCAGATGGATGAAGAATCGGCACCGGTATCGATTTTGGCGGGGATATTTTTATTCCCAGCAACTTCGACATATTCGGTAGAACCGATAATTTTTAAACCATGAAACTTCTTTGATTCCATTTCTTTATTATACAATAAAATTAGTCTTTCTTCAATATTCTGTCGATGGCGTCGTTGGCCTCCGAGTCGGCAATCACATTTTTAGAACGTGGGACATGGGTGAAAGAAACCGCTTCAAAGTTTTCTAACTTTTTTTGAATATCTTGATAAATTGGGAGGATGTCTTGATTTTTGATTTGGAAAATACCATTTAATTGATTAACTACCATCAGACTATCGGAAACGAACCTTGCAGTCTTATAACCAAGTTCAATCGCACGATCAATTCCCTTCTTAAGGGCATAGTATTCAGCAACACGCGATGTAGCGAAACCAATAAACTCGCCTCCGCGTTCGACAATCTGGCCTTCACTATTAGTAACGCAATAACCAATCCCAGCTGGGCCAGGGTTGCCACGCGAAGCGCCGTCAACATTAATGGTCATAGAATTCGCTGCTGCGCGTGGAGAGACATGGTCGGATGACATTTTTTCTTCGATGATCTCTAGGACCGCCATACTAGTTTCGGTTAAACGTGTGCCATTCGAAGTTTCTTTGAGATATTTATATGCGCTATAGCGTTCACGAGGATTCGGTTTGATATCTCCAGAGATGCCGATCTCATATATAATATATAGATTACTAAGTTGGCTTGAGTCTTCGGTAGCAAGGAAAGTAATGACATCGCGCAGTTTTAACGAAGCTGCATCGAGCCCGGTATATTCGTTAAGAGAGCGGGCCATGGCTTCTTCGGGCTGTTCACCAAATTTAATCTTGCCAGTCGGAAGCTCCCAAAAAACCGGTGACTCAGAACGGCCCCGGCTACGTTTAAAAATTAACACCCCCTCTTCATTCTTGATTAATCCAACTACACGAATTCTTTGTTTCATGCCCACCTATTCTTTAAACCCTATCGGCCCGTTTTCCCCGTAATATATACAAGGTGGGTAAAATCTTATGCGACATATCCACGGATATGAGCCACGAAATCCCTAAAACATGATTATTCAGGAAAATCATGCTACCGATAGGGCTGTTATTATTATATCATATGATAACCGACGAGGAAATAGAAGAAGTTTAACACGGCATTTAAGCCATTCACCATCAGACTAGAGAAAACTGGGCCTAAAAGAAAGATCAAAACATATATAATAATAAAACCGTAGCGCTCCATAGAGGCAAGGAGAGCGCGAACGCTATCCGGGGCTATGGCATAAAGAACTCGCGAGCCATCAAGCGGTGGGATAGGAATTAAGTTAAATAACATAAAACCAAGATTAATACTGACAATACTAGTAAAAATAAATTCAACCGTGGTTCCACAAGAGCCATAAAAAATTTTCGTATGGAAACCAATTAGAAAAGCAATTAAAGCAAGGAGAAAATTAGTAAGGGGCCCCGCGAGAGCAACGATTGCCGTTCCCCATTCGCGCCACTTAAGATTATTGCGATCAATCGGTACGGGTTTGGCTCCACCAAAGACTGGAGCATTTAATAAGTATAGAACAACTGGTACGATGATAGACATATAAGGATCAATATGTTTAATCGGGTTAAGAGTAAGGCGACCGGCATCTTTAGCGGTGGAATCGCCAAGCCAATAAGCAACAACTCCATGGGCGAGCTCATGCAAAATAACTGAGCCCACAATAATAATTAGTACGATGATTAAATTCATGTTAGTTTAATACCACAACTTCTTTAGTGGTCGACAAAGAATCGAAGTTTTTTACTTTCAACTTCTTTTCGGTTCTAGCGGTAAGTTTTAATTCAGTTACCATCGCATCAACATTGCCCATCGAAACAATCAGCTTAGGCTCAATCTCTCGAATGGCACGAATTGATGATGTACAAAGTACGTCAGCAACAATATCATCAAGATTTTCCTCAATCCCACCAAGAATACCAATGTGGATTCCTCCGATTTCAGCATCATAGATAGTTTTTCCAGATTCGGTAGCAATACCTCGAATAGCGACGTCTCCAATTTCAAATTCACCAGGTCCAGAAATTTTACCAACAGCAAGACCAGCATCAATAACTGCCTCTGCAATATTGAATTTAATAGTGGTTTTCTTTGTAGTAATAATGATTTCGTCCTGGTTGCGGCTTTCAATTTCGAACATTTTTCCTCCTATCCTTTGATTATTTTTTCTGGATCAATTATTTCAGTAATTTCCATTTCGAGCACTTCATCAATAAAGCGATCGTGAACACTTTTTCGATAAGAATAGTCATCTTGGGACATAATGACGTAGTTGATTGGTTTTCCTTGTCGTTTTTCAATCACTTCAGCCCAACGGGTTAACTTTTTAGTTTTATCATTGCCGACGATAAGAAGATCAATTCCGTCTTGGCCTGGAAGACGATTTGTCACAACAAGCGCTTTTAGATAATTTTTGACTGGACGAGAATATTCTTCCCACGTAGTTTCTTTAATATCTTTTTCACGGCTTGTATCAATTTTTTTCGAGAAAATATCAATTAGTGGGCGACAAAAAGGATGTTTATTGTTCGCCGAGTAATAAACTTTATTATCAAAAGTCTCGTTTTTAATAATGCCGATACTTTCGAGATTTAATAGTTCCCTTCGAACCGAATTAATCTGTTCGTCAATAACTCTAGTCATTTCACGAACATAAAAACTTTTTCCGGGATTTTCAAAAAAGAGTTTTAAGAGCTTAGCGCGAGTCTTCGACCCAAATAATTTTTCAGTAGGATTATTATTTTCTTTACTCATTCTATAAACATTTTAGCACATATGAATAAACTTCTTCAAGTTTTAGCCAAACTATGTTTTTGTTTCGTTTAAACCAAGTCATCTGACGTTTGGCTAGATGCCAATCTTCATAAAAGCATTTCTCTTTTGCCTCTTCTAGGCTTATTTCTCCATTTAAATACTTCCAAGCAAATTCATAAATGTCACTTTTCATGGCCTGATTATCCCAGCCATACTTTTCTACTAAATATTTAGTCTCGTCGTAGAGTTCTTTTGAAAACATTTTTTCTATGCGTTGTTCTAATCTTTGACGCAGCTCTTCTGTTTCCCAACTAATCCCAATTAATAAATAGTCCCCTTTGATATCTGTTCTGTCCGAACAAGTTTTTTGCTCAAAATCGCCAATTTTCTCACCGGTTGGGCCTTTGAATTGATAATCATAAATCAAAGCATCAATATAAAGCCCAGTTCCACCAACAATAATCGGAACTTTCCCACGCGCTTTAATATCTTTAATTTTTTCTTCGGTGTAGGCTTTCCAATCAGCAACAGTAAATCTTTCGCCAGGTTCAACTAAATCTAAACCATAATGCGGAATACCGGACATTTCTTCTTCGGTAGGTTTTGCGGTACCAATATCCATCCCTTTATAAATAGCGCGAGAATCGGCAGATATTATTTCTCCGCCGATTTTTTTCGCAATTTTAATCGAAACCCCTGTTTTTCCAGAACCTGTAGGACCTAAGATTATGATAGTTTGCATAGATAGTCTGCGAGCTTCGAGAGTTTAACCTTCTCCTCTTTATCACGGAGGCGAATGGAAACAATTCCCTCTTCAACATCTTTCGGGCCAACGATAAGAATCGCAGGAATCTTCATTTCGGTCGCGCGTTTAATTTTCTTGCCGAGAGAATCCGCTGATTCGTCGATTGTATATCTTAATTCGTTATACTTTAAAGGTTTTTCAAGGACAATACCGTCGAGAATTTTAGTGATTTTAGCAACGTAGTCGCCAATTTTGTCATTAATCGTTAGGACACGAACCTGTTCCGGAGCACACCAGAATGGGAACCAACCACCAGTGTGTTCGATAAAGACCGAGAGGAAACGCTCGATCGAACCGAGAGTAGCATGATGAATCATGACTGGGCGTTCTTTTTCGCCTTTACTATTAATAAATTCAAGGCCAAAGCGTTCAGGCTGGACAAAGTCTAATTGGATAGTTGCCAACTGATGTTCTCTTCCGATAGCGTCTTCGGCCATAAAATCAATCTTCGGACCGTAGAAGGCAGCTTCGCCTTCCTGTTCGAAATAATCTAGTCCGTTATCAATCGCAGCTTGTTTAATTTGTTTCTGAGCCATGTCCCAAAGTTTTTTATCGCCAAGATATTTATCTTCATCAGAGCGATAAGAGAGACGAGCGCGGAGTTTCTGCATCCCCATAGTTTCGTATAATTCCTTAACGATTCCGACTAGGCGTTTGACTTCGTCTTTAATCTGGTCATTGCGACAGAAGACATGAGAATCGTCCTGAGTCAAAGAACGGACACGAGAGAGACCACCAAGCTCACCAGTCTTTTCATCGCGATAATCGGTTGTCGCTTCCATATAGCGAACTGGCATGTCACGGTAAGTACGAGGACGCGAGGCAAAAATCTGAGCGTGATGCGGACAGTTCATTGGTTTCATGGCGAAATCTTCGCCACTGACCTGGGAATGAACCATGAATAACTCATCGCCGAATTTTGCATAATGACCAGAGGTTTTATAGAGATCAGTTTTTGTAATATGCGGAGTCCAGACTTTCTTAAAGCCTTCTCTGCCGCGGAGGCTAAGCGAATAATTTGCCATTAATTCGCGAAGTTCAGTCCCGCGTGGGGTGAACAAAGGTAGCCCAGCGCCAACTAAATCCGAAAAGCAGAAAAGATCGAGTTCTTTACCAAGTTTACGATGGTCACGAGCCTTAGCTTCTTCTTGTTGTTTTAGGTAAGCGTCAAGCTCTTCTTCGGTTGCAAAAGCAACACCGTAGATACGAGTTAACATTTCCCTTTTCTCGTCGCCACGCCAATAGGCTCCGGCAATTCGAACCAATTTAAAAGCACCAATTTCAGATGTATTCTTTAGGTGCGGACCTTTACAAAGATCGGTAAAAATATCGCCAAGATCATAAAACGATATTTCGGAGCCTTCTGGGAGCTCTTTAATTAATTCAATCTTATAATCCTGTCCGTTGTCACGAGCCCAGTCTAAAGCTTCGGTCTTAGAGACAACACGTTTTTCCATTTTAAGCTTACGGGCAACAATGCCGCGCATTTTTTTCTCAATCTTAGTTAAATCTGTATCAGAGATTCTTGTTGTACCGAAATCAATATCATAGTAAAAGCCGTTTTCAATGGCCGGCCCGATACCAAATTTCACCCCTGGATAAAGTTCTTGGACTGCCGCCGCAAGAACATGGCTTAGGGTATGCCGCATGTTTTCTAAATCGTTCATTTTGTTTTCCCTTCTTCAAGTAATTATATCATAAAGAAGTGGAAAAACTATCCTAATAGCAACATTACCATAATGGGCATAGTAATCATCGAAAAAATGGTTGAAATAGTAACAAGCTCAGATGCTTCTATAGCGTTGCCACCATATTTGACTGCAAATAAGCCTAAAGAGGTAGCCGTTGGAAGAGCTTCTATAAGTGTACAAACTTGAACTACTTCTGGTGGAAAATTTAATAAGGTCAACATACCCCAAGTAGCCAGAGGCCCGACGATGAGTTGCGTGATTGCCGTAATGGCTAGTCGCCATTTCTTTAAGACTCTGAAGATCTTCGATTGAGAAAGCATAAAGCCGATACAGATGATTGATAGGGGCGTAGTGGCGCCACCTACAAAACCGACTGCGTCGGTCACGAGATTCGGCAACTTAATATTTAATAAGAACAGAACCATGCCTAAGATTACCGCGATAATATTAGGATTAAAGATTACCGAACGGATTAGTTTAAAGGTGATTTTGTGTTCAAATAACCAAATACCATAAGAAAATAGAGCAATATTAAAAGCAATGATAAAACCACAATAGGCTAAAATGCCGTTCGGGCCAAAAGTGCTAGAAACAATCGGATAGCCTAGAAAAGTAGCATTGTTAAACACAAGGCCGAATTGAGATTCGTATGATAATTCCTCGCCAAAAAACTTTTTGTTGAAAATAGCTTTCGCAAGGATAATCAACATCGACATCACCAAAACTCCACCTAATAAACCAGAAAAGAATAAATCGGCAGAGGCTTTATCATATGAACTAGGAAAAGCCATAAAAAGCGAGGCTGGCATAAAAATAACAAGTAATAAGTTAGTGATTTCTTGATTAGTTTTTTTAGAAATTAGTTTTAGTTTCCCGAGTAAAAATCCGAGTAACAAAATTAAGGCAATAGTGCCAAGCCGACTATAAAACTGACTAAGTTCTATTTCCATAAGCATATTGTATTATGAATATTTTTTAAAATCAACGTTTGCCGGCGCCGCCACGAAGGTTTAAAATCTTATGAGTTCTTCTAATGACATCCGCAGTATCATCGTAGATTCTTACATTACCACCTAAAGCTTTATGAAGCTCATTTTTAATGTCGCTGAATTGAGTACAACCGAGAATCACTTCTTTAGGGTAAAAATCCGTACCAACAAAAGATCTTAAGATTGTTTCTCTAATTTCGTCAAACTTTAGTTCCCCATCATCAATTTTCGGAACCCAATCATCAAGAGTAAGAGTTTTGATTTTTCTCTTCATGCGAAAAACAAAATTATGATAATTAATAGTTTTCGCTACAGCTTTCGTAGTTAAAATTAAGGTATCATATTTAATAAAAGTGCTTGGCTCCTCGAGATTAAAACCGAGAAATTTTTGATTTTTATATTTCCGTTGAAAATATTTAAGACTAGTTAAAGACAAAAGATAATTAGCAAAAATGATGAGGTCGACTTTACCAAGATAAGGACGAAGAGCGTCCTCAGCGACTTTGCGCGCAGATTTCGGGTTTGCTAAAAGTTTATCGGTATTTCGCCAATCTATAACACGGATTACTTCCACGACTGGAAGTTTTTCTTCTAAGCAGTCCGCAAATGATTCTCCACCATAACCACTATCAAAAATTACAATTTTTAACATTTAAAAATAACCTTTCTCCTCCGTTAGCGTGAATTTTAACACAGAAAATAATTCGAAAAAGCTTAGATCCAAAAGATATGAGACGAATGTTGCATATCTTTTAAAAAGTACTAATTATGGTTATGGTATAATTTTCTTGATGAGTGTAGAAAAACTAAAACTCGAAGAAAACACTGGAGAAACTCAATCGACTGAGGGTGAAAAGTTCGATCCAGTGATGTCTAAAAAACTAGCTGAAGCAAAAGAAAGAGAAAGAAAAGAGCGAATGACTGGCGCAAAAGTCCTGACTGCTGCCGGTTTTGCGAGCCGTCATCAAAAAATTGTTACTTCAAGTTACGAGAAAGCTCGCAAGGTTGGGCAAAAGCTGGTTGGGAATAATGGTGACCGTCGTAATGATGCTTATGTAACTAGAATCGAGAGTATCATAGATAAACATGGCGCAAAGGCCGAGAAAAGATTATGGGATTTGTCTGCGAATCCAGAGAAATTAACAGTAAAAATCGAAGACGTACCTGAATCTTACTGGCAAACACAGGCGCAGATTAGACGTGATAATGGATTAGATGAATATATCTCTGATGGTGAAAAAGAAATAATAGTAGAAGATACGAAAAAACGTCAATATGAGTCAATAAAAAACTGGTCTGATTATTTGGGTCAAGAAGATTGCCCATATCCAATGTGGTTTAAACTATTTACGTGGGACGGCGTGACTAAAATGAGCGCAGTCTATGATAAAGAAGCACAACGTTTTGCCAAGCGTGATGAAACTACAATGGCCCCATATCCACATTTAAACCCGGCAGTTTTAGGAGAAATTTTCGGAACTATCTGCAAAGTAAATGGACTTGATGAGAGTGGCGAAATGGAAAAATCGAGTTTAGATGAGGTCGCCGAAAAAGTCACCAAAACTTATAATTTTAATAAGCTTTATTCCCTCTTTTTGTCGAGACAAAAAGTTGCGCCGGAAGTGCCGAAAAACGCAGAAGATGTACATGGAAGTTGGATAGAATATGGCATTGGCGATGAAAAGAAAATGGCTGAAGCGGCAGCTGGTACTCCTTGGTGTATTGCTAGCCCAGCAGTTGGAAAAAGCTATCTTACGAAAGGAGAATATGGGACAGATGAAGTTGATGAAAAAAATAGTAAAGCAAAGTTTCTTCTCTTCCATCTTCAAGATAAAGACACTGGGAAACTGGCTAGTTCAGCCTGTGCTTCAATTAGATTAGATACTAAGGGCCAAGTTGCTGAGGTATCCGGGATACAAACTGGTCAGGTTTTAGATGATTCGTTAGTGCCGATTGTAGAGAAAAAAGTTAGGACTTTACCAGGAGGAGAAAAGTACTTAGAGGCTTTTGCTGATAAACGCGAATTGATAAAGATAGACAAGAAGATGCAATCGGGCGAAGAATTAACAAATGAAGAGTTAAGCTTTATCTATGAGCTAAAACGCCCGATTCGTAAGTTGGAAATGTATGGAGACGATCCGAGAGTAGAAGCAGTTAAACAGAAATATCCACCAAACATACTTGCAGAAAGAAAAATAACTGGCGTTCGCGGGTTAGAGAAATTGATGAAAAAGGAACCCGTCAGTGACATAACCTCATTCATGGACGCGGGGGTTAAACTGGAAAAAATAATAAAAACTGATAATTATGAGCTACAGGACGTCGATGAATTATTAAGCCGCGGGGTTTCCCATGGAGACATTATTAGGATTGTTGGTTCAAGTTGGGCTTTTGAAAATATGGACTACCTTGCATCTCGTGGATTTGAAGCTATAGAGATACTCAGACGGATGCCAGCCAGTAGATTATTGGAACAATTAGACTTTTTGGATGAGCATGAAATATCATACGATTTAAGAGGGCTGATACGCTCTGCCATGAAACAAAACGGAGAAGAAAAAATATTAGATAATCGTGAAGCAATATTATCTCGTGGCGGGAGAATTAATTATAAAAAAATCGCTAGAGGGATGGATCCGTTCGAAATCTTAAGATATGCTAAAGCTTTCTCCGAAAGTGGTAATAAAGGAATCGTGGAAAAAACAATACGATATATAAAGAAAAAAGATACTCCTCAACATTTTTATTATAAAATTTCTGAATATTTAGGTGAATTAATAGATGGCGGTATAGAGCTAGAGAATATTGGAGAAATAGCAAATAGCCCAAATCGGGATCTTCATAGTATTATACAAGACCTTGATAAATTATTAGGAGCGAATGTCGATGTAAAGTTTGGTGATGATGATTTTGATTGGATTGTAAGTACGATAATTGAAGAACCAAAAGATTTAGAAATAATCGCGAAACATCCAGAAAAATTTGATTTGAAAAAGATATCTGAAAAATTGCCACGGCGAACAAAGCTGATAGAAATCGAAACCTTAATAAAAAATAACATCGAAGTAGATATTGAAGATATAGTAAAGCATGAGACGACAGCGGGAAAAATACTGTTTAAAGAGAATATTGAGAAATGTGGCGGAACTATAGATATAGATTCAGAAATCAGCCAATTAAATGGAACAAATGCGTTTATATTGTTGAGTCAGAACTATGATAATCCAACCATAAACAAGAATGCTAAAAGAATCGCTGAGAGAATAATAGAAGACGGAGAAGAATTGACGAAAGATATAAAAAACGCCGCGAAACCGATTCTCTGGCGTTTGGGCTTAATACAATAGTGGTGGGTTGTGAGGGGCTCGAACCCCCGACCTTCTCGGTGTAAACGAGACGCTCTAGCCAACTGAGCTAACAACCCGCTTTCCTATTATACCATGTTATAATGGATTTGTGAAACGAGAACGAATTGCTTTAGTGGTGAGCGCTATTTTCTTGGCCTGTTTAGTCAGTTTTTTGCCGGTAAAAGCACTCGAAATTAATAAAGAAGAGCTTTTAAAACAGCTCACGGCATCTGATATTTCAATTCCCTTTCCGGATGATTTTACGAGATGGCCAGAGCCAATAATAACAAACTATAGCGGAACAAATACAGCGAGCACGGCTAATGCAACTGGCCATATGATAGATGGCGTAAAAGTAATTTATTATAAAACGATGGTTTGGGGGAGTGTGGCGGCAAACTTTGCGGATTTTAAAGCTAAGGTTGCTGAAACTTTAAATGATTCTCGGGGCTGGGTGCGAGCTGGCCTAAAGTTTGTTGAGGTATCGAGTGGTCAAGATGTGAATGTAATTCTCTCTGACCCAGCCAATCTAGGCGCAACGCCTGGATGCGGGGCGGATCTTTCCTGTACGACTTGGGCGAACCAAGTAATTATTAATGACGTACGTTGGCGCGAAGGAACTGAGGCGAGTCGGGCTGGAGAAATGAGTACGCGTGATTATCAGCACATGGTAGTTAACCATGAAATGGGACATTGGTTGGGACATTACGCCCATATCGAAGGGTGTACTGAAGAAAATGGCTTCATCGGCGGGCCAGCGCCGATAATGCTACAACAATCTACTGGTTTACGTGGCTGCAGTAGTTTTAATGCCTGGCCACTGGATTCAGAATTATGGACATTAAGATAAAAGAAAGGAAGAAAATGAAAAAAATAATCTTAATTATAAGTAGCATAATAATCGTAGCCGTCTTAGGGCTAGTTGCATTTTTCGGAGGGAGGACGATTTATGATACCGGGGTTAACGATGGAAAACAAGATGAAGCAAATTCAATTTCGGATAAATTAAAAGCACTTGGAAGCGCAGTTTTTGAAAAAGAAAATTTCCAAAAAGAATTGAATAAAATATTTAGCGATTTGCCGTCTGAGATAGACGATGAAGGAATTGATTCGTATATTGAGAAATTGACAAGTTTAATTGATGGAATTTCAACTGAGAAAGTAAAGTCTTTATTAAAAGAATATCTTAGTAAATGGGAAAACTTTAAAGAGGTTTATGATAGTGAAGATAATAACGAAATTACTGAAAACTTTAATCAATTAAAAACTAAGGCTGAAGAATTGTCTGACGAGGTTAAAACGCTATTTGATGAATCGATTGAAGAATCTCTAGAAGAATTATAATTATTTCTTAACTACTTTTTTAGTGACATCGAATTTTTCCATGTAAAGGCCGAGCATTAGGCGAGTTTGGGAGTAAAAAGCGGCGACAGATTGATAAAGAATCGCAGTAACTGGCATAAGCACCCATTGTAAAATCATGAGAATGGTCTTCCCTTTGCGGTATTTCGCTGGACGTTTCGGTAACATACGAAGTGAAACAAAAATCGAGACAAGAAGACCAATGGAAGCAAAAGTTTCGACAATACTAACCGTATTCGGCAAATTATATGCCACCATTGCATGCGAGGAAACGTTCATAATCATTGGTACCCAACCCCCGAAAGCGACGATGGGAGCTAAAATGGCTAAGGTGACATGGCCATCTAAAAGTCGCCAGAATTTCGGGAATAATTGCCAAAACGGAACAAGGCGGTTTTCTCGACGAGTAAAGAGTTTTGTACCAACATAAGCTACGTCGCTCGCGCCGTAGTACCAACGCCTAACTTGGACGAATTGAGCTTTGACGGTTTTTAAAAAAGTTTCGTCGATAACTGCGTCTTGGTAAATCGGAATGCGAATTGGCAGGACTGAATAATTTCCATTAAAGAAAAAGAGGCTGCGCCAATATTGGTGGCCATCTTCGACGATTGTGCGTTTGCTCCAGAAATCCATAGCCTTGAGAGCCTGAAGAGGCTGAGAATGCGAAGCAAAGTTTCTAAGAACATGCGGGCGCATAGTAGAAATGACGTTAAAGAAAGAGTTAGAAACGGCAATAACCCGAGAAGGAGCAGGGGCATCCCAAATATTGTTCATAAAGAGCGAGACTGGCTGATAGCTTAAATGTTGACGGTTTGGATGGGTAATGAATTCATAAGTCACAGAGTCAAGATATTTCGGCGCCATACGATTGTCGCTATCTAAGGAAGTAACGATAATGTTCTTAACCGGTAATTTCTGTTTTTCAACATACTCGGCGACCGCTTTCCCAGCATAGGTTAAATTTGGACCTTTGCCGATAATTTCTCCGTGAAGTCCGTCTGGATGCTTCACAAGAAGAAATTCTTTAAAGACGCCTTCGTATTTTTTAGCGAGAGTTTTAGCGGTTTTTTCCATCTCTTCCCCGCCACGTTCCTCATAAGCTAGAGCAAAAATAATGCGTTCATTCGGAAAAGTTGAATTTTTAACTGCTTCGATGGAGGGTCCTAAAACATCTTCATTTTCATCATAAGCAGTCATAATAGTAACGTGGAATATTTCCCTTGGATCGGGATAATCACCTTCTATTGCTGACATCATACGAAGATTTTCAATATGTTCATCGAAGTGATAGCTGTGATTCTCGTCGTCGTGAAGACGCTCATAGGAATCATGAGGATTTTCGAGATCCTCGACGCGTTTACGCCAATCAACACGTTCAGCTTTTTTGATGACTTTATAGCCCTGAATGGTGCGGAAAGCAACGCTGACGGCTTTTACTAAGGTAATCGAAATAATTGTAAAGAGGTAAATTGCGCCAATAACTGGGTCAAGCCAAGATGACAAAAATAGTAAGATAATGGCGCTATAAGAAAGAAGTCCGGGAAGAATCTCTAGAAAACGGTAGAGTTTAGTTCTTTTCCCTTGCGGAATTTCAAGATTTTTACGCATTAGCCTTCCCCGAGAACTCTAGCAAGAACTAGAATAGCTCCTAAAATAAGCGCGGTGGTCAAAAGTAGGAAGAATTTTGCCATGCCACCACCTCTTTTATGGAAAATTTTGACGGCGAGCAGGTTGTGTAGCACGCCGAAAATAATAGCAAGAACCGGAAAGGCTAGCATATCTATCCAGCCGCCATCACGATAACCATCTATGTCGCCATAGCCGACTCTGATAACCGATAGGTTCGGGTTTAATTTGATGATTGAAAAAACTAAAAGACCGATGGCGAGCAAGAGATTTATAATCATGAGAACGAGCATGCCCCGCTCAGTCTGATAAATTTTAATAATATCTTCTTTAAAAGTTTTCATTTCCCACTATTTCCAGTTAGTTTTTCTACGATGGTATTTACGTATTGAATAAACATAACATCGCCGACTACACCAATAATACCAGTAATAACCATAACCCATCCAACTAAGGCCGCGCCAGCGCCTTCGACGAAAGTAATAATCATGCCGAGCACCAACATTGCTAGAGAGATAATTAATATATACCTCCAAGCACCTACTTGAGCAGATGCGAGCTTAGTCGCAGTGTTAATTCGAACTATGGATTCATAAATAATGATAATGCCGATAATTACTCGGAAAACGTGCGCGATATCATCACCAATTACTAGCGAGGCAATCCCAATAAGGACCGAAACTACACCGGAAAGAAGACCATTATTGAGAAAATCGTTCTGTCCTTTTTCCATAAAGTAGTTAATAATCTGGAATCCACCTTTTACAATGAAAAACACGCCGACAATATAGGCTAAAATATGCACCATTGTGTCTCTAAAAACAATAAACAAAATCCCTAGAATAATTAAAGCGAGTGATTCAATGACAGCAGACCAAGCTGTCTTTTTAATATCTCCGCTGACCTGTTCGACGGGACGCTTAATAATCTCCACCTTAGACATGATATAAAGTCTCCTTTGCTTTATTATATCATAAGTTAAATATCGAAAATAAAAATGGAGCCGATGGCAGGGATCGAACCTGTGACCTGCTCGTTACGAATGAGCTGCTCTACCAACTGAGCTACATCGGCACTCTATAATTATATCACACTTTACGGGGCTTGCGCTTCTTTTTAGGCTCTTTGTCCCCGAAATGGTCCGGAAGTTTAAGAGCGCGATGAAGCTTTGCGCGAGCTTGCGGAGTAATAATTTTATCGAGCCAAGAAGTTTTTGGAGTCTGATTTTTAGAGGTAAGAATCTCGACGACGTCGCCTTGTTCTAGTTTTTTATTCAGATTAGACATTTTCCCGTTAATCTTCACTCCGACGACATGATCGCCAATTTCGGAATGGAGACGATAAGCAAAGTCGAGCGGGAGAGCTCCTTTCGGAAGATCGATGATATCGCCTTTCGGAGTATAAACGAAAATTTTATCAGCAAAAAGATTAAGTTTTAATTTCTTAAGATCGACTTTCTTCCCTTCGCGAAGACGGGCTGCGGTAGTTTGAAGCTCGTTAATCCAAAGAAGGTTCGTCGGGAGATGTTCAATCTTCCCTTTTTTATAGTTCTCGGTGAGCTTTTGTTCATTGTAATAGAAACTTGCGGCGAGACCACGTTCAGCATATTCATGCATTTCTTTAGTTCGAATTTGAAATTCAACAATGTGCTTGTCTTTGGTGATGACAGTAGTATGGAGAGACTGATAACCGTTTTGTTTCGGCATAGCAATATAATCTTTAATACGTCCGCCCATTGGTGTATAGAGAGAATGAATTACGCCAAGAGTAAGGTAACAGTCGGTAATATCGTTAACGATAATTCTAAGAGCAGTCAAATCATAGATTTCGTTAATATTTTGATTATGTTTCGCGAGTTTTTTGTGAAGTGAGTAAACTGACTTCACGCGACCAGAGATCTCAAACTCAATTTTTTCGTTCTTTAATGCTTTCGAGACTTCTTCTTTGATTTTTTGAAGAGATTTAGCGGCAGATTTATTATATTTTTCAATAAGATTTTTTAATTCATCATAACGACGCGGGTCGACATACTTAAAAGAAAGGTCGGCGAGCTCGACACGAAGAAGCCCCATGTTTAAGCGGTCAGCGAGTGGAGCGAAAACTTCAAGCGTCTCTTTCGCAACTTTCTTTTGTTTATCCGGCGGGAGAGCGGAAAGAGTGCGGAGGTTATGGAGGCGATCGGCGAGTTTGATGATAAGGACGCGAATGTCGTCGCCGAGAGCAATCATTAGCCTTAAGAAATTATCTTTCGTCGCGGGGAGATAGGTATCGATATCACGCATACCCGTACGCACAGTAGATAGTTTAGTCACGCCGTCAACAAGAAAAGCGACAGATTCGCCAAATTCTTTTCGAATGTCGTCGAGAGTGAGATTCGTGTCCTCGACAGTGTCATGAAGGATGCCCGCAATAATCGTATCTTCGTCCATACCCCATTCCTCGAGAATTTTTTTAACAGCAAGAGGGTGAACAATATAGGGTTCGCCGGTCAAGCGAAACTGGCCTTCGTGGGCTTTTTTAGCGAGCTCAATAGCTTTTTCGACGCGAGGCGAATCTTCGAGTTTTTGAGGATGGTTCGGGGTCATAATACAATTATACATCAAGAAGGTTTTCTTTTTGACCTTATGAGCTTATTTAATTAGAAAGGACGCACCGAATAGTGGCTCCATAATATCTATCAGCACCACTTACTGGATATACATTCATACTACTAAACGAAAAGTAATGAGTATAATAACTACTAAAATTGCTTACAGTAGATGACCAATAATAGCCAGCTTCCCCACGATTAGCTATCGAAGAACTATATGCTTGTCCGGAATAAATGAAGTTATTAGGATAACTTCTAATCTCTTTAGAGGCATTAGTACCTTCGGTGCCGTTAGCCCAATATGGAGTATTGCTACTAGAATAATTAGCTGGCGCAGTACCTATTATATCTAAGGCTAAAGTATAGAAATCATTAGTGCCACTCTCCATTTTAGTTTTATCACCACTTCTTGGCAATTTCCAACTAGCAGGACAAAGCGAAGTGCCTACAGTTTCAGATGTATAACCGTCTACTGTAGCATTGGGACCACTATACCAAATAACATTAGCAAGCGCAGCGGGCCAGTTATAGTAGTTTCCATAGCTGTAGATATTCTGATTGGGTCCAGTCATATTACTGGATGCAGCACTAGTGTTGGTATTACGATACCTCGGGAAACGATGTCCTGGGATGCCACCAGTCCCAATATCAGAGAGGGTAGCTCCATTAACGCCCTTTATGTCACCGCTATTATCAGATTTATATAAGCTATTGGCAGTAGTAGAATTAGAAAGATTAGTTTCTGGAGCTGCTAAACCAATAAAACTCCCATAATAAGTAGATTTCCCAAAGCCCTGCGATAATGATTCGTCAAAGTTCGCATTATAATCTAATCTTAAGTTTTCAATCATCCAACAGTTTCCATCAGCAAGTTTAGCGACAGCGTAAGTATCGTTATCACGTGCATCAGTTAAAGCGGTGACATTACCTTGTTGTAAAGCAGTACAACCAGTCCAGCCCTGAAGATAACCAGCAGAAGGAACCCAAACCGCATAAAGCGATAAACCGCTACTCATATCATCAAGATGAATATTTTCAATTGGTCCATATATATGGGCGTTTGGATTAGATGCACTACCAACATTTGCGACATAGTCATAAGCATCAGACCAGCCAGCAAAGCCGTAACCAGTGCGTTTATAGTGAGAAGGCCAAAGATTTATATCCATGTTTGAAGTAATAGTATTGGTGTTATCAGCATAGTTAGCACTTTGGTCTCCCATTTTATCGTTTACTTCATTCCCGGCATTAGGCCAGTAACAGATTTTGTTAGCACTACAAGCCTTCGGTTCATTTGGCACATTAGAAGCCGGATGCACTACAGTATATTTAACTTTACCAGTATAAGTATCTGCAACCTGGGCATTAGCAACATAGACAGCATAGGTAGCTTGGACAGAAGCTTCAGCATTACCATTTGATACGGAAGTAACAGTAGCTACTTTAGCATGACTAGTAGGAACGTTAGAGAAGTTATTAAATGGACTAACAATAGTAGGGGTATAAGCATTATCTCCAGAAGCAGTTACAGCAGTTAATTTCATAGCCCAAGAAGATGGAGTACCGGAAGTGTTAGTACCAGTAGCAATATAACGATCCTGGGTAGAAGTAAGCATTTTGTTATTGCCATGCTCATTATTAGAAAAGCCTACAGCATAAATAGAAAAGCCTTCATTATTATTACAGAAGACTGAGAGAGTGGATGGACCAATATCGTTTTTATATTGTCCGGGAGTTAGATTCATAGTATAAGTAGCTCCATCTCCAGCAGAAGAAGTGAGAGTACAGGAAGATGGGATAGTAAGAGTAACGATGTCTACGACTTCGGAGTCGGCGAATGTTTCATGATTTAATAGAAAAAACCCGGCAGTTAGAGTTACGAAAACTAAAATTCCAATTAGTTTTTTCACCAGCGATTTTAATTCAGAATCGTTTTTACATTTAAAGGTTAGGCTACGACCAGTAATCTTCGTAACAACATTATATTTCGCGGACAATTTATCTTCATCTTTCCGATAAGCGTCACGTTTCAAAGCTTTTGTACTCGATTTTTTCGTTGTTTCAGCGAAATAGCGTTCGACTTGCCTTGCGGTCCAGCCTTCTTTAACAATTCTCGGAAGAACTTTACGAATAGTCTCTTCATCGCGCGATACGAGCGGGCGCATGACGCCTTCAGTTAATTTTTCTTTAACCATAGTTTTCTTCACGTCATCCGGCAAGGTAAGAAGGCGAAGGGTGTTTTGGACGGTTTGCTCGCTCTTCCCTACTTTTGCGGCAATGTCTTCAGTACTTAGGTTAAATTGAGTTTTTAGCTTCGCGTAAGCGGTCGCAAGTTCAATCGCATTTAAATCTTCGCGCTGGGCATTTTCGATAATAGAAAGTTCTAGGCGATTCTGAGAATCTAGTGAGCGAACAATTGCGGGGATTTTCTTAAGTCCAGCGATTTTCGCAGCACGCCATCTACGTTCACCGGCGACAATTTTATATTTTCCTTCCTCTTTCGTAACGACGATAGGTTGTAAAACGCCATGTTCTTTAATCGAGGCGGCAAGAGCGTCTAGGGCTTCCTTATTAAAGTCACGTCGGGGCTGTTCTTCATCACGAATAATATCATCAAGTTTTAATTCTTTGAGTTTACTTTCCTTCTTGTCTTCTACTGCTGTAGGATCGAATTCGTCATCGATGAGTTCTGTTGGGATTAAACTTTCAAAACCTCTTCCTAAACCTTTCATTTTTTCGTCCTCTCTATGACTTCTTTAGCTAATTCTTTATAAGCCTTTGCACCTTTACTGAATTTATCATATGCACCGACCGGGATACCATGACTCGGAGCTTCAGCAACACGGACGTTACGCGGAATAGTCGTTTTAAAGGTAAGTTGTTTAAAGTATTTTTTAATTTCGGCATAAACCTGTGCACTCAGACTAGTTCTTCTATCATACATCGTAGCAAGAACACCGATTAACTTTAAATTCGGGTTAGCTTGTTTCATGACAAGTTTCATAGATTCGAGAAGTTGGGCGACGCCTTCTAGGGCGTAGAATTCGGTTTGAACCGGTAAGAGTAGATAGTTACTAGCAATCATGCCGTTAACTGTTAAAAGGCTAAGAGACGGAGGCGAATCAATAATAATATAGTCATAATTCCCTTCGACGCTACGAACGGCATCACGAAGGCGAACGAATTTGCGTTGCATGCTGGTAATTTCAACTTCAGCGTTAGCGAGTTCGGGGGTCGTCGGGGCGAGATCAAAATTTTTATACTTAGTTGGGCGAATAGCGTCTTTTAATTCGGACCTGCCTAAGATAACTTCGGTCATAGTTAAACCAAGTATTTTTTTATCATTTTTTTCAACGCCGAGACCAGAAGTCGCGTTACCTTGGGGGTCAAAATCAATTAATAGAGTTTTCTTTTTACTCTTTGCGAGATAATAAGCAAGGTTAACGGCAGTAGTAGTTTTCCCTACACCGCCTTTTTGGTTTGTAATACAAATCACCTTCGCACCCATACTGCTTATAATTATAGCATAAAAAATAAACCCCGTGGGGTTTATTTTTTATCCGATTTTTACGATTTCAATTTCGGAATATTTCTGACGATGACCGGTTTCTTTGTGGATGCGTTTTTTCGCTTTGTAACGAATTACGCGGAGTTTATCACCTTTTACTTCCGGCGTCTTGACTTTAGCTGAAACCTTAACGCCTTTTACCGTAGGAGTACCGACGGTAGTTTTGTCGCCGTCAATCACGAGTAAAGCATCAGTTTCGAGCTCTTTAGTTCCTTCCGGGAGGAGGTCCACCCGTAGGGTCTCTTTTTCCTCGACGAGATACTGTTTCCCGCCAACGAGGATAACTGCTTTCTTCATATTAATCCTTTAATTAACTTAGGCTATTTTACCATATTATCTTCGTTTTGGGAAGAGTCTTCAGGTTTCGTTTCGGATTCAGCTTTGTCGGTCGGTTGTGTCTCGCTTTTAGCCTGGGTTTCACCCTTAGCTTCATTCTCGACCTTATTTAAGGTTTTACGAGTATGATATAGATAATATCCGCCACCACCAATACCTAAGGCGACAACGATTGCCATGACGATTTCAAGCGGACCGGTTGATGGAAGCTCTTGACAACCTTCCATTTCAGGGTTGGTTTTACAGTTCTTTTCTTGACAGCCCGGTAAGTTTGGATTTGTACTACAATCTTCTTCGTCTGGACCAGATGGTTCATCGCAAGCGACTAGAACCGTAGCGGTGTCTTCTTTTTCATCACCGGAATTATAAGTTACCGTAATAGTATTTTTTAATGATTTATTACAGTAAGTCTCATCGTCGCTAACTTTTGCTTGGTAAGTGATTTGGACTAATGCTCCAGCTGCGCTGTCGCCCGTGTTATAACCGCTGATATCGAGAATGTCATCGATGGTCGTTCCGTTCTCATTGTTGATGTCAAAAACCGTTGTACTACCGGTGCGAAGTGTTAATCCTTCATCATGAGTATCTTTAAAGATTACATTAGTAAGCTTAGTATTTCCAGTATTTCGAAATACAACTTTATAGGTAACGTATTCTCCTGGTTTTGCGGTTACTTCTGCACCCCAGTTTTCGCCGTCAAGGGAAACATATTTTTCCAAGGAAGAATCGATTTTTTCAGCTACTAGAGTATAGGTGATATATCCTGAGTATTCTGCGCAACCCGGGATTGTACCGGCAAGCTTATTGAAACCGATTGGCGCACCTTCTTCGGTAAAGAGTGCTGTCGGCATAACTGATCCGTTTGCTGCGCCGGCGTTGTGAATAACAGCTGTACCAGTTTTATAACGGAGCACTGTTCCATCTGTTTTAGTGGTGACATAGGCTTCATCCCATACTTTGCCAGTTTGAGCATTATTTGGTTGTTCTGGAGTAACGTAACTCCAAGAAATGATACCACTAATCATTCCCCTTTCGCCGGTATTAACAATGGTCGGATAAGCTGATGAGATGCGAGTATTTGTGGCCATGCCGTAGCCAGCGGAATTAGTATTAGAAGCTGCATTATTATGGTAATAAATGTAAACTTCATACTCTTTGCCAGGCACAATTTCGATTTCGTCCTCATAAGGATCGCTCGAGCCAGCTTCACCAATTCGGACGAAATTTCGTTCATCGCCGACTGCGTTGTTATTAGTGATTGAGTTAAAAACCGCGTAAGGCGCAGGCGACTCAATGGTATAGGTCGTACGTTCTGGACCCCACGCTGAAGCCCGACAGAACGGTAGACAAGCTAGGACCAGTGCTACTATCCCACCCGCAATGGTTGATAGATATTTTTTATTCATTTTTTCTCCTTTTATAATTAAAGTTTTCATATCTTACCACCCATCTAATTAATAGTCGCCATTATTAAACATGTCACCACGTTCATCGGCGCCTGCATCGTTATTAGAGTCTGCTTCAGCGCTGTTTTCGACATTATTTTTCTTTGCTTCTTCTTCGGCAGCCTTTTTAGCAGCTTCTTCTTCGGCGGCTTTACGTTCAGCTTCAGCAGCTTCGGCTTGCTTCTTAGCTGCTTCTTCTTCGGCAGCCTTTTTAGCAGCTTCAGCCTTAGTAGCCGCTTCGGCTTCTCTAGCCTTTTCTTCCTCAGAGGCCTTGCGAGCAGCTTCTTCTTCGGCTTGTCTTCGAGCTTCAGCTTCTTTCTTAGCTTGTTCTTCTTTAGCTGCTTGTTCTTCTTTGATCCTCTGCGCTTCTTCAGCTTTTTTAGCGTCCTCTTCCTTTTGTTTTTCGATAGCCTCAAAGTTTTTCTGATCATCTTTAAGAGGAGTTTGTGGTGTGACGTTATTGTCTAAGTTTCGTTGATCAACACGAGGGCCGGCATTGTCTTCTAGAGCTTGTTCGTTTTTCTTATCTAACTCGTCGCCCGGATCGTCGTCTCCTGGGTCATCATCTCCTGGGTCATCATCTCCTGGGTTGTCATCTCCCGGATTGTCATCGCCAGGTTTATCGCCAGGATCATCATCCTCGATTTCATCTTCAGGTATTTGACGAACGCTTGTAGTAAAGTTGATGAGATCAAGTGGTTGCCCGCCGCAGCGCTCCTTGAATTTATAGACATCAGTGTGAATATTGCCTTGTTCATCTGTCCAGTTTACGCTAAGCTCATAAATCTTAGTGCCATTCTCGTGAGTAGTGCAACCGACAATTTCTACATTACTCGTATCAATATCTCCGGTTTCAAATTTAGAATCCGCATAATAATTGTGTGCTGTACCAGTAAAAACGTTTTCTCTCATATTATTGTCGTTGATGAGACTTATGACATAATCATAGACTCTTTGATGGAGATCTGAATCACTCTCCATAGCCTCTAATAATTGATCAGGATTATCGAATTTCGCGCCATCAACACCAAAATTTGGATCCGTAGTTTTTTGTTGCATATAATGGTAAGTCATTGCCAGTTGCCCAGGTTGGATTTGGCGACCACTAAAATCTTCCTTCATCTCTTCTTCTGTAGCGCCGGATTCTAGTTCAATGCCAATATTGTATTTCCCATGTTTTAAGGGATTGTAAGTTGAACCATCTTCGCTCGCAAATAAACCTTTATATGTTGAGATGTCCGAGATTGATTCTTTACTCTCTT
>JAFRCO010000001.1 GCA_017404325.1 Candidatus Saccharimonadota bacterium
ATCATGGACGATAAGGAAGTGACGGCGGTGATGGCACATGAAATGTCGCATGTGAAGAATTATGATATTCGGGTTTCAATGATTGTGTTTGGTTTGGTTTGTATGGTTGGTTTGATTTCGGATTTAGCATATCGGATGATGTTTTATGGTGATCGAAGACGGAATAATGAGGGAAGTCCGGTAGCTTATATGTTGATTCTAATTGTGGGCATTTTGTCACCGATTGTAGCGAGCATTGCGCAAATGGCGGTTTCAAGACAGAGGGAATTCTTAGCTGATGCGTCGGCGGTAAATATAACGAGGTATCCGGAAGGAATGATTGACGCTTTGAAGAAGTTGCAATCACACAGTCAGCCGATGAAAAGTCAGAATATTGCGACCGAAGCGATGTATATAAATAATCCTTTGAGAAAAGGATTCTTAAGTAATTTATTCTCGTCGCATCCGCCGATTGAAAAAAGAATTGAGAGACTTGAAAATGGTAAAACGAACTTCTAAAAAGAAACAAAAGAAAGCAGGACGAGTTAAAAAGTTCTTTATTAAGATTAAAAATTTTTTTGTCGGAATAAAAAATAAAATTTCAGAAAAACGAAAGAGACGAATTAATCCGCACAAATCTTTTCGACGTTCATATCGGGAAGATTATAATCGAGAACTTGAAGTTCCGGGAATAATGTATCATATTTTTGCGAGCTTTAAAGTAATTTTTAAAAACTGGAAATTGTTTTTACCGCTTTTGATCATATCGGTAATTTTAAGTGCGACTTTTATTGGGGTGATGAGCGAGACGACTTATGTACAATTTCAGGATATTTTGGATGAAACGAGTGAACAATTTGTTAATGGTGATATTGGGAATGTGGCGAAGGCGGGATTACTTTTACTTTCGACAGTAACAACCGGTGGACTTTCGGGTGATTCAAGTGAAGCGGCGGTAGTGTTTGGAGTAATCATATTTTTGATTATTTGGTTGGTGACAATTTTCTTATTGCGTCATCGATTAGCAGGTCATGAAATTAAATTAAGAGACGGGCTTTATAACGCGATGACGCCTTTAATTTCGACATTCGTAGTTTTTATAATTGCAATGATTCAATGTATACCGATTTTTCTTTTAATCATTGTTACATCAGCAGCAATCCAGACTGAATTTCTAGCTACACCATTTTATGCTTTATTGTTTTTCATTTTCGCGGCTTTGATGATAATAATATCAGGGTATTTATTATCAAGCTCTCTAATTGCGTTTGTGGCAGTCTCGGCGCCGGGACTTTATCCGATTAGGGCTCTACACACAGCGTCTGATTTAATGATGGGACGACGAATAAAATTTATTATTCGTTTAATTGCGATTGTAATTGCACTCATAATTATTTGGATAATTGTAATGCTGCCTTTGATTTTGTTTGACCTTTGGATAAAACAGTTTAAATGGACAAACGGAATTCCGTTTATACCGATTTGTCTAACGACGATGACATGTTTTACTGGAATCTATATTACGACCTATTTATATTTATATTATCGATGGATGCTTGGCTATGAAGAAGAGTGATGCTGAAAAAAGGATTTTAAAATTACGCGAATTAATAAATGACTATCGTTATCATTATCATGTTTTAGATGAATCGATTATGAGTGAAGCGGCGGCAGATTCGCTCAAACATGAGTTGACGATCTTAGAAACTGAATATCCGGAATTAATTACGCCAGATTCGCCGACGCAAAGAGTTGCAGGAAAACCATTAGATAAGTTTATGAAAGTTAAACATGAAAAGCGGATGATTAGTCTTGCGGATGTATTTTCGCGAGATGAGATTGAGGATTGGATTTCTCGAAACGAAAAATTAATTCCGGGCGGGAAGATTTCGGAATTCTTTACTGACATTAAAATGGATGGATTAGCGTGTTCGTTAAAATATCGTGATGGAATTTTTTATCAGGCAGTAACGCGTGGGGATGGGTTAATAGGGGAAGATGTAACTTTAAATGTTAAAACGATTGAGAATATACCTTTGAAGATTGATATTGATGAAGCGGAAATCCGGGGGGAGATAGTTTTATTTAAGAAAGATTTCGAAGAATTAAATCGGGTTCAGCGAGAAAAAGGTGGGGCGGAGTTTGCAAATCCGCGGAATTTAGCGGCGGGTTCGATAAGACAGCTTGATCCGAAGATTGCAGCAAGTAGGCCGTTAAAATTTATTGCCTATGATTTAGTAATACCTGATTCTTTAACGTGGCATGAGGCGTATGAAAAACTACGAGCGTTTGGGTTTCAGACTTCGAATGAAGATAAAGTGTTTAAAGCTGATGAAAAATTAGAATTATTTAAATATATTGATAATTTAGATGAGTATCGAAAGGGTTTGCCGTTTAATACGGATGGGATGGTGATTAAGATTAATGACCGAAAAGTGTATGATGACTTAGGAATTGTCGGAAAAACTCCACGCGGGGCAGTGGCGTTTAAATTTCCGGCTGAAGAATCGACGACGGTAGTGAGAGATATTGTGATTTCGATTGGACGAACGGGAGCGGCGACGCCGGTGGCGATCTTAGATCCAGTTTCGGTCGCAGGGACGACAGTTCGGCATGCGTCTTTACATAATGCGGACGAAATTAAAAGGTTAGGTGTTCGGATTGGTGATACGGTAATTATTTATAAGGCGGGGGATATCATTCCGCAAGTAAAGGAAGTTTTAGTAAGTTTAAGGCCGGAGGGAACAGTAGCTTTTGATTATAAAGAAGCCTTGAAGCGTCAGTATCCAGATTTAGAATTTGAGCGACCGAGTGGGGAAGTGGTTTATCGAGTAAAAGGAGAATCGAGCGATTTTATTTTAAAGCGGGCGATTGAATATTACGCGTCAAAACCGGCTCTAAATATTGAAGGGTTGGGAGAGAAAAATGTGGTGGCATTAGTTGATAATGGATTAGTGAAATCAATTGCAGATTTATATAGGTTAAAAGTATCGGAAATTGCAAGATTAGAAAGATTCGGAGAATTATCGGCGAAGAATTTAGTGGAAGCAATTAGTGGTTCGAAAACTCCAGCTTTAAATAAATTTATTACGGCACTTGGAATTCGGCATGTTGGGGCGCAAACGGCGACGGCACTTGCGCGTGAGTTTAAGAACCTAGATAATTTAGTGAATGCGAGTGAGGAAGAGTTACTGAGGATTCCGGACATTGGTGTAGTAGTAGCGGAGTCGATTTTGGCATGGTTTTCGGATGAGGATAATTTGAAGCTGCTAGCTGATTTGAAAGAATTGGGCGTTTCGCCGCTTGAAGAAAATTCCAGCAACTTGCCTTTAATGGGTAAGTCGTATATCGTGACGGGAACTCTGAGCTCGATGGGGCGCGAGGAAGCAGAAGATAAGCTAAGAACACTTGGTGCGACGGTGACTTCATCGGTGACTAAGAATACGACGGCGTTGATTGTGGGTGAAAAACCAGGAAAATCTAAAACAGAAAAGGCGGAGAAACTAAAAATCCCCACGATAAGTGAGGAGGAATTTCTAAAAATGGTGATCTCGGCGGGAGTCGAACCCGCATTGTCGGGATGAAAACCCGATGTACTAACCGCTATACTACGAGACCGTAGCATTATTATAACAAATAATCTTAGAAATCGCAAGAATATGAATATTCAGTGTAGTATGAATTTTTGTTATATGGTGGTTTTGGGTAGTATTTGACTGAAGTTTTGTTTTCGTCACAATGTTCAGTTAAGAAGACTGTTATTTCGGAGTCATCTTGATCTTTATGAAGTAAAAGTTGGCGGAGATAAACTATAGAAAGACCGGTATCCTTGTATTCTTCTAAGATTTCGGCTGGGTTTGAATTGCCGGATTCTATAATTTGTTCATAGAGATAGTTTTCGTAGTAATTCGAAGCAAGATGTTCGATTTTAGATTTTGCGATATTTTCAGGAGTGAATGTGAAAGCGACAATGATATATATAATTATTAGAGCAAACAAGATAAAGATTACGGAGATAATTATTTTTTGAAATAATGTTAGTTTTTGTTTTCTAGTATTTTGACGTTTTTTCATATTCTTATATTACCATAGAAAAAACTTATGGTAAAATAAATGTATGAGTAGGCTTTTTAAACGTACAAAAATTTTAGCAACAATTGGGCCGGCGACGGATTCGGCGGAGAAAATAGAAGAAGTTATAATGGCGGGCGTAAATGGTTGCCGCTTAAACTGCTCACATGGTTCGAATGAAGAACGAGATCGTCAGATTAAGTGGATTCGCGAAGCGGCGGAGAAAAAGGGTCGTTCGGTTGCGATTTTACAAGATTTACAAGGTCCGAAAATTCGTTTAGGTTTTCTGAAGGATAATCATCTAGATTTGAAAAAAGATGATGAAGTTATTTTAGAGTCAAAAGAATTTGAGCATGATGGAGGAATGACGGTTCCAGTGCAATATAATTTGGCAGAAAAAGCGAAGATCGGGGAGCCACTCTCGATGTTTGACGGGAAAGTTAAAGCTGAAATTATTGAAATTGTTTCTGATACTGCAATAAAAGTAAAAGTTTTGAATGATGGTTTTATTATGTCGCGAAAAGGTTTAAACCTTCCGGATACGGATTTCGGAGGCGATATTTTAACTCCTAAAGACATAGCGGATATTGAATACGGAGCAAATTGCGATTACGACTATGTTTCGCTGTCATTTGTCCAAAGAGCGAGCGATATTTTAAAGTTGAAACAGATGCTTTTGTCTTTAGGCTCAACAGCGAAAGTGATTGCGAAGATTGAGACGAAGAAGGCGATTGAAAGCGAGAAGAATTTGGAAGAAATCGTAAAAGCGTCAGACGGAATTATGGTTGCGAGAGGTGATATGGCGGTCGAGGCAGGAGCGGAAGTGGTTCCGATTATTCAGAGAAAACTAATTTCGCTTTGTCGAGCGCATGCAAAACTTTGTATTGTGGCAACACAGATGCTTAGTTCAATGGTTGATAATCCGGAGCCGACTCGAGCAGAAGTTTCTGATGTTGCAACGGCGGTTGTACAAGGTGCAGATGTAGTGATGCTTTCGGACGAAACGGCGAATGGCAAATATCCAGTCGAGACAGTTATGGAAATGAAAAAGGTGATTTTATATACTCAAAATCATTCTAGAATTGCACCGATTTTTAAATTACCAGTAGGAGAAAAATCAGAAGTTTATGATGCTATTTCGGATGCGGCGGCGAGAATGGCGGAAAAAATTGAAGCGGACGTAATTGTGTGTCAAACGGCTTCGGGTGCAACAGCTATGACGATGGCAGCTCAACGACCTAATTTGCCGATTGTTTCGGTGACCGCGAACCCGAGAGTAGCGAACCAATTAGCTTTGATTTATGCTAATTCAGCATTCGTGAGACCATATTCGGAAGATTTTGGATTTGATTTGGCAAAAGAACTGAAAGATGTCGAATACTTAAAAGTAAAAGATGGCAAAAAAGATTTAGTAGCAGTGATTGTTTCTGGTGATAAAGACAAAGTTGGAACTGATACGATAAAAGTTAGATTAGTTTAATCTTTAATAGCTTTAAGTCCGGGGAGTTCTTTTCCGAGCAAGAATTCTAATGCGGCTCCGCCGCCGGTAGAAACTAAGGAATAGCTAAGTTTTTTGTGGGTTTCGACCAGGTTTTCAATAAAACCGGTGGTGTCACCGCCACAGATGATTGTTGTGGCATCGGATTTACTACCGAGAACTTCAGCAGTGATGATTGAAGAGGTTGCAAAGGCGGAGTCTTCAGCCTTACCTAATAATCCATTCCAAATGATAGTGTTTGAATCATTGATAGCTTCGGCAATTTTGGCGGTTGAGAGCGGCCCAACATCGAGTTTCGCACCGGAGGCGTCTTCGTCGAAATCTTCAGCAACATAAATTTTTTCGCTTTTTGGTTTATAGCCATCAGCGGCGATTTTTCCGCCAACGATGATTTTGTCGGCTATTGGAAGAAATTTTTCAATTAATGGCGCCTTATCTTCAATTTTTGAACCACCGATGATAACGAGAACTGGCTTTTCCGGTTTTTCAATGGCTTTTTTAAGATTCTCGACTTCTTTTTCGAGTAAAAGACCAGCGTAAACTGGCAAGAATTTCTTTACAGCGTCAGTCGAAGCGTGGGCACGATGAATAACAGCAAAACCGTCTTGGATATATAAATCAGCTTTAGTAGAATCGATGATGTCCTTAATAAATTCGGGCGAATTTTCTTCTTCGCCTGGATCGAAGCGAAGGTTTTCGAGGAGGATTATTCTTTCGTTAAAAGAATCTAGAGATTTAGAATCTAAAGGATAAAAACCTACTTTTTCGGTTTTTAGTAATTTTTGAAGTGTTTCAGCGACAGGTTTCAATGAAAACTCGGGATTTTCTTTTCCTTCTGGACGACCGAGATGAGATATTAAGACGATTTTTTTTGCGTCGTGTTCTAATAAATAATTAATAGTCGGCAAACTAGCGCGGACGCGGAGATTGTTTTCGACTTTTTTATTTTTTAGCGGGACGTTGTAATCGACTCGAACTAGAACGATTTTATTTTTTATATCAATGTCTTTTATAGTTTTCATAGTTTCATTATAACATATTTACTATTTATTCATTTCATGATATATTGTACTTATGAAAAAGCAGAAGTCTTACCAAGAAATAATCGGTGAAACGATTGAACAAATGAGGGTAGAAAAGGGGTGGACGCAGGAAGAACTCGCGAAGGCGGTCGGAACCTCGCAGTCGGCGATTCATCGAATTGAAAAAGGTGGACAAAACATCTCTCTGGAGATGGTAAAAAAGTTATCAGAGGCGCTTGGGAATCAGATTCTCTCTATAAATGACTCAGTTTCACAGAGTTTTAAGATTAATGGTGGAAAAGAATTAACAGGTGAAATTACGATTAATACATCAAAAAATGCGGCAGTAGGATTACTTTGTGCAGCGCTTTTGAATGTTGGAAAAACAACTTTACATAGATTGGCACGAATAGAAGAAGTGTTTAGGATTATTGAAGTTTTAGAGTCGATTGGCGTAAAATGTCATTGGACAAACCGCCATCGTGATTTGGAAATTATATCACCACGTGAATTAAAATTAGACGAAATGAATATTGAGGCAGCAAGAAAAACGCGTTCAATTATTATGTTTTTAGGGCCTTTGCTTCATCGTTATAAAGAATTTAGGATTCCATACGCAGGTGGGTGTTCTCTCGGCAAACGGACTGTTGAGCCACATATTAAAGCTCTAGAATCTTTTGGTTTAACAATTGACGCTGAAAGTAACAGTGGTTTTTATGAAATTAAAGTTGATCAACATACTTTGAAAAAATACAACGATCGATACATTGTTTTAATTGAACGAGGCGATACGGTAACGGAAAATGTATTAATGGCAGCAGCGATGTCGCCTGGTAAGACAACGATTGTCGGAGCTTCGCCGAACTATATGGTTCAAGATTTATGTTTCTTTTTGGAAAGATTAGGTGTGAAGATTTCTGGTATTGGTACTACCACTCTTAAAGTTGAGGGAAGATCTAGATTTGATATGGATGTTGATTATTCCATTTCGGAAGACCCGATTGAAGCGATGAGCTTTATTGCGGCGGGATTAGTAACAAATTCCGAGATTACTTTGACGCGCACACCGATTGAGTTTTTGGAAATTGAACTCGAAGTTTTAAAAAGTATGAATGCGAAAATTGAAAAATCTGAAGAATATCTTTCAGCGAATGGTCGGACAAGGCTCTGTGATTTAACGATTAAAAAGTCAAATCTTAAAGCGCCGGTTGATAAAATTCATCCAATGCCGTTCCCAGGGTTAAATATCGATAACTTGCCGTTTTTCTCAGTGATTGCGGCAGTAGCGGAAGGACGTACTTTGATTCATGACTGGGTGTTTGAGAACCGGGCGATTTATATTACGGAATTAATGAATTTAAATGTGAAAGTTGAGCTTTTGGATGCACATCGAGTTTATATTGAGGGACCGACGAACTTCCGTCCGGCGGAATTGGTTGCTCCACAAGCGCTACGTCCGGCAGTGGTGGTTTTGATTGGTATGCTTGCAGCGCCGGGAAAGTCAATTTTAAGAAATGTTTATTCAATCAATCGTGGTTATCAAGATTTTGCAGCGAGACTTCGTCATTTAGGCGCAGACATCCAACCGCTGACCGGTATATAGTGTTATAATGGTGACATGATTAAGATTTCTAATGTCACGAAAAAATATGGGGAAAAGAAAGCACTAGATAATGTCTCTTTTGAAGTGGACGAAGATGAAATATTTGCTTTTATTGGACATAACGGCGCGGGTAAAACTACTTTAATTAAAGCAATTGTCGGAGTGCATGATTTTGATGAAGGCAAAATATTAATTAATGGTAAATCGATTAAAGAAGACCCGGTAGCTTGTAAAAAAGAAATAGCTTATGTGCCGGACAATCCGGAACTTTATGAGAACATGAAGGCGATTCAATTTATTGATTTTATCTGTGATATGTACGAAGTTGGACAAGAGCGAAGGGAAAAGAATATAAAAAAGTATGCCGAAATGTATGACATTTCTCAGAACTTGAATGACACAATCGAATCGCTTTCGCATGGGATGAAACAAAAAGTGGCGTTAGTTGCAGCGCTTTCTCACGATCCGAAAGTTTTAATAATGGATGAGCCGTTTGTGGGGCTAGATCCGAAGGCGGTGTTTGATACTAAAGAAGTAATGCGAGAAATGGTAAAAGAAGGAAAAACAATTTTCTTTTCAACACATATTCTAGATGTAGCAGAGAAACTTTGTACAAAAGTTGCGATTATTAAAAAGGGAAAGATTATTAAAGTCGGTAGCATGAAAGAAGTAAAGGGCGATAAGAGCCTAGAAAAAGTATTTTTGGAGTTAGAAAAATAAATGAGGAAGGCACTTTCGTTGTTTAAAGCTTCATTGTCTGAGGGAATGAGTTTTTTTAAAATCAGTGGCAGAAATCGATCGAAATTTATGAAGATGGGTTTGCCGATAATTATAGGCGTACTTTTTATGTCGGCGATGGCGAGTTATGGTTATATGATAATGGAACAGTTATCTGGGACGGGAATGGAATTTGTAACGTTGACACTGTTTTCAGTTATAACAACGCTTTTTATTGTGATGGAGGGGGTATATAAAACAAGTGGATTATTATTCAATTGTCGAGATGACGATATAGTTCTTTCTTTACCAATAAAAAAGTCGACCGTACTTTTGATAAGGATGATGAAATTTTATTTGTTTGAAGTGATGGTAAACGCTTTGTTTTTGGCTCCGGTAATGTTGGTTTATGGTGTGAATATGGATATGGGGATTTTGTATTATGTAGTTTCTTTATTAGCGTTGTTGTTGTTGCCAATTGTTCCTGTTGTAGTTTCTTGTATTGTCGGTGGCCTGATTTCGTATTTCTCAGTAAAGTTTAAATTTAAGAATTTGGCGGAGATTGTATTAACAACTATTGCGTTAATAGTGGTGCTAATTGCGAGTTTTAGCCTTCAAGATATATTACAATCGATTACACAAAATGCTGGAAGTATCAACGAAAGAATTGCTTCAGTTTATTATCCGATAGGCGGATATATTGGTTTAGTGTCGGAGTTTAGTATTGGAAAGTTAGTGATGTTTATTTTAGTAAATGTGGGAATATTATTATTAACGGTTTTGTTGTTGGGACGAGTGTATTTTAAGATTAATTCGCGAGTAAAAGTAGTCAAAAGCGAGGTTAAAAATAAAAAATATAAAATTAATACACGTAAACCTATTTTTGCGTTAATAAAAAAAGAGCTTAATAGATTTGTTAGTTCTTCAGTGTTTGTGGTGAACGCGGGATTTGGGTTAGTGCTTTATCTTTTAGCGTGTATATTTCTTTGTGTGAATACGGATGGAATGATGGTTGGGGTTGCTGAAAATGGAGTTGAGTGGTTGACTGCGGATAAAATAATGAGTTTTATGCCGGCGCTTATGTTCGGATTGATTTTCTTTACTTCAATGATGACTTCGATTACGAGTTCAATGATTTCATTGGAAGGTAAATCATTTAATGTTTTAAAAAGTTTACCGGTCTCAGCGATGACGATTATTGTTGGAAAAGTTTTGGCGGCGATGGTGGTGATTGTACCGATTATTCTAGTGGGCGATTTAATGATGTTTATAAAATTTGATTTTAGTATTTGGCAAATATTAATGATTCTAATTGCGTCAGTAGTAACACCGTTAGTGGCGGAACTATTTGGTATTATCGTGAACTTGAAATATCCGAAAATGGATGCGGAGGATGATGTAGAAGTAGTAAAACAAAGTATGAGTTCGATGATAGCAGTGTTTACTGGTATGGGTGTTTCTGTAGTAATGATAGCTATTATTGGTTTTGCATTTATGAGTGGGGTCGGCGCTACGGAAACAATCGGAGCAGGATTATTATTTAGCGTGGGGATGGCAGTATTGGCGCTATTCTATTTGAATGCAAAAGGCGTGGAAGAATTTAACGGGATTAACGTTTAGATGAATGAAGTTTTGAAAGGTTTGAATGCTAGACAAAAGGAGGCTGTCGAGACACTTTCGGGACCGTTGTTAATTTTGGCAGGAGCGGGGAGCGGTAAAACGAAGACTTTAACGCATCGCATTGCGAATTTAATTAATCACGGAGTGCGACCGTCTGAAATTTTGGCGGTGACATTTACAAATAAAGCGGCGAATGAAATGCGAGAGCGATTGGCAAGATTATTAAATCAACTTCCGTCTAGATCATTTATGCCTTATATGGGAACGTTTCACGGGATTGCGGTAAGAGTTTTACGACAAGAAGCTGAGGCAATTAATTTAGATCGGAATTTTGTGATTTATGATACAGACGATCAGATTTCTTTAATTCGGCGAATTATGCGGGAATTGAAGCTGACTGATAATAAGAGTTTAAAACCAAAATCGATACAGTCGATTATTTCGAATGAAAAAAATCAAGGTAATGGGCCGGAAGAATATGCCGCGAACGCGTTTTATCCAAACCAAAGAAAAATTGCACAAGTTTTTGAGAAATATGAAATTGAAAAAGTGAAAGCGGGGGCGCTAGATTTTGATGATTTATTATTAAAAGAATTGGAATTATTTAGGAATCATCCGGAAGTGCGAGAAAAGTGGCAGAAAAAGTTTAAACATATTTTAATCGATGAGTATCAGGATACGAATGTAATTCAATACAATATCGTGAAGTTATTAGTGAATGGGGAACGAAATATTTGTGTGGTGGGTGATGATTGGCAGTCGATTTATTCGTGGCGAGGGGCGGATTTTACAAATATTTTGAATTTTGAAAAAGATTTTCCGGGAGCGAAGGTGATAAAGTTGGAACAAAACTATCGTTCGACGGGAAATATTTTAAAAGCTTCGCAAAAGATTATTGATGAAAATAAAATGCGAACAGAAAAAACTTTGTTTACGGAAAGTGAAGATGGCGATCCGGTAGATATTGAAAGTTTACGGGATGAGAATGAGGAAGCGAATTTCGTGGCACTCACGATTTTGAAAATGAAAAAGGATTATTCGGATTATGCGGATTTTGCGGTTTTATATCGAACGAACGCGCAGTCGTATGCTTTTGAAAAAGCATTTATGAATATGCAGATTCCATACAAAATCGTTGGCGGGGTAAGATTTTATGATCGAAAAGAAGTAAAAGATGTTTTGGCGATTTTAAAGTTAGTTGTAAATGAGCGGGATAAAGTAAGTTTTGAACGGGTGGTAAAAAATGTTTTGAGTGGGATTGGGGAAGCGTCGCTATCTAAAATTTCTTCAGCGATGGATTCAATGAAGGACGAAAAACCGTTTTTGAATCCAGACTTAATAGATGTTTTAAAAGCGGGAAAAGCGAAAGAAAGTTTAAGAAAGTTGATTAAGTTTTTGAAGGAAGTTCCGGGAGATGAGAATCCGGGTGAGACAATTAGAAGGACGATTGAATATTTCGATTTTAGAAGTTTAACGGATGATGGAACGCCGAGCGCGGAAGAGCGAATGGCAAACTTAGAAGTTTTAGTATCTAATGCGGCGGTCTATGAAAAATTAGATGAGTTCTTGGCGGATGCGAGTTTAATGTCTAGTGCGGACGAAAAATCGAAAAAGAATTCGGTGACTTTGATGACTTTACACGCAGCGAAAGGGTTGGAATTCCCGGTAGTATTTATTGTTGGAATGGAAGATGGGTTGTTTCCGAGCTCGAGGGCGGTCGAGTCGGAAGCGGATTTAGAAGAGGAAAGAAGATTGGCGTATGTTGGGATGACGCGAGCGATGAAAAAATTATTTTTAACCTATGCGGCGTCGCGGTTTTCATTTGGGAATTGGAATTATAATACTCCGTCGAGATTTTTGATAGAACTCGGATATAATCCTTACGGTTCTTCTGGGTATCGAGATGAAGATGGGGATGGCTTTACAGATTTTAATGAAGACGATTTCGATCCGTTTCCGGAAGATTTGCCAGTTTTTGAGTAAAAAAGTCTTGACATGGGTTAAAGATAAGCGGTATAATAGTATATAGAGTTAGAGTTATACACAAAAACATATTAAACTTTAAAAGGTCATACAGGGGTTATGTTTTACAAAATAAAAATTTTTGTTTTTGTCCTGCTCGCGACTAATATTCTTTGTAGTCTATTTACTTTTGATGTCTTCGCCCACACCGCTTCCATAACTACTGATGATACGGTGGTTATTAATGCTGCGGCAGTAGGAGATCATGCTGGTATTAGTGCGGATAACTTAGATATTACTTCTACTTGTCCATTAGGCTATACGGTTTCTATTAAAGGACCTAGTGACAATAAGCTATATAAGGATGGAGATAATACAGAAACTAGTTACATTAGTCCATCTGCTGGTACTACTGCTAATCCAGCATCTATTCTTGGTAATAATCTAGGAACATGGGGATACACTACAAGTTATAATGCAACCACTAGTTCTAACTTCATTGGTCTAACTAGTACAGAAGCACAAATTACTTCTAAAGCTTCTGCTTCAGCAAGTGGTGGAGATGAACTAACAGTCTATTATGGAGCATCAGTAACAGATAGTTTACTAGCAGGAGGATATAGTCTAGCTGAATCATCTCAAGGAGCAGATGATAATAAGATTATTTATTATCTTACTCCTAATGCTAACTGCGCTAACTATGTGATTCGTTATAACGATAATGGAGCTAATTCTACTACTACTATGGGTATTACTCATAACGTAATAGAAGATGATGAAGTTACATTAGCTGCTTCTAACTATAAAAGAGCTGGCTATGGGTTTGCTGGTTGGTCTACAGTACAACTTAATCCAAACTCCAGTACTTTCCAAACTGATTTAGCTACAGCAGTAGCGGCTGGGAATGTCTTTGGTCCTAACGAAACCATTACAGCTGATGCTAGTTTACTAGCCCAAGCTACGGCACAAAACAATACTCAATACATTACTTTATATGCTGTTTGGGTAAAACCTGCTACTAATACTACTTACTTACAGAATTGGCATGGTTGTGACAGTCTCAGTACTGGCAGTGTAATTGCTTTAATTGATCAACGTGATAGCCAAACCTATGCTGTAAGTAAACTAGCTGATGGAAACTGCTGGATGATTGAGAACTTAAGACTTGAAGCAGCTAATTCGTCTGATGCTACTAAGGCACAAGGATATGGCGGAGTATTTGCTGGGCTAGCTACTGCTGAGACATCTAATTTCTCTAATTCCACTACAGCTAACAGTAAATACTATAGTGGTACTCAGAGTGGTACTGCTACGATAAATATCGGTACAACTGATAATCCAGGCTATAGATTTCCGAGATACAATAATTCCAATACTAATTCTACTGTTTCTAATATGACCGCAGCTAATGCTAATGTCTATTCCTATGGTAACTATTACAACTGGCCTGCAGCTAAAGCTAATACGAGTAAGCTAGATAATGAGAATAATTCTAATAATGCTAATACTTCACTTTGTCCTGCTGGCTGGAAACTACCAACTGGTAAAGGAGATGGCGACTACGGCAAACTCAGTAATAGCTTAGGTGGTTATAAGAACGCTTATAATGTAGCGCAACCAATGAGTAGTAGTACTAC
>JAFRCO010000002.1 GCA_017404325.1 Candidatus Saccharimonadota bacterium
AAGACCGATGGTGCCTACACCAGAGTAAAGGTCTAAGACGTTGTCGGTATTAGTGTGTTTTTGAATTTCTTGAAGGGCAAGCTCATAAACTGGGAGGTTGATTTGAAAGAATCCATTGGGCGAATAAGAATAAGTACGGCCTAGGATTTTGTCGGTAAGATTTTGAAAAACTGGGTGAGGTTGGTGATTTTCATATAAACCACCAGAAACTTCACCTTGTTGATTGCATCTCAACAAAAGCGACTGGTAACGGCGAGCCTCTTCGTGTGCAGAATTTAATTTATCTACAATAGCCTTCGCAGCAGAAAAGATCTCGGTCCGTTCAATGGAAGAAGTTTGGATTGGGGTTTTACGATGAGATCCGCGAGTATGGAAAGCTAACTCAATTTTGTTTGATTCATTATTCCAATAAAGGGCATACTCCATTTTGTTGCGGTAATAGTATGGTTGGTTGTCTGTAAAGATTTTTGGCTGATTGATACTAATATGGTGTTCATGAAAGACTTCAACGACTAGTTCGGCTTTGAGCTGGTTTTCGTAATTCCAATCAAAGATTTGCCAGGGAGAAGTGGAGAGAAAACAACTATCTTTGGGGTCTACGCGATATTTGGACCGGTGATCTATTTTGGTAGCAACAGCTTCAAGATAGTGTGATTTTTGTTTGGTAATATCATACTCAGTAACAACTTCGCCAGGTAGAGCATTCCAAAAGAAAACTTTACGACCATCTTCATGCGTACCTAAACCAAAGCCACCCGGGATAATCTTTTCGATCTTAATCATACAGTATATTGTAGCATGTTTCTTTACTTTTCTCTTAAGTATGTTATAATTATAATTAATTATGTCGGCTGAGGAAACTTTAAGGTCGAGCGAAAGGTCTGCACTGAATAATAACCAGTTTGTTTCGCATGTGACTGGTAAAAACTCAAAAATAAAGTCTACAAAAAAATTAAAATCTTGGGGGGCGGCTGGTTTTATTACGGCGATGATTGTACTGGCGGCAGTAGTGTTTAGCGCGGGGAATATCATCCCAACTACGATTTACGAAGGATTAATAGAAGAGACCGATATGCAATGTGCAGACATGACAGCGAGTAAGAATTTGGCCTTTCAGCAAGCTTTAGAGAGTGGAGAAATCCCAGATGGTACTGCAGAAATTTTGAAGAGAAAAGGGATATTAGTTGGTTATGTTGATAATAACGGTGAGTTCGTAGAGGATAATAATGAGGCTGGGACAAGTTTATCGTTAAAAAAGGACGGCGAAATTATCAGTGCGGGAGACTTTATGGATAAAGTTGGCACGGATATATCCTTATATAGCGGAGTAAACGATGCCACTTACAGATGTGCAGCCTACTATTATGACGAGGACGCCTACGAAGTATTTGACGAAATTGGAACCAAAAGAAATAATTTCACCAGCGAAGATGATTTTAGTGAAAAAATGAATACTCTGATGGGGGACGGCAGTAATATTAATATAAATAGCGTATCACTAGTACAAAAAACTGAGACAAATTCTGAAACTGGTGAAACAGAGACTTATTATGAATATGTAGAAAATGGGACTAAAGCAAATTCTGGCACTGATGCAACAGATTTTATTGAAGCGGTGAAAAATAAAAATTCTGCAGCCGATACGGATACGGCAACCTTAAACGCGGCAGATCAACTTAAAGTAGCCGATACAACATCAAGGGAGCAGAGGTCAAGCTTATTTTTTGCTTTGTTTATGGAGAATGTTAGCAAAATGAAGGCGGGGGACGGGAGCGAATCAAAACTTAATGACGCAATGAACTATTTATATGATAAAGAAGAAACTGAGGTAGTGGATGTAAAGACCGGAAAGGTGACAAAGGTAACCGGAACAGCGTTAGATTCTCCAAGTTTGTATGCGATTTTGTCGGGAAATAAAGTTGATACAGAGGCGGTAGAAAATTATTCGAACGAGAGGATATTGAAAACCGTGGAAAATCAGGTAAATACCGTGGGTGGGAGCGAGACGATAGAAAACACTGTGGCTTCGGTTAATTCACAGCAAAAAGGTTCGATTGGAAGGTTTATCGAAGATGGGATCGAGACGGCGTCTAGCGCTATACTGTCACTCGTTGAACCAACAGTTAATAGTTCACTAGTTGATAATTCTTACGAAACAATAAAGGGTGTAGATGCGGGAGAGATGTTGGTAGAAGGGGCAGTGGTAGTAGGAAGTAAGCTAGCAAAGAGGAGTGGCGCAACAGCTGGAGATGCAGCGGCAGTAGATTCGTATGCTAGATTAAATAATAAAATTGTTGCTATGAATGCAGAAGAAGATCGACTAAATCGGAGCCCATTTGATATTACCTCTAAAAACACTTTCTTAGGTTCTATTATTTATAAGTTTGCAATAGGTAGTGCGAAAATCGTAGGAAATTTGGCTAATGTGAGAACCTTTTCTACTGTTGTAAGCAATGCAGTGGCTTCGCTACTTCCGGTTTCTTATGCGGATGCGTCGGATGGATATTTGACTACGTTTGGGGATTGCGAAACATATGCTACGATCGGTGCGGTCGGTTCGGCACAGTGTGCAGAGATTGCAACCTTTGACACTTCTACCCTTAATGATCCTTTCAATGATCCGGGATTTATTGAATTTGTAAATAATAATACGACTTTGACTTCCTCTGGAGTGAGAAAGATTAATGAGGGCTCTACTTTGGCGGATTTTATTATATATAACAACGAAAGAAAAACTCCTTTAGGAGTGACGGATGGAGGGATATTAGATTCAATTAATAAAGATTCTAACTCAGTCTCGTTTGTATCAGATATTTTAAGGATGATAGAGGTATTCTTGGGATCATCAGACCAGGATAAGAGGGTTGCTTCGGGTGAGGCGTTTGTGAATTCTAGTGCCAACCCAGATTGGCAAACTTACAAATATGCACAAAGGTACGTATCACTAGCTAGAGCCACTAGTGCACTAAGGCGATACGCCAACGATAAAACTGCTTATACTAATTTGAAATTTTTTGAAGGGGAAGAAAACCCTGTACTAGCCTTTATTGAACAATATAATAAGACATTAGCAAACAAATAGGCTATTCCGGTTGAGTGATGTTTTCTACACTCGTAATAATCACTTGATTGTTTTTGAAATTTTTAATTAAGCACTTGCGACGAGTTTCGTCTAGCTCAGAGAAGACATCGTCTAGCAAAATAATTGGTTTAAGATTGGTTTTTTGGTAGATGAGATCAGCCTCGATAAATTTAAGAGCGAGGATAATAGAACGCGATTCGCCACGTGAAGCAGAGCCGTCGGCGTTTTTGTGATTAAATTCGAAAATATAGTCGTCGCGATGAACCCCAAAGCTAGTGTGGCCAAGATAACTGTCTTTTTCGAAGTTGCGTTCGAGGGTTTGGAGATATTCATTATCGTCTGCACTATTAATATCGGTTTTATAAATAATGTTGATCTCGTCATTATTTTCAGCAATAGAACGATAAACATCTGTGACACGTGAGTTGATTTCTTGAATAAACTTATTACGAGAATTGTATAAATCTACGCCATATTTAGCAAGGAGGATATTCCAAGAAAAAACAGACTCTTTGGTAAGATGCTCGTTTTTTAACAATTCGTTACGCTGTTTGAGGGCTTTTTCATATCTAGAAAGATTAGTGGCGTAATTTTCGTTAAATTGGCTAAAAATACGGTCAAAATAATCACGACGACGCGAAGGGGAATGGCTAATAAGATTGAGGTCCGAAGGCTGAAAAAGAACCACTGGGTATTTATTCTTTTTAGGTAAACGACGGGACTTTTTATCTGTAATGAGGAAAGTTTTATGATTACCATCATAGGTCGCAATGCTAGTTTCACCGTTATTGTATTCAATTTCAATACGATAGAACGTGGTACCTCGTTTGAGGATTTCAGGATCTGTAGCGCGAAAACTTTTACCACGAGTAAGGATATAGATTGCTTCTAAGACAGAAGTTTTGCCGCTACCGTTTTCACCGAGAATCAAGGAAGTTTCATCTTCACATATTAATGAATATTCGGTATGATTGCGAAAATTAAATAATTTAATGGATTTTATGATCATGAATTTAGTGGCATTATAATGTGAGTATAATTGTTGTTCTTTTTATTTTTTAAAACAACTGGAGCAATACGATCAGAGAATTCAAATTTAATTTCTTTTTCTTCTAGAGCATTAAGGGCATCAATCAAAAACCTAGAGTTGAGATTAATTCTACCAGGAGTTTCAACCTTGGTTTCAATTACTGAATCGTTTTCACCGAATTCATTGGCGATAGATTTAACTAAGAAAAGATCTGGGGCCTTGGTTTCACAAACAATAGAGCCACCAACAGAACGCGCAAAGAGGGCAGCTAGCTTAGTGACACGTACTAGTTCATCACGATTTAGTACAACTTTGATATTATTTTCCTTAGGGATTAGCTTTTGGTAATCAGGGAAGCTGGCGTCGATAAGTTTAGAAATAATCTCTACTTCACCAAGTCGGAAACGAACTAGATCCTCATTGAAGGACACTTCAACTTCTTCCATCTCGTCGTTAATAGAGCGAAGAACTTCTTGTAAAGAGTTCGATGGAACAATAGCTTTAACTTCGCTTTCTACCTTATCGATGAGCTTTTTTTCGGCTAGACGATAGCCATCGGTAGCAGCAATTGCAAGAGCATTATCATCTGTAGTA
>JAFRCO010000003.1 GCA_017404325.1 Candidatus Saccharimonadota bacterium
AGATACTATAGTGTATCCAGCTTCTTTCAAATTCTTGATGTAATTATAATAATTATCATCAAATTCGTAATCTCCGATTTCGTAATCATCATCGAGTGAATTATATACTACGTCTATTTTTGAAAGTGGAATTTTATATTTCTCGTGCACGATGCGTTTAGTTAGTTCAGATACCGCGATGATTTTGTCGGCCATCATGAGACCTTCATATTCAATCTCATGGATGAGCGGATTGCCGCTGTTCATACCAGAACGATCGAACTCAGTAGCATGAACATGTGCAACCAGAGGGATTTTATATTTTTTCTTCGCCATGACACCAGCTTCGTAAGTCAACCAATCATGAGCATGGATAATATCCGGATGGTTAGTTTTTACAAAATCATCAACATATTTTCCGTATTCATTTTGAATTTCGCGGATTGAAGCCAATTTTCCTTCTTTAAAAGTCGGGATAAATTCTTCTTCGATTTTTAATGATTCGTATGAGCCGCCTCCATATCGGAATAGTGGGTCAAGCATGGTCGCAGAATAAATATTCATGAAATCAATGTCAGAATATTTAGCATTGTACGGCAGAATAAAATCAATTTTCGCACCTACTTTTGCTAGGGCACGGGAAAGGTTCAAGCAGGCAACACCAAGCCCACCACTATTATGTGGCGGAAGTTCCCATCCTAGCATAAGTATTTTCATTTATATTATTTTAGCATATTTTCTGTTTTTTGTGATAAAATTAAGATATAAATTTATAGGGGTGTAGCTCAGTTGGTAGAGCACTGGTCTCCAAAACCAGGTGTCGCGAGTTCAAGTCTTGCCACCCCTGCCATTAATGATATAATGGGAGGTATGATGGAAGGTAATAAATCTAGGCCGCGTGCATTGCTTGTCTTCGGTGCGCCTTGTAGTGGGAAAACGACGTTCGGTGAGAAATTCGCAAAAAAATTCGGGTTGGCATTTTATGATTTAGGTGAATTGAAAGAGAAATATAGCTTTTCTCATGAAAACTTATTAGTGGTTTTAGAACAAATTTTAAAAACTAGACAAACTATTTTGATTGAAGGTGAATTAAAGACTGAAAAAGAGCGTGAAGAAATTCGAACTTTGCTCAAAAATCAAGGATATGAGCCGTCTTTAATTTGGATTCAAACGGATGTAGCGACAATTAGGTCGCGTTTAAAGTCTCGCTTTAAAAATGTAGCGAAAGCCAAGGAAGTTTACGAAAAAGCTGTTTCTGAGATTGAAGCGCCGACTGAAATAGAAAGACCGATTATCCTTTCTGGTAAACATACTTTTGAAACACAAACAAGGCATGTGATTACTGGTTTGGCTGAGCTCGGCGAAAACAGATGATTATTGTTGACAAAGAATTCGGAGAGGTAATTGTTCGAAAAAATCCACTTGCTAGAGGGGTAAGATTTTCTGTTTCGACTTCTGGACGTTTACAAATGTCAGTACCGAAATACACTTCAGAGTTTTTAGCGAAGCGTTTTCTAAATTCAAATCGAAAAAATATTCGAGAAAAATTACCGATTAAAGATCCGAAAAATCAACGTGCGCGAGATTATCAGAAAAAAGTTTTAATGAAAAAAGCGAAGGAGTATTTGCCATATCGTTTAGAATATTTAGCAAATTTACACGGATATAAATATAATAAGTGTCGTTTAACACATGCGAATACGAGATGGGGAAGTTGCTCGTCTAATAAAACGATTTCTTTAAATATTGGTTTAATGAAGATTCCTGAGGTTTTAAGGGATTATGTAATCCTACATGAACTTGCACATCTTAACCATATGGATCATTCAAGAGCTTTTTGGAGTGAAGTGGGTTCGCACGATAAAAATTACAAAATACATGAAAAAAAATTAAAATATTTTAGTCCTGGTATTTAAAAAAGCTTGTGCTATAATAGATACATAAGGAGGAGTGTGTGGAAATCGGCAAACGATTAAATCCTAGGTATATATTCTTTGGATTGTATATTTTTGCTTTTCTAGTATACATTGTTGTTGGTTTACAGCCAGCAGAAGCTGCGAATTATCAGATTTCCGCAAAACTTATTATTCCGACGATTGAACTTAATTCTGATGTGACGAGCTTAAAAATAGAGAATCATGAATTAAAGACTCCGGACACAATAGTCGGTAGTTATTCTGGTGCGGAAAATAAAACATTATTAATCGGACATTCGAGCACAGTATTTAATAATTTAGAGAATGTAAAAATTGGTGATGAAATTATTTATGATGATGTAAAATATATCGTTGGCGAGCGAGAGATTGTTGAAAAAGATGATGTTGTGATGCCAGAATTGTTGGAGTCTAGTGAAATAGAAACAATTGTAATAATGACTTGCGCTGGGGAAGATTTAGGAATGGGCGATGCAACGCATCGATTAATTATTACTGCTGAACAAATCTAAATTTATAGTTTTTTGAGTCTAATAGCAAAGCCACCGCCAGGAGCCATGTAGATATCGATTGTATTAGTTCTGCCAACGCGTTTTTTGGTGATTAAAATGCCGAAAGGATTATCACGGAAATGTGCTTCATCAGAATCGGAATAGATATCAGCTTCATAGGTTCCTTCAGATAAGAAGTCGAGATGGAGATTAACACGACGATTAAATTCGTCAGTTACTCCGCCAATATACCAATCATCGCTATCGCGATCTTGTCTTGCGACAATATAATATTCACCGATTTCTCCAGCTAGTGGAATTGTCTTAGCGAAATTGGTTGGAACTTCAGAAACGAAACGAAAAACGTCAGGGAAACGTTGTTCGTAAATGTAGGGTCGATCTGCCGCCATCTGCATACCAGAATAAATTGTGACGAAATAGGCGACTTGGCGCGCAAGCGTTGTTGCCATGCGCTTAACAGCGTTCTCGATGTCAAAAATGCCGCTAGTATAATCCATGCCGCCGGATAGTAATCTAGTGTAGGGAAGATAACACGCATGAGATGGACTTAAAGCACCGCCTTCGTATTCTTGGCCTCTAGCACCTTCACGAGTGAGGAGGTTTGGCCAAGTGCGTTCGATACCAGTACCTTTTATAGGTTCATGAATATCTAGACAAATGTGTTTTTTCGCAGCTAATTCTAATGTCTTTTGATAGTGTTTTACTCCCACTTGAGAATGATGATACTCGCGTCGGCCATTGATCAACATTTTACTACTAGCATATCCAGTTTTAATATAATGAATATTATTGGCAGCATAGTAATTGTAGGCCTTCTCAAGTTGTTTTTCGTAATTATCGACAAAGCCGACAGTTTCGTGGTGTCCCACTATTTCGACATTACGAATTTGCGCATAGCGGGCCACCTCTTCGAGGTCAAAATCCTGAGTAGCAACTGTAAATTTATTGTTAATTCCATTTTCGAGCCAGTCACCTTCCCAACCGTCATTCCAACCTTCGATAAGTAACCCGGAGATTCCTAAACGCACTGCGGCATCAATATATTCTTTTGCGTGTTCAGTCGTGGCGCCATGTCTTTCGCCTGGAGCCCAAGTCCATTCTCCGACATACATTGCCCACCAAATACCGATAAACTTTAATGTTTTAACCCATGAAAAATCTTGTTTAGGCGGGTCATTTAAAACATATATCAGACGATTAGTTGTTAATTCGGTTGCACTATCTGCAAGCATAATAAGTCGCCATGGTGTTTGAAATGGTAGGGCGACGTGGGCTTTAGTATCGTCAGATAATGGTGTAATGTCAGTTTTTAGAATGTTTCTCTCATTAAGTTTTAGGGTCATGGCGCCATAGTCATAAAGTGCGGCTTCGTGGATTGATAAATACACCTCATTTGGAGTTTTTAAAGTAAGTGGTGTGTGAACTGAATTATTTAAATCATAGACTGCACTTTTGGTGTAACTATACTCATAACGATCGGGTTGATAAGCTGGAATGCTCCAAGCGACCGTATTGGGATTCAAATTAAATTCTGTAAGCTCATCTTTAATAGTGATTTGACTGAATTTTGGCTGAGGAGGAATTTCATAGCGAAAAGCTACGCCGTTATCGAAAACACGAAAACGTAATGTAAAAATACGATTGGGTTCTTTTTTTTCAGATAGATAGAAGGCACTTTCGGTGTAATTATTATCAAGATATCTATCTTCACCCCATGGCATTTCAACAATTTCTTGATGCTTTTTACGTTGTTCGCGAATCAGTTTAAGATTTTCGCCCAGTAGTTTTTCACCGCAAATAAAAAACCCGAGGCGCGAAGGCTTAATCACTAATTTATCATTTTTATAAACTTCATAAGAAATTTTACCCGCTTCTAAAATAACTTGGCATTTGACAGTACGATTAGGAGAATATAGCTCCCTATTAACCTCGTTGCGAGTAAACCAGTTTAACATAAGCTTATTATAACACGTCTAGAAAGGCTTCACGCCAATCGACGTAATATTATGCTACAATAGAATCATGAAGAAGAGAGATAAGAAGAGTCGTATTTTAATAGGTTCTATTCTATTTGTTTTAACATTTGCGTTGGTATTTTTTGGGGTGCAATGGTTTACGAAAACTGGTTTTTTTAGATTACCTGGTGTGGTATATTATGATGAAAGTTTAAATGATTCGGAATTAGAAGTACTAGCTACTATTTTTACTGACGAGCTAGAATTAGATAGAGATGTAACGGTTTCCGCGAAGAATTATCTCCAATATCCTGAGCTTAATGAGAACGATTTTCTATATAATGTTTTTGTCCCAGTTACAGATTTTTACAGCACAGGCACTAACGTAACGGCAGATAGCTCTGAAATATTATTTTCTGATTCTTACGCTACGGAAAATTCGTTTAATATGATTGATGTTTCTGAACTTGATTTTCGAGAAAAACTACTAAGTATCAATGGGGAATATTATCTAGATAATTATAATAATGGTGCAATTTTTAGAGTAATTTCTTTTGATTCAAAAAAGTACGATGAAGAAATCAAACCTTTGGTAGAACAGGCTTTTAAAAAAGAATATCCGAGCAAGAAGAACGTATTAACAATGGCACAAACCGGAGTTACTGCGTTGTCTCGTGCAATGAATGCTAAATTGGATGAGGTTGGCGATGCTACTTACTTTTCACAGAATTTAGGAGAGTATCTCTCAAGTTTTGATTTAACACACACGTCGAATGAGTCGTCGTTTTCGGAATATGCCTATTCTGGGAATATTTGTTCTGATCCGCGCTTTATTGATACTTTGACTGCGATTGGTTTAGATATTGTCGAATTAACTGGTAATCATAATCAGGATTGTGGTGATGAAGCGGCGCTCGAGACGATAGATATATATAACAATAATAGTATAAAGATTGTTGGTGGAGGAAAAACTGCGGATGAGGCCGCAATACCGCTTCAAATCAATGAAAAGGGAAATGGGATTACTTTTCTAGCGTATAATTTGTCGACTGGTGGTGCGACTTATGATGATACTCCTGGCGCGAATCAATATTATGAAGAAAATGCGGTAGATGAGATAAAAAAGGCGAAAGAGCAAGGAAATTTAGTCATTGTGGATATTCAGTATTATGAATGTAGCGCCTATGTCGCTACGGAAGAAGATACAACTTGTGATTATGCAGATTCAGCGGCTGGAGACCAAATTGGCTTCTTTAGACACTTAATTGACCTTGGTGCAGATATAGTTGTCGGGACAAGTGCACATCAACCTCAAACTTTTGAGTTGTATGGTGACGGTGCAATTTATTACGGGCTTGGAAATCTTTTCTTCGATCAAGCTTGGTGGCCAGGGACTACTAGAAGTTTGGTTCTCGAGCATTATTTCTATAATAATAAATTATTGCAAACGAGAATTAATGTTACGGTTTATGGTTCCGAATTACAAACTTCCTTAATGTTTGAGGATATGAAAAATCAATTCTTAGAACGATTAATCAGTGAGAGACCTTAATAAGTGCTAAAGAATTGCGACCAGTAGGTCTTTTCTTCAGAATCAAGATCAAAGATAAAACCAACAGCTAATTTCGTATAATCCGGGTTTAAAATATTGGCACGGTGAGCTTCTGATCCCATCCAAGCAGAAACGGCTGTAACGGGAGAAACAGCTGAATTACCAATAACAAGGTTTTCGCCGCTCACACCACCAGATTCAGGAGGTGGGCAGACAGTGTGCCAGCTACTACCATCTGGACGGGTGTGACTATAGAGAGCAATAGTTTCTTTTGCGCGGACATCGGCGGCTGATTCACAAGTTTCACCCCAAGATAGCTGATTTAAGTTGTTTTTGACGCGTATTTTATTAACTAATGTTAAAACTTCATGCTTCCACTGTTCGATTGGCGGCTCGACGACTGTTACCGTAATGGAATCCTTACGTTTACCGTCGTAAGTACCAGCCGTAATTGTAGTTGTTCCGATACCGCTAATTAATGGATATCTACAAGTGTCTTTATCATATCCAAGCCAAGTTCTCGCTGTATTATAAAAGCCGCTAATGACATTGGCGTCTGAGGTCTGCCAGTACATTTCTCCGAGATCTGTCAAACCACCACCAACACAGATGTCGATATCTGGTGTGGCGTAAATTTTAATCGACTTTTCATTCCAAAGTTCTCCAGCAGGTACGTCTGAATTATCGTATTCGTGACTAGATGTTGAAATATAATCATCATTGCCAATATAATTTATCGTTTCTGCTTTGGCGTTGGAACTAGATGCTGCGTCTAGAAGTTCGGTTTCCTCAACATCGTTTGAAATGATATCCGAACGTTCGCCGACGACTCTAAATTCCAAACCGCCATTGAACCAGATTGCACTTGCGATTGCAATGCCAGCCACTAAAATTGCAACTGCATTAATCGAAAGCAGGATGGTCCACCGAGTTTGTTTTAACATAATCGACGCCATCTCGTCGGTTACCTTTCATTAGAATGTTTTTTGGAATCCACGATTACAGACACTATATTGAGGATAGTTTCTATTTGTACTAAATCTTGACGGTTAAAGTTAGTTTTACCTATCGGTTTACCGAGCATAATTTGGCCAAAGGTTTTGTCGTTAACATCTCTCAACACAGCTACTGCGGATAGATCCAGATGTTGCCATTCTGGAGAAGCTTCATCAACTTTTTGCCAGACACCATTTTCGGGTTTACCTAGCTTAGAAACCATTTTAACTTCATTAGCTGTAAACTCACGTGGAGTAGAACCGTAAATCTGGTTATCAATCAAGAAACCAATGTATTTAAAATGCATGTGTTCTGCTAAGAAACTAGCTAATTCGTTCAGACTAGTTTGCTTTGGCGAAGCTTTAACTAGCTTTTTAACTATGTAGACTGTATCGATTTTTTGGTTCGAGATTAACGAACGAATAAACATGTTAAGCTCATTGGTTGCTGGTAGAAGCAACAGTACGATAAGAATCATAATAAAGTTTAAAACTATAACTTCAGTTGATGGTGTAGCACCTCTGAACATGGCAGCAAAGACGATAGAAAAGATAACCATATAAACTACTGCAAGTGAAGTGATAATAACAATATAAGAAAGAACTTTAAGCCACGTTGAATAAAGGTTCAAGACTCTATATCGCAAAATTGAATAGTAGAAGGCTATAATTGTCGTCGAAATTGCGAGCGGGCCTAACCAGATTAAGTCCCAACGCCAAAATGTTAGGATTAGGTTAAAAATTAAGGACATGGTTCCGGAAATGCCAAAACCGATGAGTAAGACTAAGTCTCCACCGCGTTTTTTGAATGAAGATGAAGTTATAATTTGTTTTAGAAGAGTTAACATAACGGCTGGTACTAGAAGACAGAAGAACCCAGCATAAGCAAAATAGAAAGGCCCAACGTTTGTCACAAGGCTATTACCAGAGTTTGCTAGTATAATATCTGTATATAACAGAGCTGGATTATTGACGAAAATCCCTGTTAAAACTAAACCTAAGATAAAGAAGAAAGCCGTAATGAGTTTTCCGAATTTTTCTTGCCAGCTTATATATGCAAGGAGGGCTATATCGATAAAAATTGCGCTAACAAAAGTCCAGTTTGTATGCCAAGCCATATTAAATGTTGAATTCGGGGCTGCTCTTAAGAATATACAGATTGATACTATCCAAATTGCAGCAAAAATAGTCGCCACAAAAAACCAGAACGATTTAAGGCGTTCACCTTTTTTGGCGCCAAAAAATACTGTCGCGCCAGACAGCACTGTCAAAATTGATACAGTAATTAGTAAAATTACAATTAACTGCATTTTACCTCCTTTGTTTCATTATATCATAAGAATTACCAACTGTTGTGACAATATTTGAAATTGTAAAGCTTTCATATTCTTCGTCATCGATATAAATAGTATAAGTTTTGGTCGGAATAAAATCTTCCGAACCTGCTGCGATGTGGTTAAAAGATTTAGCCGAGGTATGATTTAAAATAGTTTTTCCGTCAGAGTCTTTGATTTCTACTTTAGTTCCGGCTAGCTCTGTCGTTTTAAAATAGATACTAATATTGTAAATCGTTGAACCGGAACCTAAGTCTTCGGCCATACCAGAGGCGCCAATGGCAATAACCTCACCGCCATTCATTACGATGTCTATTCCGCTATCGAGAGCTCCGTTACCATTATTGGTGGGTCCATCAACTATGACCTTGCCGCCATTAAAGTAAAGATAGCCGTTTGAATCAACTCCGTCCCCAGCGGCGTTAATATAAATATCTCCGCCATTAATAGTTAGGACGCAATTTTCATCAGCGTCGAATGGGTTAGCACCCATACGGTTCATCGAGGAACCATCTGCTCCACCACCAGCATTAATGCCATCATCTGAAGAAATTAATGAGATTTCGCCGTCATAAATCGTAACAGCTTGAGCTTCAAGCGCCTCATAACTTTTTTCTATTACTATATTTCCACCGTCAATAATTAATTCACGATCCGCGTGAATGCCGTCATCTCCGGAATCGATTTTAATCTCACCATCGATAATGCCAACATAATTATTCGAATGAATTGCATCGTCATACGAGTTTATTTCGTATTCACCACCATATATTAATATACTGTTGATGGCTTTTATACCTTTTGCCCCGGATTTAATATCAAAAGTTCCATTTTCAATTAGTATAAAACCCTTACCGGCAGTTGTTTCGTTGGTGGATTTTATTGCATCGGCAGTGGATTCTAATTTGAAGTCGCCATTTAGAATATAGACTGAATCTTTACCACGAATTGCATCATCAGCAGCAGTTATATTATAAGTACCGGATTTAATTTTTAAATCATCTTTTGCAACAATACCGTCTTGATAATTACCGGTTAGATTTAAAATTCCGTCACCTTCGAAAGTCAGATCGGCTCTTGAGTAGAGGGCGCCTTCAATGTCTTCATTTAAGTTACCTGAATATTCTGCTCCGTCCTCTAAAGAATTTTCGCCAACTAGTTCTATTACTAAATCATCGCCATCTAAACAGCTAATTGCGGGACCAGTGCTATTTTTAATTGTAACGTTATCTAAGATTAACTTCACGACATCTTCTTTAGTAATATCAATAGTAATTGAACCGTCAGGAATAGAACCAGTTAAATGATAAATACCGGATTTCATAATTTTGTAAGAATCAGTTAGGTTGACATTAACTGTCTGATAACGTCCCCAATTGATTTTTTCATCGCCATTGTCTACCGTTACTGTTCCAATTACTCTCTCCGCAAAGTTATTGGTTTTATTAAGATTAATAATCAGAGTGGCGATGAGGATAGCTAATAAGAGAATAACTAGAAATAACCATCGTGAGTTAAATTTTTGCTCACGAACGTCTGTCGCCATTAAATTTCCTCCTCGAGTACTGGATGGGAAAGTAAGACTTTCAAATTGCAATTTTTTACTCTAAGTTCATCGAGAAAAGCTTTTTCTTTGACCCCACTTTTTAGAACCACATCATAAGTTAGTTTATAAAGACTACCCATATTGACAGTCTTCATCCGTACAAGGTCGGCCTTTTTAGTATATTTTTTAAATATTTCATCAAATACTTCTTCATAATCTAAATCTTCCGGAACAACAATTTTTAACACGCGTTGGTTTTTGTTTGGTTCAAGGAAATGCGTAAAGGAAAAGATAAGGATTGCGACAACAGCGATGGCTGTGATTACGGCACCGAAGAAAACATGTCCCATACCACAAGCAAGGCCAATCATCATGGCAAAGAAGACACTAAGAAGTTCTTTTGCGTTGCCTTGAATGGAACGAAAACGGATTAACGAAAAAGCACCAAGAATAGCAATCGAAGTACCAAGATTGCCGTTAATCATAATCATTACAGCCATGACTAGGAGTGGCAAAGTTGCGAGAGTGACAAGAAAGCTTTTGCTAGTTTGAGAAGTCACCATATGGGTAATAGCGATGACGATCCCGAGACCTAGGGCAACACCAGAACAAATCAAAGCCGTTGTAACATCTAGACCAGTAGCGGTTGAATCAAATATTGTGTTAAACATGTTTTTCCTTTCTTATTTTTTCAAATATTTTGCCAACTTTGCTAAATTGTTGAGGATAAATTTTATTTTCCGACATGGTGCTTACTAACCAGAGAGGCAGAACACCGTGTGCTTTAACCTCCATGATGATATCACGTTTGTCCTTAAAATAGATTTTATCACCTTTTGCTTTATTAAAGCTTAAATTATTATCACGATATTTTAATTTTTCATCAAAAGTTATTCTAAGTTTATTCTCTCCTTGATAACTTTCGCGATGATACATAACCAAAAGTTTCGGTTTTAAATCAAAATTTTCTATTAAATAATCCACTTCTTTTGCAATCTGGAGATCATTTTTAGTTTCAATGGAGCGAGAAGCTAGTTCTAACATAGTTGCTTTTTTATTGACTAGTTCATCAAAGTCACTAATCGTAATCATTACTCGTCGTTTATAGCCCGGGTTAGCATCTTTTTCGCGGATTTTAGTTTTGATTTCGAGGAAGACTCGATCGTAACCACCATAAGAGCGAGCACGAAGCTTTTCTTTAAAAATCGGTTGGTCGATCGATTGAATGATTAAATCATAATTATCGGTGTCAAAATATAAATTGAAGACTTCAGATTTAAAATAAACATCTTCTTTCATATTCTTTTTAACCACTTTAAGCATATTGCGTTTTTGCTCTTTTGTGATTAAATATTTCTTCTCAATGCGATCGAAAACTTTGTTTTCCATACTATATATTATATATGATTAAAATTAAAAACTAGTTTTAAAAACTAAGTTTTAAGGTTGATTTAATTTGTGTATATTATAATAGAGACATGAGAATATTATATGTAGAAGACGAAAAATTTTTAGCAGAAGCGGTCATTCATTTACTAAAAAAAGAAAGAATTAATGTTGATCATGCGGCAGATGGGGAAGAAGGATTGAAACTAGCTTTGAAACCAAATTATGACGTGATAGTGTTAGATATCATGCTTCCAAAGATGTCGGGTTTAGATATTTTAAAAACCGTGCGACACCGTGGTATTAAAACTCCGATTATAATGTTGTCGGCACTAAATGAAGTTGAGGATAAAGTACGTGGGCTTGACTTCGGCGCAGATGATTATCTAGCGAAGCCGTTTAAATCAATAGAATTAATTGCAAGAATTAAGGCTTTAGTAAGAAGACCTGCTTTAAGTGAAGCGAAAGTTTTAAACTTTGAGGATTTGAAACTCAATCTCACTAATCGCACATTAAATGGGGTTGAGCTAACTGACAAAGAAGCTAGGATTTTCGAAATGCTAATAAAAACTCCTGGCTCGGCAATTACAAAAGAACAGATTTTAGCATATGTGTGGGGATCAGAAGTAGAGTTTGAGGAAAACTATGTAGAAGTATATATTTCTTATCTAAGAAAGAAACTTAAAAGTCTTAAATCAAAAGTCGAGATTAAGACGATTCGTAATCTGGGTTATAAGCTATGTTCAAAAAATTAAGGAATCGTTTAATTTTAATCAATCTTGGAATCACATCGATCGTAATTTTAATTATTTTTTCTGTAATATATATAATTGCAACTCAATCGGCAAATCGACGACCGCCGATGCCAGAAAACCAAATTAATATTTATACAGATGATTTTGAGAATTTGATTAATGTAACAATTCAAAATGAGAAACAAGCAGCAGCAAAAGATTTGTTAATTATGTTGATTGTTTCGGGTGTAGTAATTGAAATTATTGTAGCCTTTGTATCATATTTCTTGGCCGAAGAAGCAATAAAGCCGGTGCGTGAAGCGTATGAATCACAGAAAGTTTTTATCGCGAATGCATCGCACGAAATTAAAACACCTTTAGCTGCAATCTCAGCCAATTTAGAAGCAGCTGACATAAAAGGCAATAAATGGATTTCGAATGTTGAAAAAGAAACAACGAAATTAACTATTCTCAATAATGAGTTACTGGCGCTTGCACGAACAGATTTGATAAAAGATGTAGAATATGATGAAGTAAATTTAGATAAATTGTTAACCGAAAATCTAAAAAGTTTCGAGCCACGTTTAGGAAAAATTAAGTTTACGAAATATATTAATACACCTGAAAATATAAAAATTAATAAAAATGACTTCTTGCAAGTTTTGAATATTTTAATGGATAATGCAATTAAATACTGTGATAAAAGAATCAAATTAGAACTTGATAGTCATTCGTTAACTATTTCGAATGATGGTGCCAAAATTTCAGAAAAAGATTTGGAGCATATTTTTGAACGTTTTTATCAAGTAGATAAAACTTCGGAAGGAGTCGGTTTAGGTCTTTCGATTGCAAAAGCGACGGCTAAAAGAAGCGGATGGGATTTATCAGCTACTTGCGATAAAAAATTCACGACATTTTGTTTGAAGTTTTAATTGTGTTATAATAAGTAACGCATTGGGGCGTCGCCAAGTGGTAAGGCAGCGGGTTCTGATCCCGCCATGCGTGGGTTCGAGTCCTACCGCCCCAGCCATAACTTATTTAGGAGCTAAATGACAAAGAAAAAAGTTTTTACTATTGATCAACTTAAAACACTTTCCGCAGAGGAAGTGATTGATAAAATACAACATAAAAATTATTCTTTACTTGAAACTTTTGATGCTGGAAAATTAAGACGAGAAATGGTCCCAGTAGGGAAAGCTTGCAATACAGCGATTAATTATTTTCTCGGGACTACTGGACCAAAAAGTAATTCCGAAAAACATACTAAAGCAGCAAGAAAGAAATTAGTAAAAGTTTTATCTAAATTAACTCCGGGGGATTATGCTGGTATGCCAAAAGATACAAAAAATGGCCTTGTGGTTGGCTTTAATCATCCATCTCTTGGCGAGATTGCGCGGATTTTGATGATGAAAATCGATATTATGGGTGAAAGTTTGATGTATTTTCCAGTTAATTTACCTTGGTATGAAGCATTAGCACCAAATTATGATCGAATTCTTCGACTTGGTATCGTAATTACTCCAACCATTACTCCTTCAACTTGGAAAAAGATGAATTTAAGAGAGGGGACTGAATTATATGAGGTTGGAAATCGTCTGAAACGTGATTTTAGAAATATTTATACGAATTTATCACATGATGGATTGAAAGATGGCGGTGTGGTTTTTGTTGCTCCATCGGCAACTAGACAAGCTACAGTTTTTAAGAATGAGGATGTTTATGAAAAACAAGAAGAGATTATTCCGACAATGTCGATGTTGGCGTTAAAACTATATAGTGATCCGGAAATGAAATGTGATTTTCTACCAATGGCAGTTTTGCCACCGGATAACTATAAACGTGGTTTAAATTTCTATAAGAAATATACTTTAATTCCCGGAAAGAAAATGACAGCGGCGGAGATTCGAAAAAAATATTTTAAAACAAAGAATCCGAAACGACTCGAAGGGTTTGACTGGGATTTTCATCAAAGAATTGCCGAAAAATTACCAAAAACATTTTGGTATTAATGTGATATAATCATAAGCATGGAAACGGAAGGGCAGTTTTTTTACCATCCACTAGAAAATATTGAGGACGTAGATGTCTTTTATGAGGCTACCGAACGTAAACACTTAACAAAATCAATTGCCCCCGAACGACCTTATACTTATTGGACGATTGAAATGTATGACCAAGAAAATGGTTTCAGAGGAGGCGGTGGACTTGGAGTGCTTGCGGCTGATACTAGAAGAGTTGCCGAAAAAATGGATGTCCCTTTTGTCACAGTCGTACCATTTTATCCTCAAGAATCTAAACAAGTGATGAAAGATGGCGTACTGGTCGATGAACATATCTCGAAAAATTATCATGATTTTGGTTTTAACTTAGTTGATAAAGTTTATATAAAATGCCGCGGAGAGCTTTGCCCGCTTGAGGTTATTGAAAAGAGATTTAAAAACACAAGAATTCTTTCGATTACTGAACCTAATTATGGCGAATTATATTCCGATACGAGCGGATCAGATCATCGTCTATATCAAGAAGTGGCTTTGGGTTTTGGCGGATACGCAGCTTTAAAGCTAGTAGGATTAAGACCGGCAATTATACAACTAAATGAAGTGGCAACTTTCTTTGCAGCATTAGCCAGACTTGATGAATTAACTAATAATGGTATGGATTTTTATGAAGCAATGGTTTATACGCGAAAACATACTTTATATACCAATCATACTTTAGTGCAGGCCGCAGAGGCGGAGTTTACTTATGAACAGTTTGAACAATATGTATTTCCTAACATTCGATCGCTTGCAGTAAAAAAATGGTTAACTGAAAAGTTTACAGATGGAAGAATTAAGCTTTCGTCAGTTTCGATTGAAATTGCGGAACTTAGAAGTGGCGTCTCAAAGTTGCACGCAAGAATTGCGAACTATTATGATCTTGCCGGAAATAAAGTTAGATTCAAACCTATTACGAACGGAATTGATTTAGAAAGATGGGTTTTACCGGAGATTTTGGAATTTTTCAAGAAAAATGAAATCTTTGACAATCAAGACATATTGACGCCGAATTTTACAACAAAAATCGATAAAATTACGACTGATGATATTCGAGAGTTTAAAAGAATAGGTCGAAATATTTTAAATGAAACCTTAAAGACTCGCCCGGATCAAGAGGGTCGAATTTTAAATTTCAGTAACGATGACTTCATCTTTGATTTTAAACGTCGCTTTGTTGATTATAAGAGGCCGGATTTGCCTTTCCGCGATCCTTTAAGATTAAGAAATGTTTTAGAGAACCGTAATGCACATTATATTATCGCCGGAAGAATACATACTGGTGATGAAAATATGTTAAGAAAGCTCAATCATATCTTAGATGTAGTACGCAAAGATGATTATTTACGAGACCATGTACATTATCTCGCTGACTATGATGAAAAGTTGGCGTATGGGCTTTCAGTTGGATCAAACGTAGCGATAAATATTCCGATTGTTGGGCTTGAAGCTTGTGGAACATCTTGGATGAAAGATGTTGCAAACTATAATATTTTAATTTCTACGCATGATGGCGGCGTGGCGGATGCATCGAATAAGTCTTATCTAAATGTTTCGGGCGAAGATGACCATGAAGAACTTAATAATCTCCTACAGAGGATGGAGGAGTCGATGGCGATTTGGAGTAGTGATTTTGATTTAGAGTATATGATTAAATTACAATTAACTAATTTTCTACCGATTATATCCGGTACGAGAATGATGAAGGATTATCTTGACTATCTATTTCCAGTGTAGTATAATCTTGACAAGTCTGGTATCAGACTTTTTTGATACCTAAGTAAAGGAGTAAAATGGCGAAGATTACGAGAATCAAAGCAAGCGACTCTCCTAAGAAGAAAGAGGAAGAGACGCCAACAATTACTCGGAAAAAAGTAGTTGTTGAAGATAAAAAATCGGAAAAGTTAAAAAGAAAAGAAGCTAAAAAAGCTGAAAAAAATATTGATAAAAAATCTGAAAAAAAACCATTTATTTTAATTAGACCGATTGTTTATCTTTTTAGATATATTCGCGATTCATGGCGAGAACTTCGACAGGTAAGGTGGCCAAACCGAAAAGCGACTTGGAAAATGGTACTTGCAGTGATTGTGTACACAATTCTATTCGTTGTAATTATTTCTTTACTTGATATATTCTTTAGCTGGTTATTTAATTTAATTTTAGGAAAGGGTTAAAACAATGGCAGTAAACAGATATGACGATACAAGAGCCTGGTATGCAATTTCAACATATTCTGGCTATGAGGATAAAGTTGCTGATTCAATCAACCAACGTGTAAACACGGTCGAGATGGCAGATAAGATTTTTGAAGCAATCGTACCGAAAGAAAAACAAATTGAAATTAAAAATGGGAAGAGAAAAATCGTTGATCGTAAGATTTTACAAGGTTATGTACTCGTCGATATGAAACTATCAGATGAGACTTGGTATATTATTCGTAATACTCCTGGTGTAACTGGTTTTATTGGCACTGGAACGCAGCCAACACCGGTTTCCGCTAAAGAAATTGCAAAGATAAAGAAACGTATGGGCGTTGAGGATCCTAAATTCTCGGTTAAATATGAAGTTGGTGAAGTTGTTTCGATTACGGATGGTCCGTTCAAGGGCTTTGATGGATCGATTTCAGAAATTGATGCGGCTAAAGGCAAACTAAAAGTGATGGTTTCGATGTTTGGACGCGAAACGCCAGTCGAACTCGACGCTTTACAAGTAAAGCAATTGTGATATAATAATAGAGTTACGCACTAGAAAGGTATTTTCATGGCAGAAAAGAAAGTAATTGGAAATTTGAAGTTACGCATTCCGGCAGGACGTGCAACAGCAGGACCTCCAGTAGGTTCAACCCTTGGTCAATGGGGCTTAAATATGATGGATTTCATCAATCCGTTTAATGAAGCTACTAAAGATTTAATGGGCAAAAATGTTATAGTCCACATTCGCGTATTTGAAGATCGAACTTTTGATTGGAAGTGTTTAGGACAACCAGTTGATGATTTGATTCGTGAAACAATCAAGATTGAAAAAGGTTCTGGAAAACCGAATGTTGATAAAGTCGGCAAAATTACTAGAGCACAACTTGAAGAAATTGCAAAAAAGAAAATGGATCAACTTAATGCTGTTGATTTAGATGGTGCTGTTAAGATTGTAGCTGGTACTGCTCGTTCAATGGGTGTTGAAGTTGTAGACTAATATCATAAAAACAGCCTAATAATGGCTGTTTTTTGATGCCTAAATTGACTGAATAGTAAAAGTATGGTAAAATAGTAACGGGTTTTATTTTTCCTAGAAAAAATCAAGGAGGGCGTAAACATGGGAAAAAAAGCACGTTACTATTTTACTATTCAAGAGCTTCAACAAAAAGCTCTGAAGGCATGGAAAACCTACGCAGAAGAGTATAGGAACTTAGTTCCTAAGTATCAAAGTCTTCTATCGAAGAAAAGGTGGCTAAAAATGAACGAGCGTGGCTATGGAAATATGCCAATACGCAGACTCAACAAGAGCGTTCTTGAAGAATTTGTCCAAATTCCTTTTTTCGATATCAAATCCGAAAAGGATGCAGTTGATTTTGTTCATGGACTTGAATATGGTGAGCTGAATAATCTTGTGGCAACTATTTATGCCGCATTAGATGACCATTCTTACAGAACCATAAAATCACGTATTAGTGATTACGAGCATGAGATAAAATACTGGAAGTACTCCAGAGCGTTTGGGTATGACCCTACATATCCAGTATCATCGAGCCAACACGCAAGAAGCACTGTCAGGCGCTCGAGCGGATCATCAGATGAGTAGAATGTAGGGTTACGGGAGACTTAAGTCTCCCTTTTTTCATTGCTTATTTTAATTAGTTCTGGTATAATATATAGATATTATTAGTAGTTGGGAGGGTTTTACCCGTTAATACCACAGAAAGGAAATTATGGCTAAAGAAGAGGCCAAAAACTTAAAAGATACTGAAGTAGTCGTTGAGGCTCCGGAAGTAGAAGAACCAGAAAAATTTGCAAAATCTGGTAAGAAATCAAAGAAGCATATTGAAGAAGTAAAAGCTGAAGAAGAACGCCAAGCTCGTAAAGAAGAGCGTAAGGCTTCTGAAGCAGTCGAGAAATCGAAAGGCGCTAAACCAATTGTACGCCCACTCATCGAACGACGTGGTAAGAAATATCAAGAAGTAGCTAAATTAGTCGAAAAGGGAAAAGTATATAGTCTTAAAGATGCAATTGAACTTGCAATTAAGACTAATCCGGCTAAATTTGACGCTTCGGTTGAAATTCACGCAAGACTCGGCGTTGATCCACGCCAAGCTGATCAAAATATTCGTACTACTATCGTACTTCCGAATGGAAACGGTAAAACTGTACGCGTGGCTGTTTTTGCGCCAGCTGATGTCTGTAAAGCCGCAAAAGCTGCAGGAGCAGATATTGCCGAAGATGAAGAATTCTTAAAGAAACTTGATAAAGGTACGATTGACTTCGACGTATTAATTTCGACTCCTGCATACATGCCAAAGCTTGGTAAATATGCCCGTGTTCTTGGTCCAAAAGGTTTGATGCCAAACCCGAAAGCCGGGACGGTAACGATGGACGTTGAAAAGGCTGTAAAAGAATCTAAAGCTGGTAAAGTTGAATATCGTGTCGACAAACAATCGATTGTTCATATTGGAATTGGTAAAGTTTCGTTTGGGACTGAAAAGTTACTTGAGAATGCTAATACGTTCTTTGATAGCTTAAAGGCGCAAAAACCTGCTTCGCTCAAAGGTTCTTATGTGAAGTCGGTATTCATCACTACTACTATGGGTCCTTCGATTCAACTAGAAAATCTTTATAACTAATCTTATATAACAAAATAATATCTTTGAGACACGGGTCGCTTTCGCCCATCGTCATGGGGAAAGCGCCCTCAAGCTCGGTCGTAACCTCCGCATGTTCCCAAAGATATTATTTTTTGTTATAATGAAATTATTATGGATAAGATCAAAGAAATTGCAAATAGAATTGGGGGAATGGAAATATATGAATCGTTAATAGTGGCAGCAATTGGGCTTGCCGTTTTATTATTCGGATACCGAATTAAGAAAGTTGCCTTCTTTATAATTTGGTTTTTGATTGGTTATAATCTTATGTTACTTTTGATGCCGCTTATTAATGGTGCAGTTCCACAAATTGCAACCGATCATTTGTGGCAAATTCTACTACCGATTGCTGGTGGCCTACTTTTAGCTTTGTGCGGGTTTTCAATCGAAAAACTCTGTGTTGCTGGGATTTGTTTCTTCCTAGTAATGCTAATTACAGTACAATATTTCGGAACTGATATCTTAACCTTAGCAATTGGAGCGATTATTGGCGTAGTCGCAGCTGCCGCAGCAACCGCAATGATAAAGCCAGCAATTATTATCGCAACTTCGATTGCTGGAGCGTGGGCTTTAACGCTCGCATTATTAAATATTTTCCCAGTAATTGATGGCGCAGTTTTCTTCTTGCCGTTTATTGCGGCGTTTGCTTTGCTTGGTGCGATTTTCCAATTTGCGACTACAAAACATTGTGACTAGACAATTTTAATTGATTTTGTTATAATTAGATTAGTTACCAAAGACAGCGACGGGAGTAATCCTTAATTATGTCGCCGAGGAGAATTTCTTATAATTTGTTTGGTGACGCTATTTAACAATTAGCTAACTAAATATTAAAATAACCAAAGGAACTTTTTATGGCAATTACAAAGGATAAAAAGAACGAATTGGTTGCTGATTTGACGGAGCTTCTTTCTAATGCAAAAACTACAGTTTATGCCAAATATCAAGGCTTAACTGTAGCAGAATTGCAAGAACTACGAAAAGCCGCTCGCGAAGCGGGCATAAAAATTAAGGTAGTTAAAAACCGTTTAGTACGAGTCGCAATGGGTCAAATTGCGGTTTATAAAGATACTGATACGACTGGTTTAACCGGACAGTTACTTTATGCAATTTCGGCTGATGACGAAGTTGCACCAGCAAAAGTTTTAGCAACTTTTGCAAAGACTCATGATGCACTTGATCTAGTTGGTGGTTTTAACGATCTTGGTAATGCTTTATCGAAAGACGAAGTTAACGCTCTTGCGGCTATGCCGAGCAAGAACGAACTTATTGCGCAGGTCGTTGCACAACTTCTCTCGCCGGTTACAGATTCTATTTCTGGTCTTTCTGGCGGACTTTCGGGAATTATCTCGGGTCTAGAAGCGCACGCAAGTTAGTAACCCTAAATTATTAATTAGAAAGGATTTAAAATGGCTACAGATATTAAGAAATTAGCCGAAGAACTAGTTAAATTAACTGTTCTCGAAGTAAACGAATTAAAGAACGTCCTTAAGGACGAATATGGCATCGAGCCGGCTGCTGCTGCAGTCGCCGTTGCTGCTGGTCCAGCTGCTGAAGCTGGCGCTGCTGCTGATGAAGGTAAATCTGAATACGACGTCGTCTTAAAAGACGCTGGCGCACAAAAGATTGCAGTCATCAAGGCTGTTAAGGAAGCTACCGGATTGGGTCTTGGCGAAGCTAAAGCTATCGTCGATGGTGCTCCGGCAACTGTAAAAGAGAAAGTCGCTAAAGACGAAGCTGAAGCGATGAAGAAAGCGCTTGAAGAAGCTGGCGCTACTGTCGAACTCGCTTAATCATTAAAGTTAGCTAATTGTATTGTTTAAATGAAACCCGGGTAACTGGGTTTCATTTTTATAAAAAATTGCCCAGGTAAAGATACCTGGGCACGGAGTTTAGTCCATAAAATAGCCTTTGTGATCGATCGGATTATAAACTGCGGTAATTTTAATTTCATTTTCGTCGACCAGAGTCAACTGGATATTCCCGTCTTCAAGGTCTTTTTTGTCGACTACTTTGTAGTAAGGATTCGCCGTATAATCATTCGACGGGCATCCATCGTCGACATAAAACTTTACACGAAACTTATAAGTCTCGCCGACCTCAATTTCTGACGGACCATAACGAATCTTGTCCCTCATCTTACCAACCTCCTTAATAATACAAGCTAGAATTATCTAACCATTATTTAATTATATCACACTCTAGATAAAATGTCAATGCTTATAATGTTTTAGGGTAGTGTATAATAGAGGTATGAATGATTTTGATTATTTAGGCAAAGGGGAAGTCTATTTAGACAGCGCGTGTCAGAGTTTACGGCCTCGTCCGGTGATTGACGCGATTAATAAATACTATACTGAGCATAATTCTTGCGGCGAACGAGTGAAGTATAAATGGGGCGTCGAAACTGATGAGAAAGTCGAAGCAACTAGAGAAAAGGTTTTGAGGTTTTTAAAACTTTCGGGGCGAAAATATACGGTTTCTTTTACGCTTAATACGACTTATGGAATTAATCTCATTTTAAGTCAGTTAGACGATCGGAAATTTAAGAAGGTGATGACGAGCGAGATTGAACATAACTCGCCATTTCTTTCGACAATCGCTTTTTCGGAGAGGACTGGGTTGCCGCGCGAAGTAATGGCTCGAAACGAGGATGGTTCTATTGATGTCGATAGTTATGATTTCACTAAGGCAGTAGTAGTTATAAACTGTGCTTCAAATTTTGACGGAAGAAAACTAGTTAATATAAAGGAAATCGTCAAAGCCGTACATAAAGCGGGTGGGATAATCATTATTGATGCAGCACAGGCTATGGCACATTCGTCTGATATTATTCGAGGAGTTGAAGTTGATGCGATTTGTTTCTCAGCACATAAGTTGTATGCCCCTTCGCTGGGCGTAATCGTTTGGAGAGATGAACTAGCTGAGAAAATGAATGTTGGTTTTGTTGGTGGTGGAATGGTTGATGATGTTAATAAGGAGTCGTATTTATTATCAGCGGAAGGAAAAGAACATCGCTACACACGCTTTGAGGCCGGGCTTCAAGCTTGGGGTGAGATTGTCGGACTTGGGGCCGCTTTGGATTGGCTAGATAAACTTCCGAAATCGGTTTGGAAGAATCTAGAAGACAATACGAAAGAATTACATGATTTTTTGTCATCTTCCAATAAAGTACACTTAGTAAATAAAGCTGCAAATCCAACAATGTCGTTCTATGTAGAGAGTTTAGATTCGCATCTTTTAGGAAGTGCTCTATCGAGAGAAAACATTATGGCTCGAACCGGGTACTTCTGTGCACATTATTTTCTTGATCATGTCTCAAAATTTCCGCCATTGATTAGATTTTCTTTAGGTCTGCACAATCTACCTGAAGACATTGAAAAAGTTAAAAAGATAATGGAAAAAATCATCCGTTGATGATAGAATAGTTTTAGTTATGGTTTGTATTGCGGCGTTTATTATTTTAGCTTTAATTGGTGTTTTTGTAGCTATTGTTTCAATTTTTAAACCGAAAATTGGCAAAGCCTACTTGAAGGCTTTGAAGAAAGCATGGGGGTGTTTGTGGAAGAAGGTCCGATTACAAAAATGCGAGACTGGGTTTAAAGATGACGTAAAAAACACTTTACTTTCGCGTATAATGTTGAAGCACCCTAAATGGGTAAAGCCATTATCGATTATAATTGAAATATTCTCCATTGTTATAGTGGTGGTTGCAGTTTGGGCACTTTTGACTGCAATAAAATCACTCCTAGCGTTATGGGCACTTGGAACTTGTAATGTAACAAAACCAGCTGCATGTTCACTAGGTGCAGAAGTTTGTTCAATTGACGAGAGTGAACCGACTAACGCACTAGAGGCGACTGGAAGATGGTTCACGGAATGGGGCGAAATATTTGAAGCAATTCCGGATAAATTTAAAACTTATCGCGCTGATGATTTCGAATTTGATTATATACGTATTAGTGGCGACGAAGTGGAAGGATTAAGGACTGCAGTTGATATTTTTGATCCTGGATGTTCAGTATGTATGATTTCTTATCGAAATCAAAAAGAAACTGGGTTCTTTGATAGTTATAACGTAAGATTAGTGCCGTTTGCGATTCAAGATGCGGAAGGAAATTATAAGTTCAAGAATTCTGAGATTATTGTGCGTTATATGTTTGCAACTGAACAAGTAAAATCTGGCATATCACTTGGTATTATTGATAGGATTTTTACTGAAAAAAATAGCGAAGGTATTTCGTATCAAAACAAATTCAATGAAGATTATTCGCGCGAAGAAGCGATTAAAAAAATCGAGTCATGGCTAAAAAAGAGTGGTTTAGATAGTAAGGAGATTGAAAAAGTTCGTGAGCTAGTTGATACTCAAGATATTACTGAGAAACTGAACCAGAATAAAATAGTAGTAGAAGATATCTTACGAGTAAAAGGTATTCCGACGATGATATATGACGGTAAAAAACATACTGGTCTTTTTGAATTGTAAAAAAAACAACAATTTTAACGTGACCGATGTTATTTTAGTGGAAAACTTTTGACAAAAAAGCTTGACTTTATGGGGCCGAAGATATAATATAATATTAATACTATATTTAGACAGGATGCGAGGTGATGTCTGAAATACCAGAAAAACAAATAAAAAGATTACGCACGCTTCTAGGTGAAGCTGAAACTAGTTTGTCAGCTGCAAAGGAGCTCTTAATTTCGATTATTGGAGATGGCGAAACAATTTCGGCTCCACGCGAGACGATTGTTTCTGGACCGGAAGGAAAGATTATTGAGGGGATCTTTGATGGACAAATTATGATTGGTCCAGATGGAAAGAATTACCCAGTTCCGGCAAACTATGCTTCGAAGTCAAAGCTAGTTGAAGGCGATATTATGAAGCTTACAATTACTGAAGATGGTAAGTTCCTTTATAAACAGATTGGTCCAGTCGAAAGGAAGACTGTTATTGGCACTTTAGTTCATCATGATGACAAATATTTTGTAGAAGTTTCTGGCAAGGAATATCAGATTCTTTATGCTTCAGTTACTTATTTCCATCTTCGTGAAGGTTCACAAGTTTCCGTCACAATTCCGGTAAATAATGACGACGCGACTTGGGCAGCGGTCGAAGCTGCTCTATAATGACAAAAGCGCTTTATCGAAAATATAGACCAAAAACCCTTGAAGGGGTTATTGGTCAACCTCAAGTAACTGATGTATTAGCTAAGTCTTTAAAGACTGGTAAAATATCACACGCTTATCTTTTTGTCGGTCCGCGTGGGACCGGAAAAACTTCAGTTGCACGAATTTTAGCACATGAAATAAATGGTTTTTCTTATGAAATTGAGGATGACTATGTTGATATTATCGAAATTGATGGGGCTAGCAATCGTGGAATTGACAACATAAGGGATTTACGTGAAAAAGCTTTAATCGCACCTACGAGTGGAAAATATAAAGTATATATTATCGATGAAGTCCATATGTTAACGAAAGAAGCGTTTAATGCGCTGCTAAAAATACTTGAAGAACCGCCAAAGCATGTTGTTTTTGTTATGGCGACGACAGACGCTTATAAAGTTCCGGTTACGATTACTTCTAGAGCTCAGACTTATACTTTTACACTCGCGGACAAAAAGACAATGTTCGATTTTTTAAAGTCTGTAGCCGAAAAGGAAAAAATCAAAATCAATGATAAAGCTTTATCTTTAATTGTGAAAAAAGGTGGGGGATCTTTCCGGGATTCATTATCGTTATTAGATCAGATTTCAACTTTGTCAGATTCGAAAATTACGGAAGAGCTTGTAATTTCTGCTATGGGGCTACCGGAAGATGAGAAGATTAAAGCATTATTAGAGGAATATCTTAATGGTGATGTTGTAAAAATCACAACAATATTGAAAAATCTATTAGTTTCTGGAGTAAAACCAGAAACTTTAGCTGAAGAATTGATTTCAAATATTATTGAAAACCCGCAGGTAGAATATCTTCCTTTGCTTGAAAAACTCCCGGATGTAAAAGCTCCTTTTCCGGAAGCAAAATTATTAGTCGCTCTGATTGTAAAAACATCAGATACTTCTCACTCGGGAGCGCGTCCGGCCGACCAGTCACCACTTGCGGCCGGCGTTACACCTCGTGCTGCCGCGCTCCGGACCCCCCTTCGTCGAGAAGTATCTGATTCCGCCACTCCCACCAGTGACGCCACTAATTTCAATTGGGAAGAGTTTTCGGGTCGAGTTAAGGAGGCAAATGATGCGATTTATGCGCAGCTTTTAAAGACGGAACACAATTTTTCAAATAATGTTTTGGAAATCTACCCGCAAAGAAAAATTGTTAAAACGATTTTGGAACGAGACAATAATAAAAGGATTTTAATCGATGCGGGCGGTGGAATAAAAATCGAAATTAAAGAGGTTGGGGTGAATAAACCAAAAGACGAGACGCTTGCCAAGATTTCTGATATAATGGGAGGAGAGGTAAAAAACGATGGAGGAGAAAACCCGTTCTAAAGATCCTAGCGGTCGTGTACCGCCACAGGATATTGTCGCCGAGAAGTCTTTACTTGGCGCAATTATGCTTTCTAATGACACGTTGCCGGATATTCTGAATTTCTTGCGTCCACAAGATTTTTATGAAGAGCGACATAAAACCATCTTCCAATCTGTCCTTGACCTGTATGACCAACACAAGCCAGTTGATCTTTTGACTTTAACTGCTGATTTGCGCGCGAAAAAGAAACTAAAAGAAGTTGGTGGTGCGGCCTATTTGACTGAAATTTCGAATTTTGTACCAGCAGCATCACACGCAAAAGCTTATGCAGAAATTATTGAAAAAGCATCAGTTCGACGCCGTTTAATTAAGGCGGGAACTGAAATCGCAAATAAGGCCTATGAAGACGATGCAGAAGTAGATAGTTTAGTCGGAAAAGCTGAGAAAGAATTATTTGAAGTTTCCGACAAAGTTATCAAAAGTGACTATGTCGCGATGAATGATTTGCTCGCGGATGCTTTTGATAGGATTGAAGATCTACATAAAAATAAGGGAGCGTTACGTGGTCTAAAAACAGGATTTACAGATTTAGATAAAAAGACTGCTGGGTTCCAAAAAGGCGATTTTATTGTTATTGGCGCACGTCCAGCAATGGGTAAAACTACATTCGCACAAAACTTAGCTTATAATATTGCAGATATTAACAAAAAAGGTGTTTTATTCTTTTCAATGGAAATGGCGGCAAATGAGATTGTCGATCGTATGATTTCGGATATTTCGGGAGTTGATAACTGGAAGATGAGAACTGGAAATTTGTCTGATGAAGAATTCGCCAAAATCGGTGATGCGCTTGGAGATATGGATGAAATTCCAATTTATATCGACGATACTAGCTCAATGACGATTGTTGAATTGAGAAATAAGGCTAGACGTGCAATGCATGATCACAATATTGGCATAGTAATTGTCGATTATTTGCAATTAATTGCTGGTTCGGATCGTTATGCTGGAAATCGAGTTCAAGAAGTAACTGAAATATCGCGTGGATTAAAAATTTTAGCGAGGGAATTAAGTATTCCGGTTGTCGCACTCGCACAGCTTTCAAGAAACGTAACCGGACGAGAGGACCCGAGGCCGGTCTTGTCAGATCTTCGCGAATCTGGCTCTATCGAGCAGGATGCAGATTTGGTAATATTTATCCATCGACCTGATTACTACAAAAAGCCAGACGAAGAACAGACTAATATTACCGAGCTGTTGATTAGAAAACACCGTCATGGTGCACTTGGTGAAATAGAATTGTACTTTGACGGGTCACACAACCGTTTTATGTCACTCGACAAAACCCACGAATAGATGCTATAATACTTATGTGAAGAAAATAATAATTTCTAAACTTTTTTTGTACCGATATCGGTTCATTATCGGCTATATAGTGCTTGGTTTCGTATTCGCATCTTTGCTGTTTTTATTGCCGATGATTGCCCAACGAGGATTATCGCAAGAAGAGATTAATTCAGCTACTACATCCTTTAGTCTTAGCGCCTCGAATATGTTAGAGGGTAATTTAATCGATTTACCATACCATGTTTTACAGAAACTATCGATTCTGATCTTCGGGCTTACACCATTCGCAATCAAACTACCGAGTATTCTAGTCGGTCTAGCTTTAGGTTTCTTACTAATATTACTACTTAACCGTTGGTTTAAAAGCAATGTATCCTTACTCGCTTCTTGTTTAGTAATATTATCGACACCATTCTTATTCTTAGCTGGTTCTGGGACGCCTTTAATTATGCTAGTTCTCTGGCCAACTCTGCTTCTTTGGCTTGGTTCTAAAATCCAAGGCGAAAAAAGACCAAAGCCGTTATATTGTTTTGCTTTCACAATAGCTATGTTAATCTCTGTTTTTACACCATATATGATATATTTTGCAGTTTTTTGCATCCTATTTGTTTTATTCCAACCACACTTACGTTTTATTGTTAAAGATCTACCGAAATTGCCACTTGTAATTACATTAATAGTTTTGCTTGGTGGATTTATGGTGCTCGGAATAGGGATTTTCCATCGACCAGAAATTATCCCTGAATTGATGTTAAGCAAGAATTTTGAGCTAAATAACTTTTTGAATAATATTACGAGTGCATTGGCGTTGGTCTTTTCTTGGCACCAAAGCATTGAAAGTACATTTCTATCGCCATTAATCAGTTTACCGGTATTCGCATTGGCGCTGATTGGACTATTTTCGACCACTAAAGGGTTCTTTGCTTCGAGAAATTCAATTGCATCGCTCCTGCTTGTATTCTGTTTGATTATTACTGGTTTCAACCAAGATGCAATAATCTTCCTTATTCTGCCTTGCTCGATTTTAGTGGCGCACGGAATTAAATATTTACTCGAAAAATGGTATGGCCTATTCCCAGAGAATCCATACGCAAGAATTTCAGCCTTACTGCCGCTCGTGATTTTATTTGCTCTTATTATTATTCCTGGGCTTTTGCAGTATACCTACGGGTATCGTTATAATCCAACTGTTGCAGAGCGTTTTTCCTATAAACTATCCGTGATAAACGAAAATGTAAAAGACGGCACTTTATTAGTATTTGATAATTATGAGTTCTATAAAATTTTAGAGCGCTCTACTGACATTAAAGTAATAAATACTTTAGATGAGAAATTAGAAAAAATCACATTCTTAGGTAAACCAGAAGACTTAGATGATAGTTATAATCTAGTACAAATATTTACTTCGCCAATGAGGGACAACTCTGATATAATATATCTATATACATACACTGAAAAAGAAGGAGAATAATATGGGTCAAACAATGGACCAAATGAAATTATTAAACCAACTCAGAAAAGCCCAGAAAGAGTTAAAAAATGAAATTGTGGAAGTTGAAGCTGGAGACGGCGCGGTTGTAATACAAATTAATGGGGAACTAAAAGTTAAAAAAGTTAAAATTGATCCAGAAAAAGTTGATTTAGATGATATCCATGAATTAGAAAGATGGATTGAAAACTGTATGCGAGATGGGTTTGCTAAGGCCCAGGAAATTGCGACTGACAAAATGAAGCCCTTAATGGGCGGACTTGGGAACTTAGGTCTCGGCGGAATGTAAGATGCTCCCAAAAGCCCTTGAAGATGCAATTAATGCGCTTTCAATGTTGCCTGGCGTAGGGCCAAAAACGGCTGAACGCTATGCTTATTATTTATTTAAATCTAATTCGAAGATTTCTGAAGGAATTAGCGAAGCACTCGATAAATTACATAGCGAAGTACACTCTTGCCCGATAACTTTTGCTTTGATAAGTTCTGATGAGGAATACTCTCCTTTTTATACAGATTCTTCGCGCGATAAAACAACGGTGCTGGTAGTTGAAGAACCGCTTGATATTTATGCAATTGAGCAGACAAAGTCTTATAAAGGGACATACCACGTGCTCGGCGGTGCAATTTCTCCAATTGATGGTATTACGCCGGAACAATTGCATATTGGAGAGTTAATTAAGCGTGTGAACGATGATAATGTAAAAGAAGTAATTATCGCTACAAATCCTTCCGTAGAAGGGGAATCAACGGCACTCTTACTGGAAAAAATGTTGCATGAACAAAACCCGAACTTGAAGTTAACTCGACTCGCACGTGGATTACCACTTGGAGTCGATTTATCTTACGCTGATCAAATCACGCTTAGTGCCGCGTTAGAGAATAGAACAGATTTATAATTTTTCGAGAGCTTTAAAGTCAATTTTGGCTAATTTAGTCTTTGGTAATTCAGGAATAAAATGAATCTCGCGTGGAATCTCATACTTCGCGAGATACTTTTTATAGATCTGGTTAAGTTCTTTTCTAGCTGTTCTTTCAGAAGCGTCTTTTTCAAGTACAGCGAATACTACAACTTTTTCGCCGCGCAATTTATCTTCACGGCCAACTACAGCACAGCTATTAATTAGTTTACACTTTAAGGTAATGTCCTCGATATTAGCTGGGTAAATGTTGTAACCGTTTGAGATAATCATACGTTTCAAACGAGAGCGGAAATGGAAAACGCCATCTTCATCGACATAGCCAATGTCACCAGTACGAAGATATTTTTTACCGCCTACGACAGTAAATGCTTCTTCGGTTTCTTTTGGTTTATTAAGGTATCCCTGCATAACGGCGAGACCGCGTACAAGGATTTCGCCATCCTCCCCGGTCTTTGCTTCTTTTTTAGTTTTTAAATCCATTACAATAACGTCATTATCTGGTATTGGATAACCGATGACATCCGGACCTTCAGCTACACTGCGCGGTGAAAAGATGAAGCCACCTGAAGCCTCGGTCAGCCCATAGCCGTTTTCAAGAATGGCACTCGAACCATGAGCGCTCAAAAATTCATTAATCCTTTCCTTATTTGCCATACTAATCATGTCACCGCCAGACACTGCGAATTTAACATGCTTTAAATCTTTTTTCTTAAATTTAATTTTAGTCAGAAAATCAAAGACGGACGGAACGCCAACTAAAACGTTAACTTTATGTTTCATAATATAGCTTTTGAATTTTTTCGGATTAAATTGAGGGATGAGGAAGCTACGTGCTCCGAAATATAAAGGCATATGAATACAACAACCTAGACCAAAAGCGTGGAAGTTCGGTAAAAAGGCCATAAAGGAGTTGTTCGGTTTAAAGAATTCGGGGACAAGGTATTTTGCACCAAGGGCTTGGGCATTAAAGTTTAAGTTAGAAAGCATAATACCTTTCGGCTTACCGGTCGTTCCACCGGAATACATAATGACCGCTGTGTCTTTTGATTCAACGCGTGCATGAGGGTTGCCAATATATTGATCAGCTTTCGAAAGGAATTTATCCCAAGTCATAACGTGCTGGCTCTTTTTTACGTGGTTTTTACGTCCTTTAGTGATTTTGTATAAAGCACGAACTATAAAATCCATAGAGCGAGTCGCGGAAACAACGATCACTTGTTCTACACTAGTGTTTTTAAGAATCGCTTCAACTTTAGGATAAGAAATGTCAATACAGAGGATGATTTTTGACTCTGCTTGGTTTAAGTAATCCTCGATTTCTTTTTCAGAAGATAAAGGGTGAATCATATTCGCTACCGCGCCAATCTCGTTCACGGCATAAAAACAATACACCGACTCCGGAGTATTGGGCATACAAATAGTAATTCTTTCGCCTTTTTCAGCTCCGATTGCTTTTAAGGCTGCGGCAACTTTATTGATTTTCTTGATTAACTCTTTAAAGGTAATCTGAGTGTCAAAATATTCTAGCGCAACGTTGTGCGGCCATTTATAAGACGATTCATAAATTGCGTCGTACATGCTACCATTAAAGTATTCTAACTTTTTCGGTAAGTGTTCGATATATCCGTACTTCGCTTTTTCAAGCTTCATATCGATTTTGCGTAAAGTATTTTTAATCTTGTTATATATAAATTCAAAAGCCATGTTACTATTCTATCATTTTTTTATAGATTTGGGTGTATAATGTCTTTATGGACAAAAACTTTAAGGTTAGAGTTTCAGTCGGCGTTTTAATGTTCGCCGTTGCTCTAATCTCACTCTACACTTTTAATAGTATCCCTTTTAAAATTATCTTCGGTCTGTTTTCTTTAGTGGCAGCGCTTGAGCTTTTAAGCTTCTTCGAGCGTAAATTTACAATTTTTAATGGCTTTCTATCTATGATTGAGATTGCCTTTTTGATTTTAGGCGTGATTTTTGTTGCAGAAACAGATTTGGAGCACTTTTGGTATATTATCTTCGGGGTTCCGGGATATGATATTTTTGCTTATCTTTTCGGCAAAATGATAGGCGGTCGTATCTTCAAAAAATCTCGCCCTTTCCCACGTATTTCTAAAAATAAAACTTGGGAAGGAACTATACTTGGGTTAACTATGACAATAGGAATGGTAGCGATTTATATGGCTACTAGGGGAGCTTTTGATACTGAATGGATTTACCTTCTCTGCGGACCGCTAGCTTTAGTGGGTGATCTGTATGAAAGCTTCTTAAAACGAAAATGTGATGTAAAAGATTCTAACGAAATTTTAATCAAAAACAAATTCTTTGAGAAATTAGAATTAGTGGTCGGCGGTTCGGAAGGACATGGCGGATTTTTGGATCGAATTGATTCTGTCGCCTTTACTTGTAGTATTCTTTTAATTATTTCTTTGATTTTTTAATTACTAATTTATATCCTTTAGCTAGATAGTCAACACCTGAGAAAATAGTCAGGATAAGCGCGAGATAGAGCGCTATATTGCCTAGGATGGTAAAAACTTCTAGATTCACGATTAAATTAAGAATAAGAATAATTAGCGCAATCATCTGGACGGTAGTTTTTAATTTACCGTAATAAGAAGCGGCTATTGTAACACCATCTCTTGCCGCCATCATGCGCATTCCGTCAACGGCAAAATCTCGAACGAGAATTATCGCAAAAACCCACAATGGAACTACATTAAGATAAACTAAAACAAGGAATGCTAAATTGACTAGCATTTTGTCCGCTAACGGATCAAGAAAAGCGCCAAGGTCAGTTACAATTTTCTTTTTGCGCGCCCATTTACCATCAATACGATCAGTAATAGCTCCAATAATAAATACTACGAGGGCAACAACTTTTGCCCAATCGTACGGAAGTAAAGCAAAAACCATAAAGACGATTGATAGAATCATTCTTGAAATAGTTAATATTGTTGGTCCCGTCATATAATATCCTTTCTATGTTCGACTTTCCATGCGCGTATTTTAGCAGCTTTGGCCGCCAAAACGTCAGTTGACCATTTATCACCGAGCATCACAGAATTTTCAGGTGATACATTATAGGTCTTCATGGCCGCAGTAAGTTTTTTGCTGAGTGGTTTTTTGGCCCACCAAACACAATCCACGCCGATTGGTTTACAAAACTTTCGCATCATTTTCTTACGACCATTATTAGAAATAATCACAATCTTTACGCCAGCCTTTTTACAATCTTCTACCCAGTCTTGAAGCTCATCGGCAGGTTCTTTTTCGGAATGGAGTCTCAAGGTATTATCTAGATCGCACAAAAGTAACTTGACGCCTTCGTCTTTTAATAGTTCCGGCGTAACATCCTCGAAGCGTTCGAATTTTCTATCTGCTCGAAAAATACTCATGCGTATATTTTAACATGATATAATTAATATATGTACAATGTTTTTAATGAGTTTTTGAAGGATAAGAAAAAAATCTGCGTGATTCAGGCGGAAAATCCAGATGGGGATTCTTTAGGATCGGCAATCGCGTTAGATTATTTGCTGGGTGACAAAGAAGTTTCCTTATATTGTCCGGTTGATATCCCGAAGTATTTGAGATATTTTAGCGATTGGTCAAGAGTGACAAATGAATTCGATTTTAAGGCAGATGGATATATAGTCGTCGATACGGCGGCAAACATTTTATTGTCGAAATTATTAGACGACACAGCAATTCGGAATCGTTTATTTTCTGCGCCGGTTTTAGTAATTGACCACCATGAGACGGAAGATGATTTGAGTTTTCCACATGAAAGTATTATAGAGGTAAGGTGTGCCTGCGCGGAGTTAATATATCGAATTGCGAAAGAATTAAAGTATGAAATCAGTAAAGAAGCAGCGGAAGCGATTTTTCAAGGTATCTTATCAGATACTTTAGGTTTTACAAGCTCGTCAATGACAGCTGAAACATTTGAAATTGCAGCGGAATTAACTAAGCTCGGAGCTGATGTTTCGATTCTAGAGGACCGTCGACGTGAGTTTATGAAAAAATCACCACGTATTTTAGATTACAAGGCAGATTTAATTAGACGTATTGAATACTCTTTAGATGGTAAGCTTGCCACTGTGCATATTCCATGGGATGATATCCGTGAATACTCAGATGAATATAACCCGAATGTACTAATTCTAGAAGAAATGAGATTGGTCGAAGGCGTAAAAGTCGCAGTAGCGGTAAAAACGTATCCGGATGGGAAAGTAACAGGAAAGATTCGTTGTTCGTCGGATGCACCGGTGGCGGAAAAGGTTGCAGGATATTTTGGTGGAGGTGGGCATAAAATGGCGGCCGGATTTAGAACCTATGACACGACTTATGAAGAGGTGGTAAATGAGCTAGTAAAAATTGTACCGGAGTTACTAAAGGATGTGGAATAAAGAACTTGTCTTAAAAAAGACCCATGATTTTTCAGCAGTTAAAGATCCGAAATTGGCGGTGATTTTTATTCATGGGATTGCATCAGATTCTTCAACCTTTAAAAATGCTTTAAGGTATTTAGAGGGAACGAGATCCTTAAAAGAAGTGCGTTTTGTTACATTTGATTTATTGGGATCAGGAAAATCTCCAAAAAGCGCTAAGTTGAACTACGATTACAAAGACCAACTTGAAGCGCTACATAATGCAATAAGTAAGTTGAAATTAAGAGTGCCGTTGATTTTGGTTGGGCATTCGCTTGGAACTTTTATCGTAACAAGATACGCGGATACTTACAAAAAGTCGGTGAAAAAGTTAATTTTAGTTTCGCCACCAGTTTATACAATAGAAGATTTAGAAAATCCGGCATTTGAGGCAGGAATAAAAGTATTTAAAGACGCAGTAAGTTTAAAGAATCGCAAGATTTTAAAGGAAAAAGCATTTATTAACTCGATGGAAAAAATTGTTTTAGATAAACGGAATTATAAAGTCTTATCTGAAATTAAAACTCCGACCGTATTAATATATGGGAAATTGGATCAATTTATTAGTTCATATAACATACCGAAGATTTTAAAGACTAACCCGAAATATTTAAGCGCGATAAAGACTGAAGGGCGGCATGGGGTGTCGCATGATAAATATAGCAAATTAGTAGGAATTCTAGAGGAGGAACTAAATGCTTAGAATATACAATACAGCTACGAGAAAAGTTGAGAATTTTAAGCCGTTAGGTGAGGTGGTGAAGATTTATACTTGCGGTCCGACGGTCTATTCGGAAGCGCATATCGGGAATTTGACAGCGTATATTTACTGGGATTTGTTGGTAAGATGTCTTAGGACTAATGGTTATAATGTAAAACGAATTTTGAATCTGACCGATGTGGGACATTTAGTTTCGGACGCGGACGAAGGCGAAGATAAACTAGAAAAGGGAGCAGAACGCGAAGGAAAGACGGTTTGGGAAGTAGCAGAAACTTATATTGACAAATTTAAAAAAGATTATAAAACATTAGAATTAGTAGAGCCGGAAATTTGGGCAAGGGCGACGGATTATATCGAGGAAGATATGTCGGCGGTAGACGCGATGACGGAGCGCGGATTTACTTATGAAACTACTGATGGGGTTTATTATGATACTTCGAAATTCGAACGTTATGCTGATTTCGCGAAATTAGATCTCGAAGGTTTACAGGCTGGGGCGAGAGTCGGGTTTTCGGATGAAAAGAAGAATGTTTCAGATTTTGCGGTTTGGAAATTTATTCGTGAAGGCGAAAAACATGCAATGCGCTGGGGCTATCTCGGACGACCGGGCTATCCGGGGTGGCATCTAGAATGTGCGACGATCATTCATAAAGAACTCGGTGAGCCGATTGATATTCATACTGGCGGAATTGATCATATTCCAATTCATCATACGAACGAGATAGCGGAATGTTATGCGGCGTATGGACGAGATTTGTCAAAGTATTGGCTGCATTGTAATTTTATTACGATTGACGGCGAGAAGATTTCGAAATCTCTCGGAAATGTTTATTCATTATCTGATTTAGATGAGCGCGGCTTTTCGGCGCTAGATTATAAGATGTGGGTATTGTCCGGACATTATCAAGGAACGCGAAATTTTACGTTCGAATCGTTAGAGGCGGCGAAGGTGAGGAGATTGGCTTGGCGGAATCGAATTGCCGAATGTTATCAAAAGGAAATTTCTGGCTGCGGAGCTTTTGAAAAGATTTTAGAAGCTGTAAATAATAATTTAAATTCGGCAGAAGCCTATGCGCTAGTTGATAATTCAGAACTATCACTAGAAGATTGGAAGAAGATTGATGAATTATTCGGATTAAGACTGATTGCGGATTCACCGAAGATTTCGGAAGAAACCCAGGCGCTGGTTTTAGAGCGCGAAAAGGCACGTACGGAGAAAGACTTCGCAAGAGCTGATGAAATTCGCGACAAATTGGCGGCTCAGGGGATTACCGTAAAAGATACTTCGGATGGTCCGATTTGGCAATATATTTGATATAATTAGGTTATGATTACTTTATTTGGTGCACCGGGCGCAGGAAAAACTGAACAAGGTAGATTGTTGGCTCGGAAATATGGTTGGGAATGGATTTCATATCGTGATCTTTTATTGAATTTACACGATAAAGATATTCGTTTTGCACTAGAACACGGGATGTTTATTGACGATGATATAGCTACAAGAGTGGTTCAGGGAACCTTAAATAGGCTAAGGGCAAGAAGCTATAGGCGCGAAATAATCTTAGATGGATTTCCGGCGGACTATCAACAAGTAAAATGGTTAGTAGAAAATGGCGAGATTAAAAACCTAACTGGGGCAATAGTCCTAAGAGTGCCACGTGGAGAATTATGGAAAAGATTGGTAGCAAGAAAACGCGTTGATGATACGAGAGCCGCGATTGAAAGGCGACAAGATTTATATGACCGTAATATTACTGGCATGATTAAGACTTTAACTAAAAACGGTGTTTTAGCGCGTGAGGTTGATGGTTGCAACGCACCCGAAGACGTCTTGGAGAGAGTCGAGGAAGTGTTGGCTGATTGGGGAATGGTGCCGAAAAAACAATACGAAAAGATTAGAGAAAAATAGACAACAAAAAATCCGGCTTTAAGAGGCCGGATTTTTTCTTGTTAGCTTAACTTCTTAACTAAGTCACTCGGAATCATAATGACTGTCTTCTGAGACGGATCAGAAGAAATCTTCTCAAGCGTCTGGAGAGTACGAATATTAATACCGCCTGGGGTACGCGCAAGCAAACTAGCAGCTTCGGCGACTGCATTAGCAGCGGATTTCTCGCCTTCCGCAGAAATGATTGCGGCACGACGTTCACGCTCAGCTTCAGCTTGTTTTGCCATTGCACGTTTCATATCGGCCGGAAGCTCGATGTTCTGTAATTTAACGTTTTCAATATCGATACCCCATTTATCGGTTTGGACATCGACGATTTCGCGAATTTTTTCTGAAATCTCATCACGCTTGCTAAGAATTTCGTCAAGATCAAAGTTACCAGTAACATCACGAAGTGCGGTTTGGGCGAAAGTACTAGTCGCGTAAGTATAGTTAGTAGTCTCGAGTACAGCTTTTTCAGCATTTAAGACTTTAAAATATACGACTGCGTCTACGTTTACAGTAACGTTATCTTTCGTAATTACTTCCTGTTTCGGGATGTCCATTGGCGTAGTACGAACGTCGACTTTGGTTAGCTTATCAATATATGGAACTATTAGCCTAAGACCTGGATTAATCGTGCGGTGATATTTACCTAAACGTAAAACAATACCGCGCTCGTATTGATTAACGATGCGAATCCCCGGAATAATGACAAAAATCAAAATCATTATCACGAAGAACATGATAGAACTAAATGCTTCCATAAAACTCCTTATGTTAATTAATTGTAATTATACAGTATAATTAAAAAATGGGGAAGAGTTATATTGCGATTGATTTGAAGTCGTTTTATGCTTCAGTTGAATGCGTAGAGCGCGGACTAGATCCTTTAACAGCTAAATTAGTAGTAGCCGACGAATCGCGAACAAACAAGACGATTTGTCTTGCCGTATCGCCGGCCCTCAAAGCGCTAGGGATTCCCGGACGAGCGAGGTTATATGAAGTGAAGCGGAAAGCGCGAGATTTTTTGATTGCGCCACCGAGGATGGCTTTTTATATTAGTTATAGTACAAGGATATATAATATATATCTAAAATTTATTGCGGAAGAAGATATGCACGTTTATTCGATTGATGAGGTTTTTATCGATGCGACGCCATATCTTAAGAATTATAAATGTACTGCGCGGGAATTGGCGCAGAAGATTATAAAGGCAGTTTATGATAATACGGGGATTACAGCGACGGCGGGAATTGGAACGAATATGTATCTTGCGAAAGTGGCGATGGATATTTTAGCGAAAAAAGCAAAGCCAGATGAAAATGGGGCCAGAATTGCCGAGCTAGACGAAATGAGCTATCGACAAAAATTATGGGCTCATCGACCGCTTACAGATTTTTGGCGAGTGGGGCGAGGATACGCTAAACGTTTAGAAGCGGCAGGGCTCTATACGATGGGCGATATTGCTATTTGCTCAGAAAAAGATGAAGATTATTTATATAGGTTATTCGGCATTAATGCGGAACTTTTAATTGATCACGCTTGGGGATGGGAGCCCTGTGAAATAAAAGAAATTCGAGAATACCGACCGACTACAAACTCGTTTTCTTCAGGTCAGGTATTAAAAGAGCCTTACGATTTCGAACAAGCAAAAATAGTGGCGCTCGAGATGGCGGAGGAAGTTAGCCTTGGACTATTATCTAAAAAGATGGTGACGAATCAAGTCATATTGACAGTAGGATATGACAAAGTAAGTTCGGCGAATTACGATGGTGAGAAAATGAAAGATTTTTATGGGCGAGAAGTACCTAGACACGCGCACGGAACATATAACTTAGAACGTTATACTGCGTCTTCGAAACTAATTTCTGAAGCCGTGGCTAAAATATTTGACGATAAAGTAAATCCGAAACTAAAAATCCGAAGGATTACGATAGACGTTAATAGGGTTAAATTAGAAAAAGATGCCGGAAAGGAATTAAGGCAATTAGGATTATTCGATCAGCCGCTTGATGAATCTTTGTTCCGAAAAGAAAAACGAACCGAGGAGGCGATACTTTCGATTAAAAGAAAATACGGCAGAAACGCGATTTTGAAAGGAATTAATTTTGAAAAGGGAGCGACGGGGCGAGAGCGGAACGCACAAATCGGAGGACATAGAAAATGAATAACTCGGAATTATCTAAATACCAAGAGATTATTAATCATCCTCATTATGAGCCGAAGCATCATACGCGGATGAGTAAGGAAATGCGGGCGGCGCAGTTCGCGCCATACGCGGCTTTATCTGGCCACGCGAATGCAATACGTCGCACCGCAAAATTTGCAGCACTTCGTAGTAAGAGAATTATCGAGACTAACAATGATTGATAGTTTTTATCTATAGTAGCGAGAAAGAAATTCTTTTTTATAATCGACAAAAGTGCCGTTTTCTAGTGATTCACGGATGCGGTCGACAATATGGACGACGAAGTATTCGTTATGGATGCTCGCGAGGACCTTCGCGGTAATTTCGTCAGTTTTAAATAGATGATGTAAATAAGCCTTTGTGTAATTTTTACAACATTCACAATCGCAGTCGGATTCGAGCGGGGTAAAGTCTTTTTTGTATTTTGCGTTTTTAATGTTAATTCGGCCGTCTTTAGTATAGAGCGAGCCGTTTCGCGCCATCCGAGTCGGACCGACGCAGTCGAAAGTATCACAGCCAAATTCGACACCGACGAATAGATCGATGGGTTCTTGGCCCATACCGAGTAAATGTCTAGGTTTGTTTTCAGGAAGAATACTGTTCACAGTCTTCAACATTTCGTCCATGCCGTCCGCGGTAAAGACACCGCCGATACCGAAGCCGTCGACGGGTTTCGAGGCGCAATATTTCGCAGATTCGGCTCGCAAGTCGTTAAAGGTGCCGCCCTGAACGACAGCATATAGGTATTGAGCGCCTGAACAAACAGCTCTCGGTTCGCTTCGCTCGCTCCCGTCGTCACGGGGTTCGCTCGCTAAGCGCTTCCCGTTGTCGCGCACGACCTCGAACTGTTCGTTCAGTCGTTCGTGCTCTATGATACAGCGGTCGAGCCAACGATGGGTGCGAGCCATCGCTTCTTTCATATCATCGTAACTTTCGGACTTTGCGAGGTGGTCGAAGGCCATGTGGATGTCGGCACCGATTTTCCATTGATCTCGCATACTTGATTCTGGAGTCATTTCGAAGTTCGCGCCGTCAATATACGATTTAAACTTAACACCGTTCTCGCTAATTTTTACGTCGGGCAATGAAAAAATCTGGAAACCGCCGGAGTCGGTAAAAGTCGGGCCGCCCCAACTAGAATATTCGGCTAGCCCGCCGGCTTCTTTAATTAAATCGGCGCTAGGACGGAGAATTAAATGATAAGTGTTCGCGAGAATGGCCTGGGAACCTAAATCGCGCATCTCTTTCATCGTCAAAGCCTTAACTGTTGCACGCGTAGCAGCGCCGACAAAGGCCGGAGTTTTGATATCACCATGCGGAGTATGAATCACGCCGACTCGCGCTAGACCATCACGTTTTTTAATATCAAACTTTAACATATAAACATCGAGTCTCCGTAACTTAAGAAATTGTATTTTTCAGCGACGGCATGGTCATAGGCATTCTTTAAGTGGTCCCAACCAGCAAAAGCCGAAGCGAGCATTAAAACTGTCGATTTCGGGGCGTGGAAGTTCGTGATGAGAGCGTCAACAAGTTTAAATTCATAGCCGGGATAAATAAAAATGTCGTCCTCACCGGAAGTTTTGCCGGTTTTAGCATAATATTCTAGGGTGCGGGCGACAGTAGTACCGAGAGCAACAACTCTTTTGGCTTTTTTAATTGTCTCGATAGTATCTTCTGGGATATAGAACCATTCAGAATGCATTTTATGATCTTCGACATTGTCAGTTCGTATCGGAAGGAAAGTGCCGAGGCCGACATGAAGGGTAAGATATTTGATAATTACACCTTTTTTATGTAATCTGTCTAATAGTTCGTCAGTCATATTCAGGCTTGCGGTTGGGGCGGCGGCGGAACCCATGTTTTTCGCCCAGACAGTCTGATAGCGTTTTTTATCATCTTCGGTTGCGTCGCGATGAAGGTACGGGGGCAAAGGAACTGTCCCGTATTTTTCGGCGAGCTCAGGAAGCGGAGTAGCGCTTTCAACTTCCGCGATACCATTACCTAAAATTTTACTAATAAAAATCTCATTGTCATTAATCAATAATTTATCTTTCTCATGAAGTTTACCGCGGTACATTACGCGCTGAGGCTCGTCGCCATGTTTTTCGAGGACGACAAGTTCGCGTTTACGACCGTCGGGGAGAGTGCAGAAAAGACGAGATTTCATTACGCGAGTATCATTTAAGATTAAGACATCACCAGGGTTCAAATAATCTGCTAAATCTCGATAATAAGAATCATTAATTTCTCCGTTCCTGCGATTTAAAACCAAAAGCCGCGTTGTCCCGCGCTGCCTCGGCGGATATTTCGCAATCCGTTCTTCCGGTAAATCATAATTATAATCAGTGACCAACATATTTGTATATTATAACATATTTCTAAAAAATAACGAATCAGCACTATATATTATATATACTCTTTAAATCAATAAAAAAGTTGTGCAAAACTTGCATAAGAACTTTGACACTTTTTTCATAAGCATGTTATAATAGGGGTATCGGTTTTTATCCCGAGAGTTTTGGAGTAAAGAGAGGTGTAGAGGAAAAAGTGCTAGACACAAAAAAATTAAAGAGTGTGCTGGAGTGGAGGTGTTATTCCAGTCTGAGTAGGTTGAAATGTATTTCTCCTACTAAGATTTTGGTTACGCTAGCTTTCTGGTTTGTGTTTTCTGGAGTATTCAGTATCGTTTTTGCTTCCTCTGTCTCCGCCCACACCGCTTCCATAACTACTGATGATACGGTGGTTGTTAATGCTGCGGCAGTAGGAGATTATGCTGGTATTGAGGATGATTCTCTAAATATTACTTCTACTTGTCCATTAGGCTATACGGTTTCTATTAAAGGACCTAGTGATAATAAACTATATAAGGATGGAGATAATACAGAAACTAGTTACATTAGTCCATCTGCTGGTACTACTGCTAATCCAGCATCTATTCTTGGTAATAATCTAGGAACATGGGGATACACTACAAGTAATAATGCAACCACTAGTTCTAACTTTATTGGTCTAACTAGTACAGAAGCACAAATTGCTTCTAAGGCTAGTGCTTCAGGAAATGATGGAGATATAATTAGAGTTTATTATGGAGCATCAGTAACAGATAGTTTACTAGCAGGAAGATATAGTCTAGCTGAATCATCTCAAGGAGCAGATGATAATAAGATTGTTTATTATCTTACTCCTAATGCTAACTGCGCTAATTATGTAATTCGTTACAATGATAATGGAGCTAATTCTACTACTACTATGGGTATTACCCATAACGTAATAGAAGATGATGAAGTTACATTAGCTGCTTCTAACTATAAACGAGCTGGTTATGGGTTTGCAGGATGGTCTACAGTACAACTTAATCCAAATGCTTCTTCTTTCCAAACTGATTTAGCTACAGCAGTAGCTGCTGGTAAAGTATTTGGTCCTAACGAAACCATCACAGCTGATGCTAGTTTACTAGCCCAAGCTACGGCACAAAACAATACTCAATACATTACTTTATATGCTGTTTGGGTAAAACCAGCTACAAATACTACTTACTTACAGAATTGGCATGGTTGTGACAGTCTCAGTACTGGCAGTGTAATTGCTTTAATTGATCAACGTGATAATCAGGCTTATGCTGTGTCTAAACTAGCTGATGGCGAATGCTGGATGATTGAAAACTTAAGACTTGAGGCTGCTAACTCTAATGATGCTACTAAGGCACAAGGATATGGTGGAGTATTTGCTGGGCTAGCTACTGCTGAAACATCTAATTTCTCTAATTCCACTACAGCTAACAGTAAATACTATAGTGGTACTCAGAGTGGCACTGCTACGATAAATATCGGTACAACTGATAGCCCAGGCTATAGATTCCCAAGATACAATAATTCCAATACTAATTCTACTGTTTCAAATATGACCGCAGCTAATGCTAATGTCTATTCTTATGGCAATTATTACAACTGGCCTGCAGCTAAAGCTAATACGAGTAAGCTAGATAATGAGAATAATTCTAGTAATGCTAATACTTCACTTTGTCCTGCTGGCTGGAAACTACCAACTGGTAAAGGAGATGGCGACTACGGCAAACTCAGTAATAGCTTAGGTGGTTATAAGAACGCTTATAATGTAGCGCAACCAATGAGTAGTAGTACTAC
>JAFRCO010000004.1 GCA_017404325.1 Candidatus Saccharimonadota bacterium
GAGTGAAATTCATTCAGATTATTTTAGGTTACGAAACAAGTCTGGAAGATCCTTATATTTATATGGTTATCCAAGATCTCTTTATACAGGTTTGATATCGCCTATTATTAATATTGATGAAGTAATTGATGTATCGATGTATGTTTATCCGGTTGAGTCGGCAGTAGTGATGAAAAACTTGAGAACAAAAGTGACCCAGCTTGAAGCATCGATGAATCTTAATGCAGAAAAGGGGAAGGTACGTGATCCGGAACTTGAGGCAGCGATTAACGATGCTGAAGAGCTTCGAGACCAGTTGCAGCTTGGTGCGGAAAAGTTCTTCCGATTCGGTCTTTATGTAACGATTTGGGCAGATTCTTTGGATGAAATGAAGTTTGTACAACAGAAAATTGAAACGATTTTTGGTCAGCAAATGATTTTCTCGAAAGTGGCAAATTCACAGCAAGAACAAGGTATGAATTCGACAATGCCGCAATGTACGGACCAATTACAGATTCGCCGAAATATGAATACCGGCGCGATTTCGACATCGTTCCCATTCACGTCGGCGGACTTAACTCAGGATAAAGGTATATTATATGGTATTAATATGCATAATAACGGGTTGGTGATCTTTGATCGATTCTCGCTTGAAAATGCAAATATGGTGGTGTTCGCGAAATCTGGTGCAGGTAAATCGTTTACAGTGAAACTAGAGGCGCTTCGTTCGATGATGGTCGGGGCGGAAATTTTGATTATTGATCCTGAAAATGAGTACCAGAAACTTTGTGATGCGGTAGGCGGATCATATATTAGATTGTCATTAAATTCAGATGTACGGATTAATCCGTTTGATTTGCCGAAGGTAATAGATTCGGAAGATGCGAATGATGCTTTGCGCGCGAATCTTGTAACTTTGCATGGTTTGTTTAGATTAATGTTAGGAGGAAATCAAGTTTCGCCTTCAGGGCAGGTTGTTCCGGCTTTGACAGCGAATGAAGAAGCGGACTTAGATCAAGCTCTCATCGATACGTATGCAAGAGCTGGGATTACGTCGGATCCTTTGACGCATCAGTCGACACCACCGACGATTGCAAATCTTTACGATACACTACTTCATATGGAAGGATCAGGACCGCAGTTAGCACAGCGACTTCGAAAATATACGACTGGTACTTTTGCAGGTATTTTTTCACAACAATCAAATATCGATATTAATAATCAAATGGTAGTGTTTAATATTCGTGATCTCGAGGATGAACTGCGTCCAGTGGCAATGTATATTGTGCTTTCACATATTTGGAATATTGTGCGTGCTGAACAAAAGAAACGTCTATTAATTGTTGATGAGGCGTGGCAGTTAATGAAATATGAAGACTCTTCGAGTTTCTTATTCTCACTAGCGAAAAGAGCAAGGAAATATTATTTAGGCCTTACGACAATTACACAGGACGTGGAAGATTTTATGGGTTCGAAGATGGGCCGGGCGATTGTAGCAAACTCTTCGATGCAGCTATTATTAAAACAGTCAGCGTCGGCGGTGGATGTACTGTCAGATGTATTTAAGTTGACGGAAGAAGAAAAAAGGAGATTGTCTAATTTTCCAGTAGGACAGGGTTTGTTCTTTGCGGGGCAGAACCACGTACATATTCAGATTATTGCGTCAGAAACAGAAGAGGGATTAATCACGACGAACCCGGGCGGGAAGTAAATGTGGTATAATTTAGACATGAGAGGATTTTTGAGAAAAGTCTCGTGTGTTGTTCTTGCGATTATTTTTGCTGGATTGTCGCCGGTTTCTACGTTTGCATTGTCTAGTTCGCAGCTAAATATGTTTTCGCAGAATAATATTTTGTTTTACAATCCGGACGACGGATGTAAAGTTACGCCGAATGATATTTATAAAGGTGCTCAATATAGTTTAACTGATGAGGAAATAGCTGGGTTCGCGCGTGCAGCGGATAATGAAAATAATTGTAATTTGAATGCCATAAAAAGTGAACTTTCTATTATGGCAAATCTATTTGAAGCGAATGGCTCTGATTCTTCTAGTATAGTAGATTATGTTAAAAATGGTGGTTGGTTTTCTGATGGGACAGTAGCAGCATTTAATGATACTTCGAAGGAGCCAAAAGAAGAATATATACAAGCGGTAAAAGATGTATTAGTGAATGGTAATCGTGTGATACCGCCAGAAATTGATGAGCATGATTGTATTGGCGATATTGAGTGGCTAGAAGTAAATGGAGAAAAACATTATGCTACTAACCCGGGTAATTGTAAGGGGACGGGATTAAGCGACAAGAGTTTATATGTATCTGGACAAACAAAGATACATAATAAATACGGTGCAGAATATACCTTTTATCAATGGGCGGGTGGAAAGGATTCGAATTGTGGTGATCCTTTTGGCTATTCCGACAAAGCTCCATCTGAGTCTTATTCGACGGTAGCTGGTTCTAATACAAATTATGCTGGTGCTCAGGTTTGGTCTGAGGCCGAATTACAAAAAATTGAAGAAAATAGGCCGTTTTATGAAGAAGCAGCAAACCAATACGGTTTCCCTTGGCAAATTTTAGCAGTTCTACATAGTCATGAGACTAGTCTTCGACGTTACAATCCAGATAATGGACAGGGCGTGTATCAGTTGTATTCTTATACTGGTGGCGGGTCGAACTCAAATAGGTTTACGCCGGCTTCGAGTATTTCGGAAGAAGAATTTAGACGACAGACATTGATTGCAGCAAAAGAAGTTAGCGAGATGGTGAGTGATTTGAACACTCCAGGTGGAATAAAAAGACTATTCTTCCAGTATAACGGAACGGCAGATGTATATATACAAAAGGCCATAAATATGGGCTTTTCTAGGGAGGATGCAGAAAACGGCGAAGGGTCTATGTATGTAATGAATCGCTATGACGCGAGACGTGACCCGACTAGCTCTAGTATGGATTCATTATGGCCTGGCCGATTTGTCGCTGATGGGGTTTACGATAGCAGTGCGACATCAAATGGATTTGGGGCTTATGTCCAATATGAGGCTTTAGCTGGAAGTTCATATTGTTCGGCGGCGGGCGGGCCGATTGCACAAGTAGCGGTTACTTTGTCTTGGCCGGATCATCGTGTTCATAGTAAAAATGATCCGAAACCGGAATATGTTACGGCGATGAAGGAAGTTGATGCATATAGATCTGGTTGTGAAAAACCTACTTATTGTGCTCCAATCGGAGCAAGCTGTGACCAGTTTGTCGGTACGGTCATGAGATATTCTAAAGCAGATCCGGAGTTTCCGATTTTTGGTCCAGCGACGCAAGAAAAGCATATGTTAGATCATCCAGAAATGTATATGAAGGTTGAGGCAAATAACGATGTAAATAATTTGCAACCTGGTGATATTTTAGTAACAACCCATAATGGTTGTCATATCCTTCTTTATGTTGGGGAATTAGAAGGGGATGGGCAGCATTATCAGGCTTCAGCTTCCTTTGATGATCGCACAGGAGAGCATTATGCGACAGCGACATCACTTTTCTTCCATGATGATTATAATGGAGGAAGAAACTATACTGCTTATAGGAGGATTAATCAGTAATGCAAGATTTTATATATAATCATAAGAAAAAAATAGTCGTAGTCGGAATATTATTATTGGTTTTGATAATTGGGATAAGCGTCTTTTTCTTAGTGAAGAACAGAATTTATTCAGCTACTCTAAATATTAGAGTAACTCCAATAAGCGCAGAGGTTAAGATTGGCGATAAAAACTATGATACACTTGGTACATATAAAGTTAAGCCTGGCAGTTATGATGTAGAAGTCAGTGCAGAAGGTTTTATCACAAAAACTGACACTATTGAGATTGCCGAAGATGAAACAATAAGTTTTCAAGTATATTTGCTGCCGACAGAAGAGAATGCTAATTGGTATGATGAACATCCGGATGATGCACTAATTTTGGGTGAAATCAAATATAGTTTAACGCTAGAGGCGCTCCAGAAATTACAAGAAGAAAATCCAATATTAAGTGAATTACCGATGAATATTGATTATTTTACAAATAATGGAGCAAAGCGTGTAAGATACAGTATTAGCTACGAAATAGAAGAAGGTGCTACAAAGTTTTCGATTACGATTACCGATTACTCTGGCGGGAATTATGATGATGCGATGTTGAGGCTAGAAAAACGGGGTGTGAAAAAAGGTCAATACGAGATTAAATATATTGATAAAAGTGAAGACTCGGAATGGGGGCACGCGTATTAATTTAGCGCTCTTGCGTTTAGAGTGCTAGTGGGGTATAATATTTTTTATGGCAAAACGTGATTATTATGAAGTTTTAGGCGTTTCTAAAGACGCATCCGATGATGAAATTAAGAAGGCTTATAGGAAGCTCGCGATTAAATATCATCCGGATAAAAATCCGGGCGATAAGGAAGCTGAAGCGAAATTTAAGGAAGTTAATGAAGCGCATGATGTTTTATCGGATAAACAAAAACGTGCGCGTTACGATCAGTTCGGACATGCAGGAGTTGGCGGAGCTTCTGGGAATCCGTTTGCAGGCGGGAATCCATTTGGACAGGGCGGTAACTTTAACTTTAATGGTCAGACATTTAACTTTGATTTTGGTGGAGCTGGCGGATTTGAAGATATTTTAGGAAGCTTATTTGGATTTGGTGGAGCGAGAAGGCCGCGACGTGGAGCGGATTATCAGACTTCAGTTACTTTAACGTTTGAAGAAGCGATTTTCGGGACGACGAAGGAAGTTTCGGCGAATGGTGAGAATATAAAAGTGAAAATTCCGGCGGGAATTGATGACGGAATGTCTATAAGGCTTCGTGGTAAAGGCGGGGAAGCGCCGGAAGGCGGAACAGAAAAAGGTGATCTTTATGTAAAGATCCGAGTTAAACCACATAAGAACCTAACTCGTGAAGGCGCAATTATTCTTTCAGAAGAAACAATTAGTATGGTGGATGCGGCGCTAGGTTGCGAGATTGATGTTGAGACGGTCGATGGACCTATACGCATGAAAGTGCCGGCAGGAACGCAATCGGGAACGCCATTTAAGTTGTCTGGGCATGGAGTTCCATTTAGAGCGGATGGAGATAGAGGGCCACATATTGTAACAATTATTGTTGAAACGCCGAAGAATTTATCAAAGAAGCAAAAAGAATTATTAGAAGAATTTAGAAATAGTAAAAAACGCGGATTTTGGGGTTAAAGCTGTTTAGAATTCCCTTATGCTTGCTTTTTGACCTCTTTTAATCTACACTGGAATTGAGAGAAATAATAAGTTTAATGAGTGGAGGATAAAATTCCAGTGGGGTACTTGGAAGATATGTTGGTTAGGAACGGAGTCATTTATCGTTCACCGGATGGTTCTAGTTCTTACATAGAGGGGAGTTTGGTGTCAAATTCTTTGGTGGTGAGAAATTCGTCAGGATGGGTAACGCATCGAATAGAACGCGCGTCGAATGGAGTAGATTTGGTGGTTAGAAATACGTCTACTGGTTTAGTTGAAATGCGGATTTCGGCTTCAATTTTTTAGGTTTTTGTGGTATAATAAGAGTGGAAATTTATTAATTTGATTTTATTTGTTAAATCGTCGGTATAAGGAAAATACTGACAAAACAATTAGAAAGGGCAATATGGAAATAATAATCCCGATTATTGCCGCCGTAGTGGGTGTATGCGCTGGGGCTGGTGGTATTTTTGCGTACAACAAAAAGAAAGAAAATGGCGGTAAAGATAAGGCGGATGATCTAGTAAGAAAGGCAAAACGCGAAGCTTCGGATATAGTTCTAAACGCAAAAAAAGAAGCAGCGGAAATTACCGAAAAGAATCAAGCGGAAGAGAATGAACGTAGAAAAGAGTGGAAGAAAACTGAGAATCGTTTAGCAGAACGCGAAACGACTTTAGATTCGAAGTTGGATCAACTCGAAAAGAAATCAGAAAAATTAAATCGCGAAGAAAAAGAAATCGAAGAATTAAAAAATGAGATTCGAGATATTCGTGTGCGTCAACATGAAAAACTTGAGAAAATCGCAGGTCTTTCAAAAGCGGATGCGCGTGATAAGTTAATGAAGATGACCGAAAACGATATAAAACAAGATTTAGTCGGTTTAATTACAAAAGAACAAAAAGAAATTAAACACGATATTGATGAGGCAGCGCAGGCAATGCTTCTTACGGCAATGGAAAGAATGTCGTCAGAAGTAACGGCAGATCGTACAATTACGGCATTGAAACTTCCGGATGATGATATGAAAGGACGAATTATCGGTAAGGAAGGACGAAATATTCAAGCTTTGCAACGTGCAACTGGTGTTGACATTATGGTTGATGACACGCCGGGCATGGTAGTTTTGTCATCGTTTGATCCAATTCGCCGACAAGTTGCGAGATATGCTTTAGAGCGTTTGATGAAAGATGGACGCATCAATCCAGCTTCGATTGAAGAATCGGTTGAAAAAGCGGAAAAGGAAATTGAAAAGGAAGTCGTTAGAGCTGGTGAAGACGCGGCGAGGGAAGTCGGCGTAGTTGGAATTCCTCGCGAGATTTTACACTTACTCGGTGAATTAAAGTTTAGAACTTCGTATGGTCAAAACGTATTATTACATTCAATCGAAATGGCACATGTCGCGGGAATGATTGCGGAAGAAATTGGCGCAGATAAAAGAGTCGCGAAAACCGCAGCATTACTACACGATATGGGTAAAGCAGTGACGCACAAAATCGAAGGAAAGCATGCAGATATTGGTGCGGAGCTCGCAAAAAAATATGGTATGCCGGACAATGTTGTGCATGCGATTGCAGCGCACCATGATGACATCGAACCGACAACGCCGGAAGCAATTATCGTAAAGATTTGTGATGCGATGAGTGCAGCACGACCGGGCGCGAGAAATATTTCGGCAGAGAACTTTGCAGAAAGAATGAAGGATCTTGAAAACATTGCGACTTCATTCCCGGGTATTGATAAGGCCTATGCGATTTCAGCAGGTCGTGAGATTCGAGTAATTGTTGAACCAAAACAAATTGATGATTTGTCGGCTCTTAAGTTAGCACGAGATATTGCGAATAAGATTGAAGCGACGATGAGTTATCCGGGCGTGATTAAAGTGAATGTGATTCGCGAAACGCGCGCGGTTGAATATGCGAAATAAGTTCCAGGAATACGAACCGGAAAAGTGTTGGGTCGGAGAGACGCAAAAGATTTCTTATGCGACACGTGAAGAGGCGGAGATGGCGGCGAAGGTTGCGGAATATGATCATAAAATTTCGGGGCTTTCGGTTTATAAATGTGAGTATGGTGATCATTGGCATTTAACTAAAGAAAAGAAAGCGTCTTGAAGATTCAATGGACTATTTTGAAATAATTGGAATTGGGCTTGGATTAGCGATGGATTCATTTGCGATTTCTATTTGCAAAGGTCTTGTGATGAAGAAATTGAATTGGAAGAATGTGATGATAATCGCGGCCTTTTTTGGAGTGTTTCATGTTGGAATGTTAATCATCGGATATTTTTTAGGAACAGCATTTAGTAGTTTTGTGGAAAGTGTTGATCATTGGATTGCCTTTGTACTGCTTCTAATAATTGGTGGGAAAATGATTATTGAATCGTTTGAGAAGAAATTAAAAAAGAAGGATGATAGAGTTGGTTTTAAGTCGATGATTGGAGTGGCACTGGCGACGAGTATTGATGCTTTAGCAGTTGGTATAACATTTGCATTTTTTGAAACAAATATTTTTGTATTGTCTATGATTATAGGACTAATAATATTTATACTGGCAATAGTTGGAGTAGTAATTGGGAAGAAATTCGGCGGAAAGTTAGGGAATAAGGCCGAGCTAATAGGCGGGGTGATTTTAATACTGATTGGAGTAAAGATTCTGTTGGAGCATTTGGGGGTGATATAATTAGCTTATGATAAAGAATAAGCGTTCGAAAAAGGAAGTCAAACTAGAACTTTGGCAGAAGGTCGGAATTACATTTTTAGTAGTTGTGTTTAGTGGTTTTTTCGGGTGGGTGTATGAATTTATTTTTTATTTTTTTGATGGCGGGATGAAAGAATGGTATATGCAGGGAGGGAATTTGTTACCATGGATTAATATCTATGCGATCGGGGCAGTTTTAATTATTGGAGCAACATATAAAATCAGAAAATATCCGTGGGCAGTCTTTTTAGCTTCAATCGTGATATCGGGAATAACTGAGTTTTTAGGCGGTTGGCTGGTTTATGCGATTGGAAACGGGATGAGATATTGGGATTATAATGTTGAGATTTTGAACTTTGGGAATATTGGAGGGTTTATTTGTCTTAGGAGTGTATTGTTCTTCGGAATTTCGGCAATGTTCTTAGTATATGTAATGATGCCACTTTTTACACGATTGGCACAGAAGATGAGCAAGCGAGCATTTCTTACTTTAGCAATTACATTATTCACGCTTGTAGTATTGGACGAAGTAGTAAACTTGACTTTAAAAAACATGAATTTGCCGACAGCAGTAGATTTTTATAAATCACTCGGTTTTAAGTATAAATAGATTCTTTGTCTTTTCAAAGAGGATTATTTGTGGTATAATTATAGGAGTTCTTTTTGAACGGTGAGCGGGCCGGTAGCTCAGCTGGTTAGAGCACGAGCCTCTTAAGCTTGGTGTCGAGGGTTCGAGTCCCTCCCGGCTCACCAAATAAAGATACCGTCGCTGTAAGGCGATGTTTTTTGTTATAATTAAAATATGGAATTAGTAGATAGAGAACTTCCGAAAATACTTAAGTATTACAATGTTGATAATTTAGGCCTTATTTTTGATGGTTATGAGCCGGTAAATCCAGATAAATTATTATACTATTGGCACAATCCAAAAACCGGAGAGCTTTACGTTGCACTTCTGGCAGATTTCATTATTGAATTCGTTGGTGACGGTGAACCAGGTGATATATGTGAAGATTATTGGCCAGAGCATACTTGTGATTGGCAAGTTGACCATTGGCTTTGTTCTGATGGTAATGCGAGCGATTTTAATAACTACGACAAATGGTTTTATTGGCCAGAATGTGGCGATAAATGTGCTTTCGCAAAACTAAAAGATGATGTTTCAGCGCTCAAGGGACGTGAGCTCGAACATGCAGTTCCTACCATTAGTGAGGAGGAGATGCTTTCTCGCAAAATTGAACGACAAAAACTTACGGGAATCGATTTTCAAGCGCATAGTTAAATGATGAGAGATTATAAAGAGTTTCAGGAGGAGTTGGGTAAATACGCGGATGATGAGTACCGCGTATTTGCAATGAAAGGAATTCCTTGTGAAAGGCCATTTGTTGGAGTGAGGATTCCGAATGTTCGTAAAGTTGTTGATTTAATACCGCGTGAAAAATATGAAGAGTTTTTGAAAGTTAAACCGGTGGCAATTGAAGAAGTTCTAGCACGGGGGATGATAATTTGTAAAATGTCGTATGAAGAAATGCTGAAGTATTTTGATTCACAAGTGGGATATATTGATAATTGGTGCGCGTGTGATATCTTTTGTTCTGGTCTTAGAAAAGTTATAAAGAAACACCAGGAAGAGTTTTTGGAAAAGAAAGTTGAGAAGTTACTAAAGTCCAAGGATGAATATGATGTTCGAGTTGGATTAGTAATTTTAAAAAGTTCGTATGTAGATTTTGATTATTTGAATGTGATATTTGATCGAGTGGAAGGATTGGTGGAACGTGAAGAGTATTATATACGAATGGCGATTGCGTGGCTTTTGTCGGAATGTTTTATAAAGTTTCCGGCTGCGACGACGGGATATATGTTAGCATCGCATTTGCCGAAGTGGACGTTTAATAAAACGATATCAAAAATTTGCGATTCATATCGGGTTGATGATGAAACGAAAAAGATGTTGAAGAAGATGAGAAAGTAATTATTGTTTTTGCCAGCGTTTTAAAGTTGGGAATACTTTGGTGCAGTATTCTTTCATTTGTTCGTTGGTCATGCCGGCTTGTTCGCCGAACTGGGAGCATTTTTCGATGTATTCTTCCATCGAACAGTCGTCTAAAAATTCGCCTTTGTCATAACACCATTTGCAATAGTCTTCGTTGACGCTACCATCGGCATTAGTGCCAAAAAGGTCGTCTGAGGTTAATGGCATTGCGCAACTTTGACAGATTTTAGTATCTTCCATGTTTCTCCTTTGTTAACTATTATATTATATAACAAGTCTTTCGACGCCTTTGGCATATTTTAAGGAATTCATTTTACCAATCGTCCTCATCATCGTCGGTATCGTGAAGATCATAGTCTTCAGCGCCAATATTATAACCGAGTTCGTAGGCATCGCGTTCGTCATCGGTTAGTTCATCTAAATTTATTGAAGAACCAAAACTAGCTTGATATGACATTTTGTTTTCACGATCATACGTGCCGTCCTGGATGCCAAGATTTTCATAATCTGATTCGTCCATGAGGTCATTATAACACCTGCGTGATATAATTTAAAAAAAGGAGAGGGTTATGAAGATTGAATATTTAGGGCATGCATGTTTTAGGTTGGATGATGAGTTGGTGATTGATCCGTATAAAGACGGGTCGGTGCCAGGACTGGCACCTTTAAGGACGTCAGCGGCAGCGGTACTTTGTACGCACAAACATGCGGACCATAGTGGAGTGGAATGCGTAGAAATTGTATCGGGAGAATGTAGTTTTCAAATTGAGGATGTAGCGAGTTTTCATGACGATCAACAAGGAGCTTTACGCGGGCCGAATACGATATTTATCATTTCAAAAGACGGCGAGAAGCTAGTGCATCTTGGAGATTTAGGGCATTTTCCGAATGAAAAACAATTAGCGAAGATTGCCGATGCGGATTATTTATTAATTCCGGTGGGCGGTTATTATACGATTAACGCGGAGACAGCGGTAAAGATTTGTGAAGCCGCGAATCCGAAACGAATTATTCCAATGCATTATCGAACGGCGCAGTCTGGGTATCCAGAGCTTGCGACGGTGGACGAATTCTTAGAATTAGCGAAGGAAAAAGGAATTTCGGATAAAGTAAAAGTATATTAAAACGATAATTTATTATTTTTCGTTTTTGTCAGTAATGGTGACACCGCCGAAGCCGCCGGCTGCGTCGATATAGATAGTATATTTGCCTTTTTCGGTGGCGTTTTTGCGGTCGTCGGAAAAACCACCGAAGATGAAGCCAGATTTTAGTTTGACTTTGACGTCGTCTGGGACAATGATATCAATACCACCGAAGAGAGTGAAGGCTTTGATAACGGTGTCTTTGTCGAATTTGGCGTTTTTGAGGTTTAATTTGGCACCACCAAAAATGGCGACAAGATTGGAGCCTTGGAAGGTTTCGTCTTTGTAGACGCGATCACTACCGGAGAAAATGGCCATTTGAGAATCCATGGTCTTACCGTCTTTTTCGGCTTCTTTTACTTTTTTCTCGACTTCTTTGTCGTTTTGGTTGCGGAAGGTGGATTTGATGATGATGCTAAGGCCGGCGACAACTAAAAAGACGGCAAGGATGACTTTCCAGGCGACATCGTAGGAAAAGACGTTTTGTGCGGCTAATAGAAGAATGATGCCAGCAGCGAGGAAGCCGAGACTGGCTAGTTTGTCTTTTTCGGTGAAGAGACTGATGACGCTTGGGACGATAATGAACAAGGTCCACCAGCCGTCAAAGAAAATGTCGATATTGAATAATCCGAGTGCGTTGAGGCCGAAGATTAGGCCTAGTGCGATGATGGCTACGCCCCAGATAATAGGTTTAATTTGTTTCATTTGATTACTCCTTTATTCGGGTTAATTATAGCATAAAGGGAGCGTGTTATAATGAGAAAAAGGAGGCGAGATGGATGAATTAGAACTAGAACGGACGTTTCTCGCAAAGGAATTACCAAAAGAGATAGAGGGGGCGGAGTTTGTTGAAATTGTAGATACATATATACCGGATGGGCCTGGGCATGCGGAGCTTCGGCTTCGGAAGAAGGGGGATAAGTATGCGATGACGAAGAAAACGCCAATGACGGACGATGGTTCGGAAATGATGGAGCATACGATAGTTCTAAATAAGGCGGAATATGAGGCGCTTTATGGTTGTAGTAAAAAACGAGTAGTGAAGAAGCGATACTTTGCAAAGATTGAGGGGCATGATGCGGAGGTGGATGTGTTTCTTGAAGATTTAGCGGGGTTAGTTTTAGTAGATTTTGAGTTTAGTGACGCCGAGGAGAAGAATAAGTTTAAGATGCCGAAGAGTTTACTTGCGGATGTGACGCCGGAGGAGTTTATTGCGGGCGGGATGTTGGCGGGGAAAAAGTATGAGGAGATTGAGGGGAAGCTCGAAGAGTTTGGGTACAAACGAATTAAGGGAGAAGCGTGATGGAAATTAAATGGGAAGAGGGGTTTAAAATCGCAGTAAGGAACGAGAACGGAGCGACAGTGATTTCAGCGAACGCGGCAGGGCTAAAATCATTAGGCAAGATTTTCTTAGATTTAGCGGAAGGGGGAGTGGGGGATCATGTGCATTTAGATGAGGGGAATTCGCTCGAGGAGGGGTCGGGAGAGTTGGTTATTGAAAAGGATAAAAGCTAGACAGCTAGTTTTATATTATTGACAAAAATAGATATATATGTAATAATATAGATATGAGCGTTTTTAGGAAGGTAGTTTCATCGATATTTGGGACTGGGCTTTTCATGTTTGCCGTCATTGGTACTATTGCTTCTGATATTCCAATATTGAAGACCGAAGAAAAAGAAGAAATAATAAGGTATAGTACCAGTGTAATATATGATGATGATATGCGAGAGGGGACGAGCAAAACTAAGCAAGAGGGTAAAAATGGTAAAAAAACCGTTGTTTATTCGGTATCTTATAAACATGATAAAGAGGTTGATAGGAAGAAAGAATCAGAAACAATTATTGAGCCGGCTATAGACGAAATTATAGTGAAGGGGACAAAGAAATATTATATGTGTAGTAATGGCGTTGAGTATGATAGTTTAGATGATAAGAATGAATGTGAAACAAGAATAAAATGGGAAGAACAAAAACAAGCTAGTTTGCAGGAATGTTATGCCGATAGCGGTAAATTTGACTGTTGGTATGATGAATATCCTGGAACGACACTGCATTGGAGTTATTGGGTGTACGATTATGGCCCAAGTACAAATAACTATGCTCCAAACACTAGCAATTATAGGAGCGGAGCTGTGTGCAGAGACGGTTGGCAAAGTAGTGCAACTGGTAGAGGTGCATGTTCCCATCATGGTGGGGTACTATATTGGTTTTAGCTTATTATACTATGGTATGTCGTTTGATGAAGTTTTTGTGATTTCTTTAATGTGATTGCGCAGTTCGTCGTCGGTGCAAAAAACGTAACATCCTTTCATTCCGCGAGTCATTAAGACTTTGTAAGTATCTTTAATGATTTTGTCGAGTAGTTTAGTGGTCCCTTTGGGATCTTGGTCGAGTAGTTTTTTGTATCCTTTGATGGATTGATCAGTGTTGGCGCGTTTGGTGACATCGGTTATTATTTTGCCGTTTCGATAAATTAGATCGTCGCCAATAATAACGCCAACATAATCAAGTTCTAGACCTTGACAAGTATGAATACACCCAGCTTCGTTTACGGAATCTGGTTCGATAGCCCAGGTTTGTGATTTATCACCTAAGTTCCAGCTCATACCGAATTGGTATTTTGGAATAGTGATATCATAAAAGTTTGTATCGTTTTTGCTTTCTTTGATCCAGTCCCAGCAGTACCCGGCGACGATGCGAGATTTGTTGTTGATTTTATTTTTCTCGATTATTGCTTCGCGCATTTTGTTAGGGTCGTCAAAGATTTTAAAATCATAATTGAAATCCATGTCGTCAAAATTTGCTGTTTTTCTTATGTCGAGTAAATTATCTAACCATGCTAAATATCCATCGGAGCCGTTACATCGTAACTGACTTTCTAATTCTATTTTTTCGCAATCGGCTCCTAATTCATTTGCAAATTGTTTGATAGAATCGATGGTGCCGATGTCTTTTAAGGTCACTTTCTGGTCTTCATCGATGAAAAAGACGCTGAATTTGGCCGCATTTATTATTTCTTTGATTTGGTTTTCACCTAGGTTGCTCATGAAGCCGGATTTTTCGGTAAGTCTATGCGCCTCATCGACGACTAATGCATCTATGCTATTGGTCTCGACATGATAAAAATTACCAGAGTTTTGGAAGCATGATTCGATGAAATCATTTTTGAAATTGCCCTGTAGCTTTTTTCTAAAAACCGCTCTTGGTGTTCCGTTTCTAGTTACATAAAAAGTGGCTGCATTAATGTTTAATAAATCGACTAGGAGATTAATAGCAAGAACTGACTTTCCTGTTCCTGGACCGCCTTCAATAATGAGCACTTTTTTCTTATTGAACGCGATGGCATTTTTGGCTAATCTCATTGCAGTTTCGTATGCGACTTTTTGATCGTCGATGAGGATGAATTCTTGGTTACCATTAAGCATAGGGATTAAGCAGTCTTGAAGACTTTTTGATGGTCGAAGCCTGCCGTGATCTATTTCATAAATGGTTTTCCCATTATCCCCTTTTTTGATGTGTTTTGTAATGAATTCACGTAGTTTTGGAAAATCTTCAGCACCGAATATCGGAGCGGCTTCTATATAGTTTTTGTATTGTTCACTGAGGATAGGGTCTTCTTCTTTGAAATGATAGTTGTGTAGAAAGGCGCAAGGAAGGAGTGTCATTTTCCCATCTTGGGTAGATTCTATATAATTATTAATATATACTGCATAACTCCATGCTTGATAGGATGGGTGAGGGGTTCGTCGGATGCCTCCTCCGACATAAGTTTCCACGACTACTGCATCTTCTGTTTTAACGGCCGAGCAGTCATCCCATTGTTTTAATTCGATAATAACAACACTTTTTTTGTCATTCTTATCAAAACCAGTTAGAACGAAGTCTATTCTTTTTGAAGTGGTCGGGATATTGTATTCGATCGCGACTCCACAGTTTTCTGGAATATCTTCTGAGTCTAAAACGTTTCTCATATATTGCATGGAATTTTGCCAAGCTCTCATTTGTGGTTCAGTTGTGCGTCCAAAGTATTTTTGATATTGCTCGTAAATTTTATTGCAGATTAGATTATCACGAACATCGTTCATGAAGTTTGTTTTAATACCGTCATAAATAATCATAATGCCTCACTATAGTTTATTATATTTTGTGCTAACACCTCTAGCTTTTTCGATAGGATATTTTTTACGAGTTTTTTCTAGTTTGTTCAGAATGATTTCTTTTGGGTTTACTTTTAGTTTACTAGCCATTTGAAAACAGTAATTAAATACATCTGCCAATTCGTCGCAAACTTCATCTTTATTGTAATTGTTATTCCATTGAAAACATTCAAGCAGTTCTCCTGCTTCAATTGAGATTGATTTTGCTAGGTTTTCGGGGCTGTGAAATTGATCCCAGTCGCGCTCTTGATTGAATTTTTCAATCTCCCTTTGTATTCCTTCCATATTTTATATTATATACTCTTTTGCGCCAGTTATCGAATTTTTGCCATTCACTTTTCTTATATATGATATCTGAGTAGAGGATTGTTGTTCCGTTTTGCCTGAGAAAAGTTAGATATTCAGAAATAGCATCGATGGTTTCTTGACCTAAGAAATTGATTTGTTCTTCATAGTCTTGAAGTATGCTCATTCTTCTCCTAGTTATTGGTTGCAAGATTATATGCATAGTTTTAGCTTTATTTCAACCCCCGTACCTTTGCTTATGGTTTTAGTTTAGCGGATGTTATAATTGTTTTATGGACAAGTTGATTAAGCAAAGCATCGACTCGCGGAGGGATGCGATAAAAAATAGTTTTGAGGTTGATGCGGGGGCGCAGAAGAAGATTGATGCGCTTTTTGACGAAATTAAAAAGTTGGGGGAGAAATGTAAGGATGCGGGGGAGTTTGAAACGGAGTTTGCTAAAAGTCCGTTGAATCAAAAATATCTTGATTTATTTACAGAGATTGCGACAAGTAGTGCGATGAAGACGGCGGTGAAAGGTGCGGCGATTGGTGCGCTTGAGAGTGCGGCGGAAAATGCAATTCGTAAAGTTGTGCCGACGCGGGCGGCGGTAAATCAGAAAGCAACGGACGCTTTACGGAGCGTGCCGGGAGTTGGGGATGCGATTGATATCGGGCAGAAGGCGAGCTATTTGGGGCATTTAGGGAATAGATTAAAGCGCTAGAAGGTTACTATGGCTAGTCGTGATATAATAATCTTAAGAAAAGGAGCTAAATAATGAGTAATGCTGTGACAGAAACTATTTATAATCAGCCAGATGTACATGAGCTATGGGCTGGTATTGGTGGACATTTTGATTCTCTTGGACAGATTATCAATGAGTTTGTTGATAACAGTATTTCAAACTTTGATGCTAATAACCCATTGCAAAAAAACATTGCTATTTCGCTAAGGGAATTAGAGTCTGGCAAAGTAGAAGTGACTATTGAGGATACTGGTACAGGCATAAAGGATTTGAACATTGCCTTCACGTTAGGTGGTCGTGGAAGTGCGGAATCGCCATTTAACGAACATGGTTTTGGCATGAAACATGCATTGGCTTCGGCGAATCCGAGTGATGACAATTGGGAAATATATACTAAGAATGATGATGATGCTAAGAATAATCGTTATAGAGTAATCGGGGCTCCTTATAAAATTGGTGAATATGAGATAAAAATAGTCGATGCAAATGAAAATGAATGGCCAGGAGTTTATAGTCATAAAACTGGTACACTTGTGCGTTTTGTATGCAGTAGGGAGATGTATAGAACGATCTATAAAAGAGCAACCGATTTTGTTAAAATTGCTGATGCTTTAATGGAAGATTTAGGTTTTACATATGCAAATATTTTATCGTCGGGTCGGGCCTCGATTCTGCTAAGAGCTCTTCCATACGGTAATGAGGAAAAAGATGGGAATGTTGGCGCGCTTGAGCCGAGTTGGGAAAATTATATTTCGCCATCTTGTGGAACGGAAAAGATCGACCTTGGTGGTGGCATGGTTGAGCTTGAATACAAATTTGGTAGATTTTACGAACTTGATGAGCGACAATTATTCAATAATAAGACGGCTAATCGCCATTATAAGCACAGTATGACTTCCTCTGGTGTAGAAGTTAGACTAAATGGCAGAATTATCTGTTCAAACCTTTTCCGCGAAGTGTGGGATATAGAAAAACACAACAGTTTTAATAATTTCTTGGTTCAAATTAATATTAAATCTGATCGAACGGAAGCTCTGCCGGAAACTAGAACATCTAAAAATGGCCTTCGAGAGGGCGATGAGAAACTCGAAGAACTATATCATTGGATTAGATCGAAGATGAGCAAGCCACCGAAAGATATGTCGTTCGCTGATCACGAGACTGATATGTTCACAAGGTTGAAAGAAATGTTTGAGAAGACTAGGGGTGCGGCGGCGACTCAACAAAACAAGTCCTATGTTTGTAATACTGAAATGCATGTATTTAATACTGGAAATTCTAAAGACAAAGTTCGGATTGATTTATACGAATCAATGGGAGACCAAAACTTTGTTTACGAGGGGAAGATTGACTCGACAACTAGTAAGGATGTATATCAATTAAGAATGTATTGGGACGGTCTAGTTTATGATGGGATTACGCCGACACAAGGATTTTTGGTGGCAAAAGAACATCCAGACAGCGTAAAGAACTTAATTGGTATAGTAAATACAATGGAAGATGCGAATGGTAATGGTTATAACTTAAAAGAAGTAACGTGGGAAGATTTGGGGATTACAACGGATAGATAATATGAATAACGAAATCGAGGCGCAATTTTTAGATATCAACAAAAATGAAATACGAAAAAAATTAGAAGAAATTGGGGCGAAGTGCGTGAAGCCGGAAGTTTTGATGAAACGGGTAGTTTTTGATACTGGACCGAATTCCTTTGCGCGGGTGCGAGATGAAGGGAATAATAAAATTGTGATGACTTATAAGAACGTAGCGGATGAGAAGTCGATTCTCGGGACGAAGGAAGTGAATGTCGTAATTGATAATTATGAGAATGGGATTTTGTTTATGAAGGGTTGCGGGCTAGAGCCGAAGGCGGAGCAGGAATCGTATCGCGAGACGTGGGAATATGGAGATGTGGAGATTTGTATTGATACTTGGCCGTGGTTGCCGACGTTTGTCGAGGTTGAGGGACCGAGCGAAAAGTCAGTTTGGGACACGGCGAAGAAGATGGGGCTAAAAAAGGAGAAGGCGAAGTTCGGGTCGGTTGATTCGACGTATCAATACTACTATGGGGTTGAAGAAGATATCGTGAATTTGCACACGCCGAAGATTATGTTTGATATGGACCCGCCAGAATGGGCGAGGAAGAGAATTAATTAGAAATGAATTAAGCCCCGGATGGGGCTTATTCAGATTAGCGAGTTTCGCTGTTCCAAAGTGAGATGGCTCGGTTTTTGAGTGATTCGCTAGATTCGTCTTGCTCTGGACGTAGGGTCGGAGTTTTGTAGAAACAAACTCTGCATTGGACGAGAGCGTATCTAGTTTTTGAATTGCCCATATTTGGAAGGCCTCGGATTAGCTTTGCTTTTCCGCCACACTTTGGACACGGGTTTAGTGCGATCATAATTTGCTACCTCCAATCTTTCTATTATACCATAGTTCTTATGTATTGTCAATATATAGTATAATTATAGGAAGGAGGACTATGACGAAAGTATATTTTACGAAAGAAATTACGCCGGAGAGTTTACAAAAAGTTTACGAAGCTTTAGGTGTAAAACTTGATGGGAAAATTGGCGTAAAAGTTTCGACGGGCGAAAAAGGCGCGAAGGGATATTTAAAGGCAGATTTGATTGGGCCGTTTGTAAAATCTTTAAATGGGACGATTGTGGAATGTAACACGGCGTATGGTGGCGAAAGAAATACGGCGAAAGATCATATGAAAGTTGCTGAGGAGCATGGGTTTACTTCTTTTGCAGATGTTGACATTATGGATGCGGAGGGCGAGATGAAAATTCCGGTTCATAAAGGAAAACATTTAAAGTTTGATTTAGTTGGATCGCACTTTGATGATTATGATGCCTATATTAATCTTGCGCATGGTAAAGGCCATATGATGGGAGGATTTGGCGCAAATCTTAAAAATCAATCAATTGGATTTGCTTCGAGAAACGGAAAAGCCTATATTCACTCATGCGGAAAAACAAAGAGCCCGAAATTATGTTGGATTTCTAAACATGAACAAATTGATTTTATTGAATCAATGGCAGAAGCGGCTACTGCAGTGGCGGATTATTTGAAAGAAAAGGGAAAGCCGATAGTTTATATTACTGTAATGAATGCGATATCGACATCTTGCGATTGCGACGCGAATCAAGATGATCCAGTGATGGAAGATTTAGGAATTATCGCATCATTAGATCCGGTCGCGAATGACCAGGCATTTATTGATATGATTTGGGCAAGTAAAGATCCAGGAGCAGAGAAGATGAAAGAAAGAATTGATTCGAGACTTGGACGTGAGATTTTGCCGTATGCGGAAGAACTAGGGCTTGGAAGTAGAGAATACGAGCTGGTTGAAGTGTAAAAAATAAATCCTACATTATGTTATAATTATGAGTAACATTTAATGTGGAGGAAAAAATATGTGTGGGATCGTAGGATATGTGGGCGGTAAAAACGCACAGAATTTTCTAATTTCGGGGTTGAAGCGGCTTGAGTATCGCGGTTATGATTCGGCTGGGATTGTGACTTTAGCGGAAGACGGGAAGTCTACTTTGATTCGGGAGAAAGGTAAGATTGCGAATCTCGAAGAAAAGTTAGCGGTGAATAAACGCGAAGATAAAATCGGGATTGGACATACGCGTTGGGCGACGCATGGTGAACCGAGCGAGACTAATGCGCACCCACATCAAGCTGGGCATTTGTTCTTAGTCCATAACGGGATTATTGAGAACTATAAAGATTTAAAGAAGACGATTAAGAATCATGAGTTTAAGTCGGAAACCGATACAGAAGTTTTAGCGGCTTTGATTGATTCGTTCTATCAGGACGGGAAGCATCCGCTAATGAACGCGGTCGTGCAGGCTTTAAAGCTAGTCAAAGGAACTTACGGGATTGCGGTAGTTTCGGAATTAAGTCCGGAAGAAATTGTCGTTGCACGTTCAGGTTCGCCGCTTGTAATTGGAGTCGGACATGATGAGACTTTCGTCGCGTCGGATGCGTCAGCTTTGGTCGGGCATACAAAACAAGCGATTTATTTGAATGATGGCGAAGTTGCGAGAGTGACGAAGAGCAGTATTGAAATTAAGACTTTAAAGGCGGAGCCGGTTTCGGCGAAAGTCGAGGAGATCGAGACGAATCTTTCGGCGATTCAAAAAGGCGGATACGATCATTTCCTATTAAAGGAAATTATGGATCAGCCGGAGTCGTTAACGGAGACTTTGCGTGGACGTGTTAACGTTAGAGATGGGATTGTGCATTTAGGCGGTCCGGGGTTGTCGGAAGCGGAACTTAGAAAAATTAAGCATTTAATTATTGTCGGATGTGGGACGGCTTATCATGCCGGGTTACTTGCGAGTTATTATATCGAAAAGTTCACGCCGGAAATTACGGTTGAAACCGTGATTGCTTCGGAATATCGTTATCGCGAAGCTTATATTCCGAAAGATTCGGTGGCGTTGATTGTTTCACAATCTGGAGAAACGGCGGATACTTTAGCGTGTCTCCGCGAAATTAAGAAACAAGGGACGAAGACGATTGGGATTGTGAATGCGATTGGCTCGACGATTTCGAGGGAAGTTGATGGTGGTACTTATGTACACGTCGGTCCGGAAATTTCGGTGGCATCAACAAAAGCGTTTACTTCACAAGTGATTGCGATGGTGATGTTCGGACTTACAATTGCACAAGCCAAAGGCGTTCGAGCGAGTGTTCTAAGACCGTATGTTAACGAAATCGCGAAGTTGCCGGAAGAAGTCAAGAAAGTATTAGATACGAATATTGACACGATTAAGAATATTGCGAAGAAGTATCACAAATATGAACATGCGATTTATCTCGGACGCGATACGGCTTATCCGACGGCAATGGAAGGTGCTTTGAAACTCAAGGAAATTTCTTATATCGATGCGAATGCGTATGCGTTTGGGGAGCTGAAACATGGGCCGTTGGCGTTAATTGATGATAGGTTCTTTGAGGTTGCTTTACTCCCGGAAGGGGAATTGTATGAAAAGGCAGTATCGAACGTTCAAGAAGTCTTAGCGCGAGGCGGAAAAGTTATTGCGGTGACGAATGAAGATAAGTTTGATTTAGAAGTAGAAGATATTGTAAGAATTGCATCACCGATTAAGATTTTTATGCCACTTCTTATGAACTTAATTTCGCAATTATTTGCATATTATATGACGGTTGCGAAGGGATATAACGTAGATCAGCCGAGGAATCTTGCGAAATCAGTGACCGTGGAATAATTTGATAAAATATAAATATGAGGTCCAGCAAGAGATTGCATTATGTTGATATTGCAAGGGGGGTTGCAATGTTTATTATTGTACTCAGCCATACGATTCCAGCTACTACGCCTGAGTCTTATGCGATATATCGGTTTTTGTTTTTTATCAATGTTCCGATTTTCTTTGTTCTTTCTGGGTTTTTATTTCATGTAAAAGAAAATGAATCCTTTTTCCAGTTTTTAAAGACTAAATCTTTAAGAATAATGTTGCCGTATTTTGTATGGGCATTAGTTTTTTTAATACCTTATTTGATTTTTGGGAATGAGATTATTAGCCTACTTGAGCAAAAAGATATTTGGCAACGAATAGGAAACGTTTTATATGGAAATGGAGTAGGCGATACGTTACAGCAGAATGGCCCGCTGTGGTTTTTACCAGCGCTTTTTACGACTGAGATTATTTTTTATTTTGTAGTTTATTTTGTGAAAAGTAAGAAGATGGAAGTGGTTGCTTTTATTTTGACGTTGTTAGTCGGGTTCTTAAGTACTTTCTTTGCCAATAAGTTTTATTTACCGTGGGGATTAAATAGTGCTTTAACGATCGGGAGCTTCTTTTACTTCGGCTATTTGTTAAGAAAATGGGAAGTGCTTGATCGGATGAAACCGAAGTTTAGTGTCTGTTTATTTTTCATATGCCTTATACTTTGCGGAGTTGCAGTTTATTTTAACGAAATAGATAATGTTGTCTGGGCAGATTATGAATATCGGAATTACTTTTTAACGATACTATCAGGAATGACTTCGGCTTTAGCGATAATTCAAATTTCGAAATGGATTGGTAAGAATAAAGTGATAGAATATGTCGGTGTAAATACGATGAGCATTTTAATATTTCATAAAGTGATAGTTGTGATAGTAAGAACAAAACTAGGCGCTTTTTCGGGATTATTGACGGACAGTGATATTGCGTTAAAGTTAGTCCTTTCGCTTTTTGTGAGCGTGATTGTGGTAGCTATTTGTGTTGTCATCGGTATACTTATACGGAGATTTTGGCCTTGGTTGATTGGCGAGCAGAAAAAGCCGGTAAGGTTGAAAAAATAACCATAAAATAGTAAAATAATAGGTATGCGGAAGAGTTCCGATTTTATTTTAAGACTGTGTTTACTTATAGGTGATGGTTTTGCATTGATGGTGTCATTTGCGATGGCATACGTTATTCGTGTGCACGTAGACCCACGACCGATTACGTTCGAGTCTCAGCTATCACAATATGTTTTAACTGTAGCTTGGGTTATACCGTTTTTGTTAGTTATTCTAGCCGTGATCGGTTTATATAAGAAATCTGTGTTTCTTGGTAAATCTAGGATTGGGGAAATAGGGAGGCTTGCGGTTGCAGCTGTACTTAGCGTGGGTGCGCTGATTGTGTATGGTTTTTTCGTAGAAGAAAATCTTTTTCCGGTTAGAATTGTAGCGCTTACTTCCGTAGTTTTGTCATTTGTGTTTTTGCTTTTAGAAAGAATTGTAGTGAGATTCATTATCAAGTTAATTTTCAGAAGTAATTATGGAATGAAGCGAGTGGTGATTGTCGGGAATCACAAGAATACGGAATATTTAGCGGACTATATCGCATCGACGCCGGAATCTGGATATAAACTCGTAGGAATTGTAGCGAACCGAAAATATATTTCTAAAGACTTAAAGAAACGTCAGTATTCATCTTTGAAGGAAGCTTTAAAGAAAGCGCGGGCGGATGTGATTTTCCAGACGGATGAAAAATCTACGGAGTATGTTTATAAACAAGCAGTGAATCGACATTTGTTATATTATTTTGTGCCGTCGGAGACGGCTTTATCTTCGCATTTTGGGGAATTGGAATTAGTCGGAAATACGCCAGCTGTATTAGTTATGACAACGCCACTTACGGGCGGATATGTAGTAGTGAAACGATTGTTCGACATTTTGTTTAGCTTAGTAGCGATTATTATTGCTTTAATTCCGATGATGATTGTTTGGTTGATTTTAAAGTTTTCTGATTTTAAGCACTCGCCAATTTATTCAGCGGAAAGATTGACGCAATATAATAAAAGATTTAAATGTTATAAATTTAGATCGATGAAGTCGGAATATAGCGGGATGACGCCGGAAGAAGCATTTATTAAAATGGGAAAGCCGGAATTGATTAAGAAGTATCGTAAAAATGGAGATTGTTTAAAGAATGATCCGAGAATTACGAAAATTGGAGCGTTTATTCGAAAAACTTCAATTGATGAATTACCGCAACTGTTTAATATTTTAAAGGGAGATATTTCATTAATTGGACCGAGAGCGTTACTTCCGGGCGAGCTTAGGGATTATGGGGATAGGTCACTTATTCTAACAGTTAAGTCGGGATTGACTGGATTTGCGCAAGTATCGGGTCGGCGAAATATTTCGTTTGAAGAACGACGGGCGCTTGATATTTATTATGTGAGGAACTGGTCGTTAATGTTAGACGCATCGATTTTCTTTAAAACTATTGCAGCAGTTTTGAAGAGGGATGGCGCGACATGAGAAAAGACTTAAAAGTAGCGATAGTTTGTGATTGGTTGACAAATGTTGGCGGGGCGGAAAAAGTAATATTATATATTCATAAAATGTTCCCGGAGGCGCCGATTTATACTTCGCAGTATGATCCGAAGGGAATTGATTGGTTTTCTGATACGGATGTGAGGACCGGTTCGTTACAAAAATATCCAGCTATGTTTAAACGAATCTTAGGACCTCTAAGACAAAGGTATTTTTCAAAATTAGATTTGTCGGATTATGATTTGATTATTTCGGTAACGGGAGCGGAAGCGAAATCCGTGAAGTCTGGGAAGTGGCTTCACAAACAAGGGAAAAAGTATGTAAAAAATCCAAAGGGAATTCATATATCTTATTGCCATGTGCCAACACAGTATTATTGGCAAATGCATGATGATTATATAAAGAATCCGGGATTTGGGATTTTTAATCCGCTGGTTAGGTTTTTCTTTAAGTTGATGGTAGTTCCCTTAAGGCGGGCAGATTTAAAAGTAGCTCAAAGGCCGGACTATTTTATTACGATTTCGGAATATGCGAAAAAGGCGATTTCTAAATATTATGGACGTGAAGCGAAAATTGTCAGCCCGCCGGTAGAGCTGGATGCGTTTAAGTATAAAAAAGGAAAAGTAGAAGATTATTATATTGTAACGTCTAGACATGTGAATTGGAAACGAGTTGATCTTGCAATAAAGGCGTGCATGATGACGCAGAGGAAATTGTTAGTGATTGGTGATGGTCCGGAACATAAAAAGTTGATGAGAATTGCGAAGGGTTCGGGTTTAGTTGAGTTTTTGCCGATTATGAAGAAGGAAGAATTGGCTTCATATCTTGCAGGAGCAAAGGGGTATTTATTCCCAAGCTTAGAGCCGTTTGGGATTGCGCCAGTTGAGGCGTTGGCTTGCGGATGTCCGGTAATTGCGTTTAATGAAGGTGGGTCGAAGGACTATGTGATTGAGGGGAAGAACGGAACGTTTTTCAAAGAGCAAAGTACAAAATCATTAGCCGAGGCGATACTTAGGTTTGAGAAAATGAAATTTGATCGGGAAAAGGTTGCGAAGACGGCGGAGAAGTTCGGAGTTTCTAGATTTGAAAAAGAGATGAAAGCGTTCATAGATGAAAAGCTCAAATAAAATATTTAGATACTTGCTTTATATATTGCCTTTGGTGCTTTTCTTCTCGTATCATCCGTTAATCCATTTTGGAACTGGTGAATCGATGAATTTTGAAATATCGTTACCTTTAATCTGGCTGGTGATTTTTGATGTATATGGATTATTTATGATATTGAAGTTCAGAAAAATAAAAGAAATATTGAGGAATTATGTTTGGTTGTTGTTTCCGATTTTTATGACGATTTCTTTAATCTGGACTTATGATTTATTGAGGGGGATTTTGATCGGCGGAGTTTTGTGGCTAATTTATTTTGCTGGATATAGTATTTATATTTTCAGAAAAGAAATTAGCGACAAAGGGTTTTGGAAAAACTTTTTCAAAGTCTTTTTGTATTCGAGTTTGTTCGTTTGCTTTTGGTGTGTTTTGCAATGTGTTTTAGATGTTTTGGGAGTAGGAAGAGAATATAGTTTGGCTTGTACGGGTTGTACGTACGAGATTTTTGGTTTTCCGCATCCGAATGGGTTTGCTGCGGAGCCACAGTTTATGGGGAATTTATTACTCGCGCCGATTGTTATGACAATTTATTTATTAGAAAAGAAGAATTATTTTAGCAGGAAATTCTTATTAATTTGTTTATTTGTTTTTATTGCGACGTTGTTTTTGACTTTATCGCGCGGAGCGATTTATGCATTTGGCGTTGGGTTAGTATTCTTCGTGATAACAAAAATTGTGAAAGAAAAAAGATGGCAAAGTTTGGCGTTATTTGTTTTGACGTTCTTAGCGTTTCTTTTTACATTGAATTTACAAGGAATTTTCGCGGATTTTTCGCCAACAAACGATACTTATGTTTCGGGAGTAAGCAAGGTTGTTAATCAACTGACACTTGGAAAAGTTGATTTAGGTGGAAGTAAAGTTAAAAAAGAAGAGGTAGAAGAAAAAGAAACCGAAGTAGAGACTGAAACAGCGATTTTTGATGGATATGTGGAAGTGTCGACAAGTGGAAGAACTGAAGTTTGGAAAGGGGCTTTAAAAACTTGGTCAAAAGATTTTAAGACAATTATGTTTGGAGTTGGACTTGGCGGAGGACTAAAGGGGATGTATGAAAGCGGGAATTATCCATCGTCGCAGGAAAATGTGAATAATGAGTATATTAATGTTTTGCTTGAGGGCGGATTGGTTGGAGTTTTATTATTAATATTGTCGTTAATATTAGCATTCAAAATAATATACAAAATGTCGGGACGACTTTATCTTTTCACGTTAGTAATAATATATTTGGTTTCGTTATTATTCTTTTCGGGATTACCAAATGTTCTGCAAATTTACCTTTTGCCAGTAGTTTTTACAAGGTTTTACGGAAAAAGTTAGTATCGTAGATATCAGCACCATGCTTTAAATAGAAGGCTTGGGCGGCTTCGCGACCGTTTCCGCAAGTAAATTCAAGACGAGCGCAACCTTTTTCTTTAGCCCAATTAATCATTTCATCCCAAAGAGCCGAGCCGATACCTTTACCACGAAGGGAAGCATCGGTGACAAAATCTTCTAAATAGGCGTTTTTGCGAATGCCGGGGCCCATCATGACGGACATCGATGCGAGCCCGATGATTGTTCCATTCTCGTCTTCGGCAATTAGGAGATCGTGCCAAGGGGAATTAATAATATCGTTAAACCAGCTTTCTGGTATTTCCCCTTTGTCTTTGCCAGAGCGGGAAAGTTGGATTAAAAGTTCACGAACACGGTTTCCAATTTCTGGGGTATATTTATCTAGTTTTTTAATAATCATAAAACTTCTCCTAGTTTATTATTTAGTTCATTTGCGAGGTCGGTAATCGTTTTTTCGTCTTCGCCCCACATAGTAATACGAATTAAGTTTTCAGTGCCGGAGGGGCGAACGAGCAAGCGACCGGAAACTGGTTCGAGTTTTTTGTTATATTCTAGTAGCAGCTGTTTTGCCTCTTCGGAAGTTTTTAAGCTTTCCTTTTGTTCAGGGGTTGCTGGCATGTTAACAATAACTTGAGGATATTTCGTGATGATACTAGCAAGCTCTTCTAAAGATTTATTCGTTTCGGTGATAGCTTTAGTGACCATGAGGGTTGTTAAAATACCATCACCGGTTGCTTCGCCAGGAAGAATGACGTGACCGGATTGCTCGCCGCCAATACCGATATTCTTTTCGCGCATAGCAAGGGCGACATTTGAATCGCCGACTGGAGTAATTTCGGTTTCGATATGGTTTTCTTTAGCCCAGTTTAAAATACCTTGATTCGCCATAACAGTAATCGCGATTTTGTCTAATTTAAGATAATTTGCAAGAATTGGAATGATTTCATCGCCGTCGACTTCTTCGCCATTTCGATTAACCATTAAGCAGCGATCGCCGTCGCCATCGTAAGCAACGCCAAAATCTAGTTTTTTAGTAATAACGAGTTCTTTTAATGGTTCGAGATGAGTACTGCCACAATTATTGTTAATTTTTTGGCCGAAATTCGGATCGGCGTTAATTACTTCAACAGTCGCACCAAGTTCTTCAAAGACAGTTTTATTGATAACGCTAGTTGCACCATTCGCGCAGTCCATACCGATTTTGAAGTTTGTAAAGTCGGCTGGTCCGAGATAGGTTTTTAGATGTTCTTTATAAAGATTAACTGCTTCTTCGTGTAAATCTTCTCTTAAAGTAGGTGAAACAAGCGCGTAAGTTTTTTCCGAATCGATAGCCTTTTCGATAATCTCGCAACCTTTTTCGCTAAGCTTTTGACCGGAAGTTTTTCCGCGTTCTAAAATCTTAATGCCGTTATCGACATAGGGATTATGAGAAGCGGTTACGTCGATTGCAAAATCGAAGCCCATTTCGTAAAAGCAGTAGTTAATCGCAGGGGTCGGGAGAACACCTATGTTTCCATATTCAACGCCGAAAGTTTCACAGGCAGATTCAAGGTCAGCTAAAATCCATTCGGTTGATTCACGAGTATCACCACCAAGAAGGATTTTTACATTGTCGCCTGCGTAGTCGACAATTCCAGCAACGATTTTCGTTAAAAACTCAGAAGTAAATTTTTCGGCTTTTTGACGGATGCCGTCAGTACCAAAATATTTCATACTAATCCTTTCCAAATTGTTTTAAAATAACATTGATAGTTAACGCTATGTCTTCGGCAGTGCTGCCACGAGAGAGGTCAGCGAGAGGAGTTTTAAAACCTTGGATAATCGGGCCGGCACAAGTCCAACCAGCAAATTGTTCAAGGGATTTATAAAGAATGTTTCCGGAATTTAAATCAGGAGTGATTAAAATATTTGCATTGCCTTTTAGAGGACTTGTAGGCGTCTTCTTCTCGGCGACGCGTGGATTAGTGGCGGCGTCAAGTTGCATTTCGCCATCAATAAGATAGTCAGGATGGTTTGCGCGGATTTTCTCAATTACAAAATGGATTTTTTCAAGATCAGGGTTTTTCCCGCCAGAGCCATATGTAGAATAGGAAAGCATGGCGATTTTCGGTTGTTCTCCAGTATAGTTCTTAAAGGTTTCGGCGGTATCTTCGACTATACAATAAAGTTTTTCAGCATCCGGTTGTTTATTTACGCCACAGTCGGCAAGGGCGAGAATTTGATTATCCTTTTTACAAATAAAACAACTGGAGAAGAAAGTAGATTTTAAAGGAAGATGATTTTTAAAAACAATGACTACGTCGCGCGAAGGATAGTCGATGCCGGAAATAATAGAGTCGGCTTCGCCGTTTTTTAGCATTTCGGCGGCAGCATCGAGACCGTCGGCAGGAATGAACTCGATGTCCGGAAAATGTCTAATGGCTTCTTTTACAATTGGGTTTTCTAATTCAGGAAAGATTATTTTCATAGGATTATTATATCACGACATGAGGTTAATAATATTTGGATGGATTAGAATTTGTGTTATAATAAGCTTATGTTAAGGTTTTATTGCACTAAATGTGTTCCTGTAATGTTGTTTTTGGTGAGCTTAACGTTAGCTTCTGGATTTATACTTGCTTCTTCTCGTGTTGTCGCTGATGATGATACTGTGATAGACGAAGTTGAGATTGTGGTTCCGTCTTCTTGTACTCTTTCTGGCGTGGGAATGGATTCTCACTCTGCCACTATTAATAATGGTACTTATGCTTCGGATATTGGTACTACTACGATCAAAGCGTTTTGTAATGATGTGGGCGGGTTTGCTATTTATGCAGCAGGTTATACTGGAGATGAAGTGGGGGGAATTGATAGTACTAAATTAGTGGGGGAAAATAATGTTGGAAACATTTCGACTGGAACGGCTACGTCGGGTAATTCTCAGTGGGCGATGAAATTGGCTACTAACTCGGGAGCTACTTATCCGATCACGATAGAATCGGATTCTAATGGTTCTTTCGCTAGTTATCATATTGTTCCGGAAGATTTTGTGAAGGTGGCTTCTAGAAGTGCTAGTACCGATATCGGGGTGGCGGCGGTTGGTTCAACCCTTACGACGACTTATCAAGTTTTTATTTCTTCGACGCAGGCTGCAGGCACATATTATGGACAGGTTATCTATGTGTTGGTACATCCGTCTAATCACAATGCACCAGTAATTTGTAATCCTAATGCTACTACTATATCGGAAGTTGTATGTATGCAAGATTTTTCTAATGTAAGTGATGCGAATCGTGAGGCGATTGTTGATTCAATGACTCCGGAGACTCAATACACGATAAGTGATAGTCGTGATGGGAAAACTTACACTATTGCAAAGTTTTTTATTGAAAATGATAGTCAAACCAATGAACCGATTTATGATGTTTGGATGACGCAAAATTTGGATTTAGATTTAGATGCTAGTACGACTTACACTAATTTAGATACAGATATTGGTTATAATTCGACTACAGGAACTTATGATACTGCAACATGGATACCGGCGCGTTCTACATATACTATTGGGGGAGTGTGGTGTGATGGTGGGCATTGGGCTTATGATAATGGTGGCTATTATTGTGAGAGTAGTAACACTCCGGAGTCATATGACCCGGGCAATTTATATTGGGATGGCGTAGACCCTGGTTCTTCGGAAGCTGATTGGCAATCTTATCAGAATAGTTGTAATCTTCAATCTACTCCAGTTTATTGTGATGAGTCGTTAAATCCATTGTATGATTATACAGTTGTTACTAGGTCTCTAACGCGACAATATCATATTGGTAATTATTATAATTTCGCGGCGGCAGTAGCAATGAACGATATAAGTTCATATACGGTGCCCTCATCGTTAGTAGATCAATCGATCTGTCCGGCTGGTTGGGCCTTACCAAGAATTAATGTTGATGATGATTCGTTTTATACACTATGGGATAAGGCATATGGTATTGGTCCTAGTACTCTTGAGAGCATATGGGATGCTCCGCTTTATACTGTTCCTAGTGGCAGTTGGGAGGGCTATTCAAAAAAATTAGTTGGTAATGAGGGGTATTTTTGGAGTGCAATTGTAGATGGGACCTATTATTCTTTTATTAGTGGTTATAAATATAATGATGATAGTATTTGGTATAACATTGGAGGTTTTAAATCTCAAGGCTATTCGATTCGTTGTATGCTTCGTCCAGTTACTACTAATATTGATCCACCTATTGGATAAAAATAAGCCCTTATCAAAGGGCTTATTCTTTTGTTATGATGCGACGATTATTTGTCTACAACTTCGCCTTCGACTGGTTCGTCGTTTTTTTTGCCATCGAATTTTTTGTCTTCGTCCTTTTTAGTTTCTTCAGAAGCTTGTTGATACATTTTTGCGCCAATTGGCATGATTTTATCATTTAATTCCTTGGTGGCTTCTTCAAATTTATCTTTGTCGGACTTATCATCGTTTAAGACTTTTTTAGCTTCTTCGACAGCTTTCTTGATCGTATCTTTGTCTTCGTCGCTAATCTTGTCTTTGTATTCATCTGGCATTTTTTCGGCTTGATAAATGGTGTTTTCGAGACGATTCTTCGCATCGACAGAATCTTTTTTCTTCTTGTCTTCGTCAGCATGAGCTTCGGCTTCTTTACGAGCTTTTTCGATATCATCTTTGCTCATGTTGCCAGAGTTTTGAATAGTAATGGATTGTTCTTTCCCGGTACCTTTATCTTTCGCGGTAACATTTAAAATACCGTTAGCATCGAGATTAAAGGTAACTTCGATTTGCGGAACGCCACGCGGAGCTGGAGCGATACCGTCTAAGATGAAGCGACCAAGCGATTTATTATCAGCAGCGAATTCACGTTCACCTTGAAGGACGTGGATTTCAACTTGTGGTTGATTATCAGACGCAGTAGAGAAGATTTCGGACTTCGAAGTTGGAATCGTAGTATTACGATCGATTAATGGAGTTCTGACGCCACCCATGGTTTCGATACCGAGAGTTAACGGAGTAACATCGAGAAGGAGGATATCCTTCACATCGCCTTGGAGGACGCCACCTTGAATTGCGGCGCCAACGGCGACGACTTCGTCAGGGTTAACGCCTTGCATCGGATCTTTGCCGAAGATAGATTTAACCTTTTCGACGACCGCTGGCATACGGGTCATACCACCGACCATGACAACCTCATCAATATCTTTCGTTTCAAGCTTTGCATCTTTAAGAGCTTTTTTAACCGGTCCTTCGAGACGATCAAGAAGTTCGGAGACTAGCTCTTCGAGTTTTGCACGGGTTAAAGTGTGTTCGAAATGTTTCGGACCATCAGCATCAGCTGACAAGAACGGAAGGTTGATGTCGGTAGAAGTTGAGCTAGAAAGTTCCTTCTTAGCTTTCTCTGCTTCGTCCTTCACACGTTGCATAGCGGCGGCATCGCCTTTAATATCAATGCCAGATTCCTTCTTAAACTCATCGACTAGGTAGTTAACGATGATATTGTCGAAGTCTTCACCACCGAGGTGAGTATCACCGTTTGTAGACATCACTTCGAAGACGCCATCGCCGAGTTCGAGAATCGAGACATCGAAGGTACCACCACCGAGATCGAAGACAACAATTTTTTCGTCTTTCTTAGATTCAAGGCCATAGGCGAGGGCAGCAGCGGTAGGCTCGTTGATGATTCTTTTTACTTCAAGACCAGCGATTTTACCAGCATCTTTAGTTGCTTGACGTTGGGAATCATCGAAATAAGCCGGAACGGTAATAATAGCTTCAGTGACTGGTTCGCCAAGGAAGGCTTCAGCGTCAGCTTTGATTTTAGAAAGAACCATTGCGGAAATTTCTTCTGGCGTATATTCTTTACCATCCATTTCAACGGCGACGCCTTGGCCTTTTTTAACGATTTTGTATGGACTGATTTCAAGGTCGTGTTGGACTTCCTTATCATTAAATTTACGGCCGATTAAACGTTTAATGCCGTAAATCGTGTTTTTCGGGTTAGTGACTCTTTGTCTTTGGGCGACTTTACCGACTAGGCGCTCGCCCTTCTTAGTTACAGCAACGACTGATGGGGTCGTACGATCTCCTTCAGCATTGGTGATAACCTCAGGTTTACCAGCAACCATATAAGCGAAGGCACTGTTAGTTGTACCGAGATCAATACCAATAATTTTACTCATTTTTCCTCACTTTCTTTAACTTTTTCGTTGGCACTCGTATGTGATGAGTGCTAATATGACTCTATTGTAGCGCACTAGCACTCATATGTCAATAGTGCTAAACGTCACAAAATAGCACTTTTCGGGTACGGGTCGCTTTCGCCCGTCGTCACGGGGAAAGCGCCCTCAAGCTCGGTCGTAACCTCCGCATGCCCCTCAAAGTACTATTTTGTGATATAATCCAGATATGACGATAGAGAGGTTAGTGGAGCCGACAGCGGCGGACGATAAAGAGGAGGAGCGGATTGAAATTTCGCTTCGGCCGACGACTTTTTCGGAATATATCGGGCAGGAACATCTGAAAAATAATCTTAAACTCGCGATAGAAGCGGTAAAAAAGCGAAATGATGGCTCGACTTTAGACCATATATTATTATACGGTCCTCCTGGACTTGGTAAAACAACGATGGCGGGAGTGATTGCACATGAGCTAGGCGCTTCCTTACGAGTTACTTCGGGGCCGGCGATTGAACGGGCGGGGGATCTCGCATCGATTTTAACGAATTTAAAAGATGGTGATATCTTATTTATTGATGAAATTCATAGATTACGTCGGGCAGTTGAAGAAGTCTTATATTCGGCGATGGAAGATTATAAACTCGATATTGTAATCGGGAAGGGACCGGCGGCGAGGTCAGTAAGGTTAGACTTGCCACATTTTACGGTAATTGGAGCGACGACACGAACAGGTTCTTTAGCTGGGCCGCTTCGTGATCGGTTCGGAATTATTCATCGGTTAGAATATTATAAAGAGCCGGAAATTGAGCAAATTATCAATAGAACAGCGGGGATTTTAAAGACGGAGATTCGTCCGGAGGCAACGGAGTTACTTGCGACGAGATCTAGGCTTACGCCAAGAATTGCTAACCGGATTTTTAAGCGAGTAAGAGATTTTGCGGATGTGAATGGGGATGGGATTATTGATACGAAAGTCGCGGAAGATGCACTTTCTTTGATGGAAATTGATGAGCTAGGGTTAGATCCAGCGGATCGAAATATGCTTCGGTTGATGTATGAGAACTACGGAGAGAGGCCGGTAGGACTAACGACAATTGCGGCTTTAACTGGAGATGAAGCGACAACAATCGAAGATTTTTATGAACCATACTTACTACAAATGGGACTTCTAGCACGGACGCCAAAGGGAAGGGTGGTGACGGAAAAGGGGCGGAAGCATTTACAAGACAAGGGGAATGTGATATAATTAAAGCAATAATTAAGGAGTCATAATGGACACTAATTTAGCAAAAATTAGGCACGAACGAAGCCTGAAAGATTTCCCGTTTTTAAAGTTAGAAGATGATGAATATGTTGAATTTGCATTTTCAAGGGCGAAAATTTGCCTTTTGATGATTTTAGGAGGAATAGCGGGTGGTTTGATTTTGATTTTGTTAGCTTTCTTATTAGTGCTTTTAGGTCAACAAATGATAGATGAGATGGGGAGACATTTCCTATTTATTATTCTTTTCGCTTTACTTGCAGCGGCAGTTATTATTGGTTTGATTGCATTGAGGATTTATCGAGGGAATAGATTATTTATCACAAATAAACATGTCATACAGATGGTGATGGATTCTTTAGTGTCAGATTCGATTAATGTGATTGATTTAGGTTCGGTTGAGGATGCAAGTTTTAGACAAGATAGTTTGATGCAGAAAATTTTCCATTATGGAACTTTTAGATTATCTACGGTTGGTGATGAAACGACCTATACTTTTAAGTATTCTGATATTTCTTCGGCGGATTTAGAAGCCGTAATAAAATTAATTACTGAAGCTAAAAAGATTACTAAAAAGGCTAAAAAATAATTAATTGCGATTGTATTTTGTATAAGCGTCTTCTTTTTCGAGCTCGGCTTTTAAGACATATTCTTTGCATTTTCCGTTTTTGCAGTTAGCCGGTTCGTAGGAATAAGAGCTAAAGGAATCCCCAAGATTAAAACCGAGCGGATCGGTCCAGAGGGCGGGGTCGATAACTTTGATATTTTCTTCAGAAATAAACTCAGGATAGTAGCCGTGTTCGGGATAGAAGCTTTCTTCGAGAGCGTAGTACATGGCGTTGATGGCGACTTTGCGGTCTTCGTCGCGTTCCATGGCGTCGATGTTAGATTTTTGGATAAAGAAGAAGATTAAAAGTAGGGAAGCGAAAATGCCTACGATGATAATCTCTAGTATGGTAAAGCCTTTTTTACTGTTCATGTTTTGATTATAACACATTTATATGATATAATGAATGACTAGTGGTACCGTAGCTCAGATGGTTAGAGCGTGGGACTCATAAGCCCAAGGTCACTGGTTCGATCCCAGTCGGTACTACCATTTTTTATGGAGAAAAAACGCCGGATTATTCCGGCGTTTCGGTGGTGAGGAGAGCTTTGCTTTTCGGGGAGATGAACTTAGTTTTAGTTTGGTCGTCATAGATAAAAACGACTTCTTCATTCCCTTCAAGCTCTTCAAGGATCCATTTTGGTAGCCATATACGATTTCTTTCGTCAATACAGAATCTTATTCCTGGTTGTTCTGGATGGCTATCAGCATCAAATAAGACAATACTCTTTTTATCGGCATCTATTACCAATAAAACTTTTCTTGGTGTTTTTTCTGGTGCGAAATATTCAGTAACAACAAGACGCCCTTGGCTACGGATCTTTTGTGCGCCGTAAATGTACAAACTCATACTGTAACCAACCCCTTTCAGTAAGAAGATATATTTGTATAATTATAGCATATTTTAATAAAAAAATCAAGCTTTAGGGCTTGGTTTTGGTACACCCGGCACGATTCGAACGTGTGGCCTTCAGTTCCGGAAACTGACGCTCTATCCAGCTGAGCTACGGGTGCGTAATCAGCATTATAGCGCTTTTACAGGGAAAAGTCGAGTTTCATAGATATGTTAAAAGAAAGATTTATGCTATAATGCGGACATGAAATTAGAGTTTATTCCGATAAAAACTAGGGTTGTGCATCCGCCGAAAGATGATATCACTGATATTATTGATAGTCTTGAGATTAAAGACGGAGACATTGTTTTTATTACTTCGAAAATTATGGGGATTTCTGAGGGACGGACGGTAAAAGCAGATTCAATAGAAAAAGAAGAGTTGATCAAGCGGGAAGCCGAACGTTATTTGCCGTTTGTAAATACGACGGGAGATTTTCACGTTAATTTGTCAGTTACACAAAATGTATTGATCCCGGCGGCAGGGATTGATGAATCAAATGCGGATGGGTACTTTGTTATGTGGCCGAAGAATCCAGACAAAAGTTGTCGAGAAATTCGTGAGTATTTAATGAAGAAGCATGGGGTGCGAAGGTTAGGGGTAGTCTCGACTGATTCGCATACAACGCCGCTACGCTGGGGAGTGACTGGGATTACGATTGGGTTAGCCGGGATTGAACCTTTAAGAGATATTAGAGGAGAGGCGGATTTGTTTGGTAGATTGATGCATGTAACGAAAGTGGATTTAATTGATCCGTTAACTTCGATGGCAGTATTATTGATGGGGGAAAGCGATGAAGGCACACCAATTGTGATACTTAGAGGATATGAGGGGATTCCGTTTTCGGATGAAGCTTCAATGGATGATTTTAAGATTATGCCAGAGGAAGATTTGTATCGACCGCTAATAGAGACCATACCGAAAGTAAAAAAATCTTAGATTTTGCTGTGTTATAATTTAGAAATAACAGGAGGTCCCATATTATGAAAAATAAAAAATGTAAATATATTTTTGTTACAGGTGGGGTTCTCTCCGGTGTTGGTAAAGGTATTACGGCTGCCTCGATCGGTTCAATTTTAAAAGCCAAGGGCTATAAAGTTACTATGCAAAAATGCGATCCATATTTGAATGTAGATGCTGGGCTTTTAAACCCGGTTGAACATGGCGAATGCTATGTAACTCATGATGGTGTTGAGACTGATTTAGATCTCGGTCACTACGAAAGGTTTTTAGATTTTGAGACCAATAGATATTCGATTACGCTTTCAGGTTCGATTTATAAAGAATTAATTGAAAGGGAACGATCTGGTGGTTTTAATGGTAAAACTGTGCAACTTGTTCCACATTTTACGAGCTTAGTTTGCGAGAAAATTGAAAAAGCTTCAGCAGGAAGTGACATCCATATTGTTGAGATTGGTGGGACGGTTGGTGATTATGAAGGTTTGCCTTTCGTTGAAGCAATTAGGTTATTTGCTAATAAAGTCGGGCGTCGGAATTGTTTGTATGTTTCAGTGGTTTATGTGCCTTTTATTCATACTTCAAACGAGTTAAAAACTAAGCCAGCGCAAAATGCCTTAAGGGATCTTAGAGGTTTTGGTATAATACCAGACATTGTATGTGTGAGGACTGAAAAACCTTGTGAGCGGGCTATTTGCGAAAAGATTGCGGCGTTTTCTGGCATTCCGGGTGAAGCTGTATTGAATCTGCCGGATATTAATAGTGTTTACGATGTACCTTTGAATGTATTAAAGTCGGGCGTTCTAGAAATCTTAAATGAGTTTGTCGGTGACGAAAAAGAACCAGATATGTCTAAATGGAAAGAGTTTTCGAAGCGGCGTGAGCGTCACTATTCAAAAACTGTGACGGTTGGTCTGGTTGCAAAATATGTAGGTAATGACGATACTTATATTTGCGTGACTGAGGCTTTGAAAGCCGCTGCGGCTTGGAATAATGTTAACCTTGATTTGAAATGGGTGAAAGCTGAAGAACTTGGCGATAATACGACAAAAATACTTAAAAAATGTGATGGCTTAGTAGTACCGGGTGGCTTTGGCATAAGAGGAACCGAAGGGAAAATTAAGGCTGCCGAATATGCCTTAAAAAACGATGTTCCATATCTCGGGCTTTGCCTTGGTATGCAGGTTGCTTGTATTGCTGCTGCTAGAAGAGGCGGTATTAAAAATGCTAATTCGGAAGAATTTGGTGCTAAAGAAAAAGATGACAATAATGTAATTTATATTATGGAGGATCAAAAAGGAAAAGAATCTACTGGCGGTACTATGCGGTTAGGAGATTACAAGGCAATATTGGACAATAAATCAAGAACTAAGAAGATTTATGAAAAGTATGGTTGGGGAGAAATAAATGACGGGAAATACGAAGTTATCGAACGTCATCGTCATCGTTATGAAGTAAATCAGAAGTTTTTGCCAGAAATGGAGAAAGGTGGGATCAAAGTTTCCGGGGCTTCGCCAGACGGAACGCTAGTTGAATTCATCGAGGCACCAAATTGTAAGTTTTTTGTAGCGACCCAGGCTCATCCAGAATTTAAGTCGCGTCCACTTAATGTCCATCCTTTGTTTATGGAATTTATAAAAAGCTTAAAATAAAAATGGTATGATTTTAATGTAAGAAGTTGTTGTAGAAACTACAAAATAAGACCTTAAAGGTCTTCTTTGGTTTGGTACACCCGGAGGGACTCGAACCCACGACCCTCTGTTCCGAAGACAGATGCTCTAATCCACTGAGCTACGGGTGCACAATGTATATATTATATCACTTTTTTCTTCTCTTTAAAAGCCTAGACGGATTGGGGAGGTTGATTGTTATGAAGCAGCGTGTTAGAAGATTTGCATGTTTAAAAAACTTGGAGAGGAACTGCATCAATCGTGGGTAGTAGTGTTTTTGTGTGTAGGAATCGTTTTCGGTATGATTTTAGGGTTGGTTTTTCGGGTTAATTATTTTTCGTCGCCGATTTGGATTATGTGTGTGAGCATTCTATTGATTTTTGCGTATTTTAAACCGAAATTTGCTTTTATGACAATTGCAGTAATTGCGGGAATGATCCTAGCGTTTTTTCGGGTTTCGGCGGAATTAGGGTCGGAAAATTATATCCGACAGTTTTATAGTCAGACAATTCAGGTGAGCGGGGAAATAGACGGAGATCCGGAAACGGATGAAGGCGGGACGAAGTTTAAACTAAAGAATTTGAAATTTGGAGGAGAGGTTGAGACGAGAGGGAGTTTGTATATTTCGGAATATAAGAATGAGAAATTGGCGAGAGGAGATAAAATAGAACTTTTAGGAAAAATGTCGGAAGGGTTTGGGACTTACGCGGGATATATGTATCGTCCAAAAATTGTTTTGTGGAGTCGGCCGGAGCCGGGAGATTTAGTCTTAAAAGTTCGCAATTGGTTCTCGGAACGAATTGAGGGATTAATAAAAGAGCCTGAAGTCTCGTTAGGCTTATCATATCTTCTCGGAATGCGGTCTGGATTACCGGATGATTTAAATGAAAATTTAAGGACAGTAGGATTAGTACATATCGTTGTTGCGAGTGGGGCACATTTATCAATCTTAGTAGAAATTGCACGGAAAATTTTCGGGAAGTTGTCGCGATTTTCTGGGCTTTTGTTTTCAGTTTTATTTATTGTCTTTTTTATGGCGATGGTTGGATGGACGCCGTCGATCTTAAGGGCGGGAATAATGGCGATTTTGAATTTGTTGGCTTGGTATGTGGGGCGGAGATTTGAGGCATGGCGAATTATTTTAATCGTAGCGGCGTTTACTTTAATGATAAATCCGAATTATTTAATTAATTTGGGATGGCTGCTGTCGTTTGCGAGTTATGGGGGAATTATGATTTTAGGACCGAGACTCGCGAAGTTCTTTTATGGCGAGAAGAAACCGGGATTTATTAGTTCAATTATTTTAACGACGGTTGCGGCGACTTTAATGACATTGCCAGTTACTTTATATTATTATGGTCAGGTTTCTTTGATTTCAGTTTTAGCGAATCTTTTGATTCTACCGACGCTTCCCTATGCGATGGGGTTAGTGTTCTTAACTGGAGTTTGCGCGGGGATTTCGGGAATTGAAGTAGCAGTCTCATTTTTAGCAACGAAATTATTAGACTTTCATATTTTAGTAGTGGAGTTTTTTGGAGGGATGAAACAATTTTTGATAGAAATTGAGCCGTATCACTGGCAAGTGTTTTTAATATATATGGTGACAATTATTCCGTTATCGATTGGACTAATTAGAAAAAAGATGGTAAAATTAAGAGAAGTTAGATATTAAATTTTGATGGAGAAAAACCATGTCAGGACATAGTAAGTGGGCGACAACAAAAAGGCATAAAGCGGTAGTTGATGCAAAAAGGGGAGCGCTTTTTACGAAGATTGGAAACCAAATCGCGATTGCAGCGCGAAGTGGGACTGATCCGAATATGAATCCAAGCCTTGCTATGGTTTTAGAAAAGGCTAGACTTGCGAGTATGCCGAAAGCGAATATTGAGCGGGCGATTGCGCGAGTTGCGGATAAAACAGCGGCGGCTTTAATCGAAGAAGTTTATGAGGCGTACGGTCCTGGCGGAGTTGGAATTGTGATTGAAACGGCGACGGATAATAAAAATCGAACAATGCCGGAAGTCAGACATACTCTTGATAGGAATGGCGGACGAATGGCGGAACCGGGTTCGGTTATGTTCCAATTCAAACGAAAAGGTGTAGTTGAGATTTCTGAAACCGGTGAGGACGCATTAATGGTAGCGCTCGAAGCGGGAGCAGAAGATGCGAATGAAGAAGACGAGGGAATTGTAATTTATACAGAAGCTTCGGATTTAATGAAAGTTAAAAAAGCGTTAGATGAAGCGGGGATGACGGTAACGAGTGCGGAATTACAATATGTTCCGACGAGTTATGTTCCGGTTGAGGGAGATAATGCGGAAAAGTTAGAGAAGCTACTAGCAGCGATTGATGATTTAGACGATGTGACGAACGTTTATACGAATGCAGAATAAATTGTTATAGTTCAAGATTCTTATGATAAAATAAGAGTATGGCAAGAGTTTTACGGCTGTTTCTTGGTGGTCTCGTAAGTTTGGTTTTTGTGTCTGGTATTATTTTGTCTAGCTTTTCTGTCTCCGCCGACGAACAAGTCAAAGTCTCTAATGTAGATATATCAGTCCCAGCTTCTTGTGAACTATCTGGTACTGGTACTAACTCACATACAGCTGATATTAATAATGGTACCTATATGGAGAATATAGGAAAGACTACACTAACTGTCTTTTGTAATGATGGTGGAGGCTATGCTATTTATGCTGTAGGTTATACTGGTGAAGAGATTGGTGGAACTAATAGTACTAAACTAGTAGGAGAAGACTATAGCCTTACTATTGATACTGGAGTTTATGCTCAAGGTACTACTACATCTTCTGTTTGGGCAATGAAGTTGACTAAAGTTACTAATACTTCTACTTCCTATCTTCCTGCTAATCTAACAATTGAAAATGGTTTTGATTCTTATCATGTAGTTCCTGCAGCTTATACTAAAGTTGCTAGCTTTACTTCTAC
>JAFRCO010000005.1 GCA_017404325.1 Candidatus Saccharimonadota bacterium
CACTTTGTCCTGCTGGCTGGAAACTACCAACTGGTAAAGGAGATGGCGACTACGGCAAACTCAGTAATAGCTTAGGTGGTTATAAGAACGCTTATAATGTAGCGCAACCAATGAGTAGTAGTACTACTCCTACTGGAGCTGCAATGTCTAATATCTTCCGTTCTTTCCCGAATAATTACGTATATGCTGCTCTGATTGATGTAGATACAGGTAACCCGGAGTTTGAAAGAGGAGCTTATGGACAATACTTAACTGCTACTGCTAGAAATAGTTCTGAAGTGTATCATTTTGTCATTAATAATACTGATACTAACCCTGGTACTTGGGATTTGAGTAAAAAGTATGTTGCCGGTTCGGTGCGGTGTGTGGCTAGCTCTGGTTACACCGTTTCCTTTAACGCTAATGGTGGTTCTGGAACTATGAGTGACCAGACTATATATGCGGGTGTTGCTACTGAACTTTCTGCTAATTCATTTACAGCTCCAGCTATTGGACAATCTTACCAAAATGCAAGTGGAACTACTGTATCCGGGACTACATATACTGTATGGAAGTTTAATGGTTGGAATACAGCACCAAATGGTTCTGGTACTAGCTATACTGATGAACAATCTGTAACTGATCTTGCTGCCGCTGGCGGAAGTATTACGCTTTATGCTCAATGGCAGGGGATTGAGACAATGAAAGTGAACTTCCAAGGAAATGGAATGCAGTTTGATGGTGGAGCTACTACGAATACTGTGTATTATTATAATGATTGCGGGACTAAATATGTTTCTAGTCCGCAATATTCTCATACCGCTAATATTAGTGACGCTGGTGTACGGAGTGGTAATTATGCAAATGGTCTAGCTACTAAAGACGTTGTTACGGTTCCAAACGCAGATTCGCTTCATGTGACTATTACTTACGGTACAGAAGCTAACTGGGATTATCTTTATGTGTTTGAAGGTGAATATACGGGGGATGTCTCAAAGAATATGTCTGCTGGGCAGTTTGCAACTTATAATGGTGGTGCCAATACTACAACTACTGTCACTATTAATATTCCTGGCGATACAGCTACTTTTGCTTTCTATTCTGATAGCTCTCAAGCTTATTATGGTTATTATGCTGTCGTTGAAGGATATTATAATACAGCTCCTGCTAATTATGATCATACGGCTTCAGTCTGTGTCCGAAGTCTTATTGCTGGAGAATATAAAACACCAGTGAATACTGCACATGAAACCTTTACTGGTTGGAACGAGAGTAGCTCTGCAACTACACCTACTTATACTTCGGCTGATGGTATACTTAATGATCTTCCTGGTAATAATGGGCAAACAAAAACTGTCTATGCTGTTTATGATAATTATTATGTAATTACTTTCGTAAATACAAACGGTGGCGCTACGCAAACAAAACAGATCAAACAGGGCTCTAGCGGCACAGTTTCTCCTTCTACGACTTGGACTAGAACCAACTATAGTCTAGCAGGTTGGGATACAAATAGTGCAGGAACGAATGTAGTATACACTAAGGGACAATCCATTACGCCTACTGCTGATTTAACAGTTTATACAGTATGGAAACCAGCTTATACATTAGTTTATGATGGTAATGGTGCTGATGCGGGCGTAATGACAAACGTAAAACATACTAATGTATTTGAAGGAGATGTATTTGATCTATTTGCTTCTAACTATTCTAGAGCTAACTATGGGTTCGCGGGTTGGTCATTTGATCAAAATGCACAGCCTGGTGGAGCAAGTAAAATCTATGGCCCAAATGAAGCGATTACGGCTCCTGCTCCAACTAACCCTGGACAAGCTGAAACTAAAACACTTTATGCTGTCTGGGTACCAGCACAAACTGGAGTCTATATGCAAACCTGGACTGGATGTTCTAGTTTAGCTTCTAATGCCGTTATCGCATTAAAAGACCAACGTGATAGCCAAACCTATACTGTAGGTAAACTAGCTGATGGTAACTGCTGGATGATGGAAAACTTAAGAGTTGATGCTGCTGCAACGAATGGTTCTACTAATCTAGCTCTTTCGCAAGGACATGCTGGAGTCTTTGATGGGCTGGCTGATTCTGAAAGCTCTAACTTCTCCAATACTACTACTGCCAATACCTTTAATAACGTTACTAAATATAGTACTTCTAATATTACTGGTTCTAACCAAGGCCTTAGATTCCCACGCTACAACAATTCTAATACTGCTTCTAGAAATTCCAGCCCGAGTGCTACTGATAACCGTAATAATGCCACTTCAGCACATGGCACCGAACTTTCCTCTGCCATTTATTCTTATGGTAACTACTACACCTCGGCTGCTGCCCTAGCCAATACTAATGACTATACAGGCCCTACTGCTACAGTTGATGGCAAGACTTCTGAGACTGCTGGAACTTCTATTTGTCCGTCTGGTTGGCAATTACCTTATGGTAGGAGTACTGGGAATGGAGCTACTTCTGGTGGACTCTATAACCTAGGTGTAGCTTTAAATGCGGCTGCTTCTACTGAAGCCAGTTCTAGGATATGGCGTTCTTACCCGAATAACTATGTTTATTCTGGATATTATAATAGCTCATCTGCTAGTAGTCGTGGTGGTGCTATACGCTTGTGGACTTCTACTACTGTCAACAATGTCAGTGTCTATAATGCTTCTTTGGGTTATTCATCGGTTAGCGCTGGTAATGCCAGTGTAAATAAATTTAATGGTCATTCTGTTCGTTGTGTCGCCCAACCTACTTCCTATACTGTGGTATTTAATGCCAATGGTGGTACTGGTACGATGGCGAACCAGAGTATTGAGAAACTTCAAGCAACTAACCTTTCTGGTAACTCATTCACAGCTCCAGCCATCGGGCAATCCTATCAAAATGCAAGCGGAACCACAATTTCAGGGCAATCTGGCAAAGCTTGGGCATTCTGGGGATGGAATACGAGTATAGATGGAACTGGAGATTGGTATAAGAATAGAGAATCGGTAACTGATTTGGTGGCCGCTGGCGGTTCCATTACGCTTTATGCGCAGTGGAAACAAGCTACATTGTCCGACATGTCTACACCTACTTCCGGGACAAAAACAATCACGAATAATACAATGCAAGATATGTCCGCGGCGACGTGTTGGAACTCACCAAAGTTTACGGCTATTGGTACTCCTTATGGACAAGCCACTTTAACGGACAATCGCGACGGTATAACTAGAACCTATACGATTGCTAGATTACCGGATGGTAACTGTTGGATGACGCAGAACTTAAATCTCGGGACATCTACAGCTATCACGCTTACTTCAGACGATACAGACCTTGAAGAGGGTACTACCTTCACTCTCCCTGCTTCTGACCCGACTGATTTTTCCATTTCGAACACGGAGGCAAATCACAATAAAGCTACTGTCTATAATGATGTTACTATTCCAGATTACACTGTTAACTCTACTACATATTCTGGCAAAGTAACTGGTTATTATTCGTATGCTGCCGCCACAGCTGATACTAGTACATATAGTAAGACTACAATACAGGAAGTGACTACGTCTATCTGCCCGAAAAACTGGGATTTACCTACTAGTGCACAATATGAGAATTTGCGAAGAAAAGGTAGTATTACAACTTATAATAATACTAATTCTAGTTATATTGGAAAAAACGCTGGCAATGAACCCTATTACTTTGTTTATGGTGGTTATCGTAACGCCGCTGGAGCTGATATTAATAGTACTAACTTCATTAATTTAACTAACAGTGGTTATCTATGGATGGCAAATCAGCTCAGTAGTCCTTCTAGTTTAAGTGCTGTTATTAATAGCAGTGGTATTTTGTCAGCAACAACAAGTGGTTTATTTGGTTCATCAATTTCTAAAAACCGAGGTCTTGGTATTAGGTGTGTCACTAATATGAACGAAACATCATATATGGTTACTTTCGTAAATACTGATGGTGGAGCGACACAAACTAAAAAGGTCGTGATGGGTGAAAATGTCACCATTCTTTCTAGAACTGCTTTTACTCGTAATGGTTATGCGATTGTAGGTTGGGATACGAATAGTGCAGGAACGAATGTAGTTTATAACAATGATGCGTCCATCACCCCATCTTCAGATTTAACCTTATATACTGTTTGGCAGCCTACATATACACTCCAATATGACGGTAACGGTGCTGATGCGGGCGTAATGACAAATGTAAAACATACCAATGTAACGGAAGGTGATGTATTTGATCTATTTGCTTCCAACTATTCTAAAGCTAACTATGGCTTTGCGGGTTGGTCGTTTGATCAAAATGCACAGCCTGGTGGAGCAAGTAAGATTTATGGCCCAAATGAAGCAATTACGGCTCCTGCTGCTACAACTCCTGGAGAAACTAAAACGCTTTACGCAGTATGGGTACCAGCACAAACTGGAGTTTATATGCAGACTTGGACTGGATGTTCTAGTTTAGCTTCTAATGCCGTTATCGCATTAAAAGACCAACGTGATAACCAAACTTATACAGTAGGTAAACTGGCTGATGGTAACTGCTGGATGATGGAAAACTTAAGAGTTGAGGCTGCTGCTACTAACGGCACTACTAACCTAGCTCTTTCACAAGGACATGCTGGAGTCTTTGATGGGTTGGCCGATTCTGAAAGCTCTAACTTCTCCAATACTACTACGGCCAATACCTTTAATAACGCTACTAAATATAGTACTTCTAACATTACTGGTTCTAACCAAGGCTATAGATTCCCACGCTACAACAACTCAAATACTGCTTCTAGAAACTCTAACCCAAGCGTTACCGATAACCGTAATACTACTACTTCGGTACATGGCACCAGTTTTTCCTCTGCTACTTATTCTTATGGCAACTACTATACTTGGTCTGCAGCCCTAGCCAATACTAATGACTATACAGGCCCTACTGCTACAGTTGATGGTAAAACTTCTGAAACTGCTAATACTTCTATTTGTCCTTCTGGTTGGCAATTACCTTATGGACGGACTACTGGTGGTAATGGTGATAAATCTGGTGGGCTCTATAACCTAGGTGTAGCTTTAAATGCTGCTTCTTCTACTGAGGCCAGTTCTAGGATATGGCGTTCTTACCCAAATAACGTTGTTTATTCTGGTTATTATAATGGCTCATCTGCTACTAATAGAGGTTATAATGCTAGTATTTCGACATCAAGCACTGGTAGCGCTACCATTACCTACTCGAGTCAAGTTGGGTACAATAGTTTTACTACTGTTATGAATTCTTCTAAAACCTATGGTCTCGCTGTTCGCTGTGTCAAACTAGACAACACCCGTACCGTAACTATTAATGCTGGGCCTGGTATATCGGCATTGGGTCTATCTGGATGGACTGGTAATGGGACTGGAACTCTAACGAAAGAGGTTACTCTTGGTGACACAATTGATTTATCTGCACTTACTGTAACTAGAAAGACTGGCTATACTGGTACTGATTATGTAAAAGTAGATAATTATGGTTCTTTGAGCGGTACTACTTATACGATTGGTTCCGGAAATGGTGTAATTACAGTTAACGCAACTGGGCTTAATGCACCGACTTGTACAGTATCTAGTGAAACAGCTAAAGTTTATAATCATGTTCCTATTACAGTGACTGCGACTTCTAATGCATCTAATTATGATACTAGTAGTGTAGATATTACTTATTCGTTTGGCTGGGCACCTTCTCCAATAATTAGTTCCTCACTTGATAACTTTAGTGCAGCTCAAACTAGTAATACTTATACAGTAGCTAAGAATCTTTATCGTGGCTCAAGATATTATGGTGTAAGGGTAACTGTAACTGATAAGACTGATAGTAGTATTACCAATACTTGTACTTCAGGTGCAGGCGCTAACGTATTAGATCCTACAGCGACTTCTAATAGAACTCATGTACGATTCATGAATGCTTCAATTGACTTTAATGCTGGTGATGGAACATTAAGCGGAACAAACCCAGCTTATGTTGCCTATGAAGATTCTACTTATTATACTGGCATTAATGATTCAACGACAACTTCTATACCTACAGTTACGCCTCCTACGGGATATGTATTTGATGGTTGGTATACATTATCTAGTGGTGGAGTTAAAGTCATAAATGCTGATGGAACTAATGTAACTTCTGTTTCTGGTTGGACTAACAATCTCGGACAATGGATCATCACTGAATCTACACTGGCTCAGGCTACGCCGAAGCTATACGCGCATTACGAAAGAGAAAGATGTATCCCTGCTCCTGGCATCATTTGTTACGATAGTAACGGCGGAAATGATCTTGATACGGGGATGAGTGCACAATCTGTTAACATTTCAGATCCAGAAATAGTTCTTTGGGCGCCTAATTATTGGTATGATGGCTTTGGATTTGCAGGCTGGAGTACTGTACAAATGGATCCGAGTGATTACATGCATAATAATGACAATAATATCCAGATTTTCGATCCAGATGATGTCATCGTTTATGGCCCGAATGAAACTATAGAGGACCAAAATCTACTGAGCGAAATCTCTTCCATGGGAGTAACGCTTTACGCTGTTTGGGTTCCAAGTCAAGGTTATATGGCAAATTGGAATAATTGTAGCAAACTCAATGTAGGCGAGGTGACTGCTCTAGAAGATGATAGAGGCGCCATGGTTTATACTGTTGCGAAATTGGAAGATGGTAATTGTTGGATGATTGAGAACTTGAAATTAGATAACACCGCTTCCCATAATACAGATGGTTCATTGGCTCAGGGGTATGGAGGCGACTTTGCTGGTTTGGCTCAGTCAGAGAGTGAAAACTTTGATAATGTTACTACAGCAAATTCTTTGTATAGCTCTACGAATCTCGGATCTACTAACTTGTCGTACAGAATACCGCGCTTTAATGATTCAAACTTCAACGATCCTACAAGCACAATGACAACTACTGATGACCAGATCGTAAGCTACGGAAATTACTATAACTGGGCGGCGGCGTTGGCCAATACTACTCATTATGGCGTCAACGATACCGTCGTCGGTGAAACGTCAATTTGTCCTGCTGGTTGGAGATTACCGATCGGTGGAGATAAAACTAATATCGAAAATAATAAAAATGAGTTTTACAAGTTAGGGATGGCCTTAATTGGTACGGCGCCTTCAGATTACTCCACTACAACCCAGCCACATTGGGCAGATGATAATAATACTGAAGGTAACGATGCTTCTAGAGCTTATAGAGCCTATCCGAACAATTTCATCTATTCCGGGCACATGAACCCAAGTAGTGCATATGCGAGAGGTAGTATCGGCTATTATTGGTCGTCTACTGCATATAATGGCACGACGGCTTATCGTTTAGCTATTAGTAGCACTTACGTCTATCCTGGAACTACTGGTAATTATAAATATCGTGCAAATTCAATTAGATGTATCGTTGACCAAACGCTATATCATGAGGTTTCTAAACAGAGTAAAGGAACCCAGACTGCTGCGAACCTCCAGACAACGATTAGCTCCTCTAATTCTGGTGTCTATAAATACAACTCTTCATTTGGTGCAGCAAGTGATGCGGAAAGTGGTTTCAATATCTACTATTATCGTGGAATTCTAGATAATACTACTGGGACTTATGGTTCTGATGGAGACGCCGGAGCATATCCTAACTATGTAATACTTGATTCTAATGGTGGAAGTCATACCACGTCCGATACTTGTTGGCGTATAGTGAGGACGACTGGTTCGGGTGGCGTAAAGATGATTTATAACGGAAAGTGGACTGGTTCGACCTGTGCTAATTCAGGAACGAACGTTCAAACAACGACGGCAACTACTGTATTCAGCGGCACAACGAGTACTTACGCTCAGGCCGTAAGAGTTGGTTATACTTATAATAATTCATATGCTTCGAATACTAATACTAATAGGACATTGGCGACTCTATTTGGCTCAGATAGTAGTTATTCTGGCAATACTAAAGATTCTGATGCAAAGAGTCAGGTCGAAACTTGGTTCACGAATAATATTAATAGTTATACTAATTTACTTGAGCCTTCGGCTGGATATTGTAATGATAGATCTGCGTATAATACCAGTGGCACTTTACAGAATGAATCATCCGTTAGCACTCAACAATATGCTACGTCCGGTGTAACTAGACTGAATTTTGGAGCGCATAATCGTAATTTAACGACTTACCAGACTCCATCACTTAGCTGTTCGCGTAGTACGGTAGATCTTTATTCTACTTCGTCAGCCAGTGGTGGTAATAAACAATTATTAAAGCCAGTTGCCTTGTTAACTGCTGATGAAGCGAGTTTTGCTGGATCTGGAAGCCAGACTGCTACACAAGGGTCTAGCTATAATTCAAAATCATTCTTGAATGCTGGTGCAAACTTTGTATTACTCTCTCCTTCGTATCGTAATACAACTGGTCGAACTTATATGTTCCGGCTCAATACGAATGGATACTTAGCAAGTGCATATACAAGCGCTACTAATGGTATGCGTCCAGTAATATCACTTAACGCTGGGGCGACTCCAATTTCTGGAGTTGGAACTGCAACGAATCCTTGGGTAATAAAGACTCCATAAATAATTATTTATAGTCGCGTTCGATTTGTTTCTTGTAGCGTTCTTCTTCAGAAAAAATGCAACCACAATACTTTTGCATATATAAACCAATTTCGCGAGCTTTAGATTGTCCTTCGCGAAAACCGATACGGAAGTCACGATATAAGAATTTAATTCCAGATTCTTTGGCTAATTTCTCGCATACTTTCTTCAGCTCTTCGTGTTTTTGATAAGGCGAAACTAGAAGTGTCGTCGTAAAAGCATCATAGCCGTTTTCGGCAGCATAGCGTACAGTTTCGCCTAAACGTTTCGGATAACAATAATTTACACAACGGTTAGAAATATCATCTACGACATTTTTACAAAACTCGTCAAGTCCATATTCTTCTTTTAATATTAGCTCAACTCCAATTTTCTTGGCGTATTCTTTTAAACAATCTCGACGAGTTTTATATTCGATGTAAGGATGAATGTTCGGATTGTACCAAAAAAGAGTCGGCTCGATTCCTTCCGAGCGGAGAGCGTCAATACAATAAACGCTACATGGAGCGCAACACGTATGCATCAAAACTTTCATTTGTCAGAATTATAGCATTTGTGGTAAAATTAGTCTATAAAGGAGGTACATGTCTAAAAAGATCGAAACCGATTGGAATACGTTTATTAAATTTTGGTTAGTGCCACTAATTATCGCAGGAATACTGCTTTTCTTATTTAAAGCAGTAACTGGACTTGTAATTATTGGTATTTCTATATTTTTAGCTCTAGCCGTAAAACCGCTAGTTCGAAAGGTAAATAATTTCTTCACAAAACATTTTGGCAAGGATAAAAAACATCAGACTCTTTCGGCGATTTTCGCTTATTTGATTGTAGTATTAATAATTGGTGCGATTATCGCAATCGTAGGTCCAGTCGTTGTTAATGAAACTGCTAAATTTGTTCAGAATTTCCCGGAGACATTCGAAAAGACATTTGGGGGCTGGGAGGGAATTAATAGCTTCGGGAAGACGATTGGAATTGAAGATCTACACTCTGAGATTAATAATACTTTGATGAAAATATCAAACGATATGTTGGGACTACTGGGCAATAATTTAGTATCAAGTGTTGGCGGAATTGCAGATGTTGTAATGAAGATTGTTCTAGTACTAATTTTGACTTTGTTCTTCTTGTTGGATGGGCCGGAAATGATGAATACTTTGTGGAGGACTCTGGGGGCTGGTTCGGAAAATAAACCGGCCAAAGTAGCAAAAGATGTAGTAGGGAAAATGATGAATGTAATTTCCACTTATGTTTCAAGACAAGTTATTATCGCGATTATCGATGGATGTGCGACGATTGTAATAGTTTTCGTTTTGTCGTTGATCCTAGGTTTTACACCGAGCCTAGCAATTCCGATGGGCATGACGACTATGTTATTCTATTTAATCCCAATGTTTGGACAGTTTATCGGCGGGACTTTAGTAACAATTTTACTATTCTTCTCGAATCCTGCTGCAGCTTTAGTTTTTGCGATTGTATATATAATATATGCTCAAATAGAGAATAATATTATTTCACCGAAGATTCAGGGTGATGCCTTAAACCTCCAACCGGTTGTAATTTTATGTGCCATCACAATAGGTATGTATATGTTTGGACTACTTGGCGCAATCATTGCGATTCCAATTGCCGGATGTATAAGAGTTTTAGTGGATGAATATCCGAATATAAAAGCCGCACGAGAATAACAATGCCAGAAAAAACCAAAAACAAAACTTGGAAGAAACCTTTGTTGATTGCATTATTCATTATTTTTAATATTGCAGTGATTGCTGCGACTGCCTTCGCAGAATTTGGAAAATCTAAGGATGCAACGGAAATTTCAGAAATATCAATCAATTGGTGGTTATTAATGCCGGCAATATTTTGCTTCTTGACCGCATTAACGATTGATATTCATAAATATGCCCTAATGATTAGAAAAATGTCTCACGAAGAAACAGATAATAAACACGTAAGGAAAGTTGCAAGAAGAACAGTATTGCTAGGAAAGTATTATGACAACATCACTCCAGCAGCAGTCGGTGGACAGCCATTTCAAATGTATTACATGCGAAAAAATAGTGGCCTCTCGCGCGGAGCTTCTACTTCGATCCCGATTTTCGGTATGATCTCGATTCAGATTGCTTTTATCATCATTGCGCTTCTTTGCTTTTTGTTTGGTAATATATTTAGCACTAACCCAGCATTGTTCTTAACTGCATTGTTTGGTCTTTTGTTCTACGCATTTTGGCCGGTGATGGTCGCCGGAGTAACATATTTTCCAAAACCTACCAAGAAACTAATCAAAACTTTTATAAAAGTATTGGCGAAGCTTAAAATCGTTAAAAAGCGTGGGGAACTACTTGAAAAAGTTGAGGCGGAAGCTGATGAATATGTCACTGCTGTCAAAACAATACTAAAGACTCGTGGGTTATTTATAAAAGTCATTTCTTGGTCGCTTTTATACAACATACTAATCGCAATGATTCCATTCTTTGTCTTAACCGCATTCGGCGGAAAAGTAGATTTCTTTTCTTGCTTCGTTACAACGATTGCGGTGATGTCGGCAATCTACTTCATCCCAACTCCTGGTAATTCAGGTGCAGCAGAAGGAACTTTCTTTATTGTCTTCTCAGCTTTGTCGTCAGGGTATGTGTTTTGGGCAATGTTATTCTGGCGTTTCTTCTCATATTATGTGTATGTAATACTTGGTCCGATAATTTATTTCTTCATGCATTTGGAAAAGCGAAAGAATTTATGATATAATGAGTGAACTATATGTTAAAACTTTTTAGATTTTTGAAGCCATATTGGTGGCAAGCATTGATTTTAATTTTGTCTATTGCTGTGCAAGTTTGGACTACACTACGTTTGCCGGCTTTGATGGCGAATATTATCAACGTCGGGATTGTGCCAGGAGATACGCATTACATTTGGATAACTGGCCTGAAGATGATTGGGCTTGCTGCAATTTCGGCAGCTTGTGCTTTTATTTCAAGTTATTTTTCGGCACGTATAGGTGCGAATTTTTCGCGCGATGTAAGAGCGGCTATCTTTACTAAAATTCTTAATTTCACTTTGGCGGATCAAAAAGATTTTAGTACAGCGTCCCTTTTAACTCGTACGACTAATGACGTGAATCAGGTTCAAGGCGCGGTGATGATGATCCTTTCAATGATGCTTAGAGCTCCGCTGTTTTGTATTATTTCGATTATCATGGCGATTCAAACGGCTCCAGATATGTCTTGGATTATTTTAATTGGCGTCGTTGCAATTCTTGGAACAATTATTGTGATTATGTCGCTCGTGATTCCGAAATTTAAAATTTTCCAAGTATTAATTGATAAAATTACTTTAATTACGCGCGAAAACTTAACTGGTCTTAGAGTGATTCGAGCATTTAATAATGAGGGGTTGGAAAAGAAAAAATTCATTAAGACTAACGATAAATTAACGAATTTATTAATTTATATTGATAAGATTTTGGAACTACAAAACCCGTTAATTAATATAATATTTAACGGAACGACTTTACTTTGTTCTTGGATTGGAATTTCGCTTTTATCGAAAGACTACGCATATCTAGGCAATATGTCTGCGTTCGCGCAATATGTAACACATGTAATGCTTTCATTTTTGATGCTATCAATGTTGTTTGTAGTTTTGCCGCGCGCAAATGTTTCGGCACATCGTATTAATGAAGTCTTAAAGAAACCGACAAAAATCAATTGGAAAGAAAAAACTTCTAAGATGCCGGAAAAGACACCTTCGGTTGAGTTTAAGAATGTAGATTTTAGTTACGCGGATGCAGTTGAAAAAATACTTGATAATGTTTCGTTTAAAGCTGTTGCAGGCGAGACGACCGCATTCGTCGGTTCGACCGGTTCAGGCAAATCGACTTTGATTAATTTAGTACCACGTTTTTACGAAGCGACGAGTGGCGAAGTGCTCGTAAATGGCGTTTCAATAAAAGGTTATGAAAAAACCGATTTAATGAAGAGAATCGGATTTGTTCCTCAACGCGGGATTCTGTTTTCCGGAACAATAGCTTCAAATATAAAATTTGGTGCACCGAACGCCACCAATGAGCAGATGAAAAAAGCAGCTGAAATCGCCCAGGCAAAAAACTTTATTGAAAGATTACCGGATAAATACAATTCACATATCGCACAGGGCGGAACGAATGTTTCAGGCGGACAAAAGCAACGTTTATCAATTGCGAGGGCAATTTGTAAAGAGCCAGATATCTTCGTATTTGATGATTCATTTTCGGCGCTTGATATGAAGACTGATTTAAAATTACGTGAGGCTTTGAAGGAAATTACGAAAGAGTCGGTAGTTTTAATTGTGGCGCAACGCATTAGTACAATTAAAGATGCCGATCAAATCGTAGTGTTAGATAACGGAAAAGTTGTAGGAAAAGGGAAGCATTTAGAATTATTAAAGAAGTGTAAAGTTTATCAAGAAATTGTAAAATCACAACTTTCGGAAAAAGAATATGCAACCGAGTTAAGATTAGCAGAGGGGGTGAAAAATGCATAACGATATTCCAGAATCCGGCAAACCGAAAAATATGGGAGAATCGTTTAAGATTTTCCTAAAATCGATCAAAAGATATCGCTTTTTAATCGTACTTTCGGTTCTACTTGCTGTCGGTTCGGCAATTTTGGGGTTATTTATCCCGAAGATTTTAGGTGACATGACGACTATTGCAGTTGATACGTTTAAAACAGGTTTAAATTGGGGCGCTTTGGCTGGGAAAGCTTGGCTCGCAATTGGACTATTCTGCGGCTCGGCATTATTAAATTATGCCCAGGCTTATATACTGGCAGTTGTTTCGGCAAAGTATACTAAAGAACTTCGCGAAAAAATCCTTGATAAGATTTCTAAATTACCAATCGCGTATTTCGACAAACATAAATTCGGCGATACCTTGTCACGAATGTCTAATGATGTTGATGTTTTAACTACATCCATGTCACAAGAGATTGCTGATGTTTCACTCAGTATTACGACTTTGATTGGTGTAATGATTATTATGTTAACTATTTCAGTACCTTTGTCCTTAATTTCATTTATAGTAGTTCCTCTTTCGGTACTGGCAGTAGGACGAATTATGCATTATGCACAAAAATATTTCCGTGAACAACAAAATACTTTAGGCGTATTAAATAGTAAAATCGAAGAAGATTATTCGGGACAGATTGTAATAAAATCGAATTCTTACGAAGATGATGCTCTGGAAGATTTTAGTAAAACTAACGAGAAATTGGCAACAGTAGCACGAAAGGCTCAGATTTTTTCATCGTTATCTTTCCCAGTCACACATATTTTCACAAATATTGGTTATGTCGCAATTTGTGTACTTGGTGGCATTTTCGTAGTTGAAGGAAAAATTAATATTGGCAATATTCAAGCGTTTATTCAATACGTTTCAAGATTTAACCGACCGATTACCGAAATCGCTTCAACAACTTCGACTTTGCAGTCTCTACTCGCGGCAAGTGAAAGAATCTTTGAATTCATTAATGAAGCCGAAGAAGAACCAGACCCAGAACCGTCTAAGAAAATTAGCGAGGTTAAAGGTGAGGTCGAATTCCATAATGTCAACTTTGGTTATAGTAAAGGTCAACCGATTATTCATGACTTTTCAGTTAAAGTAACGCCTGGGATGAAAGTAGCGATTGTTGGCCCGACTGGTGCCGGTAAAACGACTTTAATTAATCTTTTAATGCGATTTTATGATCCGGATTCGGGATATATCACAATTGATGGCGTCCCAACGCGCGAAATGAAGCGTTCGGATGTACGAAAACTGTTCGGTATGGTTTTACAGGATACTTGGTTATTCTCAGGAACCGTGGAAGAAAATTTACGTTATAGTAATCAAAAAGCGAATTTAGAAGACATAAAACTTGCTGCTAAAGCAAGTAATGTTAATCACATTATCGAAGCATTACCAAAGGGCTATAATTCGGAAATTAGCGAAGATTCGGATAATATTTCAGCGGGCGAAAAACAATTAATTACAATTGCCCGCGCTATGGTCGCCAATCCGCCAATGATGATTTTAGACGAGGCGACTTCAAATGTTGATACGCGTACAGAGCAATTGATTCAAGATTCATTTGAGAAGTTAACGCGCGGACGTACCTCATTTGTGATTGCGCATCGTTTGTCTACGATTCGAAATTCGGACTTGATTCTTGTGATGCGTGACGGAAATATTGTCGAACAAGGAAATCACGAATCGCTCCTTAAAGCAAATGGATTTTACGCCGAATTATACAATTCACAATTTGCTGATAACTAAATTAAAGATTTCATCGATAGTGCCTGAAGCGTCAATTGTAGTAACGTCGTACTCCTTGGCAATTTTTAAATAGGCTTTGTTAATTTTTTGCTGGAAAGTCTCGCCTTTAGATTTCCAAACTTCTTGTTTGCGGTCCCAATTTTGATCAGTCTGGGTGCCGAGGCGTTTTTGTTGTTCTTGCTCTTTAATAGTAAATAAGAAAATTTTGTCTGGGTGGAAATATGGTTCTGGCATAATTAATTTATGAAGTTTGATAATTAACGAACGACTTACGCCGCCACCGTAACCCTCATAGACTAAAGTAGAAAACCAGTTTCGTGTTGTAATGACGATATCACCATTTTTTAATGCTGGCTCGGCGAGTTTACGCCATTGTTCGTAGCGATTGACTAAATATAACATCACGCGAGTGCGGTGGTCGATGTCCTGTTTTGAACCATAAGTTAGACGGGCAACTTCGGAAATGAATTTATCTTTACTGGCAGTACCAGATTCAGCATAAGTTACAACTTTTTTACCTTGTGACTCAAAATATTCTTTCAACTTTTTAGCCTGGGTATCTTTGCCAGTGCCGTCTTGACCCTCAATGACGATGTACATTTTTTGTCTCCAAATGTTTTAGATAGCAAGCAGGGCAAAGCGCACGATATTCAATTTTAGTTTTGCCATCATCAATTAGAATGTCTGGTCCATCGGTAACGAGTTTGTCATCTAGGAAGCGGCAATTCAACGTCGCTTTGTGTCCGCAATCGCAAATAGTTTTAATCTCTTCGATGTTATGGGCGATTTGTAAGAGACGAGTCGCTCCTTCAAAGCCGCCATCTTTCTGACGAAAATTCAAACGTAACCCATAAGCCATGACGGGAATGTTCAATTTAATAGTGATCATCATGAGTTCGTCGGCTTGTTTAGGTGTAAGAAATTGCGCTTCGTCAACTAAGACACAATGTACATCAGAATAATTCTTTAAAACTTCTTTGTATAAATCAGTTTCTCTGTCGAAACAAAAATCAGTTTCGCGCTCAGGACCGATGCGAGTTAATAGTTTTGTGCCATCTTTGGTGTCAGTTTTTGGTTTTATAACACAGACTCTATGTCCGCGCTCTTCGTAGTTAAACGCGACTTGAAGCAGTTGCATTGTTTTACCACATCCCATCGCGCCATATCTAAAATATAGTTTCGCCATGCTATAATTATAGCATGCATGAGAGTTGGAAGCCGTTTTTAAAAAGCGAGTTTGAGAAGCCATATTTTAAAGAATTGTCTGAGTTTTTGCACCAAGAATATGAAACCAAAACAATTTATCCAAAAAAAGAATTAGTTTTTTCAGCTTTTACAACTGATTTAAATGAAGTGAAAGTAGTAATTTTGGGACAAGATCCTTATCATACGCCAGGAGCAGCGATGGGGCTTGCGTTTTCAGTCCCGAATTCGGAACCGGTACCGCCTTCTTTAATTAACATATATAAAGAAATTGATTCGGATATTGGACATCATGAAAACCCGCGGGGGAGTCTAAGGAATTGGCAAAAACAAGGCGTTCTATTATTAAATACAGTTTTAACGGTAGAAGCGCATAAACCAAAATCACACAGTGGAAAAGGGTGGGAAATCTTTACGACGGAAGTAATTAAATATTTAAATGAAACACGTCCGCATTTAGTATTTATTTTATGGGGACGAGACGCGAGAAATAAAAAGTCTTTAATAAACTCCTCAAAACATTTAATATTAGAATCAGCACATCCTTCGCCCTTGTCAGCTTATGCTGGATTTTTTGGCAGCAAACCTTTCTCAAAATGCAATGAGTTTTTAAAAGAAAATGGTTTAGAACCTATACAATGGTAGAATGATCTACCCACTTAGCTAAGCGTCGGTATTCTTCTGAATCTTCGTCATAAGAATCTAAAATGTCTTCAATGTAAGTTTTGCCGTTGGTAAGATTTAAAGTTTTTACTTCCGGCATGGAAACGAGTAAACGAATGACGGCTTCATCGGTTTCGACATTGGTCATGGATTTTTTCGGATCGGTTGAATGGGAATGAACGCGAAGTTCGCGATAAACAAATCGTTTAATTCCAGCTTGTAAACAATACTTCAAACAATTTTCACAAGTTGCAACACGGTTATAAACTGTACAACCAGTTAAATCTTGGTGCGCAAATAATACCGCATTCATTTCTGAATGAATAGCAAAATAATATTTCATTGGGCGTTCACTTAAAGTCATTTTCGACTCGTCGGCGCCTTGGATCATTCCGTTATAACCCTGGGAAACGACACGTTTATTTTGATCAACAATTACACAGCCCATTTTGCTCGAGGGATCTTTAGATTTCGCCGCGACTGCTTCGGCAATATTCATAAAATACTCATCCCATTCAGTTTGTTTACTCATAATGAGTATCATTATACCATAAGCAAAGCTTCGGGGTTGATTTTTCAAAAATTTCGTGCCTATACTCTCGCAATATTAAACTAAGGAGAAAAATGCGAGTAAAAATTAAATATTTAATATTAACTTTAGCGCTTTTAGTAGCGAGTTCGGCGCCACAAATTAAAGCTGAAGCAATTAGTTGCCCAGATTTAAGAATTGTGTTTGCGCGGGGGTCGGGAGGAGAGAGATGGACGACGGATGATTATTTAGTGTTTAAAGAGTCAATTGAAAGTAAATTGAAAAGCACGAGTCTAAGTTATGAGTTTATCGACCTGGATTATCCAGCAGTAGGAGTTGGATGGAAAAATTTAGGAGTAACAATCGGGGCTTATTTTGGTTCAGGTGATAGTTATGAATTCGGTGATAGTGTAAATGATGGTGTTAAAAATTTAATTTCAATGGTAAATGGCTCTAGTTGCCCAAATACTAAATATGTACTCGGTGGATACTCGCAAGGTGCAATGGTTGTTTCAAAATCTTTAGAAAGCTTAAAATCAGAGCGTTTAATCTATGCCGCAACTTTCGGAGACCCAAAAATTTATTTACCAGAAGGAAAAGGTTTATTACCTGAAGCTTGTCGAGGAGGAAAATTGTCGGATTATCGTATGTATGTTCCGGATTGCCAGGCTTACAAAGGGCTACTTGGAGCATATATGCCATACGAACCCGAAAGTTTAGTTGGGAAAGTCGGAACTTGGTGTAATAAAATGGATGTTTTCTGTAGTTCAAAATTTGATTTAGATGATCATTTAGAATACATTGAGGACGAACTTTATACTGACGCCTCAAAAGTAATTTTTGATAAAATTACAAAAGCATTTAATTTAGAGAATCATATCACATCACCACATGACACAGTGATTATTTTAGATTCAACGGGTTCAATGAGTTATATGATTGAAGAATATAAAGCTGAGGCGATTAGACTCGCGACTAAAACTTTTGAATCGGGCGGGAGAGTGGCACTTTATGACTATCGCGATTTAGATGACCCATATACTCCAGTTGAACATTGTAATTTTGAGAACTGTACTATGGAAGTAATACAACAAAAAATTGATGAAATTGAAGTAGACGGCGGAGGAGATGCAAACGAATCATTGCTTTCGGCGTCTTTTTCGGCAATGAAAAGTTTAAAATGGAAATTTGGAGCCACTAAATCAATCGTGGTTTTAACGGACGCGCCATTTTTAATGCCGGATCGCGACGGAGTTACGATGGATGACGTGGTAAAGTTGAGTAAAGAAATTGATCCGGTGAATTATTATATCATTACGAACGAAGAATCGGCGGAAAGTTACGAAGAGCTTGCGGAAAGAACTGACGGGATGGTGGTGACAGATTTTAATAAGTTGGATTTACTCACGGATTATATTATTGAACGATACGACAGTTTGCCACGCGTTGAAGAAAGCATAGAAATAGAGTTGCCGACCTTAGAAATAAAAGACGTGATTGATAGACCCGATGCAGAAGTTCAAATCAATTTTGAAAGTAGTAGCGAGCAAACTATTGTGATCTTAAACGATGAAATACTGGGTATTACTAATGAAAAAAATATTATAATCTCCGATTTAAACCCCGATAAGAAGAATGTTTTATCTTTGGTGCCGATTTCTAATGGCGTAAGAGGGGATGGAGTTTCGGTCGACTTAAGAGTTTCTACGATGGTTATTCCTAAAGCGCCAAATACCGGGAAAAAATAGTTCTTTTGGTTATTTACTATTTGATTACGATAATGTATAATAAAGGTGTCAATTGTATCAAATAATCTTAAGGAGCAAAATGCGTATAAAACTGAAGAAAATCCCGACCGCAATCGCAATAGTCGGGTTGCTCAGTGCGTCGTTACTCTTGCCGTTGTCGCATATGGTAAGCGTTTGGGCTGACACTGTAACATTATTATTTAATTTTAACGCCTCATCACCAGAAATAAGTCTCGTGGCTTTTAATGGTGCTAACCAAGAAGATTTAGGTTTAGGACAAGTTGGGGATACGCTAAAAGTTAATATAGCTGGCGACGAGAGATTCTTTAGAGTCATGTTGGAGGATGGGCTTAGACAAGAAATAGCGCCGGAAAGAATTCATGTAACTTGTAGCTCCGAACAAAGTTGTTCTATTCAAGTCTCGGATGTTGATACATCAATTGTGTCCAACGGGATACATTTTGTAACTTCTGGCGATTCGCCGTTTGAGATACTTTATCTAAACGATAATCCGTATCCATATGGCGACGAAAATCTTTTGCAAAATGAAAATTTTGAGCTGAGATTTCGTGAGGTACAGGAGTTTGATGGAGCGGCCTATGTGATTTGGGCTTGTGGTGAAAATGACGAAGAAGTATGTTTGCATTTGTTCCCAGAAATTAGAAACGAAAATTTTGAGACTGAATATTATCCTGCGGCCGAGATAACTGATATTACCAATCCAAGTAGGGTATTTGACAAGTTTGGAGCTTTTGAAGATGAAGATTATATTCGCGGCATGGCAGAAAAAGCAATGTTAGATGAGTGGATTGAAAGAAATTACGGAGAAGGGAAAACAGTAGCAGATGTAGATTGGAGTGAAGTTGATATCCACTACTTACTCCGCGGTAGAGATAAAGGTACGTATGAAAGAATCTTTATCGAAGAAGGCATTTGCGAAGACACTGGAGATGAGGGTCTTTTACATGATTGCGTAGATCATGAATTCGATGAACGTGGATGGGTAGAAGGTGGTGGTGTAAAACTGCAGCCAGTCGGTGAAACGCAAGGCAATAGTTCTTACGTTAGTTACGGTGATAGAAGATTTAGGCTGACAATCTACAACGAAAATTACAAGGCAATTGAACTTGGCGACTTAAGTGATTTACATTATGTACCGCATTTCTATCAAGACGCAACTTATGTAGACGCAATTGATATTTCGGGAACTTCAGAAGAAAGCCCGGCGATAATGCATTCGATTTTGCTTGAAGACACTGTAAGGATTAAAGAATCTGCAATTGGCGGTCTTCATATTAAAAGTATTGAAGCGCTTGCGCCAGAAGGAGCAATTGACATTAATGGTGAGAATGGCGAATATGAGTTTGTATTCCATTCTAACTATTACGATGCGGTCGTCTTCAAGATTGTTGACACGGATGAACATGAATACTATTTGATGGTTGAGCGTTCGATTTTGAATAATTGGATTCGTGAAGAATCAGTACAAACAACTTTCTACTTTGATGCGAACACTTCTTATAGTGACTATGAGTTAATTGCAACTTATGTTTACACGGATGGAACGATAGTAGAAAAAACGATGACTAATGCACAAAAAATTGACGATGGGCTCGGAAATATTATGTATGCTTATGAAGCTGAGGCTGGCCTAAACCTTAAAATGGCAACCTATGTCATAGAAGAAGAACGTGGCTTTTCGGACGAACTAGATGGTGTCTATTTCAACGCGAGAAAAGCCGGGACAACTGATTTGATTTATGCTGGTACTTTGGTTGGACATGGACTCGGGGTCTATGAACCGATGTCTAATTATAGGCACTAAAAGAATAAGGAGGAAAATGAGCAAATACCTTACAAAAATCATAACAGCAAGTTTAATAGTTTCACTCATGATAGTCGCGGGGGTTAATGCCGTAGGAAATGATGTTTTAACTGTAGAAGCTGAACAGGACGAAACGACAGGAGAAATTGTAATATCAGGAACGACTGATGAAGGAGTAGTAGCGGTATCCTGTAGTTTATTAGATCAGTCCGAAAACGAAGTATTCTTTGGCTCGCTCGAAGTAGATTCAGCTGCATTTAGTGGCAATTTCGTAGCACCAGTTGCCTATTATACTTTGAAGTGTGCCAATTATGATGGCGGCGATTGGGTTTCGACCACAATTGGTGAAATAGAAGAGGACGAGGAGCCTGGAGAAGAAGAGAAAGAAGAGGAAGAATCGGGTTCACCAAATACTGGTAGCGCTACGAACGAAGAAGGGACTTCGGCGATAATTAGTGGCTCTGTACTATTTATTGCTATTGTAGCGATATTAATTGTAGCAAAAATAGCTAGCAATAATATTGCAAATAAGAACAAAGCTGAGTAATTAAATCACAAAAACAGCCGGCTCTTACCGGTTGTTTTTTGTTAGTTTTTATGGTATAATCGCACGCATGACTTTAAACAAAGATTTAATTCGGAATGTGGCGATTATTGCTCACGTTGATCATGGGAAAACGACTTTAGTCGACGGGCTTTTGAAGCAGTCGCATACTTTTCGCGATAATCAAGCCGAAATGAGTCAGACTCTAATTATGGATTCGATGGACCAGGAGCACGAGCGAGGAATCACAATTACAGCGAAGCAAACTTGCGTTTATTACAATGGTTATAAGATTAATATCATTGATACGCCTGGACACGCAGACTTTTCAGGTGAGGTTGAACGAACTTTGAATATGGCGGATGGAGTGGTATTAATCGTAGACGCGCAAGAAGGACCGATGCCGCAAACTAAGTTCGTTTTATCAAAGGCTTTAGCTTTAGGCTTAAAACCGGTAGTCGTAATTAATAAAATCGACAAGCCAGCAGCACGTATTCCAGAAGTTTTGTCAGAAATTGAAAGTTTATTCTTAGAACTCGCGACGGATGAATCACAATTATTCTACCCAGTTTATTATGCGATTGCACGCGAAGGGCGAGCAGGTAAGACAACTGAACTTGATGATGATTTGCACGTCATTTTTGAATCGATTATTAACGATATCCCAGCGCCGTCGGTTGATTCCGATGCGGAGTCGGCAAAACTTCTCGTTGCGGCGCTCGCGGGCGATAATTATCTCGGAAAATATTGTATCGGGAAAATCTTTAGTGGAAAATTAAAGAAAAATCAGAGCGTAAAGATTTTACATAATGGTGAAACAAAAAACGGCCGGATTGATAATCTGTTTGTTTATAAGGGACTTTCCAAAGAGGAGGTGCCGGAAGCAATCGCGGGGGACATCGTCGCAATTACGGGGGTTTCGGAAGCGAATATTGGCGATACAATTGCGACGGGCGACAATCCGGAAGCTTTACCAGGGATTGAACTCGAAGCGCCGACGCTTTCGATTTATATTGGACCAAATACTTCGCCATTAAAAGGACGTGAAGGCGAGTTTACGACTTCACGCCAAATTGCGGAAAGGCTAGAACGAGAACTCGAAACCAATATTGCGCTCAAAATCGAGCCGGATGGATTAGGCTATAAAGTCTCCGGACGAGGTGAATTGCATTTGTCGGTTTTAATCGAAACAATGCGACGTGAGGGCTATGAACTTGAAGTCGGGCGACCGGAAGTAGTTTTCCGAGAAATTGATGGTAAAAAATGTGAACCAATTGAAGATTTAACAATTGAAGTCGCGTCAGAATTTGTTGGAGCGGTCAGCCAAGAACTCGGAATTAGAAAAGCAGAATTGACATCACAGGAAATTACAAGTTCTGGAGCAACTAGGTTTGTGTATGAGATTTCAACCGCAGCGTTAATTGGGTTGCGAAACAATTTATTGACCGAGACTAAGGGGACAGTAATTATGTCATCAATCCCGAGTGGATATCGTCCAGTTGAGGATAAATATAAACCAGAAAGAAATGGTGCACTTGTTGCATTTGAAGACGGAGTATCAACAGCCTATGCACTTGATGCAACTCAAGCGCGTGGCATATTGTTTATTCCTCCTGGAGTACCAGTTTATCATGGTATGATTATCGGGCTTTCAAATAAAAAGGAAGATATTGATATTAATATTTGCCGTGAGAAACAATTAACTAATATGAGGACGCACGCATCGGATGGCGCAATTCAATTAACTCCTTATACACAATTATCGCTAGAACAGTGTTTGGATTTTCTTTTGGATGACGAATTACTTGAGGTGACCCCGAAGTCTTTAAGGCTTAGAAAACGCCAACTCGATCCGATTAAAAGAAAACGCGAAAATCGAGCTTAATTATCCACAACCGTCCCTGTTATTTTATTAAAAAAACTTCGTAGTTCTTATTGTTATTTTCCACTATACTTGTTATACTTAAAATAGGGTGAAGAGTTTATTTTGGAGAGACGTTAAAAACCCTAAAGTCATTTTGAAGCGAAAAATTTGCTTAGCAATGACCGTGTTTTTGCTTGCAATGATTAGGCTAAATGGCTCGGTTTTTGCTACCATCGACCCCAGTAATCGTTCAGCAACGCTTACTATACAGAACCAATCACAAGGCATCAATATAATACCTACCAACTTTAGCCAAGACTTGTATGTTAGTGCCATGCGTACTTTGACGGTGAGTACGAGTAATTTGTCGGAATATAAGATTTTTGCCAACATACCATCTGGCGACACATCAGGTGGTAGTTTGATATTAGTTGGAGGAAATTCTTCTAGCCCTTCGATCTCGCAAGTTAATGCCACGCCTAGCACGGCTAGTACGTTAAGTTCCGACAACTGGGGATTTGGTATTCCTAATACTACGACTGGTCTTCCGACCAACAACTTTAGTAACGCTTACACCGCTGGAACTCCGGCAATTAACAACACTTACTCTAGTTACGAAATTGGACCTAGTTATACTCTAATTCGTTCGGTCACAAATTCTTCCGGCAGTGATAGTTTTAATTTGTATTATGGCTTTAGGCTCGGTACTGATGTTCAATCTCATCCGGGAACTTATCAAACCAATGTACAGTATCATATCGTAGGAAATGCTAGTAACGTAGCGGGCGGCGAAGCTACGATTTCACCAACTTCAGGACCAAAGGCCGGTGGCCAAACCGTCACTATTACTACTTCGATGTTGACTGATTTTGTGCCGTCTGATTTGAATGTAACGATTGGTGGAAATACATGTACTTCACCAAGCGGTAGCGTAAGCACTGGTGTCTTAGTAATTACTTGTACTACACCGCGTCATTATCCAGAGCCAACCAATGTAGTTGTTAATATTAATTCGCTCGGTCAGAGCTATACGATAACGAATGGATATGAATTTATTGAAACCGGAGAAGTAAAACTTACTAATATTAGCTACGTATCGGGTATTAACGTCGACGGAACCCCAAGCCCCTCGATTGACCAAAATACCGGTGCGATTGATTTCGATTTAACTTTCCTCGGTGGTCTTGATAATACAGACACTTTGCAGGCGACATACCAATTAACTCTTTCGAATACTACAGATGATCCTTATACTTTCACAGCGCCAGCTTCAAACTTGAAGCTTCGTATTTCACAGAATGAAGTGCGCGATATAACTTATGAACTAAGTGGGATTGCGGTTGGCGATACGATACCGGCTAATTCTACTGTTACATTTAGAGTAATTTTAAGCGCTGATTATGTTTCGGGCTCGCACAGCGCGGAAGGCGGGATGGAAGTTGAACCAGAAAGCCAAAAGAACCCGCTCATCACTGGTAGTATTCATGGCAGTAACACCGGCGACCTATCAGGAAATAATACTTTAACCCAATTCCAGATTGATGTAGAAAGTACCTTTGATGAATCAAAAACCTTCACAATTAATACTCTTAACTCGGATTTCGAAATCGTAAATTCGAGTGGTAATGCTTTAGGGGCTCAAACCATAGCAGCTAATACTACTGGCACCTATACGTTCTATATGAAGAAGGCTAATGGGGCAGCGTTCGCGTCCGAGACTGCTTCGGCCGGAATTACGATTTCTTACGATAGCACCTATTCGAATGTTGGCGAAGCACATATTACTGTCGATAAGGATCCAACTTATATCGATACTCAGAAGCCGCAGGTTAGCGGAGTGACTATTACAAAGAATAAAACTACCCAAGGCGAGGCCACTTTGACTTGGACTGGTACTGACAATGTTAGAATGGCGCGTTACGAAATCTATAAATGCAACGCTACAAATTCGACTTGTGACAATAATGTAATTTCTGTGAGTTGGATGACAACTTCATATACCTTTACTGGGTTGGGTGAAGGCAATTATTATTTCACAGTAGTTGGCTTTGATGATGAGGGTAATACTGCCGACCAGTCCGAAATAACTGGCGCAACTACAAACCCAGGTCCGGCTTCGAAAACAGACGATACGGAATTAAGATGGACATATAATGTAACTGCCTCTATTACTGATGGTACTATTTCGCATACATCTGGCACTCAGATTATAGCCGGTGGGACTTACCAGGGTAAAATAACGCCAAACAGTGCTACTTGGACAGCAACTTATAGCTTACCATCCAGTATTACAGTAATCATGGATGGGACAACACTTAATTCTTCGCAGTATACTTATACACGTAGCGGCACTAATGCTGGTAACGTGAGAATCGATAACGTGAATGGAGATATTAGGATAGAAGCCACGATGGACAGCCAAGCGTGTCTAGTCGAAGGGACGCTAGTTACTTTGGCTGACGGGACAACTAAACCGATTGAAGAAATAACCTATGCGGACGAACTTAAAGTTTGGGATTATAACATTGGAGATGTTGGAGTTGAACGTCCGGCTTGGATAGAGAAGATTAGGACGGCTTCTTACTACCAGCTAACAAGATTTAGCGATGGTACAGAACTTAAGACTTATGGTTGGCATGGTGTGTTTGATGTAGATAATAATGAATTCATCTCAGTAGATAATCCGGATAGATTCTATCCAGGTGTCAGAATTTATAAAGTCATAGACGATCAACTAGTACCAGTTACCGTAATTAGCACCGAAAAAGTTGAAGAAAGGGTCAATGTTTTCCATGTAGTGTCGAGACAATACTATAACATTGTGGCTGATAATGTTCTAACGACAGATGGTACAGTGATGTTGTCTAACTTATATGGATTTGAGGAAAATATTAAATGGCCGAACTTGCGCGATCAGATTATCTCGGATCCGAATAACTTATATACTTATGCCGACTTTGAAGATATCGGAATGCCAGAAAGAATGTTTAATGAACTCCGTGTAGCTGAAGGTAAGTATCTCTATACTAAATATGGTTTGACGCTCGAGCGATTTAAGAAATACTTACTCGCCAACCAGCTCAATCCGAATATGTGGCTACCGTACGACGATGAATAAATATGGTATAATTCAGGCATGTTAATTGATTCACATTGTCACTTACACGACCGAGAGTTTTTCTCTGCGAAACAAGCTGAGGAAATGATAAAACGCGCTCATGGAAAAGGCGTTGAAAAGATTATCTGCATTGGGACCGACCCGAAAGATTCTTTAGTAGCATGTGATTTTGCTAATTCGCATGATGGGGTTTATTGGACCTACGGAACACACCCCGAATATACTACGAGTTTGTCTCGCTCGGGGGCGCGTATAAACCAGCGAGATAAACTTGTAGCCATTGGCGAAGTAGGTCTAGATTATCATTATGAGGACTATGATCGGGAAGCGCAGATTAAGTTGTTTGAGGAAATGTTGCAGCTCGCGATGGATAATGATTTACCAGTCTCATTTCATGTGCGTGAAGCTTTTCCAGATTTCTTTGCAGTTGTAAATAACTTTCCGAAAGTACGCGGCGTGGTACATTCTTTTACCGATAGTAAAAAAGTTTTGAAACGAATTCTAAATGAAACAGATTTTTATGTCGGAGTGAATGGACTGGCGACTTATTCGACTTTGCCTACTCCGCCATTAGAGAGGATTCTGCTAGAAACAGATGCGCCATTTCTAGCACCGGTTCCATACCGAGGAGAAACGAACGAACCGGCTTACATCGCCGATATTGCAAAGTGGTTAGCGGAAAAGTTGGAGGTATCTGTAAAAGAGGTAGCAAAAACTACTACCGAGAATGTTTCTACTCTGTTTAGATTGACTTTTTAAGGTTTTCGTGATATAATTAAAGGATGGACGAAAATAAGCAATTCTTTAGAATTCCGATGATAGGCAGAAATGAGGCCTATAGTTTTGAGGCTACTAATGAAAGCTTTAAGCTCTATGAAGAATTGAACGCAATCAATGAGGAGATCGAAAAATGTCGCTTAAGGAATTGCTAACTACTCTTAGAAATCCACGTTACTCAAATAAGTTGAGTTATGATGATTTAGTAAATGCAGAGTCTGAGCTCGGGAGAACGCTTTTTGGACCGATACCGGTTGGACACAATCGGGAGTTTTTCAAACACAAAGGCAATGTTTGGATTTGGCATGAAGATTGGTCAGATGCGTTTGGGAAGATACAAGACATGACTATTCGTTATGAAGTAAGGCCAGAGGGAGTCTTTAAAAAAGTCACAGGAGCGCCGTATGTAAAAATCAAGGGCGCAGAACTTGAAAATTTTTGTCAGGCGGCGAAAAACTATCTTGAGCTTGTAAAAACAAAACTCTATTGCTAAAATGGGGGTATGAAAAAGAAGCAAATTATCTCAATTATTGTTTTCGTTATTGGATTAATTGCGCTAATTGTCGGCGCGATTTTTTTAATTCTTGATTTAACTAAGGGAGTCTCGCTTCAAGATGGTGAGTATTTAGTCTCGGTAGATAGTTGGACGAGGGAAGATGAACCTGATGTAGTTTGGGTATTCACGGAAATTGGAAAAGGGAAATTGACAACCAATAATTATAAAAATACCTATGATTTCATTTGGGCGATTGATGGAAATAAAATCAAAATTGAGACAGACTGGTTATACACCCTAAACGATGAGTTTGAATACAGGATTGATAACGGAAACTTAATTTTAACTCAGGACGACTCAACCGAGATCAAGTTCAACCCCACAAGTAGCGTTGATGCCGAGATTCGCGAGAACGACGAACTCGTCGTCGGAGATTAAGTGGGTTGCATGAAGTTCGGCACCTCTTAGTTTTTCGACACTCTCTAAAGCTTTTTTCACGGTCGGGTTAGTGGTCGAACAAATTGAAAGTGCGATCAAGACTTCATCGAGATTAAGTTGTTTTCTAGCAAAATTCGAGACTTGATTTTTTATATCAAGGATTGGCTTTAAAATAGTCGGGGCGATTAAGTCGACCTCGTCCGGAATTTTAGTTAAAACTTTAATCGTATTTAAGAAAGTACTGGAGACTGGGGAAAGATAGTCGGTTTTTCGACCGACAATATACTTCTTCCCAATACCAATACAGGCCGCCGGTTTATCACCAGCTTTCTTGCGTTTTTCTTCAGCTTTTTCAATAACCGGGCGATCAGCCTCGGAAATTCCTAGTTCGTTCATGAGCATTTTAATACGCTTCGGGACTTTTTCGTCTACTAAACCTTTTTTTAGATCGGTCAAGGCGCGCAGATAGCGACGAATAATTTCATCTTTAGCAGCGCGCTGCACAGCGACGTCGTCTGTAATACATTGTCCGATGACATTAACGCCCATGTCGGTCGGGGAATTATATATACTTTTTCCAGAAATGCGAGTTAATATTTCTTTTAAAACCGGGAAAGTTTCGAGGTCACGATTGTAATTCACAGCCGAAATACCATATTTTTCAAGATGAAAATTATCAATCATGTTTTTATCATTTAAATCCGCAGTTGCGGCTTCGTAGGCGATATTGACTGGATGTTTTAAGGGTAAATCCCAAACCGGGAAGGTTTCAAACTTTGCATAACCTACTTTCTTCCCACGCTTTGACTCGTGGTAAAGCTGAGACAGGCTAGTTGCGAGTTTTCCGGAACCAGGACCGGGAGCTGAAACTATAACGAGCGGTTTAGTGGTTTTAATATATGGATTAGCACCATAGCCCTCGTCGGACACAATCGTATCAACATCGGTCGGATAACCTTTTGTAAAAGTGTGGAAATAGGTCTCAACTTTGTAGTCTTTAAGTTTTTTGGCAAAATCCTCAGCTTTTTTCTGACCATTAAATAGAGTAATCACTACTGAGCTGACCGTAATACCTTTCGCGCGTAAGAATTCAATTAGTCTTAGAACCTCACTTTCATAAGTAATCATGTGGTCAGCACGAATTTTGGCTTTTTCAATTGCGTCTGCGTTGATACAAAGAATCACCTCAGCGCGATCTTTAAATTCCTGGAGGAGTCGAATTTTTAAATCCGGGAGATAGCCGGGAAGTGTGCGTGCTGCATGTTGGTCGTCAATTAATTTACCGCCGAATTCGAGATAGAGTTTATCAAACATCCGAATTCGTTCGTTAATCTTTTTTTTCTGAATTTTTAAATACTTTCTGGCATCAAAGCACCGTTTCATTTAACCTCCTTACATAAAAAAATTATATCATGCATATTGAAATGCTAAAATTTTTAGCATTTTTATTTTTGGGAGTTTTATGTTATAATATTTTTATGATTTATCTGGATCATGCGGCAGCTACGCCAGTTTCGGAAAAAGTTTTTGAGGCAATGAAGCCATATTTTTCTGATGACTTTTTTAATCCGTCGGCGGCATATCTACCGGCGAAAAAGATAGCCTCAGATTATGAAAATGCGAAGGCCGTAATCGCGCATGCAATTGGGGCGAAAGCTTCCGATTTAATTATTACTGCCGGAGCAACTGAAGCAAATAATCTCGCGTTCACTGCAACAAATGGCGAGATATTATATCTTGAAACGGAACATGATTCGGTTCGAAGAGTAGCTGAAAAATATGGCGGTAAAATTATAAGGGTTTTGCCGAGTGGCCTAATTGATCTAAAAGATTTGAAATCAAAGATTACGGATAAAACTGAGCTAATTTCGGTTTCTTTAGTTAATAATGAGCTTGGGACAATCCAGCCCTTAGCAGAAGTCGCTGGGATTATTCGCGAAGTAAAGTTAGATCGAATGAAACGGGGAATTAAAACTGGGTTATTATTACATTCTGATGCTTCTCAAGCTTTGAACTTATTAGATATAAATGTTTCGCGGCTCGGCATTGATTTATTGACCTTAAATGCGGCGAAGGTGTATGGCCCGAAAGGCGTTGGAGCACTTTATGTTTCACATGACGCACGATTAAAACCTTTGACATATGGTGGTGGTCAGGAAAATGGGTTAAGATCGGGAACCGAGAATGTTCCCGGAGTAATCGGATTCGCCAAAGCAGTTGAACTAGCAAAGAAACATCTAAACGCGAATCGGAAAAAATATACTGAATGGAAGAAGACCTTATTATCTGAATTAAAAGATTACGAACTTATCAACAAAAAGCATGCGCTTGACAATTTTATAGTTTTATGCTATAATGGTATAGATGCGGAACGATTAGTGTTCCTTCTTGAAGAAAAGGAAGTATATGTAGCAACTGGGGCAGCTTGTGCGGCTTCTAAAGGCGTCCGCTCACACGTTTTAAAGGCGATTGGGTTAACTGACGAACAAATCGCGGGTTCGTTAAGGATTACATTTGGCGAGACGAACGACGAAGAACAAATACATGAAGCTGCTAAGATTATTAACGACGTAGTTAAAACAGAGCGCGCTAGAATTACTGCGTGTTCTTAGTGACACTAAATTCGTAGACCACTGCGTCCGATAAATCTTTCGAGGTATCATTCGCAATACCGTTACCGCTTAGGATAATGGTAGCGTTCGATAAACTATCAGGAATATAGCTCATTGTATTAGTATCATTACTATTAAAACTGCTGCTGCCAGAACGAACTGGCGTGAAGGTTACAGAAATACTTTTATTTGGCGCTGGAGTATAAGTAATGTCTAGGGTAAATGTTTGTTCCTGATTGTTTTGAACTCGCCAGCCACTACTATTAATATGAGTACCAAAGCTCGTTCCGGTAATGGAAGCAGAGTTTGAAGCGTCAAGGTAGAAGTACTGATTACTATAACAATAGAAAGTAAATCCAGAATAGTTTGAACTACCACTATTTTGTTGGAAAGCCGAGACTAGTCTTTTGCCGGCATTATTCCTTGGGTTCATTTTGATTACTAGATGAATCGTAAAGCCAGTATCGTCAAACGCGATAATACCCGTATTGAGGGAGTGGCCGGTACTAAAGGTAATACCATTTGTACTTATATTAGTATATTCAAAAGAAACAATCTTTCCGTTATCGTCAGCGGTGACTATAGGATTACCTTCGATATTTGGATTATCGAAGTACACTGTGTAGCCCGCCGGCACAGCAGAAGGACTGTAAACTGTGGTCGTGGTGTCATGAATTATTCTACTTGCCGAACTCCAAATCGCATAAAGGGTAATCGCATTAGCCTGAGTCGGTTCTAATGTAATAGTATTAGTATTGCCAGTAGCATAGGTTGGCGTAGTCGCTGAACTGCTAGTATCCCAACCGAGGAAATTATAACCAGAGCGAACTGGGACGTCGCTAGATAGCGTAATAGTACCAGTGCTAGAAGATGAAACCGAAACATTACTCGGCATGTTAGTTACAGTATCCGTACCAGCGTTCGCATTATAAGTAACAGAATATTGCGGATTATTAGCTACGACTGTAACGACAAAGTTTTTCGTATAAGTACCCGGATCAGTATTAACGCTCGGCAAAGCGCCAAAATATAAACTATGCGAACTAGAGCCAGCTGAAGTTCTATTGCCTAGTGCAAGGCTAGAAGAGGAAGTCGGCGCGGGGACATAATTGGTTCCATTAGTACTAAATCCTTAACCATTCGTAAACTGATTTTGAGTAATAGAACTAGAACCCTGCGGCAAGGTAATAGTAGGAATAGTTTTAGTATTATCGGCAGTATTGACTAAATCAGTTGAATTAGTTGGGTTAGTTAAAGTTGCAGTATAACCCGTATAATTATCGGTTGTGACACTAATGGTTTGAGAGGTGGAGCCAAACATGCCCGGGTCCAAACTAAGAGATAACGGTGCACTGATACTGATCGAGATAGATGCATTTGTGACACCAAAAACTGGCGATTCAAAAATCATTTGTCCGCCTATTAGAGCCACGAGGGCCAAGACCAAATCAAAGATGATTTGACGTCTTTTCCTCAATATAACTCCCTTAAATACTCCACGCGTACGCCAAAACAGGCGCAATGCGCTTATTATTATTGTAACATTCAAAAATAAAATAATGTTTAAAAAAGCATTTTCTTTTTCATTTATTTTATGTTATAATATAATTGATGAAAACCGTATATGTTGGGATGAGCGGAGGAGTGGATTCCTCAGTTTCGGCTCTGCTTTTAAGAGAGCAGGGTTATCATGTTGTCGGCGTTTATATGAAAAACTGGTCTAAGGATCTTCCGGGGATGAAATGCCCTTGGGCAGAAGATTTAGCTGATGCAAAAAGAGTCGCTGTAAAACTTGGTATTGATTTTCAGGTTTGGGATTTTGAAGAGGCGTATCGCGAAAAAGTCGTTGAATATATGCTGAATGAATTTAAGAATGGCAATACGCCAAACCCGGATATTATGTGTAACCAGGAGATAAAATTTAAACTTTTCTATGAAAAAGCGATGGAGATGGGTGCTGATTATATTGCTACTGGGCATTATGCAAGAATAATTGATGGTAAATTAGCAAGAGCCGTGGATGAAAATAAGGATCAAACCTATTTCCTTTATCGGATTAGCGATGGCGCTTTGAAACACACACTTTTTCCAATTGGAGAGATGAAAAAACCAGATGTAAAGAAGCTCGCAAAAGAAAAAGGGCTACATAATGCTTATAAAAAAGAATCGATGGGCGTGTGTTTTGTTGGCGAAGTCGGAATGAAAGATTTTCTGAAAGAGTATATCGATATAAAACCGGGCGAAATTAGAGAAGTCGAAAGTGAAAAAGTTTTAGGATATCACGAGGGAGCGGTTTTTTATACTATCGGGCAAAGGCACGGGCTTTATCTAAGCGGTGAAAAAGGTGCCGTAAATGATGGAATGCCATATTATGTTGTCAAAAAAGATCTGAAAAACAATGTCGTATATGTTTCGAAAAACTTAAACGACGAGAATCTCTGGACGGACGAACTAAAACTAAAAGACATTTTATTACGGCAACTTGAACATGGCTTCCTGGGGGACGGGTCGCTCGCTCCCGTCGTTACGGGGCTCGCGCCTTCAAGCTCGGTCGTGACCTCCGCATGCCCCCAGAAAGCCAGTTCACAGTTGCCAGCAAAAAGACTATTAGTTCGCTTAAGGCATCGGGCGCCTTTAATTCCAGCTAGGTTTGACGGGGAAACGCTACATTTCGAGAACAAAATAAAGCGCCCTGCATCTGGGCAGAGCGCGGTATTTTACGACGACGAGATTTGTCTCGGCGGCGGAATAATAGCTTAGATTGTCATCATGACAGCATTTGCACAAAGTAATAGTGCAGCAATCATTCCCATGACTGTAACAATGTAAATATGGTTGCGGTCTTGGTTGTTGCATTGGGTGCGGCGAGCTTGTTTTGACCTAGCTTGCCTTTGGCCTTGTGCTTTAGCACCACGAGTTTGTTTTTTCGCGGTCCTAGTAGCTTGTTTCTTTTTTGCTTGAGCCATATTAACTTCCTTTTTTGTTTAAAAAATAATTCTTATGTTTATTTTATCACGTAAATTAAGAAAAATCAAGTCTAAAAAAATATGGTATAATACGAAGTATGTTAGACATAAAATTTATAAGAGAAAATCTTGAGCTTGTAGAAAAATCGGCTAAAGAAAAAGGTTATAAGATAAACATTAAGGAGGTCTTAAAGTTAGATGATAAGAGGCGAGAAGAACTTTCAGAAGTCGAAGAGCTAAGACGACAGAAAAACGAAATTGCAGCAAAGATGAAAGGTGGTAAGCCGGAAGCAAGTTTAATTGAGCAAGGTAAAAAAGTAAAAACTGAACTCGTGGATCTTGAGGCGAACTTAGAAAAAATCGAAAGTGAGCTAAAGGCGAAGCTTGCAACAATCCCGAATATTATTTTCGAAGATGTGCCGCTTGGTGGAGAGGAATGCAGTGTCGAAGTAAAAAAATGGGGCGAACATCATAAAACCGGTGTTGATCATTTGGATTATGCGACTTCGAGAGACTGGGTAGATTTTGAACGCGGAGCGAAGGTAGCCGGAGCGAAGTTTTATTATCTAAAGGGTGACTTAGCTTTACTCGAAAACGCGCTATTACAATATGGTCTTTCGAAGGTGATTGAACATGGCTTTACTTTCATGACAGTACCGGACATGGTTTCTTCGAGAGTACTTGAGGGGTGTGGTTTCAATCCGCGCACCTCTGAACAGAGCGATGAATATTATATTGAAGGTGAAGATTTAGGTTTAATTGCGACTGCAGAAATGTCTCTAACTGGCTATCATATGGACGAAATTCTAGATGAAGAAAAATTGCCGTTATTCTATGCTGGTTATTCGCCATGTTTTAGAAAAGAAGCTGGGGCGGCCGGAAAATACACACGCGGTCTCTTCAGGGTTCACCAGTTTAATAAATTAGAGATGTATGCATTTTGTTTACCAGAACAAAGTAAGGAAATACACGAAAAAATCTTAGCGATTGAAGAAGATATTTGGCAAGGGCTTGAGATACCGTATCACATTATTAATATTGCAGCGGGCGATTTAGGCGCGCCAGCAGCGAAAAAATATGATATGGAATACTGGTCACCAGTCAACCAAAAATACCAAGAAATTACTTCTTGTAGTAACTGTACTGATTTTCAAGCGAGAGCTGTAAATTGTCGCGTACGAAGAAAAGACGGAACGATTGAATTTGTGCATACCCTAAATGGGACGGCAATCCCACTAGCCAGAGCACTTGTAGTATTGTTAGAAAACTATGCAAAAGAAGGCGGAAAACTAAAAATTCCGAAAGTTTTGCAACCATATATGAATAATAGAGAGGAGATTTAAAAATGATTGATAAAATAGATATTAGCGGGAATGGTTATAAGATTGAAGAATCATTTAAGAAGTACGTTGAGAAAAGAATTGGTAAACTAGATAAATATTTACCGAAGGGTTCGAAAAAAGACGTCATAGTAAAGACAATTGTAACGGAAATCGGTAAAAGTAAAGGCGAAAAGTATGAAATTTCGGTCGCGATGGATATCCCGGGCGGCAAAGTAATTGCAGCAAAAGATGAGTGTTCAAACGTCTTCGCGGGAGTGGATTTAGTTGAAGCGAAATTAACTAGTCAAATCCGACGCTACAAGCTCGATATGCAACAACATCGTCAGAAGAAAAATTGGCGAAAACTCTTTATACGAAAGAAATAATATGATAAAATAAGGGGGATATAATTCTGTTTGGAGGCTTATGGCGAAAAAAACTGACAAGGCTGTTATGTCTAGTAAAAAAGTAAAAGTTAAAAAGGAAAAGAAGCCGACTGATAAGTTGGCTGATAAGACTGCTTTAACGAAGTTTTTACAGGGTATTTTTGGTGATGCACAAAAGAAAATCTTGAAAAGACTTTGGAAACGAGCACAAGAGATCAACAAGCTAGAGCCAAAATATGAAAAGATGAGCGATGAAGAGCTCAAAGGGCAAACAGAAATATTTAAAGCCAAGATTCAGAAAGCCTTAAAAACTGCCAAAGCCGAAGAGGGTGTTGAGAAGAAGAAAAAAAAGAAGAAACATCAGCCTAAAGATGACACAAAAATCTTAAACGAATTATTACCAGAAGTCTTCGCGGTAGCAAGGGAAGCTTCGAAACGAATTTTAGGCCTTAGGCCATACGATGTACAGTTGATTGGTGGTATGGTACTCCACGAAGGTGCGGTAGCGGAAATGAAGACTGGCGAAGGTAAAACTCTCGTCGCAATGTTACCGGCATATTTAAATGGTTTGACTGGACGTGGTGTGCATATTGTAACGGTCAACGATTACCTCGCACAACGTGATGCGGGCTGGAACGGACCGATTTATGATTTTCTTGGACTTTCGGTCGGTGTAATTATTAACGATGCTTCTTTCCTTTATGATGCGGAATATGAAAACGATGAACACGACGACGAAAGATTTCGACACCTTCGACCGGCGACGAGAAAAGAAGCGTACAATGCGGATATTACTTACGGGACGAACAACGAATTTGGGTTCGATTATTTGCGCGATAATATGACTAGCGAAGTACAATATCTGCGTCAAAGAGAACTTAATTTTGCAATCGTAGATGAGGTTGACTCGATTTTAATCGATGAAGCAAGAACCCCGCTTATTATTTCAGCGCCAGCAGCAGATAACCCGGAATCTTATTATCAGTTTGCTAAGGTTGCGTCGCGACTCACGCCGGAAGATTATATTTTCGACGAAAAACGCCGTTCAGTAACTTTAACGGATAAAGGAATCGAAAAAATCCAAAACATTTTGGGTGTTGATAATTTATATTCTACGAAAAATACGCGTTTAGTTTATCACTTAGAGCAGGCGATTCGTGCGGAAGTTGTCTTCAAGCGAGATAAAGATTATGTCGTAACCAATTCTGGTGAAGTAATTATTGTAGACGAACATACTGGACGTTTGATGCAGGGACGACGCTATAATGAAGGATTGCACCAGGCGATTGAGGCGAAAGAAGGGGTTGTTGTAAAACAAGAGTCGATGACCTTAGCTACGATTTCATTCCAGAACTTCTTCCGTCTTTACAAGAAATTATCCGGTATGACCGGTACGGCGTTTACTGAAGCGGAAGAATTCCAACAGATTTACGCATTAGACGTAATCCAAATTCCGCCAAATAAACCGATTATTCGTGTAGATAAAGACGACTTGATTTATAAGACTAAAGCCGGGAAACTTAAAGCGATTGCGGAAGAAATTAAGAAATATCACGATCGTGGGCAACCGGTACTGGTTGGGTCGGGTTCGATTGCAAATAACGAGGAAATCGCAAGATATCTTGATAGTTATAACTTGCCTTATGAGCTTTTAAACGCGAAAAATAACGAACGTGAGGCAGCAATCATTGCGAAAGCTGGTGAAAAAGGCGCAATCACGCTCGCTACAAACATGGCAGGACGTGGAACCGATATTAAGCTTGGTGAAGGAGTTAAAGAACTTGGTGGTTTAGTAGTAATTGGTTCAGAAAGACATGATTCTAGACGCGTTGACAATCAGCTAAGAGGTCGTGGTGGTCGTCAGGGTGACCCGGGTACTACCCAATTCTTCGTTTCATGCGAAGATGATTTAATGCGCATTTACCAAGGTGACCGAATTAAGATGTTGATGACCAGATTCGGAATAGATGAAGGCACACCAATCCAAACCAAGGCAATTTCTAAAACACTTGAAGCAGCACAAAAACGCATCGAGGGATTTAACTTCGATTCACGTAAAAATGTTGTCCAATACGATAACGTCATTAACCGCCATCGTAAAGTTGTTTACATGATGCGCCGAAAGATTCTTGAAGGTGAGGAAATTTACCCAGAAATCCAGAGATTAATGCGCGAAGAAGTTAAAACGTTAACTGAATTTTCGTCACGCGTTAATAAAAACTTCAACGAAGAGTTTAAAGCGGTATTTGATTTTGATGATGATTTGATTCGAGGTATCGGTTTGAAGAGAAAAGAAAAAGATCGTTACAAATTGGCGCTCGAAGCCGTCGAAGAAGCTTACAAAGCTAAGGAAAGTGAGTTTGGTTCTGAGACGATGCGAAAAGTAGAACGTGAAGTTTATTTGAAGGTACTTGACACTTTATGGATGCAGCATCTTGAAAATATGCAACATCTTCGCGAGGGAATTCACTGGCGTTCAGTCGGCCAACGAGATCCATTGGTAGAATATCGAAGCGAATCACAGAAATTGTTCGATGGATTACAAAGAAACTTACGTGAAGAAGTTCTAAAGATCTTACTCTCAATCACGCCGGTAGAAGCGGCCATGGACAATGCCACAGATGGTGAAGAATATGAATCTGAACTCACTAAGATGGCGGAAAGCCAAACCGAGCGAGGCGTAAATGAAATTTCAGCCGGAGAGAAAAATCTAGACGACGAGTTTAGAAAATCTACGCCGAAACGTTCTGCAACGAAAAAAGCTACATCTAAAAAGGCAACTTCGAAAAAGCACAAGAGGTCACGCAAAAAAGGCCGGAAATAGTTTTAATAGAATATGAGACATTCAGTTGAGGAGGTTCAGTTAAAAAATGGGGCGCGGGGAATTTTGATTGATATCCCGGGCGCAAGCGTGATGGCGACGCGCATTCAATTTAGAGCTGGAATGATGTATGCGCGAAAGAAAGATGTTTATGAAATTCCGCATCTAGTAGAGCATCTAGCTTTTGGAGCAAACGCAAAATTTAAAGATGAACAGGCCTTTGAAGCAGAGTTCACGAAAAATGGAGCCTATCATAACGCTTGGACGAGCGATATTTCGGTTTGTTATGAAACGGAATGTGCAGATTTTGAGTGGGAAAGAATTATGGACTTACAACGTGTTTCGATTTGTGAACCACGTTTTAATGAAGACGAGCTAAAAAGCGAGAAGGCCAACGTAAGAAGTGAATTAACTGGATATATGAATGATTATTATCGCCTTTTGTGGCCACGAGTCCAACAAGCGGTCGGGGAAGACATTTTAGATTTACCAGAGAGATTAAAAACGATTTCGAATATTGAGTTAAAAGATATCCGCGAGCATTATCGTCGGACCCACACTGCGAAAAATATGCTATTTATTATCGCAGGAAAAATTAAAGGGCGAAAGCATAAAATCGCGCGGATGTTAGAAGAATGGGAATTAAAAGAAGGAGAGAAATTTGAAATTCCATTCTCGGATTTGCATGCTGGCGAAGCAGTTTCGATACGTCGGAAGGACGCTTCGAATATTACCTTCGGATTTTCGCTTGTAACTCCTCGACATTTAGAGCCGAATGAAGTTTTCGCAATGAATTGTCTTAATCATATTTTAAACGGAACAACGAATTCAAAAATTTTCGGGACAGCAAGAAAACGAGGGTTAGTTTACGGAATGGGCTCGTCGGTAGCAAGCAACGCGACGAATTCTTATTGGGATTTTGATGGCGAAGTAAATGTAGAGAATGCTGATTCCTTGTTTGAATTGATTCAAGTCGAATTAATCAAAGCTCTAAACGGCGAAATTTCAGATAAGGATTTTGAGGCGGCGAAATCGTATGCCTTAGGTCGTTTCCAAATGGGTGCGCAAACAGTTGGCCAAATTGCAGATTATTATGCGGATGGATACTTTACGAACGGAACAATAGAGCGCTATGATAATATGCCGAATTTAATTCGAGAAATAGATAAAGCGAAGATGATTGAACTCGCGCGTGAATTTGCGGGCTCAGGAATTAAAGGGTTTGCAGCTGTTTCCTCGACTGAAAAGGCATTTATTTCTAACTTAGAGATGCGATTAAATTTTTAAACTGGTCGCCGCGATCGTAAACATTATTAAACATATCAAAAGAAGCAGCAGCGGGTGACATAACGAGAATTGAGGGAGCGATTTTTTCAGCTTCTTTTTTCGCTGTTTCGACAGCTTCTTTAAATGATTCGGTAACAATAAAACGCTCATCTTCATATCTCTTTTGGAGCTCATGACCAGATTCACCCATTAAAACTATTTTCTGAATCTGAGGAGCTTTCAAAATCTCGTAAATCTCAGGGAGGTCTTCGTAACCAGTTTTATCACGTCCGCCAACGATAACAACAAGTTTATCGTTCGGGAAGGCGTTAATAGCGACGCGAGTCGATGAAGGATTGGTCGAAAAATTATCATCGTAGTACTTTACGCTATTAAGTTCGCGAAGGTATTCAAGACGATGAGGGAGACCTTTAAAATTCTCGAGTCCCTGGATAATTACATCTTTATAATTATTTAAATATTCTTCCGGCGAGATGTTTTTATAGCTCGCAACGGCAGCGATTGCAGCTAAAGCATTCTCTTCATTATGACGACCCGGGAGTTTTATCGCGGCCCTAATTTCTTCAGGAACCGAAAAAGGATACGGGACTTTTTTCGCTTTTGAATTTTCAGCCATTTTAACCGCTTCGGAATTGTCTTTATAATAAACTAAATAATCATTTTCGGTTTGATATCTAGTAATGTTCGCCTTCGCATTCAAATAATCTTCATAGTTTTTGTGGATATTGAGATGGTCAGGTTCGAGCTGGCCGATAATAGCAACTTTCGGAGATTTCTTAAGATCCCAAAGTTGAAAACTAGACATCTCATAAACAACAACCGATTTTTCATCAAGTTCATCGAGAATATCGATGGCCGGGAAACCGATGTTACCGACAAGATATACTTTTTCGTTTAAAGCATCTAAAAGAGCTTTGATGAACGAACAAGTCGTACCTTTACCTTTAGTCGCCGTAACGCCGATAATCGGACAAGGACAATGATCAAAAAAATACTTAGTAAGACTAGATTCATTTTTTAGATTTAGGGGAGGAACAGACGGGGAACGAAGAATCATATCGTAAGATGAAAAATCTTTTTGTCTAATTTCTTCATAAGAAAAGTCTTCGAGAATGTCGATGTCGAGGTTATCAAGGTGAGTTTTAAAATATTTTTCGGCAGATTTTCCTTCTTTACCGTAGCCTAATAATGCAATTTTCATGAGAATATTATAGCATAAAAAAATCCCCCGGCCCGAAGGTCGGAGGCAAAACTTAGAATAGAGTATTGTCCATGACTTCATTGATTTTAGTCTTAATGGACGGGATATCCTGGATATTTTTAAGAGCAATGGCAAGCGCTTCATATTCCGCTTCGGTATAAGCGTAGTAAACTTTCCAACCCTTAAAAATATAGTGTCTTATCACCTCATATTGGGTAGATGTGAGTTCGTTGTGCAAAATATCCGTAATCAAACTCAGCTCTTTACCGGTTGTAGGCTTAATTTTTTCGTAGAAAATATCGAAACAATTTTCCATATAACCAGCCCAGTTGGGACCAGACCACTCGCCGTCTTCTGTCTTTACCGGCGGGGCGTCATTCACCATGGAAGCGATGAGGACGGATTCGTGGATACAATCCTTACGGATATAACCACTTTCATCCAAAAGGTGGAAAATTTTCATTTCTTCTTCCGCTAATTTCTCTCGCGGTTCCTTGCGCCAACGGCTAAGAGCGTTATCGCTCTTATTGTTGTCCAAAAACTTAGACATAATGTACTCTAAGTAGTTATACAGCACAACGCCGCCGGGGCCACACTGGATTTCCTTCTGATAGAGGCGAAAATCGTGAATCAATGCTCTGTTGACAAATCCTTTACCAGCTGCGGTTAGCAGACATTCGTGTTCAATCACATATTTGATGAACTCGAAATCTTCCGGATTAAAATCCTTAAAAATGTCAAACTCAGAGGCCTTCCTGCAATACAATTTTGTTGCATCCATTGTCCAACTCCTATTCTTTTTTTAAAAATGCTCGCTTTTTTATAAAAGCGCTAGATACATATTTTATGATTATAGCACAAGTTTAATAAAAAGTCAATATTTATAGATCTTTAATGATGTTTCTCGCCTCAGGAACAGAGTGGGTTTCCATTAATTTCGCACGCAGTTCTTTCGCCCCAGGAAAATTATTAATGTAAATCTTAAAGAAGTGTTTTAGGGGCTCGTACGACAGATAATGTTTTTTAGATTGTTCTTCGTATAGATCTAGATGTAATCTTAAAAGCTCCATTAATTCCTCACGAGAAGGAGTATGGTCAGTGAAACAATAAGGGTTCTCGAAAACACCGCGGCCAATCATAAAGCCATCAATTTCGGGGCACTTTTTAGATAATTCAAGGGCGTGCTGTTTCGTTTTAATATCGCCATTAATAATCAGTTTCGTTTCGGGGCTGAGTTCATTTCGGAGTTGAATTATTTCGGGAATTAGTTCGAAATGGGCCGGAACCTTCGACATCTCTTTTTTGGTTCGAAGGTGAATTGTTAAAGCAGCAGGATGCTCATTAAGGAGAGTCGGGAGCCAGGTTTTATATTCTTCAGTTTTAGCCCAACCAAGACGAGTTTTAATAGAGACGGGAAGATTAGTAGATTTTTTTGCATTCCGAAAACATTCAACAGCAAGTTCGGGGGTTTTAATCATCGCAGCGCCACCGCCAGCCTTGTTAACGTGCTTATCAGGGCAACCAAAATTGAGATCGACTCCGGAAAAACCCAACGATTCAAGAGCTTGACAAGTTGCCGAAAAATGTTCTGGATTTTTACCCCAAATCTGGGCAATAATCGGAGCATCGGTCGGAGCAATTTCGAGTCGTTCCAAAGCATTCGCACGACCTTTTTCAGAAGCATAAGATGAAACATTAGTGAATTCCGTAAAAAATAGGTCCGGACGACCGGCGTGCGTAACGACTTGACGGAAAATAATATCCGTCACTCCTTCCATCGGAGCGAGAATTAAGAAAGGTTTCTCAAGTTGTTGCCAAATATTTTTCATCTTTGATTATTTTAACATAATTATCTTAAATATGCAATTATTAACAGGGGCGAGAGAGCGACGTAATTGTTGTTTTCTATCCAGCGATGTGCTATAATTAGCTTTCGTCGGACTTTCGATAATTTTAGCACTAGGAGGTGAGTACATTTGAAAAACGACACTCAGGACAACGCTAATCTGTTGTGTAGGCCATTAATCAAGGATTGGGGGCTTTACTTCAAAAAAGAAGATGGAGTTCAAAATCGCCTTGATATAATGGAGGCTTTCATGGAATTTTGGGGCGACCAAAGACAAGACGTATTAATTGTCGAGGGGAAATGCCATTTAGGCGGAATGGTCTATGGACATAAAGAATTCCACGATGGAGACGGGATTTTAACCTCGCGTGTTATGACAATGTCACGTGAAAAGCGGAGAAGCAGGCGAAAAGCTTCTTGCGATCTAATCTTCGTTGTAACAGGGTCTGGCAGTGAATATTATATTTACGGCGATGACATCAATCCGTACATGGATAATCTGGTCAACGATATGTTCCAATATGGAAAGCTTAGCAATGAATCTGGTAGCTACATAAAAGAAAATGACCTAGGTCTTTTCTAGGCAATCCGATTGTCGTCCCCCGACAGCTTGTCGGGGATTTTTTGTGCTATAATTAAATTGCTCATGCTATACCTAGGTCACTGGCGTTGAGAAAAGTTTAAGGTTGTGGGTATCGTCATTTATATCCATAACTATGAGCCAATAAAATAGCGGCTCACATAGATGACTTCTATTAATTAATTTAGGAGTCTATATGAAAAACTTTAACAAAAATCAAAAAGAGCGTGTCGAAGTAATGGCACTTTTCGGTTACGAGATGACACCCTGCCAGCCTCTTTCTTTTAGGCGGCAAGGGGAAGAAGAAACCGAGGTGACGGAACTTCTCCGGACGCAAATTCGTTTTGCGGGGGGAGTCGCGTTACACATCTTCGACGTGCTCGTTGGTCGGGAAACCAAACGACTCGAGTTTAACTCGGGCAATCTTTCCTGGCATCTCACACAATAAAGTATGCCCCATAAAGGGGCTACTTTATTTTAAGCATTGACTTTTTAGAAAAGTGTGCTATAATTGGGATTCGTGACAAGAACTTTAGAGAAAGGTGGTGACAGTTTTCTATGGCTATGTTAAATGCGGAAGAACTGCACGAACTTACAGAATGGGTACGAAAGCATAATGGTGAAAATCATCTTATGAAATTTGCTCTCGAGATCCAAGATGGTATCCTACTTGGTATTCAAGTCCGCTTTTTCACTTTAAGAAGAGAAATTGCGAAGGAAACTGAGGATGAAATCTATTCAGCAATTACGATTTTGTCCCACCAAAGACTTTTCCCGGAAAGATCCGGCGCGTTGAAGAATGGCATTCTAAAAATAGATGCTTCTTATCTCAATCGGCGGTGTAGCTCAACAGACATTATTAGAGCTTTAATATTTATCCGCGATGACATGCGAAAGATTATCCAGAAGGGAAACTAACAGTCTTAAAACTCGTCTTTTATAGACGAGTTTTTTCGTGCTATAATTTTTTCATGCAAGAATTACAGAAACGGCTAGGGTCGCTCCGAGAGGAGTTTTTGAAGGTTTACGAAAAACTGAAGATTTCTGATAAGGTTTTAAAAGTTAGTGAGCTTGAAAAAGAAGTCGCTGAGCCGGAAATTTGGCGAGACGTTGAGGTTGCGACAGCAAAAAATCAGGAATTATCGAAATTACAAGATGAAGTACAGCCTTGGGAGTTGTTAAAAACTCAGATTAGCGATCTTGATGAATTAATATCGATTTCTGATGAAGACTTGTTAGAGGAAATTACTGGGCAAATAGAGGGGATGGAGGCACAATTTAACGAGCTAAAGAAGGCTCTCCGTTTCCAGGGCCCCTATGATGATAAAGATGCAATTGTTCGAATAACCTCTGGGGCTGGGGGAACTGAAGCGATGGATTGGGCGGGAATGTTGGAACGGATGTATCTAAGATTTTTCGAAAGCAAAGGGTTTAAAGCTAGTTGCCTGGAACGAGTAACTGGAGAAGAGGCCGGAATTAAAACGGCAGTTTATGAAATATCTGGAACAAATGTTTATGGGCTTTTAAAATCGGAACATGGGGTGCATAGATTAGTTAGATTATCACCGTTTAATGCCAATAATTTGCGCCAGACTTCGTTCGCGTTAGTAGAGATTTTACCGGTAATTAAAGCTGATACTGAGGTTCAGATTGATGATAAGGATTTGCGCATCGATGTTTATCATTCGGGTGGACACGGCGGACAGTCAGTTAACACAACAAATTCAGCCGTCAGGATTACACATCTTCCGACAAATACGGTCGTCGCAATCCAAAACGAGCGTTCACAGCTACAGAATAAAGAAAAGGCAATGGAGATTTTGAGAGGTAAATTAGTCCAGATGCAGCTAGAACAGCATGCAGAAACGATTGGGGAACTTCGAGCGGGCGAATCAGCTGGTTGGGGACAGCAAATAAGAAACTACGTTTTACAGCCTTATAAATTAGTAAAGGATACTAGAACGGGATACGAAGAAACCGATCCAGAGGCGGTTTTAGACGGAAAAATTGACGGTTTTATTGACACTTTTCTAGAATTCTAGAAAAATAGGGGTTGGCAAGAGAAAAAATGTGTGATATAATTACCTCGTTATCTAGACATAAGGAGAGGTCCGTAAGGAAACCAGCCTAAAAGTCTAGTTTTAATAGTGCAATTTTGCTTAGTGTACAAAAGCAAAAATGCCTAGTTACGCCTTATAGGGGCGTTAAAGGGCTATCTTTTGATAGCAGAGGTATAAAAATTAAAGGAAAGGAATAGAATGCAAGTCATTCTCGGCACCAAAATTGGTATGACCCAGATTATCGGCGACGATGGCGTTGTGACCCCGGTTACAATTCTTCAAGCTGGGCCCGCCACAGTGACTCAGATTAAAACTGTCGAAACCGACGGTTATAACGCTGTGCAAGTGGGTTATGGTCAGGGTAAGAATCTGAGCAAGTCGGTTACTGGCCACGTTAAAAAGGCTGGTGAAAATATAAATCCTAAGGTCTTAAAGGAATTCCGCGTTGAGGAAATTCCGGAAGGACTTAAAGTTGGCGACGTTATTACCGTTGAAGCGTTTAAGCTTGGTGATAAGGTCGAAGTAACTGGAACCTCGAAAGGTAAAGGTTTTGCAGGTACAGTCAAACGACACAACTTCAACGAATCGAGAAATACCCACGGTTTCAAAGGTAATATCCGCCGTGTTGGTTCAATCGGTTCGATGTATCCACAAAAGGTCTTCAAAGGCAAGAAAATGCCAGGCCGCATGGGGCACGATAAAGTAACAGTAAAGAATTTAGTAGTAGCTTACATTGATGCTGCGAATAATTTAATTGGACTTAAAGGCGCAGTTCCTGGCCCGAAAAAAGGCATTGTGTCAGTAGAGGGAAAGGAGTAATATGGCGCTTAATAAAGATGTATTTGGCTTAAAAGTAGAAAACCATGAACTCGTCAAATTAGCTTATGATGCATATCTTGCTAATTCCCGTTCTTCACACGCTAAAACTTTGAAGCGAGGCGAGGTTCGTGGTGGCGGTAAGAAACCATGGAGACAAAAAGGTACTGGTCGGGCACGTTTCGGATCGACTCGTAACCCGATTTGGCGACATGGTGGCGTCGCGTTCGGACGAACTGGAAATGAAAACTTTACGAAGAAATTAACTAAGAGTTCGAAACAACTCGCAGTTAGACAAGCTCTTTCGATGAAGAATGCCGAAAAAGCAGTTTTCGTCTTAGAGCCGACCGTAAAACTAAAAGGTAAGACTAAAGACGCAGTGAAAGTCTTAAAAGACATGAAGCTCGAAGGAAAGAATGTTCTCGCTGTAGCGGCGGAAAAGACTCCGGAAGTTTTGCGTTCGACCAACAACTTACCGAATGTAAAGTTAGTGCGTGCAACTTATCTAAACGTTTTCGATATTATGAACGCAGACGCAATCGTATTTAGCGATGCAGCTGTAAAAGCAACCGAAAAATGGTTATTAGGAGAGGAGAAGTAAGATGGTAAAGAACGACAAGACTAACATCCAATTACACTTACTTGAACCTCGTGCAACCGAGAAAAGTTATTTGGAACAAACTAACCGAATTTACGTTTTCCCAGTTAAAAAATCAGCTTCGAAGCAAGCAATTGCAAAAATGGTTGAAGATGAATTCAAGGTTACAGTAACTGATGTCAGAGTTTTAACCAGAAAAGGTAAGAAAACCAAATTCAGTAAAGGCAAGCACGCTTATCCTGGCACAACTTATCGCCAAGATAAGAAATTTGCATATGTTAAATTAAAACAAGGTGATTCGATTAGGGTATTCGATGAGCCAGAGCCAGCAAAGTCAGCTAAGAAGGGAGACAAGTAATGGCTATTAAAGCATATCGCCCGATTACGCCGGCACAACGTCAAAAGACGACCGAAGATTACGATCAGATTACGACGAAGAAGCCGTTAAAATCGTTAACAAAGGCGAAGAAACAACAGGCCGGTAAAAATAACCAAGGCCGAATCACGGTTAGACACCGTGGTGGTGGTGTAAAAAGACACTATCGTATCATGACCTATAATTTACCGAAAGATTCGACATTTACAGTCGAAGAAATCGAATACGATCCAAATCGTAGCGCAAGAATCGCGCGTGTCAAAGACCAAAATGGTACATATTATTATGTACTCGCGGATACCAAGATGGCTAAAGGTTCGACTTTCAAGACCGGTAAGGAAATTGAAGTTGAAGATTCTTCGAGAATGCCTTTAGAGAATATCCCAGTTGGTACTTTTGTTTACGCTGTTGAATTAACTCCGGGTAAAGGTGCACAAATGGTACGTGCAGCTGGCGCCTCGGCACAGTTAATGGCAAAAGAAGATGGCTATGCAACTTTAAAGATGCCTTCTGGCGAAGTTCGCAAGGTACTTTTAGGTTGTGAAGCTTCAATTGGTACAGTTTCGAACTTGCAACATCAAAACGTAAAAGTCGGTGCGGCTGGACGACGTCGTCGTAAAGGCATTCGCCCGACGGTACGTGGTGTTGTAATGAACGCGACTGATCACCCTCATGGTGGTGGTGACGGCGGTCGTCACGGTTCGGGTAAAGCGCCAAGAACTCCTTGGGGTCAATTAACCTTAGGTTATCGTACTCGTCATAATAAGAAAACTAATAAAATGATCGTGCGTAGTCGTCACGAAGGAAAGAGGAAATAATGTCTAGGAGTCTTAAAAAAGGTCCGTTTGTAGACTATAAACTCGCTAAGAAAGTTACCGCACTTTCTTCTGAAGATCGTACGGTGATTAAAACTTGGGCGAGACAATCAACTATTTCTCCTGAGATGGTCGGTCGAACGATTGCCGTTCATAACGGTAAAGTTCACGTTCCGATTTATATTTCGGAAAACATGGTTGGTCACAAGTTAGGTGAATTTGCACCAACTCGTAAATTCCGCCGTCATGGTGGTAAGAAAGCAGCTGAAGCAGCTGCAGCGAAAGGAGCTAACTAATGGCTACTCATTTCGCACATGCATATGAAAAAGGTATTGATTCAATGCCACGAAAAACTAGTATTGTCGCGGCGCTTGTCCGTGATCGCTACGTTGCTGACGCGGTAGTAATTTTAGAAAACACTCCGCGTCGTGCTGCAAAAGCAGTTCGTAAGGCAGTTGAATCAGCAAATGCTAACTTACTCAACAATTCGAAAGTTAGTATTGATCCAAAAACTGTTAGAATTTCCAGAATCTCGGTAACTAGCGGAACGAGAATGCGCCGATACAAACCGGCTTCGAGAGGTCGCGCTTTACCGTTTGAGAAGATTAGTAGTAATATTTTCGTCGAGGTCGCCGGCGAAGAAAAAGTAAAGAAGGAGAAAAAGTAATATGGGTCAGAAAGTTAATCCCATCTCTTACCGCCTTCAAGTCAGTAAAGACTGGTCCTCGAAATGGTTTACGAGGAAAGCAGATTTTCGTCGCTGGCTAGTCGAAGACGATAAGATTCGCAAGATGATTGAGGAGAGATTTAAAGCTCGTCCGACAATCGCGCGGGTTAATATTGAACGCTCTGCTAATCTTACGACGATTACTATTCTAACCGCAAAGGCTGGAGCTGTAATCGGAAAGCAAGGCGCCGGTATTAATGAATTAAAGAAAGAACTCGAGAAAATCGTCGAGGGACCGATTCGCATTAACGTCGAAGAAGTCAAAAAACCAGAATTAAACGCTAAATTAGTAGCGGAAAATGTCGGTTTCCAACTCGGAAAGCGTATGAATTTCCGCCGAGCAGTTAAGATGGCTCTACAATCGACGATGAATGCTGGAGCAAAAGGTGTTCGCATCGAAGTTGCTGGACGTCTTAATGGCGCAGAAATGAGCCGCCGTGAAAAGTTTATCGAGGGATCAGTTCCTCTACATACTCTTCGTGCGGATATCGATTTCTATTGCCACCATGCGCCAACTATTGCTGGCATCGTAGGAGTTAAAGTTTGGATTTATAAGGGGGAGAAATAAAATGGCTATTTTACTTCCAAAGAAAACTGCACACCGCAAGGTACGCAAAGGTAAAAATGAAGGCGTGGCAACACGCTGCAACACGGTCGCTTTTGGTGACTACGGTTTAATGTCGCTCGATAATGAGCGTATTAACAGCCGCCAAATTGAGGCTGCTCGTCAAGCAATTACTCGTTATATTAAGCGTGGTGGTAAGATTTGGATTCGAATCTTCCCGCACACTCCAGTAACGAAGAAACCATTAGACGTAAAAATGGGTTCCGGTAAAGGCGAACCACAATTCTTTGTGGCAAAAGTCAAAGCTGGAACTGTTATGTTTGAAATTGCGGACGTAACTGATGAGCAAGCTAAAGAAGCTTTAAGATTGGCAGGGCACAAATTGCCTGTTAAATGCAAAATAATAAAGAAAGAGGAGTTCTAGAATGGCACACACACTCATAGGTACAGTAACCTCCGATAAGCGTGATAAGACCATTACGGTCTCCATCGTTTCGCGCGAAACGCATCCGCTTTATCGCAAACAATACACGAAGACCCGTAAATATACTGCCCATGATGAAAAGAATGAGGCTAAGGTCGGTGATCGTGTAGAAATTAAAATGGTTCGCCCGATCTCGAAGACTAAAGCTTACACTTTAGTTAAAATTATCGAGAAGTCACGTGGCACCGTTGAACTTAAAGACGATGTGATTGCGGTTAAAGAAGAGAAAAAAGTCGGCGCTGATGCAGAAGCTAAAGCAAGAAAGGCTGCCGAAGAAGGGGAGGAAGAGTAATGATACAACAAGAAACTAGATTAAAAGTCGCGGATAATTCCGGCGCAAAGGAACTTGGAGTAATCCGAGTACTTGGCGGAACTCGTGCAAGATATGCTCGGGTCGGCGATATTGTGACTTGCTCGGTCAAAGACGCAACCCCGACTGGTGGCGTAAAGAAGAAAGCGGTAGTAAAAGCCGTAATTGTACGCACAGTCCAACCGATTCGTCGTCCAGATGGTTCGACTATTCGTTTCGACGAAAACGCGGCAGTACTCGTAAATGAAGATAAAACCCCGCGCGGAACTCGTGTTTTCGGGCCAATCCCGAGAGAATTACGCGATGCCGGCTTCACAAAAATTATTAGCTTAGCTCCGGAGGTGCTCTAAAATGAAAAGTCTAAAAATTGGCGACAAAGTTTTAGTAATTTCCGGTGATAACAAAGGCAAAGAAGCTAAAATCGTAGGAATTGATCGCGAAAATCATAAAGCAATGCTCGAAGGCATCGGTTTAGTTGAACGACACATGAAAAAGTCTTATCTAAATCCGGCTGGTGGCAAGAAAACGATTCATGTAGGAATTGATCTATCAAATTTGAAGTTAGTCGAAGCAGCAAAATTTGAGAAGAAAGCAAAAAACGCTAAGGCAAAGAAAGGAGCTAAGTAATGGCGGAAAAGAAAAAAGCTAACATTTCGACCGAACCACGTCTTAAAGCTCTTTATAAGACCGAGGTGAAAGCGAAATTACAAAAGGAATTAGGTTTAGCTAATGTAAACCAAGTTCCAGAATTAAAGAAAGTTGTGGTTTCGGCTGGTGTCGGTAAAAAACGCGAAGATAAAAAATATACTGAAACAGTGGCTTTAACGCTCGCGAAAATTACTGGCCAGGCGCCGACTTCGAGATTAGCTAAAAAATCGATTGCAACATTTAAAATTCGTAAAGGAATGGGTGCGCCGGTCGGCTATCTCGTAACACTCCGAAACGATAAAATGTATGAATTTGTCGATAGATTAATCAATGTAGCTTTACCGCGCGTACGTGATTTCCACGGCGTATCGAGAAAAGCTTTCGATGTACAAGGAAATTACAATTTAGGTCTTAGAGAACAAACTGTATTCCCGGAGATTACCTTCGAAGATGCAGCAGTTCTTCACGGACTTGAAGTAACGTTTATTATTAAAAATGGTTCAAAGGAAGGAAGTCTAAAGTTGTTAGAACTTTTCGGAATGCCGTTTGAAAGAGAGGAGAAATAAGATGGCGAAAAAATCTGCAGTTCTCCGCGATGAAAAACGACGCAAGATGTATGAAAAATATAAAGCTAAGCGCGCTGAGCTTAAGGCGGCCGGCGATCTTGAAGGCTTACAGAAGTTGCCACGCAACGCTTCGCCAACAAGACTAAAGAACCGCGATATGCTTGACGGTCGTCCGCGTGGATACATGCGCCGATTCGGTCTTAGCCGTATTAATTTCCGGGAAAAAGCTTCGAAAGGCGAAATTCCTGGTGTAACAAAGAGTAGCTGGTAGGAGAAAGGAGAGAAATATGTCATTACAATCTACAGATCAAATTGCAGACCTCGTTACACGCATTCGCAATGCAGTAGCTATTGGTAAAAATGAAATCCTCGTTCCTACTTCTAAACTTAAACAAGGAGTTGTTGAGGTTTTAGCGAAAAATGGTTACATCGCGAACTTTGAAGTCCAAGCTGGCGAGCCACGCGGACTTCTAAAAATTGTAATTAACGAATCTGGCATGAACGCGAAGATTAACGAGATTTCGAAAGTCTCAAAACCAGGTCGAAGAGTTTACTCTTCGGCAGAGGATCTTCCGGTTGTTAAATCTGGACGTGGTATGGTCATCGTATCAACCTCGAAAGGATTAATGACTGGTCGCGAAGCGAAAAAGAATCGTTTAGGTGGCGAAATCTTAGTCAAGGTTTGGTAATTAAAAGTAAAAAAATAGCCCTGCAGGGCTATTTTTTGTTGTTTTATTAATCTCTCAAAAAGCTTATCGTTGCCCCTGTTTGACGGGCGTGGTATAATGGCGACAATATTAGCGAAGGAGTTAAAAAATAATGAGCGTAAAGCGTAAAATATTTAATATTTTCGCGGCGGTATTGATAGCTTTCGGTTCCGTGCCGACGGCTTTTTTGAATACCTTTGCGGAAGAAACAACAAACCCTGCGGGCGATGCCCCAAAAAGTTCAAAAACTGTTACCGCTAACGGGGACGGTACATATGATGTAAAAATTGAAATCGAGGGTGTTTCGAGCGAACAAGATGAGGCAACGAAAGCCAATGTCGTAGTAGTTCTTGACACGTCCGGAAGTATGGATACTCCGTCAGTTATGACTGCAAGTTCTACTGGGCGTTATGGGATGGTAAATGGTGATTATTCAAATTTATATAGGCAATCTGGTTTGCGTTGTGTCAGAATCACTAATGATACGACAACAGGCACGGTTTATTCTGATAATAGCTGTGATAGTAGATATACTGGCACTCGTTATGTTGGTAGTGGTTCAACGCGCCTTCAAGTCGCGAAAGATGCAATTAACGATTTAGCCGACCAGCTCCTCTCGCAAAATGATCCTTCTAACGAAGTATTCAAAGATGTAGTAGAAATGTCTTTTATCGATTTTTCCTCTAGTATAAAAGCCAATACAACCCATAATACTGCTTCTAATAATGCTCCGACTACTAATGTAAATACTTTTCAAAACTGGGTCGATGCAACATCGGCTACTGGCGGAACGAACTGGGAAACTGCTTTATCGGCTGCCAATAGCACTTCTTTCGGCACCGGCGACAATGATAAAACATATATAATTTTTGTTTCGGATGGTAACCCGACCTATCGAGATTCTGCATATGTAAGTAGGCCGGGTGATTGTAGTGGCAATTCTTGTCCTCCGAGTCCTTACGGAACTGGGTATAGTGACCCGAATTCATACAACTTAAATGCTGCAATAGACGTAGCAGATGTAATCACTGCAGAAGGAAGCAATAAGGAATTATATACTATAGGGGCATTCGGTAGTGTATCGAATATGCAAAGTCTTGGTGGAAATTATTATTCGGCCAGCAATCAGACCGCACTTGAAGAAGCATTCGCTGAAATCGTAGATAAAATTTCTAAAGGTCTTTCTGTAGCTGATTTACAAATCACCGACGGTATTACGGCGGCGACTTCTATGCCAGTAAGCGGTACGGCTGGGGCATTTAGATATGAGGTACCCGACGATTGGGAGACGGCTGGATATGAACCAGCAACTTTTGACGGTTCAGCCGTGCATTGGAACCCAGGTCATCATAATACGCTTTCGAATGGTCAAAAAGCATCTGTAACATTTACTGTATGGCCAAGCCAAGAAGCGTTAGATTGTATTGCGACAATTAAAAATGGTGGTACCTGCGATAAGGATTTAAGTGCATTTGGTCTTGAAGTAGTAGTGGATGAATATAACAATGTAAATTATTACTTACAAACCAATACTACGGCTAGCTTTACCTATCGTACAGCAACTAAAATCCAAGGCAGCGATGAAGTAGTTTATTCTGATGCTTCTGAACCAGTAACTATTAAGCTAACAAGAAATGTTCCGCCGCTACCGGAAACTTTGCTTTCGGTAACGAAGGTTTGGGCGGATAGTATGGATCCGAAACAACGTAATGATCTTAGTAAAGTGACGCTTGATTTCTATGTTGACGACGTAAAGGTAAATACTTATGAATTTACCGGAAATGCAGAGGGGAGTGAATGGATTAACGCTAACGGAACCACCGATGGTTATACATACGCCGTTGCACCTGGTGTGATGAAAAAGTTGGCTGGTCTTTCGTCCGATGAAGCAACGACCTTGAGAAACATTGCTAATACAACTGGTGGCGGAGTTGTGACGGTCAATGGGGTTGAATATGCCATACTTGAAAAAGGTCATACTTACAGATTCGAAGAGTTTTATACACTTACAACGCCAACTAGCACAAATCACTATAAAATCACAAAGAAGGTTTATCATCCGATGATTGTAGATGATGGCTTTATTCACGATGTAGAGTTTAGCGAGGATGGTAGCGCTGCGGTTATTGACTCAAATAAGTTAACAAAGCTTTCAGCGGAGAACACTTTAAATGGTGGCATTAAAGTTTTCAAAAAAGTTATTAACAACGATGTTGAAGACACTTCGGTAAATGATGATTATACAATTACAATAAATGTCTCCGAAGAAACCGGTCTTTATAGAATCTTGCATGCTGACGGTACGAGAACCGACGATATTGCGTTTGAAAATGGCACTATTACAGTCACAATTAAACAAACTGATCAAATTCTCGTTAAAGACTTATTAGACGGGACTACATTCTCGGTTTCCGAAACCTTACCGGATGGTTACGATAGAAACAAAGTCGAATATGAATTAATTGATTATAATAATAACCAAAGTTCAACAACTGGTAGTGCAGCGCAAGTAGTCCATGGTAACATGAGCTCAACCGCGACAATAACGAACTATCTCAGCTCTGGTGATTTGATCATCTCAAAGACCGTGAAAGTTGATAGTGGAAATGAGGAAAAAGCACAAGGTCAAAAATTCGGTTTTACAGTATACTTCTACGAAAATGAAGACGATGAAGAGCCGGTACGAGTCGACAATACTACTTGTAACTTATCGAAAAACGAAGACGGTGAAGATATAGATAATAGAATCTCACACGAAGGAACTTGTACGATTGAAAATATCCCGAAGGGTTGGCATTACAAGATTGTTGAAGAGGCTAAGGCTGGATTTAACGAAGGTGAGGAAACCATCAAAGAAGGTACCATTAAGCAAGGTAATAACAAAGAGGAATTTGAAAACACTTACAAAGTAAATTCGTTAAAGACCGATATCTTCGCAAAGAAAGGCTTTACCAATAATATATTCTGGTTGCCTTCAGATAACTTTACCTTCCAGATGAAATATAACGACGCTGTTAAAGATAGTGCGGTCGTCAATTTGGATAAAGATACAGCGACATTTGAAGTCGAGATTACTGACGAGGGCGAGTTTGAATATACAATTGCTGAGCTTGAAGAAGGCTTCCGTACTGGCGTATCGCGTGTCAGCGGTGACAAAAATGTGGTTTGGACAATTGTAACCGAAGATAATGGCGAGGGTGATTTAATCTTAAAGTCGAAAACCGTTTCAAAAGACGATGATGACCAGACCGATAACCAAACGATTTATAACCAATACGTAGGCACGACAACTTACGGCAAGAATAAAGAACTAGAGTTTGAGAAGGACTTGCAGGGTCGTGATTGGAACGATGATGATGAATTTACCTTCGCGATTTCAAGCACCGATAGCGACGCGCCAATGCCAAAGGATGCAAACGGTAGAACCGTAACAAGTTTAATTGTCGATAAAGACCATAAGAAGGTTAACTTTGGAACAATTACGTTTGACCAGAGCTTTGTAAACAATAAGGTTTATCATTACACAGTTACCGAGACCTTTGACTCTTCAGCGATTCAAAGCGTTGTGCAATCAGATGATACTAAGGACGGAATTTCCTTTACGATTAAAGTTGAATATACTAGGGAAGGCGAATTAAGTTTGGTAGTTTCTGACTATGAGAATACTTTTGTGAATATTTATGAGACTAAAAATATCACGGCAAAGAAGATTTGGTCAGATGATAGCGACCGAGATGGATTAAGAGCAGATTACGATCTTTACGTAGCAGTAAAAGATGGTGATGAATATGTGGCCTACAAAGCAATTGATGTAAGCGGTACTTCTAATGAAGAAAACTTCACATTTGAAGATTTGCCACTATTCCGTGACGATGCAGACGAAGAGATCGAATATACGGTTGTTGAAGCAACTGGTTGCGCGACGAGTGATAGCGGGGTTATTACTTGCGAAAAAGAGTTTGAAAACAACGAAAGCGACGGGGTTTATAGCGTTAGCTATAGTAATGGAAATACAATTACCAATGCTCATACTCCAGAAACTAAGACTATTACAATCAAGAAGACTTGGGATGTACCGGAGAGTGGTTTACCATCAACCCAACCAGCTTTCATCTTAGTTGATCTCACAAATGATGAGAATAACGAGAAGAAGGCAGTACGTCTAGAAGGAAATGACTATGGCGAATGGACTTCTGACCCGATTACGGTTCTTACTTATAAGAATCATGGTGAGGATATCACTTACGAAGTTAAGGAAACCGGAATTAATGGCGAGAATAACTTAACCGGCGACAACAAGGATACTTTGTATATTTATAACGGTGAGATTCTCGAAGGTAAATGGGTAGCTGAAAGCGTAGAGGATTCGTTCGAAGTAAAGAACACTTGGACGGCAGCAACAAACGTTTACGGGGGAAGCACTAAGTTCTACATTAAGAAGGTCGACGATAAAGACCGCGCAATGTCTGACGTAAAATTCACTGTTGATGGTAAAGAATACACGACTAATGCTAAGGGTATCATCGAAATCAAGGTTGCAGAAGATACTGAGACCGCCGAGGATGATTTAACCTTCGCAATTAAAGAAACTGAAACTCAAGAAGGCTATGACCTCGTTAGTGGTACTGAAAACTTAAATGTAACTAGTACAAGTAGCTTCGATAGAGCAGATGTTAACGAGATGAAGAATTATTATACAAAGACCTATAGCTTCGATCCAACCGAAATTAATGGTTATGTCTGGAACGACAATATGTATATTGTAACCAACAATCGAAGCAAGGCTAATTCTTTGAAGATTGAGAAGACTTTCTCGGGCGTCTCGAAAAATGCCTTGAAAGACTTGACCTTTACGGTTACAGGGCCGAACGACTTCGGTGATGAAGGCGAAATGACGATTAACTTCGAAGATTGTGATATTTCGGGCAATAAAGCAACTTGTGAAGTTGACGCAGATATCTTTACTGGAAACTATACAGTTGTAGAGAATAATGCAGAAGTTAAATACTTTGACTTAACTACTTCTGGTGACAATAACGCAACTAAGAAGGTTAGTAGCGGTAGCGATGTGGTCTTTAAGATTACGAACAAATACGTTGCAAAGACAACTTCATATACTATAACGAAGGTTTGGGATGATAATCACGATCAGGATGGTAAAAGACCTGGTAGTTTAACGGTTAATCTTAAAGCCGACGGTAAAACTGTGGAAACTGAACAGTTGTCCGATAATTACGAAGGCGATGAGGAAAACATCTGGACAATTACTTGGGATAACTTGCCAATCGCAAATGAAGACGGAGATGAAATTGGTTACCTAGGAGAAGAAGAGTTAAAATCTGATGACTACGATTTAACTAATACCGAAGAAGGAGATAGTTCGATTACCTTTACGAACACTCATGAGCCAGAACTAATTAATAAGACTGGCGAAATCAAGGTTACGAAGATTTGGGAAGATGGTAATAATAAGTTAGGCGTTCGACCAGGTAGCATTTACGTAGTCTTACTAGCAGATGGTGAGGAATTCGACGCAGCCACGTTCGGCGAGAACAAAGATGGTGAATGGGTCTTTATATTCGAAGATCTTTATAAGTATAGCGGAGGACACGAGATTGAGTATTCTGTTGAAGAAGGCAAACTTAGCAACGACTATAGTACTAAGATTGAAGGAAACGCCACGGATGGGTTTGTAATCACTAACCGAAGCACAAACCCTTGCGCATTTGGCGGATGTGGCGGTACCACTCCGAATACTGGTCACTTTACTAAAAACACGGGTTCAGCAACGGCTGAGGATGGAATCATGAATGTGTGGATCGGCGGAGCAATGGCGGTCTTACTATTCGGTTTCGGTTTCGTTAGCCGAAGCGTAAAAAGAAAAAAATAAATAATATATAATTTAAAAGGTCCCTCATAAATGAGGGATCTTTTAATATGGTCATACACAATTAATTGACTTTTTAGGGGAAATAATGGTATTATAATAGTGAGCGATAGTCGTGGAGAACTAATGTCAAAAAATGAAAAAAGAAAAATTGCTTTTAGTAAAAAAGCTTCTAGAATTTTAGGCTTAGTTCTTTTTGATGTAGCTTTAGTAGTAATTGCAGAATTCTTAGCCCTTTGGATGCGCTTTGATTTTCGTCAGATTCCAGATAATTATTTACACGCTGTAACGTATTGGATACCAATTGATTGCATAATCACTATAACGATATTTGCCATTGTTGGTCTATATACTTCAATTTGGCGTTATGCATCTACCCTAGAATTTATTTCTATTCTTGGTTCTTGTGCTGGAGCAGTATTTCTAATTTATCTATATAAACACGCAATGCTGCTCTCGTCGCCGCGTAGTTTCTGGTTTATATTTTTTGCACTATTGGTATTTTTCGTAAGTGGAGTACGATATTCATATCGATTGAGTCGAGTTTTTTTGTATGCTTTAGGAGGTAAGAATCGTTCAAAAAACGTAATGATAATTGGCGCAGGCGAAGCAACGAGAATGTTGATTGACGAAATGGGACGAAACAATAAATATAAAAATTTGAACATATGCTGTATTATTGATGACGACAAACAAAAACGCGGGACACGCATAAGAAGAATTCCGATCGTTGGGAATCGCAACCAAATTCAATTAATGATTGAAAAATATAAAATAGATCAAATAATAATCTCTATTCCTTCAGCCAGTAAAGAAACTATCGCGAAAATTGTAACTGAATGTCAAAAAACAAAATGTGAAATTCAAATCTTGCCGTCATTGTTTTTAACGATGGACGAAAAAAAAGAAAATATCGTCGCACAAGTTCGTCCAATTAAATATGAGGATTTTTTGGGTCGCGATCAAATCGTAGTAAACAATGAAGAAATAACTGATAATTTGACAGGGAAAACAATTCTTGTAACTGGAGGTGGTGGTTCTATTGGTTCTGAATTATGCCGTCAGATTGCAAAAGCTGAACCAAAACTTTTAATAATTTTTGATATTTACGAAAACAATGCTTATGACATTCAGCAAGAATTATATAGAACTTATCCAAAACTAAATCTGGAAACTATTATAGGCTCCGTAAGAGACTATGCTCGCTTAGAAAAAGTGTTTCAGAAATTTCACCCAGACCAAGTTTATCATGCAGCGGCACATAAACACGTCCCACTAATGGAAGTAAGCCCAAACGAAGCAATCAAAAATAACTGTCTTGGGACTTTAAATACTGTTAAATTAGCCGACAAATATGGCGTTTCTAAGTTTGTCTTAGTGAGTACTGATAAAGCGGTTAGGCCAACTAATATAATGGGCGCTTCAAAGCGTATTTGTGAGATGATTATCCAAACCTACGATAAACGCTCAAAAACGAGTTATGTTGCAGTACGTTTTGGAAATGTTTTAGGTTCAAATGGTTCAGTCATCCCGTTATTTTTGAAGCAAATTGAAAGTGGCGGACCAGTTACAGTCACACATAAAGATATTACACGCTACTTTATGACAATTCCAGAAGCGGTGAGTCTTATTTTACAAGCCTCAGTTTATGCTGAAGGTGGAGAAATATTTGTCTTAGATATGGGTAAACCAGTAAAAATATACAATCTTGCTAGACAAATTATTAGATATAAGGGGTTAGAGCCGGGCAAGGATATTAAAATCGTGATTACGGGATTACGTCCTGGAGAAAAATTATATGAAGAAATGTTAATGGAAGAGGAAGGATTAAAAGAGACGCCAAATAAACTAATTCATATTGGCAAGCCAATTCGTATAAATGGAACTTTTCTAGAAGATCTTGATGCTTTAATAAAAGTTGCTGGAAAAAATGGAGACGAAATAAAAGAACGTACTGCTGCCATCGTAAGTACTTATAAACCACAAAAGGAGAATAAATAATGGGTGGGATAAAACCTTTTAAAAATAAAGTTTGGTTAAGCACGCCAACCATGCATGGTGACGAAATTAAATACATGAATGAAGCTTATGTAACTAACTGGATGTCTACGGCGGGTGAAAATATTGAAGAAATCGAAAAACAAATAGCAGAGAAAATTGGTTGCAGGTATGCGGTAGCATTAGCGTCTGGAACTTCATCTCTACATTTAGCGATTAGATTGGCAGGCGAGAAGCTTTATGGAAAAACCGTGATGGGAAAAGGCGCTTTAAACGGGCATAAAGTATTTTGTAGTGATATGACATTTTGCGCTACATTAAACCCGGTAACTTATGAGGGCGGTGAGCCAGTTTTTATTGATACAGAATATGATACTTGGAATATGGACCCGGAGGCCTTAGAAAAGGCTTTTGAAATATATCCGGAAGTACGTTTAATTGTTGTTGCGCATTTATATGGAACGCCGGGAAAGATTGATGAAATTCGAGCGATCGCGAAGAAACATAAGGCATTAATTGTTGAAGATGCGGCGGAATCGTTTGGGGCTACGTATAAAGAAAAGCAAACTGGAATATTCGGTGATTATGGTTGTATTAGTTTTAATGGAAATAAGATTATTACCGGTTCGTCCGGCGGAATGTTTTTAACGAATAGCCTAGAAGATGCGAATAAAGTACGGAAATGGTCGACGCAGGCGCGGGAAAATGCGCCGTGGTATCAACATGAGGAGATTGGCTATAATTATCGGATGAGTAATGTAATCGCGGGGGTAGTGCGCGGGCAAATTCCATATTTAGAAGAACATATAGCGCAAAAGAAGGCGATTTATGAGCGATATAAGAAGGGTTTGAAAGGTTTACCAGTAAAAATGAATCCGTTTGACGCGAAAAATTCGGAGCCGAATTTTTGGCTTTCTTGTATGATAATTGATGAAAAAGCGATGTGCAGACAGACGCGAGGAGACGAGGAAGCGTTATATGTTGGCGAGCATGGAAAGAGCTGTCCGACGGAAATCTTAGAGACGCTTGCAAAGTTTAATGCCGAAGGACGCCCGATTTGGAAGCCGATGCATGCGCAACCGATTTTTAGAAACAATGATTTTATTACTCGTAATGGTTCGGGACGAGCGAGGACTAATGCGTATATTGATGGAAGCGCGAAAGATGTTGGGATGGATATTTTTAGACGCGGGCTTTGTCTTCCATCCGACAATAAAATGACAGTAGAAGAACAAAGTGTTATAATTGAATTAATACATAAGTGTTTTGAGTGAAATGAGTCAGAATAATCACAAGGCGCATGGCCCATACGAAAAATTTTTTAAACGGTTGTTTGATGTCGTTTTTTCGTTTTTAGCGCTTCTAATTTTGTCGCCGATTCTGTTGATCATTGCGATTCTAGTGCGGATTAAGTTAGGCAGTCCGATTCTATTTAAACAAGAGCGTCCGGGTAAAAATGAGAAGATATTTAAGTTATATAAGTTTCGGACCATGACGGACGAGAGAGGTAAAAACGGGAAGTTGCTTTCGGATGAAAAGCGTTTGACTCGGTTCGGGAGAATACTACGATTGTCGTCGCTCGATGAATTGCCGGAATTGTTTAATATATTAAAAGGAGATATGAGTTTTGTCGGGCCGAGACCACTAGCTAAACAATACCTTCCTTATTATAATAAAAAGGAACATCATAGGCATGACGTTAGACCCGGATTAACTGGTTGGGCACAAGTTAATGGGAGAAATAATATAAGTTGGGAAAAAAAATTTTCGTTAGATTTAGATTATATTGATAGTATTAGTTTCTTATTTGATTTTAAGATAATTCTTTTAACAATTAAGAAAGTTGTGAAGGGCAGCGATGTTTGTGTAAGAGGTACTGGTAACATAATAGATTTTGATAAATATAGGAGAATACAAAATGAATCTAAAAGGTAAAAAGATTGAACTGAGGGAATTGAGGGAAGGGGATATGGTTTTATTAAATAAACTACTGAATGACCCTGAGATTGCGAAAAATGTTGTTGGTTGGAGTAAGCCGATAACGATGTACGAGCAAATGACGTGGTTCCATAATTTGCATGACGATTCAAATATTAGATATACTATTGCGGACGTTAAAGATTTAGATTTAGCATACGGAACTGCAATTATTAGTGATATCGATTTCAAAAATGGAAGTTGTGGTATTAATATTAAAATTGACAACGCTTTTCAAAGGAAAGGATTTGGAAAAGAATCTTTATCTTTGTTAATTAACTACATTTTTAATGAGTTAAACTTAAATAGGATTAATGCCGAAATCCTAGAGTATAATATTGGATCTCAAAAGGCATTTGAATCTTTAGGTTTTATTAAAGAAGGCGAGAAACGTCAAGCCATTTATAAAGACGGGAAATATAATGACTTATATATTTATTCCTTGATTAGAGAGGATTATTGTCGTGAAGGAAATCGGTAGTGAGTTTTGGACAGTAAATATTAATGACGAAGATAATGGTTTAGATTTTTTGAAGATTGGAAAAGATTATAAACTGTTGATGTCTGGCAGATCTGCAATAGATTACGTTTTGGATGGTTTTAGCGATGCTAAAAAAATAGTTTATATGCCAGACTATCTTTGTGAATCTATGGCCGAACCGTTTCGAAGAAAAGGTTACAAAATTTACTATTATAATGTTGATTTGATTAATAATAAGTACAATATAGATACTAATATTGATTGTAGTATCTTTTTCGCTATGAGCTATTTTGGCTATAATGAATCAAATATGGACAGGCATATAGAACTATTTAACAAGAGAAATATTATTGTGTTAGAAGATATTACTCATAGACTTTTATCCGATATTAATCATTCAAACTATTCAACTTTCCTAATAGCTAGTCTTAGAAAATGGTTCCCGATCGTTTCTGGCGGTGTAGCAATTAGTATGCAAAAAAAATTTTCTAAAAAATTATTATCTTATGATAAAAATGATGAATATATGAAGATAAAAAAGCGAGCTATGAATTTAAAGAGAGATTATATGGAGAATAAAAATAACAAAAAGGATTTGTATTTAAAGTTGTTTGACAAGTCAAACCGCATGATAAGTAATTGTTACAGGAAAGGAATTGATGACGAATCGGAAAGAATGCTAAAATCGATGAATATTGAGCAGATAAAACAATCAAGGGTTAACAATTGTTTGTTGATTGAAAAGTTGTTAAAAAATAATAAACATATAAAACTATTATATAAGTATAAAAACGGAGATTGTCCTTTGTTTGTTCCGATAGTGATTAATGGCAGAGACGGAGTTAGAAAGGAAATGACAAAACGAGGTATTTATTTGCCAGTTCATTGGCCAAATGATTTAAAAAGAAAGAATAAGTTATATGATTATGAGCTGTCATTAGTGTGTGATCAAAGATATAATGAAATCGACATCGAAAAATATGTAATTGTTTTAAGTAATTTAATTCGGAGTGGCATAAAATGAAGTTTGACGTTATAGGATTTGAAGATAAGAAAAAATGGGAGAGAATCGTTAAAGATCGAGAAGTGTATTATCAATGGCAATATGTTGATGCATTCTATAAAATAGGTGATGGCATTCCTAAATTGGCCTATGCGTTTGATAGGGATGATTATGTTATTAATGTCTTTTTTCTAAGAAATATTAATCGGGATTTAAACTTTAGTGATAGTCTAGAACAATGCTACGATATTATTACTCCATATGGTTATGGTGGTGTTGATTATAATGGCAATAATACGTTGTTGCTAAACTATTATTTTGATCAATTCGATCAGTATTGCAACGAGAATAATATTATCTCCGAGTTTGTAAGATTGTCTCCGTTTACTAAAAATTATACTAATTACGATAGTAGGTATGAGTTATCAACTACATCCAAAACTGTTTTTATGAAATTGGATAATCCGAGACAGATTTGGGATGATATGGAAGGCAGAAGTAGAACCACGATTAGAAAAGCCATAAAAAATGGTTTAGAAGTGAAATCTGGTTTTTCGAGACAGATGCTAGATGAGTTCAAAATAATTTATCATGACACGATGGATAGGGATAATGCAGAAGAGAACTACTATTTTAATGATGATTTTTTTAAGAGTATCTATGAAAACCTTAAAGATTTTTCTAAAATATATACTGTTTATTATGAGAATAAGCCGATTAGTTCAAGTATAGTTATGTTTAATAAGGAGAATGCTCATTATCATCTAAGCGGCACACTGTCTGATTATATGAAATACGGCGCAAATAATATTGGACTGTATAAGATTGCGCTTGATCTTTGCGATGGCGGGTATAAGATATTTCATTTGGGCGGTGGGTATGGAGGAGATAGTAGTCCATTATTAAAGTTTAAAGAATCGTTTAATAAGAATGGATTATTGGATTTTTATGTAGCTAAACGAGTTTTTAATCAAAAAATCTACGATAATTTATGCAGTAAGGTTGGAGTAAAAAAGGACTGTAATTATTTTCCCGCCTATAGAAAACCATCGAGCTGACCTGTATTTAATAAGTGGCATTTTTATGATATTATAGTGAATAGATATGATATTGTTATTAATACTTTTTTGGGCATCTGTGTTTGTCATATTTTGGGCTAATATTGGCTATCCAGTGTCTATTATTATATTGGGGAAAATAATTAAAAGAAAAAATAAGAAAGTTAAAAATTATGAACCCACTGTAACAATAATGATTGTTGCTCATAATGAAGAAAAAGTCATAAAAGCAAAATTAGAAAATGTTTTGAAAGTTGATTATCCTAAAGAAAAATTAGAAATAGTTGTTTCCTCAGATAATAGTACTGATTCGACAAATGATATAGTGGAAACTTTTATAAAGAAACATAAAAAAAATAATATAAGACTTTTTAAAGTGAAAAAAAGAAAAGGAAAGACAAACGCGCAAAATGAGGCCGCTAAGACTATTAAAAGTGAAATAATAGTAATGACCGATGCTAATGCTATGTTGGATAGAAGCGCCGTGAAGGAACTTGTTTCATCATTCGATAAAAATGTAGCTTACGTTACCGGAAGATTAATATACAGCAATAGTAAAGACTCTTTGACGAGTAATACCGAAAATACATATTGGGATTTAGACACAAAAATAAGAGATATAGAGTCAAGAATTCAAACTATTACAGCTGGGAATGGAGCCATATATGCTTGTAAAAAAAGTGAGTACCATGATTTTAGGTCAATAGAATGCCATGATTCATCTATGCCGCTTTATTATGCCCTAAACGGAAAGCGTGCTATCGCAAATCATAATGCTATAGCTTATGAAAAAGCTGGGGAAAATGATAAGGATGAGTTTAAAAGAAAGATTAGAATGTCGAGAACCATTTTACGTGCTATGCTGCCGTCTGTAAAGATTTTGAATATTCTGAAATATAAGTGGTACACTTATTTCTATTTGGGACACAGAACATTTAGGTACTCTCTTTGGTTAAGTCATATAGTATTATTAATAACAAATATATTACTCATAAAATATAGCCTTTTTTATACTATTCCATTGGCGATTCAATTAATTATTTATTTAATAGCCGTATTGAAATATTTGTTCAGAATTAATAATGGAATTATTAATTATATTTCTTATTATTGTATGACCGTATTAGCACAGTTTATCGGTGTGCTAAAAATAATAGCACGAAAAAACAAGCCCTTTTGGGAAAAGGCGGAGAGTACAAGGTGATCGGTTATACTAATTTGGTGCTACTATATAACAGTAGAGGATTGATAATAGATGAATAAGGAAGAAGAAAAAAGAGAAGAGATATGTATAAAAATAATTTATTGGTCTTTTTTGTCTCAATTGCTTTTTTCTGTGTCAAGGAGACTACTATCCTTTATGCCGAATTCGGTTATTATATGCGCGGTTGTTTCTTTTGCGATGCTAGTGGTTTTGTTCTTGAAGTTGCTACATATTAAGAAATTATCTTTTAATAAGTATTTTCTATTGTCTGTTTTATTGGCAACGATATTATATTTGATTAGCTTGATAAGCGGAACTCCGTTTGATAAAATACTACTTTATTACCCGCAGACTATTTATGGTTTAAGTTTGTTATTCATTGCTTTATCGATTAAAGACTATGCGAATCTTTATGATTATTTTTCTAGATATAGTTTTGTTATATCTATTTTTTCGATTTTTATTATATTTGTAGACAGAGGGACATTTGTCTACAATATGCACTATTCTTATATAGTATTAATTGCACTTTGTTTTCATACTCTTAATCTATTTAACGATAAAAAGAAAATAGATTTCTTTTATCTTTTATTAGATATAGTTTTAATACTACTATTTGGATCGAGAGGGCCAATACTATGTTATAGTTTTTTCTTAATAATGTATGTATTATTTGGAAATCAAAAAGGATATTTGAAGGCTTTATTTATTACGATGATAACTATTGTCTCATTTAATGTCGAAAGAGTACTATCAACCATTAGTGATATAACAAGTTTATTTGGAGTTCGTAGCAGAACGATTAGTTTGTTAATTTCGAACCCACAACATGTGTCCGGTAGAGACATTATACTACAAGATACGCTCGCCTTGATTAAAAAGAATCCTGTAATCGGATACGGAATAGCTGGGGAGTATAAGTATTTAAAAGATTATCCTCACAATTTGTTTTTAGATGTTATTGTTCATTGGGGGATAGTATTAGGTAGTTTATTAATTGCTGGAATGCTTTATATAATTATTAAAGGTTTACTTTATAGTAAGGATAAAACGAGGTTGCTAGTTTTGATTTTTATTTCGTATGGGTTAGTAATGCTATTCTTTTCTGGTACATATATTTCGTTTGATGGTTTTTATATTTTAATGGGGCTGTCTTTTGGAGTTATAGGTAATAGGAACAGAAGAAAAAATGAAAAACAGTAAGTTAGTTAAAAAAGGTTTAGGTTTAATTGTTGTATTATTAGTAGTTAAGTTATTTGGATTTTTAAAGCAATCTATTATTGCTTGGAAATTTGGTACATCCGCGGATTTGGACGCCTTTGTTGTTGCTGATGGTTATATAAATATGTTCGGGCAAATACTATTAACCGCTGTACCACCAGCAATTGTTACTTTATATTTAAAAAGACATTACGAAAATGAAAGAAATGATTTTATTAGTTCTTCAGTTATCTTTTTGGCTGTATCTGGAATAGTATTAGTTCTATTAAATATTATATTGTCTCCAGTGCTTGCGGGATTATTTGGCAATTCCTTTGACGATCTTCATAAGCAGCAGTTGTCTAGTTTTATCAGAATATTGTCTCCTTTAATTATTTTTGCATGTATTGCTTCAGTTTCTTCTGGGTTACTTCAATCTAAAAACCGCTTCATTCCAGAAAAAATGCTTGGATTATTTTTAAGTACTTCTATTATAATTTGTACTATTTTTGTTTCGCCTTATCTCGGTATTTATTCATTGTCTATAGGTTTTGTTGTGGGTTATTTAGTTTATTTCATAATGATGCTGATCCTACTAATTAAAAATGCTAGTTTTAGATTACAAAACCCATTTAAAAATAATACTTTTAGACGATTTTTAAAAAACGTATTTCCAATTATTATTGGTATATGTATTGTAGATACGAGTCATTTAATTGATCGAATAATTGCTTCATCATTAGAGAGTGGTAGCGTATCGTCACTTTATTATAGTCAACTTTTGTCCGGTGATTTAATAAATAGTGTAATTATTGTTTCGATGGGGGTTTTATTATTACCAAAGTTGTCTATAGATGTTCAAACTAAGACAAAAACTGAATTACTAAAAAGTATCAGGAATGTTTTTAATATTGCTTCTCCGATAATAGTACTGTTTACGGCTATTTATCTAGTATCAGGAGAAAAAATAGTTTCGATTATTTTTCAACGTGGTGAATTTGTGCAAAGTTCAACTGCCATGGTATATAGTTGTGTGATTGGCTATTCAATTGGTTTTGTTTTTATGTTAATTAAAGAAATACTTGTCAGATACTTTTATGCTCTCGAAAACACAAAGACGCCAATGTTTGCCAACATTATTGGTATATTAATCAATATAGTACTTAGTTTATTCTTGTCTGCAAAAATCGGCGTAAGCGGCATAGCTCTAGCAACAAGTATTTCTTATTTTATCTCCGACATAGTATTGCTATGTAAGATTGGTTTTAAAAATTTAAAATCAGTTTTCAATGATAAACACCATAGCCTTTGGGAGTTATTGAAGAATAGTATAATTATTCTTGCCGTTGTCATTATTGGCTTTTTAATTCAACATGTATTAAATTCCAGCATTATAATTAGTTTAATTATATCTTTAATGTCTATGATACTAGTCTTTATTGGGTTGTCTTATATTTTTAAGACTGATCTAGGTGCATTTGCTTTTAATACCATTCTTAACAAAATTAATAAAAAGAAGGTACTCTCAAAAAAATCTTAGATGAGATTATAGCCCAGTGGTTTTCTCGCATAAATGCTTGACTATTATTGATAAAAAACATAAGATATAAATAGGTTTAAGAGTGTACTCGATTTATTCAAATACGCTTTTTATGAATATTTTTTATAACAGTGGAGTAAAAAACTAAAATGAAAATAGTTGTAGCGGGTGGTGGTTATGTTGGCTTGTCTTTAGCCACATTACTAAGCCAAAGCAACGAAGTTGTCGTTCTAGAAAAACATCAAGACAAAGCTGATAAAGTCAGCAATTATATTTCGCCGATTCGGGATGAGTATATTGAAAAATATTTTGATGAGGCAAAAAATGGAAAACGAAAATTAGATATTCGCGGTACGACCGATTTTAAAAACGCGATGAAAGGCGCCGAATTCGTAATTGTCGCAACCCCGACTAATTACGACGACGAAACGAATACTTTCGACACTTCCGCGGTTGAAGATATTATCGAAAAAGCGCTTCGGATGAAAGACGATAATATTACAATCGTCGTTAAATCGACAATCCCAGTCGGTTATATTGAAAAAGCACGCAAAAAATATGGTATTGATAATATTTTCTTTTCGCCGGAATTTTTACGCGAAGGAAAGGCACTTTACGACAATCTTTACCCTGCGCGAATTATTGTTGGTGATGAAACCGAGCAAGCTAAGAAATTTGCTAAGTTACTTAAAAAAGCTTCGCTCAACAAAGACGTTCCGGTATTATTCATGCAGCCGACCGAAGCCGAAGCGGTTAAACTATTTGCGAATACTTATCTCGCCCTCCGCGTTTCTTACTTTAACGAACTAGACACTTACGCCCAAGTTAAGCATCTTAACACTAAAGCAATAATTGATGGTGTTTGTCTTGATCCACGCATCGGTGCGCATTACAATAATCCATCCTTTGGATATGGCGGGTATTGTCTACCTAAAGATACGAAGCAGTTGCTCGCGAATTATCGCAATGTTCCGCAAGATTTAATTCGGGCAATTGTCCAAGCTAATAGAACCCGTAAAGAATTTATCGCAAAAGATATTTGTAAACGCAATCCAAAAACCGTCGGGGTATATCGGTTGACTATGAAAAGCGGTTCGGATAATTTTCGCTCGGCCGCAATCCAAGATATTATTAAATATCTGCGCGGCGAGGGAATCGAGGTGATTATTTATGAACCGACACTTTCTGAAAAGAAATTTGGTGGATTTGAAGTCGAAAATCATTTTGACAATTTCGTAGAACGTAGTGATATTATTCTCGCGAATCGTTTAGAGGATCAGCTACGGGATGTAGCGGATATCGTCTACACACGAGATTTGTTCGCGAGGGATTAGGAGAAACCTCGGATGAAAAAAATCATCTCAGCAATAATCGGAATAATACTACTTATATTAGTCGCTGTGGGAATAAGATATCTTTTGGCGTACAATGGTTTTCTCGACAAAATTACTATGCGCAAACCGGAAATGAAACAATATAGTGTCATAGTATTAGAAAACAGCGAATTAAAAGACGAAACAAATCTAAGCGGAAAAAGCGTTGGCTTTTTAAAAACCGATACGAAGGCAGCCAATGCAGAACAAAAACTAGCGGAAGTAGCCGAGATTGATGCGGATTTTTATGAGGATATTGATGTTTTGGTCGAGGCGTTAGAAAAAGAGATTACGGATGCGATGACGCTTGAAACCGATCGTTTTGAAGTTTTAGAATCAGATACTGAGGCTAAAAATATGAAAGTAATTTATACTTTTGAAATTGAACTCGAAAGCGAAGACATGGAAATTTCGGATAAAGAGATTACGACGGAGCCGTTCGTTTTATATATTTCGGGTAGTGATTCGCGGGAAGGTATCCAAGCAACCGCGCGGTCGGATGTTAATATCGTAGCCACTGTAAATCCGAAAGAAGGAAAGATTTTATTAGTTTCTATTCCGCGAGATACTTATATACAATTACATGATACTGTAGGGATTAAAGATAAGTTAACCCATGCTGGCGTATACGGGATCAATATGAGCAAAACTACGATCGAGGATTTTCTTAATATTGATATCGACTACACTTTAAAAGTCAGTTTTGATACGGTAATTAGGGTAGTCGACCAATTAGACGGAATTGATATTGAATCCGATGTGGCGATGACTTTGAAAACTGGGGGTGGAAAAGTATGTGAATATGTAGTTGGAAGACAGCATGTTGATGGGGATTGTGCTTTAAAATTCGCGAGGGAAAGAAAAACCTATGAAACCGGAGACCGACATCGCGGAGAAAATCAGCAACAAGTAATTACGAGTATTATCGGGCGGTTATCCAGCTCTAAAGATTATTTATTAAAAATCCCGACAATTTTAGATATCGCAGCGGATTCTTTTGAAACAACGATTTCGCGAGATAATATATCAGCCTTCGTAAGAATGCAACTAACTAATCCAGTCAATTGGAAAGTTGAATCAATTGCAGTAAACGGTACTGGAGCTTACGAGCCGACTTATAGTATGGGTATAAATCGACCACTTTATGTAATGATTCCGGACATGACGACAGTAGAAAATGCCCACAATAAGATTTTAGAATACTTATCAAATGAAGAAGTCGAGGACACAGCCGATGAGTATGACGATTGACACTATGGAAAATCTTTTTTATTTTAAACCCTTATGTTATAATCTGGAAAGGAGTTATTAATGGAAGAAATAAACATTAAAGAATTTTTTAGTTATTTGAAACATTATATTTTGGCGTTTGTTATCGTCGGCGTTTTGGCAGTCGGCGGTATTGCGATATATGATTCGATGTTCAAAAAGCCAATTTACCAAGCGCAAGCTACTGTAGTAATCGCTAAATCTGACGAGTCAGCAGATGGCTCGGCGGCGACTTTAAACGATATTAATGCGAGCCAGAAATTAGCAACTACTTACAGCGAAATCGCAAAAAGCGAATTAGTTTTAAATCAAGTTATTAAAAACTTAGGTTTACATACGACGGTTAAGGAATTAAGTAAAAACTTAACGATCAAACCAGTCACCGACACCGCAATTTTAAGTATTACGGTTAAAGACCCGACGGCGAGATTATCCGCATCGATTGCAAACGAAATTGCGACTATCTTCTCGGAAGAAGTAGCGAAGATTTATAAAATCGAAAACGTAACTCAGTTAAGCGTAGCGGAAACCCCAGAGGCGCCGGCAAACAATACATTAACGCGCGATTTGGTTTTAGCGGCAGTAGTTTCGGTATTCGCAGTAGCGGGATTTGCTTTCTTAAGGTTTTATCTTGATGATACTGTTAAATATAGTGAAGATGTTGAGAAAGCAATCGGGCTCCCGGTCACGGGCCGAATCTTAAAGAGTGACATGAAGGGTCGAAGATTTAATGAGTTAGTAGTCGAGAAATCGCCGAAAGCAATCGTTAGTGAAAGCGTGAAAAGTCTAAGAACTAATTTACAGTTTACCGCTGTTGACGAAGATTTGAAGACGATTTTAGTAACTAGTACTAATGCCGGAGAGGGAAAGAGCTTCATATCAGCGAACCTTGCTGTGTCGTTTGCACAAGCAGACAAAAGAGTATTAATCGTTGACTGCGATCTAAGACGAGGTCGCTTGCATAAATTATTTAATGTCGTAAACACAGATGGGCTATCTAACCTTTTGACTGGTGATTTAAGGAGCTTCGGTAAATATATTCGTCCGACAAAGATTAAAAATTTAGAAATTATCACTTGCGGAACTTACCCGCCGAACCCGAGCGAGCTCTTAGCTTCAAAGAAAAATAAACGCTTAATAAGTGTTTTGTGTGACTTCTATGACATTGTTATATTCGATGGCGCGCCAGTTGGTGGTCTAGCGGATTCGGTCATTTTGTCTAGCTTCGTAGACGAGACGTTGATTGTCGTGAAAGACGGTGAGACCGCTAAGAATGATTTAGTGACCGCGAAAGATTCGTTAGATAAAGTTGGCGCAAGAGTGGCGGGATTAGTCTTTAATATGGTTAATAAAAAATCATCAAAATATTATAATTATTATTATAATAGTGATTCAAAATAAGATGATTGATATTCATTCCCATATTCTGCCTAGTATAGATGACGGCGCTAAAACTTTAGAAGATAGTTTGGAAATTATTAAAGAGCTGGTTAGTCAAGGAGTGACTGATATTATTGCAACGCCACATTATGTTGACGAAACAATTTACTCGTCTCCTTTGACGAAGAATTTAGAATTATTAAAGGAACTGAAAGAAAAGATTAAAGCTGAAAATATAAAAGCGAGGATTTATTTGGGGAACGAGCTTTATATTAGTAATAGAATCAAAGAATTATTAGAGGATGGTGAGATCACGACACTGGCTAATAGTAAATATTTATTAGTAGAATTGCCATTAGACGAAGAATTTCCGAATTATGAAGATATTTTGATGGATTTAATGAATAGCGGTTTTAAAGTTATTTTGGCACATCCAGAAAGATATAGATTAGCTAAGGACGATGAAGAGTTTCTTGAAAATCTGCATAAAATGGGAGTGTTGTTCCAATGCAATATGGGTAGCATTAATGGAAAATACGGTAGTGAAGCAAAGAAATTGGTAAAGCGACTAGCGAAGAATAAGATGATTTTTGCGTTCGGAAGCGACATCCATCACCCAAACAGAAACGATTTTATAGTCAGAGCACGGAAAAAGTTGGCGAAGTATTATGACAAAAATGAACTCAACAAAGTACTAGTAATAAATCCTAGTAAAATCCTATTAAAGAAGTAGACTTTTTAGATGATCTGTGGTATAATAGCACGGATATTAACATAAAAGGGAAATGATATGAGTCGTATCGGAAAACAGCCCATCGAAATTCCGGCGGGAGTGACAATCACGGTCGGCGACAAAGAAATAACTGTCGCAGGCCCGAAGGGTCAGCTCATCGTTCCGGTTCAACCGAAGACTAAAACTACGGTTGAGGGCACTACGGTTCGCGTCACAAGAGATGACGACGAGCCAAAGTCTCGTGCTTGGCATGGCTTACAACGTGCATTACTTAACAATGCCGTTAAAGGTGTGACTAAGGGTTACGAGAAAAAACTTGAAATCAACGGAGTAGGTTACCGTCTTTCGGGCGGAGGCCAATCGATCGAGATGGCCCTCGGTTTTTCACATCCAGTGAAATATAAAGCGCCTGAAGGTGTTCAACTTACTACGAACAAAATGGAAATCACCGTTTCAGGAATCGACAAACAAAAAGTCGGTCAAGTAGCGGCAGAAATCCGTGCCTTGAAGAAACCAGAACCTTATAAGGGTAAAGGTATTAAGTATGTCGACGAAGTTATCCTTCGTAAGGCAGGAAAGGCGGGTAAGAAATAATGAATAAAGTTTTTAGAGCGAAAAGAACGCGCGCAAAAATTCATGGTACTAAGGAACAACCGCGCTTAACGGTTAACTTTAGCAACCAACACATTATTGCGCAAATCATTAATGACGATGAAAAGAAAACCCTCGTTTATGCGACAACGGTCGGGTCGAAAATGACCGGAACTAAGACCGAAAAAGCCGCGAAAATCGGGGAAGAAATTGCGAAAAAGGCAAAAACGGCGAAAATTAAGAAAGTAGTTTTCGATCGTGGTTCTAAATTATACGCTGGTCGTATGTCGGCACTTGCTGAAGCGGCGCGTAAGGAAGGATTGGAGTTCTAAGATGCCAGAGAATGAGAAAAGAGCCCCGAAAGTAATCAATAAGTCCGGTACTTTAAAGATGACGGACGAAACGGCGGCAAAGAAAGAAATTCGTGACATTTCTGGAAAGAAAATGGAACGAAGAGGCCGAAGAGATCGCGTACGCGCGGAAGTCGGTCCGAAAGAATTTGATGATATTACTATCGCAGTAGATAGAGTTTCTCGTACTGTCGCTGGTGGACGCAGAATGAGGTTTAAAGCTCTTGTTGCGGTTGGTAACCATAAAAATAAGGTCGGCGTTGGTGTCGCTAAGGGCAACGACGTAACAACGGCAGTTGCAAAAGCGACTTCGAAAGCAAAAAAATCGATGATTACCTTTAATATGGACGGCGAAACAATTTGCCACGAAACTCGTACGAAGGTAACCGGAGCAGATGTTTTAATGAAACCGGCGGCGCCTGGTACTGGTATTATCGCTGGCGGTACTGTTCGTTCGATTATGGGCCTAACCGGGGTAAAGAATCTTATTTCTAAATCTCTCGGTTCTACCAATAAAGTAAACATTGCTTATGCAGTGATTGAGGGTCTTCGCCAACAAACTCCGAGAAAAGAATGGACAAGAGGCGAGGAAAAAGCCGTAAAGACTGAGAAGGTTGAGAAGGTTGCTCCGAAAAAGGCTGCCCCGAAGAAGGCCGCTGCGAAAAAGGAGACTAAATAATGAAATACAATGATTTGAATGTAACGAAGAATACCCGTCCGTCTCGAAAAGGACGCGGAATTTCGGCGGGTCAAGGTATGACTGCCGGCCGTGGCACAAAGGGTCAAAAGGCTCGAACTGGTCATCGTAAGATGCCAGCAGGTTTTATGGGCGGCCAACGCGCAATCATGCAAGCTGTACCGAAACTAAAAGGTTTTAAGAGTTTTCATCCTAAGGCCGAAGTGGTTTATACGGATAGATTAAATGATCTTAAGGGTAAAGTTGATAATTTTACACTTGCAGAGAAGAATTTGATTTCTTCACCTTATGTAAAAGTAAAGATTATCACTCGCGGAGAATTAACTGCGAAAATTGATCTCGAAACGCAATTTGCCTCGAAATCAGCAGTAGCTGCGATTAAAAAAGCTGGCGGATCGTTTAAGAAAGTCACGATTTTACAGAGAGCGGCTAAAAAAGCTGAATAAAAGCTTAAAAACTGGAAATAACCCCTTTTAAGGGGTTATTTTTATGATATAATGAATCTAATTAATAGTGGAGTTACTATGGATGAAAAAGATCTAAAAACTAGTCCGAAACAGCGGTTTTTCATTATTTTAATTGCAGTTTTGATGCTTGGCTCGATTGTCGCGAGTTATGCGCTAATTATCGCTAACGGAGGAAAAACCGGTTCATCTACATCGACTTCTGAGGAATCTGCGGTAGATGAAGAGAAAATAGCGGAGCTCGAAGCGGCCTATAATAAAAAGGAAGAGGAATTTACGAAGGCTACGAAGGACGACTATAATGAGTTTGTAGAATATCGTTCTAGAGTAAAGGCCTATAATGAGACGACGGCGAATACTAGCGGACTCCAAACAGAGGACATCAAGAAAGGGTCTGGGGACAAGCTAGGAGAGGGAGATTACGATTATTTTGCTTATTATATCGGGTGGTGCGCGGATGGATCGGTATTCGACTCGTCATTTGATAATAGCGAAAACCCAACCGGCTTCTCTAGAGCACTAGATGCCTCTCTGGGGATGATTGAGGGGTGGAATGCCGGAGTAGTAGGGATGAGAATTGGAGGAATTAGAGAGATTACGATCCCGGGAGAGCTTGCCTACGGGGATTCAACAGAGATTTGTGGCGGACATGACAAACCTTTGAAGTTTTTAGTAATGACAAAAGCCAAAGAGGATCCGTTACTGAGCCTATCTAGCGAATTAGATACGGCATATATGAGATTACAATACGCTTATTACGGATTAGATTACGATTCTATAGAGGAAGAATAGGGGTTTTTCTCTAAAAGGTATTGACTTTTTATTCAGCTTATGCTATAATTAGGGCATAGGTTGGTTTGCGGGGGAAAACAAAACCTCGCAACGTTCATGAAAAAAAATTGAAAACGAGGGGGCAAAAAAATGAACGCGTATTACTATGAAGGGTTTAAGCCCGAAATATTTTCGAACGTATGGGCCTTTTTCGCCATTGCGATGTTTATCGCAATGGTGGCTCTAGGAGTTATGCAGTATTACATGACTCCGAAGCTGGGAATCAGAAGAAGATATAACGAACGCATGTTTGCGTTCGTGGCGTCTATCGGCGCCATTATCTTCGGGGTGCTGTTGTTTGTCGAATCATCGGATGGAATCATCCAGATGTTCGATAATAAGTTGTTGGCGGGGGAATCTCCGCTCTGGTCGGTCATTTGGGCGCCCATAAGCATTTTGGGCGCGGCAATAGTCTTCTTCGGCGTCCTGTACGGCCTTGCCGTATGGGCAAGCTGGACGAGAGAAGGCTATCTTCTCTCAAAACGCAGAGGAATTCTGCGTGAGAGAAAAGAAGAGACCGAGGCTAAGAAGGCCGAAGTCGTCGAAAGAAAGCCGGGCAAAAACCCGGAAATGCGTTTTAAATACTCAAATTTGAATATTTAAAACGTTAAATCCCCGAAATTAATTTCGGGGATTTTTATTTTTTATAAAGCTTGTGTTATAATGGTTTTGTGAAAAGTCATATACATAGATTCGATACAGTAGCGATTTTAGTTTTTGTTTTTCTTTTTAGCCTATTTTGCAATAAGCCTGTTTCCGCTCAGGATGCAGTGACTATAGACCCAAATATCTCTTACCAACAAGACGTAGGCGTAAACTTTACTTTTAATTCAGCACTAAGTCTTACTCTATCTTCTTCAGATCTTCATATTTATAATCTAGCTCCTGGTACAGCTAATGATTCTAATGTGATTAATGTTAAAGTATTAACTA
>JAFRCO010000006.1 GCA_017404325.1 Candidatus Saccharimonadota bacterium
AACTTGCTTATCTTCTGTATCAGTACTCTTACGAGCATACAAGATTAGTTTCTCCATATACCTCCTTTTCTCAAAAAGCCGTTTCGATTTGCGAATAGTTTAGTAATGATAACCAAACAGTATCGAAACGGCTTTTTGAACCTAAATAAAACAGATTACCACATTAAACTATTCGCACTCTAATTATATCAAATAATACACGGTTTCATATTATAAATCGTAAGAAAATCCACTTGGCTTGAAGCGAAGTCGGGCAAGGGGCAGGCAAAAATGGGCTCGCGACCCCCGCACCGCGAGCCCATTTTCGCCATTATTCCGAGCTTCGCTCGGCAATAAAAAAAGCGCTTACGCGCGAAGATCCAGAGTTTTTTGCTATGATGGTGGGCGATAGAGGAGTCGAACCTCTGACCTCGTCTACGTCAAAGACGCGCTCTAGCCAACTGAGCTAACCGCCCTAATTACGAAATGGTGAGTCGGGAGGGGCTCGAACCCTCGACACCGGGCTTAAAAGGCCCGTGCTCTAACCAGCTGAGCTACCGACCCAAAATAACAATTACTAAAGTAATCTCCATATATTATACCACAAAAAATAAAAAACGAATAAAAATTGCCCTCCCATCTAAAATGGGAGGGCGGATAGTGTTCGCGTTAGTTAGATTATCTGGATTTGCCTGAAGTATTCTACCGCGAGACTGCTCACGGAAAAAATGACTGCTACAAACGCAATCCCAGCGACTACTCCGCAGCAAATCCGTGCCCCGCCTTCAAACATATTGAAGGCAATCCAGAAAACAATTGAAACTGCCAACGAAATAATAAACAACGCCACCATCATTTTGTTAAACCCCCCAAACTAATAATACTAGCCCTTATAACCTTAAATCATAAGAACCTATCTTAATTATAGCATAAACGCTATAAAAAGTCAATATATGACTCAGTATGTTATAATAAGCATATGGATAAAGAAGCTGAAAAACAAAAAATTGAAGGATACCTTGCGATATTTTTAGGTTCCTTTGGCGCACATAACTTTTATCGTGGCAAAATTGGAGCGGGAATTTTACGAATTATATTGGGTTGGGGGCCCGCCGCAATAATAGCTAGCCCGCTATCAGCTATGGTAGCTAAGACAGTAAATGGTGATTTAGAAAGTGCTATAATACTTGCCATCGTTTTTTTGTTTATCATTGTGCCAATCATTATAATTGCGCCAATAATTAGCATAATAACAGGGGTATTAGAAGGTATTGATATCTTAAAAAAGAAACCAACAACTGAAGCAGAAAAAAATAACCCGGGCTTACGCCCGGGTGGTGAGAATTGACTGACTTACTGTTCGGTAAAGCTAATGGTGCCTTCCCGTCTCTTTGTGTTGTAATAAGCCTCAAACCTATAAGGTTTAAAGACCGCATCATCTTTAGATCCACTAAGAGAATCTAAATCGGCCCTGCAGAAGCCGTGAAGATTAAAGCTCTCACCAGAGCCATCTTCATACTCGACTCCACAGATTCTAATCCCAGTAAGTGCCATCAGGATATAGGCACAACCAGAATCGCTCGGTGGCATTGTGTAGGCAATCGCCACCGTAAACTCTACCGGAATTCTTGCGTTCTTGCTGTACGCGTATTTACACGCGTCGAACAACAAGTCCTTCCCCGGGCCTGCTACGATGTCGTAGACCCTTTCTCTAACTTCAGTCTTTTTGGTATTCATACGAATACCTCCTTTCTAAAATACTACCCAGATGCATACGCAAGATGGGTCAACCTGTTAACCTCCCATTAGGCTAACTCTTATATTATATCACACTTATGCAATTTTGTCAATAATTTACAGAAAGCAACAAAAAAATAATGGAGGCGAATTACTCAGACATTAACAATCTATAAGGAAAACATTCGAAAAAAGCTTAATCATGTTATAATAGAAACATAAGTATTTTAGAAAGGAAACTCAATGGAACAAAATACTAATACTGGAGAGCCAATGACACCAGTAGTAGATAATAAACAAAAAAACGGAAATGGCTTAAAAATTGCTACTGCAATTGCGTGTGTTGTGGCGGTTTGTGGTATTGGGTTTGGCGCCTATGGCATGATACAAAGCACACAAAAAGATAGTCAAATTTCTGATTTGAAGGTTCAAATCAAAGATTCTGAAGAGGCAACTACTACAATTAAAATTCCTGATGAAGCTGAAACCACAATAGAAAACGAAGCCACACTAGCTGTCACGGACTACATTTTTATTGAAGATTGGGGATTAAAGATCAAAATGCCAGAAGAGTTAAAAATGATTAGCTATATGTTCCAACACTATAAGTATGAAGGGCAGGAAGACAGAACGTCCGTTGTGATTACTGGAACTGAGGAAAATGTTGAGGAATTACCAGATTATGCAAATCTTAATAAGTGTCATGGGCTAGGCTCTATCAGTAGGCGAGCGAAAGGGTCTCAAATAGTTGGGAATACTGCTCCGGTTTTTTCGGATGCGAACTGGGACTATCACTATGGCTCTCCACAGGTAAATTGTTCTGAAAATGCTAGTGAGCTGGAACAGGAGCAAAACATTGTTAAGATTTTGCAAGATATTCTTACGAACCCAGACAATTATTCAACATTTTAGTTATATGATTGGCCTAAGGCACTATAGATTTAGCTTATAAGTGCTTTTTGTTGCGGCCAAATTGTCTAGGGATATTAACAGCCATTTTAACAGGGGTAAAAACCGCATTTTTGGCGGTTTTTTGCTGCAAAAATGGTCCAAAATTGCATACTATTGCTGCAAGGTACTTAACAGATATTTACTACTAAAAAATCGGCCAAAATGCCGAGTTTAATAAATTCTGGTGGCGCCGACTGGACTTGAACCAGTGACACAAGGCTCTTCAGGCCTCTGCTCTACCAACTGAGCTACAGCGCCACACCTCTACATTATAACATATCTATGTTATAATTAAAACCATGAAAAAGATTAACACTGCACCAATTTCTGGAACCCAGGAGCTCCTTCCCGAGATTCAGAAATCTTTTGACAACCTAAAAACAAAAATTAATGACACCTATAAGAGTCATGGCTTTTTCAATATCGAAACTCCGTCTATCGAACGCACTGAAATTCTCCTTGCTAAAGCCGGTGGCGATACTGAAAAACAGATTTATAAAGTCATAAAAACCGCCGAAGCTGAATCCGAGGCTGACCAAGCCCTTCGTTTCGACCACACTGTCCCCCTAGCTCGTTATGTCGTTGAGCATGAAAATGATTTAACCTTCCCTTTTAAGGTCGCTCAAATCGGTTTGAACTTCCGCGGTGAACGTGCCCAAAAAGGTCGTTTCCGTGAGTTCTATCAATGTGACGTCGACATTATCGGCCGCGATAATTTACCGGTCGCCTACGATGCTGACGTTATCTCGACCCTACTCGATACCTTCTCCGCTTTTGGCCTAGGAACGCCAGTTCTCGCTCGCATTAATAACCGCAAAATCCTTTCTGGTTTATTAGAAGCCCTAGGCCTAGAAGATTTATCTAAAGATATTTACAATATTATCGACCACGCCGAAAAGGTTACTCCTGAAAAAACTAAAATGGATCTCGAAGAGTTGAACCTTAAGAAAGACGAAGTCAAAAAGCTTCTTAATTTCATTGAGTTAAACGGTGAACGTTCCGAAATTATCACAAAACTCAACAATTTAGAAATTGAAAATGAAAAATTTGCTGAAGGAGTCGCCGAACTCGACCAAGTCCTTTACCTTCTCGAATCATTAGGCCTAAAAGAAAACATCGTCGCCGACATGAAAATTGTCCGCGGTCTCGATTATTATACCGGAACTGTCTTCGAATTCATCTTACCAGAATATAAAAACATCGGCTCAGTTTGCGGTGGCGGACGTTATGAAAATCTTACCGGCTATTTTTCCGAAAAATCCTTCCCTGGCGTCGGCGGTTCTATCGGCTTGACTAGATTATTCTACGTCTTAAACGAAAAAAATCTTCTCCCTGATTCTATTAAGGAAAAAATCGATTACGCTGTCATTCCAGTTTCCGAACACGAATTCGACGAAGCCTTCAACGTCGCTAAGAGACTCCGCGAGAAGAATTATAGTACGACTATTGTTCTGACTAACAAAAAACTCGGCGACAAAATGACTTACGCTTCTAAAGTCGCCAAAAACGGTATCGTCATCGGTGAAGAAGAAGTTGAAGCAAAAATCTTAACTGCTAAAAACTTCGAAACCGGCGAAACCAACGAAATTAACATTGAAGTCGTCTCAAACCCTGAAGATTTCTGGGCCGACTAATATGCGAAATCACCTCCTTTCCCAACACTTTCTTAAATCTCCTCGACTTGCTTTAATTCTCATTGGACATTCTAATCTTAAAAAACGTGATACGGTTATTGAAATCGGCGCTGGCTCCGGAGTTATTACGAGCGCCCTCGCTTACCGCGTAAAAAATGTCATCGCAATCGAACCGGACCATATTACTGCTAAAAAACTCAGAGAAAACCTCGAAAAGCGACAAATTACCAACGTCGAAGTCATAGAAAAAGATTTTTTAGAATACGATTTACCGAAAATTCCCTACAAAGTTTTTAGCAACCCGCCCTTTCATATTAGTTCAAAAATCATTCATAAACTAATCGAGGCTGAAAACCCGCCCGAATCTTTTTATCTTATCCTCCAAAAACAGTTTGCTCTAAAACTCTTAAACACCGACCGTCATTATACCTCGCAATTAGGTTTACAACTCATTAAAAAATATCAAACTAAGATTCGTTTACCTTTAAAACCAACCGACTTTACTCCGCCACCAGCCGTTCCTACTGTCTTTTTCGAAGCCAAGAAAATCTAACCCTGCTATCTATTTTAAATCAGATATGCTATCATATATCTATGAGCAAATTAGAAGATATTGTAAGTTTATGTAAACGCCGTGGATTCATTTTTCCCGGTTCTGATGTTTATGGCGGTTTCGCCGGAACTTGGGATTTCGGTCCTCTAGGCGTTACCCTTAAGAAAAAAATCATGGATGAATGGTGGAAATTCTTCGTCGAAGAACGTGAAGACATGTATGGTATCGACGCTGCTATCCTTATGAATCCGAAAACTTGGGAAGCCTCCGGTCATACCGCAACTTTTGCCGATCCGTTAGTTGAGTGTAAAGAATGTAAATCTCGTTTCCGTGCCGATAAGTTAGCCGAAGGCTTCACAGAATCTATTACTACTGAAGAATTTTTAGCCACTCACACTAAATGTCCAGTTTGTGGTAAAGAAAACTGGGGACCAATTCGTAAATTTAATATGATGTTTAGAACCCACGTCGGAGCTGTTCTCCCGGAAGACGATAAAGATAACCCGGAATTAGCCGCGAAAAATGTCGCTTATCTACGTCCTGAAACTGCCCAAGGTATCTTTACAAATTATAAAAACGTTATTGATACGATTTATCCCGATTTACCTTTCGGTCTTGCGCAACAAGGCAAAGCCTTCCGAAACGAAATTAGTCCTCGCGATTTTATCCTCCGCGACCGCGAATGCTCTCAAATGGAAATCGAATATTTTGTTGATCCGAAAACTTGGGAAGAAAATTTCGAAACCATGCGCGCATTACAACATGAATTCTTAGAAAATGTTATTAATCTTCCGAAAGAAAAAATTCACGAGTTAGAAGTTCCGGCCGAAGACCGCGCCCATTATTCTAAACGTACTATTGATTTCATGTTCGACTATCCAAATGGTGAAGAAGAATTAATGGGACTCGCCTATCGAACCGATTTTGACCTCTCGAATATTGCCCGCGAATCAGGCAAATCGATGGATTATCGAGATAAAAAAACTAATGAGGTATTCATTCCTCATGTTATCGAACCGTCTATCGGCGTCGAACGACTCTTCCTAGCAATTCTTTCTACCGCCTACACCGAAGACGAAATTAACGGCGAAAAACGCATCGTCTTAAAGCTATCAGAAAACTTGGCGCCTTATAGATTCTGTGTTTCCCCACTTCTTAAAAATAAACCGGAGCTCGTCGAAAAAGCCAAAGAAGTTTATACTAATCTTCGTAAAAAATATGGCAACGTAACTTGGGACGATTCCGGAAATATCGGTAAACGCTATCGCAAACAAGATGAAATCGGTACTCCTAAATGTATTGTAATAGATTTCGAAACCTTAGAAAACGATACCGTTACAATTCGCGATCGCGACACTACCGAACAAGTTCGCAAAAATATTTCTGAATTATAAAAGCACATGCTATAATAGTTAAAATAAATGGAGGATTATTATGCCTGAAGAAGCAAAAAGAAATAGAAACCCTATTATTTTAATCTGCGCCGCAGTAGCCGTAGTTGTTCTTATTGCCGTCGTGGTTGTGTTGTCATTATCAAACAAAAAGATTGACGATAATTATTTCGTAGACGATAACACGAAGTATGTCTTAACTCTGGATTCAGATCAGATACTCGGTTTAGATTCCGGTGAATATGCGCCTGAAAAAACTCATACCGTCTTTTACTATTCCAACAACGAAGTAACTAGTTTGAAACTTTTCTATGCCTATGAGAATGAAGACACCGCGAAAAAAGCTTACGAATATATCAAAGGAGCAAATGAGGGTGGATTTACCGAAATAAAATTAGAAGGAAAATATATTGCAATTACCACTGATGAAGCTTTGTATAAAGGCATGACAGTCGACGACGTCAAACAACAAATCGAATTTATGGAAATGCTCCAAAAAATCAACTCAGGCGAAACAGTAGAGGATGAAGAGACAAAAGAAGAAGTTAAAGAAGAAACAGTAGAAGAAGAGGCCGTAGAAGAAGAAACTGTCGAAGAAGAAGAATAGAACTTAATAAAAAAACTAGCCTTTAAGGCTAGTTTTTTTATCTAGGCTTTATTACTTAAATCGTTTTATCGCCGCTTCAATAATCTTCTTTGCTGAATCAATTCCTTCAAAAGCCTTAACCTCAGTTGTTCCAGGCTTCTTCAAATCCTTATAATGATTAAAGTGGAATTCAATTTGCTTCAAAGTCTGCGCCGGCAAATCTTCCAATTTTTCATACGCATCGCCATTATTTCGATCATCAGCTGGTACACAAATAATCTTATCGTCAACTTCACCGCCATCAACGAATCGCATTACGCCTAAGATTTTCCCCTTCATCCAAATTCCAGTCGTAAGCGGTTGATCAGTGATCATTAAGACATCAAGCTCATCACCATCCTCATCAAGAGTCTGGGGGATAAATCCATAGTTGCAAGGTTTCGCAAAAGCCATTGGCTCAACTCGATCAAGCATGAAACAGGCATGTTTTCTATCCCATTCAATTTTATGATTAGACCCTGTCGGAATCTCAATCACAACATTGAGCTCTCCATTATTATAATCCCCTGGGTCTAAAACTTTATTAAAATCTGCCATTTTAACTCCTTTTATTTTGTATCCTAATTATATCACACCCTGCTCGCACTACGCGCCAACTCGAAAACTTGGTTAATAATATCCTCATTCATCCTAACTCTTCTTACTATATCGAAACTATTCGTCATCATTAATCTAAGAACTTTTATTTCATTCTCGCCAAAATCACCATTCTCTTTTTCAATAAAACATCCGCTCATATAATCCCAATTATACTTTTTCCCGCTCTCTAGTTTCTTTCCATTATTATCCCGATAAAGATTTATTTCCTCGCCTATCGCTCTGGCCAAATTTAGCATAAACCAAGCTTCAATCAATTTCGTATTACAACCATCATTTAGAGCTACTAAACTTTGGCCCAAAATATCAAAAAACTCCTCCGCATCCGAATTCTCCGAAGCAGCATTAATCTTCTTTAAAAAACCCGATGCAATCTCTACGCGACCTAAATCTTTCAAAATCTCACCATAAAATCTCACCATTTTCGCCCCCGTAATCGTTCCCAACTCTCCTTTTCCTTTGTGGATTGTTAAATCAACTAGGGAAAACATCTCGACCCCACCCGCCAGTTTCGACTTCTCTTTTCTCACACCTTTCGCAATTGCCGAAATCTTACCGACCGGCGTAATAATATTCAAAATCCGATCCGCCTCGCCATAATTTGTCCGTCGCAACACATACCCAAAAGTCCGTAAATAATTATCTGTCGTATTCTTCGGCATATTTCTTTATCTCCTCCGGCACCATATCATCTTTATTTAAAACTCCAACCACTCCATAATCCGCTAAGTTCTTGTCTTTAAAATCTAATGACGAAACAATCACTATTGGTATCTTTTTCGTATCATCATACGACACTAGTTCATTTAAAAACGTAAACCCATCTGGTCCATCTAATAAAATATCTAGAAAAATTAAGCTCGGTATCGTCCCGTTCGATATTTCCGTCATCGCTTCTATCGCATTAGAAAAAATTTTAGCATCTTTCTTAGATGCCCTTTTGATACATTCTGCCATTATTTGATCGTCGTCAATTATAAAAATCATTAGAATAAACTCATTTGTTTAGAAATTGGTAAATTTACATAAAAACTCGTCCCATCACGATGACGAATCGCACCGACCTCTGCGTTCATATATCTCGAAAATTTCGAAGCGATATAAAGTCCAAGTCCCGACGAACCCGGCCGCATTGCAATTGAAGTCGGTTTCTTAAGCCATCCTCTTTTCATCTCTTTCCAAACTTCGAGCGGCAAAGCTGGACCAAAATCACGTACTAAGACTTTGATCTTACCTCCACTCTCTCGAACTATTAATTCCGCCCGCGTTTCTTCGCTTGAATAGTGCATCGCATTTAAAAGAAAATTATAAATCACACTATAAAGTAGTTCTCGGTTCGCCGCCACCAACCTTGAACGATTTGAATATTTTATAAATAAATCTCGATTATTAAATCTGAACAATAAACTAAGTTCTCTCGATACCGCATCACAAACTTCTCGAATCGCAACCGGTTCCATTTTAAAGAGTCCATCTTCTAAACGACGAATCTTCGCGAGATCATTCACTTGTTTTATTGCACGTTCCGAAACTTGAATCATCTCCGAACGAATCGTCTCGTTCGTAGTATCCATCTCATCAAAAGATAAAGCTAATTGCCTTAAAACTGCGAGAGGCGCCTTAAGCTCATGTGCCGCAACCAAAATGCCATCTACCTCACTCTCCATGTCTTCATTATAACACGCTAAACGTTGAAAGTAACAGATTCAAGTAACTTGTTAAACTCAGTTTCAAACAAAACCGAATCAGTCTGCAAAATCGCAGTCTTATCTCGAATCTTAAATATTACAATAAAACCATTCAATTCAGTATTCGGAATAGTGCCAGTGTAACGATTGCCGGTAATAGAGTTATCTTTACCAAACGTTACAGTTTGTACGGTCAAATTAGAATTCCTATTATTCATTATCCTTTGGTATTCAGAAACTACATTATCAAAACTTTTGTCTCTAATCGTTACTCGAAGCGCATTAATCGTACTTTGTCCGACTGCATCAACCTGATTCGGGTTAAAGTAGGCATTAAAATCGCCGCCTTTTTCCGCCGCCGCCGCTACATACACGCTCCAAGTCTTAGGATACTCAAAAGTTAATTGCCCATAATCTTCCGGACCCGAAAAAGTCTTATAAGGATACTTCTCCCGCTCCGCAAATTCCGCTTCCATTTCAGTAGCTTGTTTATCTTTTGCTTCAGCTACCGCAATATCAATCTGCCCTTGGACATCAGTATGCGCCTCATCATATTGCATGTACATCCAAATAAACAAACCGATAAAAGTTACCGCAACAAGAGATACTACAATTATCACAATCGTCTTCACTAAACCAGCAATATCTTTCTTCTTTTCTACCGGCGCCTGAACCTGCTGTACCATCGGCATCCCACTCGGTTGAACCGGCTGTGGAGTTTCTAAAGGTTGTGTTTGAGGCATTTGTCCGTTATCCATAAGCTTATTATATCACATTTATTTATCGAACTTTTCTTTTAGTATTTCAATCTTATTTTTTAGCTCGTTCAAATCTTTTTCAATATCATTGGCTAGTTTTGTTGTTTCTTCGTATTTCGATATTGCATCTTCTAGCTTAAAATCATCCGAATAAAACCATTCAACCTGTCTGTTTAAATCTTCCATTTTTTGATTAAGAGTTTTTTCGCTCATCAACTTCCTCTACTTTCGCTTTAATTATTTTATCAAATGTTGTAATTTTTACAACATTACCAGGTGAAATCTTTCCCGAAACTATTGAATATCCTCTTTTCAGAGTAGCTTCCGGATTCAACGCATCTAGTATCTTTTGTTTTTGCAAAATATCGCTTAAAACCTTGTCTATTTTTAATTTAATCTCTCGCGTAATTCGATCAATCTCGTCTTGGTTCCTTGTAATTTGCTCGTCAATTTTCTGCGAGACGACCTTTCCTACTTTTACAACCATTTCTTGCACTGTACTAATCATTGTCTTCTTATCCGGAGTAATCATCTCGGCTAAATTAGATGGTGTTGACGCTCGAATATCCGCCGCAAGGTCCGCTAAAGATTCGTCGATTTCATGTCCAATTCCAGTTGCTACCGGGATCTTAGACGCCGCAATCGCTCTAACTAATGCCTCATCATTAAAACACGCTAAATCGTCCGCCGAGCCACCACCGCGTATCATAACAATTAATTGCGCTTCGCTTCTTTCATTAAAATATTTCAGCGCCCGAATCATCTGATCCGGCGCATCTAAACCTTGAACTTGAGTATGTGCCACTTGAACATCTAACCCACCCCACCTTGCATTAATTATTTTAATAAAATCCGCATACCCCGCCGCCTGCGTAGATGAAATCACTCCAATCTTCGTCAAATCTTCTGGTAATCTTCGCTTCTTTTCTGGAGCGAAAAGTCCTTCCTCGGTTAATTTCTTTTTTAGTAATTCATACGCTTTTTTTAAACTCCCCTCGCCGACTGGCGTCACGGTTTGAACCGTAAAGGAAAACTTTCCCCACTTCGTCACTTTCGGAGTTCCCCGCACAACCACTTTCATTCCATCTTCAAGCGGCATTCGCATTTGATATAAAGTCATAAAACAAGAAACACTGGATTCTTCATCCTTTAAATCAAAAAATACCCATTTTCCTTGATTAATTTTAAAGCTAGATACTTCCCCTTCTATCAAGACATTACCATACGCATAGTCCAACGTCTGATTTACGACACTAATAAATTCAGTCGGAGTGAACTTATTATCCATTGTCTTTGCCTTTAATCGCTTTATAATACGGAATTGATCCAGAAATAATCGTGAAAAGTAGAGTAATCACCCGCGTCATCACGGTGATAATCGTCGCAGTCGGGAAATCCACTCCAAGTGCAATCATAACCCCCGCCATTCCAAGTTCATAAAGCCCATACGGCACAATTCCATCGAACACTGACCCAATCGCTTCGCCAACCATAATATACGCTAAAAGCTCCGGTCGCCCTAGAGAAATTGCTACTAACCAATAAGTTCCTACCTCGCAAAAACTAAAAATTAATCCCCAAATCGCCGGTCTTTTTAGAAATCTCTTATTTTCGCGCGCCATTTTTACATTCTCATGAATGTCAGAAAAATAGTTACTAATATCATCATAATTTACAATGCGCTTTCGTCGTCCAAAAGTCACAATTTTAATCGCAATATTTGATAATTTATTTACAAACTTAGCAAAAAAATCAATTCTCTTTTTGTTTCCAGCAATATATACGACAAACCACAATGCAAAAAACACACCGGCATTCATTACAAGCGCAACTGGAATAATCCATTTCGCTTCTTCCGGAATCAAATTCAACGTAAGTAAAACCAGCATCGCAATTAAAGCTTGTAGGTAATTAATTAAAGTCGTAATCCCATACCGAAAAAGATACAAAAAACTTGCTTGTCCCGCCGAAACGTTATATGAGCCCAATCTATAAGTTAGAAAAGCTAAACCTCCGAGCCCTCCGGCCGGTACTGCATGATTCACGAAATTAAGTTCCGTAGAAATTCTAAATACTTCTTTTTTAGAAAACTCTTTTACGTTCCTCTGACTTTTTAAATATGAAAAAAATATCTGTCCACAAGCAAAATACATAAAAAGTTGTTCCGGAATCAAAAGCAACAAGACAAATATATTAGTATCTTTTAAGTGATTTAAAGTTTCTAAAATATCTGGCCAATTTTTATATACTACATAACCGACTAAAACCGCTGTTAAAACAATCAAAAAAGTCTTAAATGAAACTTTCAGCCGCTTTTTCTTAGCCATAAGAAAATTATAGCACAAAAAAATAACCCCGAAGGGTTATTCTTTAGCGTACTTCAACGCGAATTCTCGGTAAAGATTTACCTGAAAAATGACTCTTTTTCGTTTTTACAAAAGTTACAACACCATCTTTGGCAGCATGGATTGTATAATTTCTAGACATATAAGTACCAGGACCAGCAATTTTAGTTGCACCAGTTTGGCGAACTAAGACTTCACCGTTTTTGACCTTTTGGCCACCAAAACGCTTTACGCCAAGGCGCTGACCAGCATTATTATGTACATTTTTGGCGGTACCGCCAGCTTTTACGTGTGACATTACTTCTTCCTTAAAATTATTATATCTCTCGCAACGATTTGTTCCGGACGACAATAAAGCAGCCCCTCGCGCGATTTATTGTTAACATTATACCCCATATCTTGAATCTCGTCAAGAATATCTAGCCTTTCATAAGTGTTATCTGAACGTAACCATGCCGGAATAGCAATTACTACTGGGGTATCCTTCTTAATTTGTCCTCCTAAATTTTTCAAAAAACCTAAAACTATATCACCACATTCCTGTTTCTGTGTTTTTAATTCCATCTCATTCGGAATTCTAGAGAATGGCTTTCCAAGATATCCTTCGCAAGCCACCGTATCAATCGGCTTTTCCCACTGAAAATCAGTCGCATCACCAACAGACAACTTAAAATCTTTAAAATCATAGTGTTTTAAATTTTTATCACTATACTCAATCATTCTTTCATTAATATCAGTCCCATAAACTTTATAACCCATTAAAAGTGCTTCTTGTAGAACCACTCCGGTTCCACAAAACGGATCTAAAACTACAGAACCTTCTTTTAACGGCCCGCAAAGATTAATCAGAATCTGTGCTAGTTTCGGCGGCAACATTCCGACTTTCGCATCTCGCGCCGGTCTCGCTTGATCGCGTTTCGCATACGCTTCAATGTCTTGAACTCCGATTACCTTGTACCACTCATCTTCAACTTTAATTAATTCAATCTTCCGCTCATTTTTACCAGATAAACCATTATGAAGAGATGTTGCGGTTGATAAAACTGCATCTTTATTTTCAACCACCCTAACCGAACGTCCGTGCCTTACTAAAATCTTTTTTAATTTCAAAGCCTCTATCGTCGCGGTTTTTTTAGACGCTTTTTTCGAATAATCCGAAACGCCGAGCGTTATTTTTCCTTCTGGCAATCCTGCTAAATATTCCAACGGTTTTTGCTCTAACTTGATTGCTATTTTTTGAGTTCCGCCTAATCTATTTATATCCGTACAAAAATCTGACGCTTCTAATTCTGCTATTGATATTTCCGGCTGACGCCCGAGTACCGCTAAATATTTCATTTTATAATCAAAAACTTATTTTTACCCTTTTTTATAATTGCAGTCTGTTTAAGTTCAACATCTTCTGAAACTTTTACGCCATTAATCCTAATTGCACCCTGCGAAATAAATTCGCGCGCCTTTTTCTTCGACTCCGCCAAACCATTATCCACTAACGCATCTACAAGCATTACACTTTTTTTAGCTGTCGGTAAATACTTAGCAAATTCTAAAATTTCATCTTCTGAAAATTCGCTAAAGTTCGTTTCCTTATTGAATAGCATTTCAATTAAGTTTTCTATCACTTCGGTGTTTTCATGACCGTGTACAACTTCTGTTACACCGCGAGCCAAAGCTTTTTGTGCGATTCGTTTCTCTGGATGCTCAAAATGCCGCTTTAAAATGTCTTCAATTTCTTCTTTACTATAAAGCGTATAAATCTTAATCAAGTATTCTACCGATTCGTCCGGTTGATTCAGCCAAAATTGATAGAAATCGAAAATTGAAGTATAATTCCCGCTTCCATTATCTGTCGCAGCTAACCAAATCGCATTTCCTTCCGATTTTCCGAATTTTCTTCCCGTCACTGGATCGATCACAAGTGGCGTAGACCAGACATCTGCCTTTCCATCATCTAGTCTCTTTACTAGATGAATGCCAGAAGTACAGTTTCCATACTGATCAGCCCCACAAAGTTGTAAGTCAACTCCATAAGTTCGAAAAAGATGTAAGAAATCATAACCTTGGATTAAGGTATATGAAAACTCTGCATAAGAAATACCAGAGCCACCATCGCCAATTCTATTTTGAACAAATTGTCGATCTAGGAGCTGCGTCATTGAAAACGCTTTTCCAACCTCCCGCAAGAAATCAAGATACTTCATATCTTTAAACCAATCATAATTATCTACCATCTCAACATTATCAGACTGCACCACTCTCTCAATTTGCGCTTTAATACAACTTTTATTGTGTTCAATCTCTTCCAGCGGTTTCAACTCGCGTTCACCATTCTCTTTCGGATCCCCAATTTGTCCCGTCGCGCCTCCAACTAGTAAATATGGCTGATAGCCATGTCGTACAAAACATGCACACATCATTAGCGCTGCAAGATTCCCAATCGTTAAAGAATCTGCACTAGGATCCGCACCCCAGTAAAACTTTTTCGATTTCCTAGTATCTAAATCTGCTGGGTTTTCAATCGTCGTCTCCGCAGCAAAACCACGATATAATAATTCTTCCGATAATTTCATACTACATATTATAGCATATCAATTAAAAGAGATACTGAAACATATTTACTAATTATCAAAAACGCATCTAATAGAATTTCCGTAATATTTCCAATTGTATCCATCGACGGGACTAACAGAACTACCATCAAGCCGACTATAACTAATCCTAAATGCATAGTTCTGTTCATCATTTCTTACACCAGAAGCATTGTAGAATCCATCGTTATACTGATATTCAAAACCTCTCTGATAAAAAGACGAACCTCGTATTGCACCTGACAAAACATAATTATTTGGAAAAGACCACATGACTCTTATAGCATTCGTCCCTTCGTCATCGTCATAAGCATCACTCCAATACCCAACAAAATGGACCGGAGCAGTGCCAATGGTCGCTAAAGTCAACCTATAATAGTCATTTGAATTAGTTGCGCTCTCACCGCCCCTAGGCAACGCCCAACCCGAAGGGCAAAGTGAAGTAGTAGCGCTTGAACTATTTATGGGCGTAGTATTAGCAATCGTAGCGGCCCAGTTGTAATAATTACCATAACCATATATATTATCGTTTGAAGTAACTGGACTAGTTGTAAGAGCAGTGGTATTTGAATTATTATAACGCGGAATTCTATAAGCCTGATTACTCCCAGTAATATTACTTGTACTATATTTACTATTAGATGTAGTTGTATTAGAAAAATTACTTGATTCCGAATTAGCTAGTCCGGAAAATACTCCACCAAATCCTTGCGCCTTAGAACTATCACTAGAATTAGCTGCATCTAACCTTAGATTCTCTATCATCCAACAATTACCATCAGCCAATTTAGCCACAGCATAAGTTTGATTATCTCTAGTATCCGTAAGGGCAGTTACCCTCCCCTGTCCTAAGCTAGAACAGCCATTCCATCCTTGCAAATTCCCTGCACTTGGCACCCACACAGCATAAAGAGTAGCTTCATGCGTATTATAATCGTAATCTAAGTCAGTATTTACGACATACTCATTTGGACCATATATCTTAGAACTACCATTTACAGTTGCATTCTGATCCTCACTCCAACCCGCAAATCCATAATTTGATTTATAAAAATTAGGTACCGTTAAATTCACCGCATCTGATATAAAATCCGACCTTGTATAATAACCACTCATTGTTCCGCCAGTAGCACCATTGCCATTATAAGCTATCTTATATTGATTATAAGCATTGATATAAACAGTCGTACCAACAAGACTAGATTCATTCTCTTGCAGATAAAGTAATAATTCTTCTACATTATTGAACCAAACAACATCATCATTAGACGCTAAATACCATTTACCCTGCCAATTCGTAGTGGTAGCGTAGGCGCCATTCGCAGGAGTAGATAAAACCCCACAAACCTGAGCCTCCTCCGTATTCGCCCCATTAGTATAATAAAGCGGAGAAAACACAGCGTACATTCCATAACTATAATCCTCACTTCCACCGCCATAAGATCTCATTTCTATAGACACCGTGTCATCATTAATCACGTATGTTTCTGCACCATAGCCCACTTCATATCCACTATAGTTTATTGAATGATACCTCCCAGACGGTTCACCATCAACATTCATCCCATCCCACTCACCGGGAACCACAAAAATACTATCATACCAATTTAAACCATATCTCACTTCAACTAATACTTTATCGGCGCCATTAAATGAAACCGTCCGAACAATATCACCACTCTCATAAATACCTTCCTCAGTTCCATCATCAGCAACATTAGAGCTTTTTACAATAGTCGGAGCTGTTCCTTGATACATAGTTGCACAATCATATACCACTCTATTCTCACTAGCTCCACCCGAAAAAGTCAAACCATTCCCATCAAAAATCACTCCGATTTGATTAGATTTCACTGGTATCTCACTAGTATCGTTCGGATGTACCATCACGTACTTCACTCGTCCATTATAATTTCCAGCAGGCTGATCAGAAGATGCAAAAACCTGATATGTCGAAGTAAAACTCGCACCAGTCGCATTTACACCAACATCAGTATCGGCAGTCCTCTTAGCTACTAAAGTATAGGCACTTGGCACTGTATGCCAACTTCCGAATCCATTTTGTAAAGTAATAGGATAAGTCGCTCCCGCATCGGTAACTAGTTTCATTGCCCATTGCGAAGTCCCGGTTGTCCCAGTTCCGGTCGTTATATCGAAAGTACTTCCTAAATCAGCATCAGTTAAGACATTTTTACCATCCGTATTGTCCGTATATCCGATTGCATAAATCGCAAAGCCATCATTATCATTGCAAAAAACATTAAACGTAGTTAAACCAATATTAGTTTCATATGTGCCCGGGTTAACTGTAGCATTGTGCGTATTAGTACCCGACCCATTCATCGTACAAGAAATCTGCACCCTTATACTAACGTCATCAATCACATCATCAGCTAAAACTGAATCAGAAATTAATCCAAGAAAGGCTACTGTCGTTACAACAACAAAAGACAAAGCCATAATCACCATGAACTTGTTATAAAACATAGCTCTCATTACATAACCATTATAACATAGTTATGTAAAAAACAATACAACTTAAATAGTAGTTCCTTTTCTAGCTTTATTTGCCCATTCGTCCGCCAGCTCATTAAACCTGATTCCGTCATGTCCTTTTTCCCAAACCAACTTTACTGGATATTTAATATATAGTTTGTAAAGTTCTTTTACTAGTTCTAAATTCTTAATCTCACCTTTCGCTTTTTTCCAACCTTTTGCTTCCCAACCTGATGCCCATTTAGTCAACACGTTAATCCAGAATTCCGAATCACTATGTATTTCACAACCTTCATCACCAGCATATTTAATTGCCGCAATCATTGCGTTTCCTTCCATCCGAATATTTGTTGTATCTTTTTCACGACCTAAAGCAACCGGAATAGCTTCTCCGTTTTTTATTTCTAGAACTGCAAACCCGCCCGGCCCCGGATTCGGACTTGCACTTCCATCAGTCCATAAAATCTTCATATCTTAATTATATCACGGCGCAGTAATAACCCAAGGATCAGTTGCGATTCCCGTCCCAGATGCTGGGATTACTCCAGCATTGAGCGATATCACTGGACGTACGCTAGTTTCACCACTTACGTATCCTGAATTTTGATATCCATACAGGCTCACTCGGAGTACATATACTCGTCCATTCGTGTTGCGATACGAAGGAGAAAGTAACAAGAAATTCGATCCAATATTCAAGAATGAATTTGCGTTATAATAAGACCCATTCGAAGCAGTTTGATTTCCGGACCCAGCAAAGCTTGCTTCGTCGGCAGTAAGGAGAGCAACTGGCTTTGACAATTGTTTATTGCCACCACTAGCTGATGCAGTAGAATAAAGATCTACTGTACTACGTGGACAACCAAGCGTTGGGTTCTGATTAGTTGAAGAATTACGATTATACGCTCCAAAGTTCAATCTAGTTACTCCAGTTGTTTCATATTGCTGGGTAGTAACTGATGTTTCATTCTGCAAAGTACCACTAGTATTATATGCAGATCTATCATTACAATAACCAGCAGAGGGCTCGAGCAAATTAGTATAACTATCAATATTATTCGTGAACCAAGTTTCAACCTCAGTTTTTACATCAGAAGACGTAGTATTGCCAGAATAGCTTGAGTCGGATCCAAACAAAGTTGCAAGTGTTCTACTTGTATTAGTATTGTCGGCATACGAATCATTATAAGTATAACCTATCCTTATAGCTTGATTGCGAGTAGACGTAGTACCGTTAAACGCAACACCATTTGCCCCAGGCTTAGTAGTAGCAGCAGTTTGTGCATTAGCGCATGTTGAACCAGTCCAATTTCCGTTATAAATCATCTTTACACCACCCGAACCAGTTGTTCTAACAATTCTCCAACAAGTATCAGCTGTAGTCTTCGTACCATCCTCATCAAGTATTACATAGTTAGGATAAGCAACACCATCCCCATCCGAACCATAAGTGCCAGTCGTCTCATCGAGAATTCCACGATAATAATACACTGTATAATCATTGCTCGCATCGCTCGCCGCACCTCCAAACTCAGTGTCATCATATTCATAAACACCCGAATTAGAAGATGTGATTGCGGTCTGTAATTCTGAGGCTGTCTGCGGTCCTTTACTTTGGCTAGCTACTTTATTATATAGGGATGGATCATCTAACTTCACACAACGAACTGAACGACCAACATACTTATATGTATTAGAAGCCAACATATTTGCCGTGTTGTTATTTATTGTCATAATACCACTACTCGTATAACTTGAAGCCCCGGATGTCCAATAGCTACCTTCTTCACCAAGAAGATAATAGGAACTAGTTCTTCTGGCTCCAGAATAAACAAAATTATTAGGATAGTCTCGCAAAGGCTTAAAATTAGAATGACTAGAAGCATTGCCGCCCAATTGAACTGTTAAATTGTAAAATCCGCCGAAAATAGCTCCAGATGTTGCACTATCACTATACGGCAATCGCCACCCAGTAGGACAAATCGAAGTATCAACATCTACAACGCTACGATTGTTTATATCTGCTATTGCAGCAGCCCAAGTATAGTAATTACCGTAAGAATAAATATTATCGCTAAGATCATACGTATGTGCTGAAGTTGCAGTAGAACGATCATCGGTTCTACTAGGATTAGTAGACCTAGAAGTAGTATTAACGTTATTATATCTTGGAAATCTGTAGCCTTGATTAGAACCAGTAATGTTAGTAGTACTATAAAGAGTATTAGCTGTAGTAGAATTACTAAAGTTAGCAGTTTCAGGATCAGCTAAGCCAATAAAACCGGTACCATAACCTTGAGCTAACGACCCATCAGTATTTCCGGTAGCGGAGTTATCGAGCCTTAAATTTTCCATCATCCAACAGTTACCATCGGCTAGTTTCCCTACAGTATAGACGTTATTATCTCTTTGATCCTTTAATGCTATTACGGCACCGCTAGCAAGACTGCCACATCCATTCCAAGTTTGCATATATACTCCGGTTTGAGCTGGTACCCAAACAGCATAAAGCGTCTTAGTTTCAGCTTGTCCAGGGTTAGTTGGCGCTGGAGCAGTAATAGTTTCATTAGGACCATAGATTCTAGATGCTCCACCAGGTTGTGCATTAGCATCAAATGACCAACCCGCAAAACCGTAATTAGCTCTAGAATAGTTAGAAGCGAAGAGGTCAAAGACATCGCTCTCAAATACGTTAGTATGTTTTACATTCGTCATCGCTCCGGCATCAGCTCCATTACCATTATAGGTAATTGTGTATACCGGTTTCCATACAGTATACACTGTTATATCAGAACTCAGCGTTATATTCTGTCCCTTAGCATAAACGACATTTGTTCCAGCATTATTTGTATCCCAGCCTATCAAAGAATAATTAGCCCTAGACCAATCATCCGGCGGCTGAACTGTACCACTATCTCCCCAAACAATTCCCTTAGTTTGAATAGATCCATCGCTAGTATTTACAAAAGTAATCTTATACGACACTTCGTCCATATTTGTTCTACATCTTATGTTTTGTCTATAATACTTATTACCACCAGCAGCAGTGCCAGAATTCGCCCGAAGAGTAATACTAGAACTCCCAACACTCGCGTTATAAGCTAGCGTTGAAGAACTAGATGTCGATGTCCAATAACGACCACTAGTCGTCACATAAAACGTAGAGCCGTTAGTAAAACCACCATCATTTTTAAATTGACTTGGCAAATCGTAAGTGAGATTACTTGACGAATTCCAAGAGGAGGCGGATATAAGAGTCGAGTATTGTTCCCGCGTAGGGAGATCCCAATTTTTAGGACAAATAGAAGTAGTAGGACTATCACTCCTAGACGTAGTATCAGCCACAGCTGCGGACCAAGTGTAATAAACGCCATTATCAGAAGTACCGCTATTATTAGTTAAGCGAATTCTTGGTTCACGGGTAGTAGATGTATAAGACGTAGTATCTCCTGCCGGAAGCGTAAAGGTAGTGCCTTCTTCTAAATCCGTATCCTCAGAAGTTAGAATAACAGAACTATCTGTGCCTAAAGCTAGATTTGTAGTCATCCAACATGAACCGTCTGCCAATTTCGACACGTCATATGAACGAACGGTCCCATCGCGATTATCAGTAAGCGTAGTAGCTCCAGTCTTATTAGCAGCCTGTAATTCAGCTTTTGTAGTGATATCTGAGTTATAACAAACAGCACCAGACATATCTTGCATGGTAGTATGAGTAATTGTCTTCGTGCCAGAAGTTGGCGTAGCCATATCTGCCAAAGTAGCTTGTTTCCATTGGGCGTATAGAGTAATAGTGCTACCAGAGGAAGCCAAATTTGACACCGCTTCTTTATCTTTATACCAGTTTCCGCTACCATTTGCATTCGTATTCCAACCCCAAAAAGTCCAAACTTTTCCCGCTGTAGCCGATATAGTAGTATTATTAGCGTTCTGATAAGACTGGCCCATTGCCGGAGCAGAAAATGTATTAGCCGAAAGCTTCGCAGATTCATTTGCGAATAGTGTCTGATTTTCCATTGTTCCTGAGCCACCATTAGCGTTAAAGGTTATTGTATAACCAGTAGAAGCCATACACCGCACCGAACCGGCATCATACTTTTTACCCAAATTCCAAGTACCAGGGTTAGTATTAGTATTATTAATGACAAAATGATACACATCAGAACTATTTCTAGCAGTAGCAGTTAAGTATTGTCCATAAGCTCCTCTTTCAAACTCCGGGTTACCTGTATCTACATCAATCAGAGCAGCATATACGAAATTATTCGGATAGCTTCTAAAAGTATTGGACATTTCAGCTCCAGTAGGAGTAGTACTACTACTCATTGGTTGCGCTACATTATAAGCGTTCTTATAACCACCTAAGCTATTACTGAGTTTGCCGTAGTCGCCATCTCCTTTACCAGTTGGTAGTTTCCAGCCAGCAGGACAAAGTG
>JAFRCO010000007.1 GCA_017404325.1 Candidatus Saccharimonadota bacterium
AATTGAAAATGGTTTTGATTCTTATCATGTAGTTCCTGCAGCTTATACTAAAGTTGCTAGCTTTACTTCTACTACTGATTTAACACTAGGTTCTAAACTAGAAACTACTTATGCAGCTTATATTTCTGGTACTCAGAGAGCTGATATATATAATGGTAAGGTTAAGTATACACTCGTACATCCAAGTAATGCAGACGCTCCTAATTATGCAAGAGATTGTACGGCTGGTAAGATTTGTTATTGGCCAAATTCTTCCACTACAACGGATTCTATGGGAGACCAAACTGTTAGCTCTTCCGCTACTGAAGTTACACTTTGGGCATCCAATTTCAAAAAACAAGGTTATGGTTTTGCTGGCTGGTCTACTACATTCGATTATTCAGACTTAAATGGTTTCTTGGGACCGAATGAAGCCATTGATGATGCCACGATATTAGCTACTATTCAGTCTGAAGGCTTATCGCTTTATGCTTACTGGATTCCTTCAAATGGTAATCTTCAAGGTTGGACTGGCTGTAATGCAATGAATATTGGGGACGTAACGGCTTTGACTGATACACGTGATAATGATACTTATGCTGTCGCCAAACTGGCTGATAATAAATGTTGGATAATTGAAAACTTGAGATTGGGTGATCGAAACGATAATAATGAGGTAATAGTATTGTCTTCTGATAACACAAATAATCCATCGCTTCCGATTGTAAACAGTAGAGATCAATCTACTGGCGAGGTTCTTACAAGTTCTAATTCGCTTTCAGCTTCACAAGACCCAAGCTCTAATCCGTGGTGCAGTACAACTAGTGTAGCCTGTTTTAATCAATCTTTGATATTTACTGGTAGTACTATGAACCCTGTGGCTAATATGACATATAGTTATCAGCAGAGTATTTATTCATATGGAAACAAATATAATTGGTATTCCGCTACAGCTGGGAATGGACTTTATGAAACAACTTGGTCTAATACGGTAGCAGAAGGTGACATTTGCCCATATGGTTGGCGTTTGCCGAGAGGAGGGTTAAAAAGTACTGGTTTAAATAACAATGATTTTTATGTTCTGAGTTTGGAAGTTATTGGTTCTCCTCCTGGTAATTATAACTCTTCTAATCAACCTAGCTGGAGCAATAATAATAACACTGAAGGTACTGATGCTTCTGAGGCTATTAGAAAATTCCCGAACAATATGATTCCTGGTTCGCTTTGGTCGTTATCGGCATGGGCAAATTATGGTTCCTTTGCTTTCACGGTTGGCTATGATGGGGTAATCCCGGCAACTCAAAATTATTCAAAGTCTAATGGATATATGATTAGATGTATAGCCAGTTATTAATTTAGTTAAATAAGCCCCGTAGGGCTTATTTTTTAGCGGCCGTTTTTGAGGCGAGGATGTTTCCTTTTGTCGCTGTGTTTATGATTATTATTGCGGTTTTGTTTTGAAACCACTTTCATTTTACATTTTCTTGCCATGGAGGAATTATAACATATTTAATAGGTACTTGACAAATAAATTAAGAAGTGTATTATGGAAGCATAAAGGTTATACAAAGACAAACAAGGAAAATAAAATGCAAATACGTAAAAAGAGAGCACTACTGAGACTCACTGCTTTGGTGTTTGTTTTGTTTTTGGTAGTTTTGGGAGTTAGTAAGTTTATAAACAATGTAGAAGATTCTAGAGCTATTGCTTGCAATCCTAATGCAACAGGCATTGACAATGCGGTTTGTTTGCAGGATATGAATGATAGTGTAAAAGCTAGTATGACAGTAGAAGTTCCATATGCGCTAGAAGATTCTCGAGACGGGACGCCTTATCAGATTACGAAACTTAGTGATGGAAATGTGTGGATGACACAGAATTTATCTCTCGGAACGATTAGTTCGACAATCGCTTTAAGCGCTGCCGATACGGATATTAGCATGGGCTCTTCTTTCACTACTTTGCCGGTGGCGGAAGCTAGAACAGATCTTGATTATTACTCGGTGCATGGTGGTTTTATCGAAGGGGGTGAAAAGTATATTATATTTGGTGGTGCAGGTTCTCCTAGAGATATCGTAAGAGATTATGGAAGTAGCCATTATCGCATAGGGAATGCTTATCCATGGACGATAGCAACTGCTCAAACTACTAACTATGTCGAGCCGTCAAATCAGACTGGGATAAATCCAGCGCCTACTGATTCGATTTGTCCAGCGGGTTGGAAATTGCCAAGCCAGACTGAATATAGAAATCTTTTAGTAGCATATGATTTATTCTTAGAAGATGAGGAAGCGGGGACGGAAGGTTCTGAGACGACGTCGGCGGCATTAAGGGCTGCACCATTCTTCTTTATCAGAAGTTTCCCTTATCTATTAGGAACGGAAGGTCATTATTGGACGAGTACTACTGCGGTTGAAACGGAGGGTAATCTTAGTTATTATGTGGCAAGGGTGTTTTTCTTAAGTAAAGATGAATCGGGGTCGAGCTATAGGACTGATGATATTGGTAGTGCGGCTGATGCAGTGCGATGTGTCGCGCGCCCGGATTCGAGCTTTTCTTATACATTGTCGTATAATTTAAACGGCGCTTCTGGGGCGGTGGAAAGTAATACTAAAACTAGTAGTCATAAACAAGTCGATATGGTAGTGTCGAACGCAGAGCCGACTTGGGCGCACCATAGGTTTTTAGGTTGGGCAGATTCATCTAGCGCAACTACGGCGAATTATGAAGGCGGAGATACGATTGCACTAGGTGGAAATAGGACTTTATATGCGGTGTGGGAAGTGATAGTTTCGGATCAGGTAGTGTCGTTTGAGGAAGATTATATTACTAAGACTTATGGCGACAGTAGCTTTACGAATGTAGCTACGACGGATGGAGATGGAACTATAACTTATAGCTCGAATAATACGGACGTAGCAGAAGTAGATTCTAGCACTGGTTTGGTAACGATAAGAGGTGCAGGAACTGCTACGATTACGGCTACTGCTGCTGAGACTGTTTATTATAGGCCAGCTTCAGATACGTATACTTTAATTGTAAATAAAAAGACTTCGACTGCTCCGGCAGAAATTTCTGAAATAAAAAATGGCTATGTGACTGACGCGTTGTCTACAATTACTCTTAATACTCCAGGTTTGATTTGGAAAGATAGTACAACAAGAATAGAAGAAGGAGCTAATCGGTACAAGGTTTATTACATAGAAAATGGTGACGAAGATAACTATACGGCTGAACTCTTTGAAATTGTTGTGAATGGCGAGCGTAGAGTTTATACAGTAGTAGATGGTGATGGACAAACATATACTCTAAAGGGAGAACAAGAAAGAATAAGCTTCATAGTAGATGTAGATTATAGTTTGTTTGAGGAGGGTGGAGTAGTTTATGTTGATAGTGATTTATTAGATTCGGATAATTATACTGTAGAGTTTGATGAAGAGAACCATGTCGTAGTAATAAGTTTATTGAGTAGTTATCTTGAGACATTAAATGCAGGTAAATATAACTTATCGGTATACTTCAATGATGGTGGTATAGCTAAAGCTAGTTTTGCGGTAATAGCAGCAGAAGAAGAGGAAGAGGAAGAAGAAGAAAATATACCGGTGCCAAATACTGGTAGCATGAAGACTGGTGGACGTAATGCTAGTAGCGATATATTGTTCTATATATTCCCTGGAGGGGTAGTGATAGCGTTATTTGTTGTTAGATATATATATCGTGCGAGAAAAACGCACCGAAAGTTTGAGTGGTAGATTAGCGATAATTATGATATAATATGGAGCGGAAAGGTGGCCGAGTGGTTTATGGCACTGGTCTTGAAAACCAGAGAGTGAAAGCTCCGCAGGTTCGAATCCTGTCCTTTCCGCCAGAATATAGTAATGCGCGGCAAGAGCCGGATTCGAATCTTCGATGCGAATCCTGTCCTTTCCGCCATTTTTTATTGAAGACTAGTTGATTTCGACTTCTGAAGGAGTGATAGTTAAAGTAGAGCCGGGGGTAGCGGCGCCGGAAAGAATAGCGGCGGCAACAATATTTTCGACGGTTTTTTGGACAAGGCGACGCATTGGGCGGGCGCCCATTTTTGGATCGTAACCTTTTTCGAGAAGAATCTGTTTTGCTTCGGGGCTAACATTAACAGCGATTTTTTGTGGCTCGAGAGTTCTGTTGGTTGAGGCGATGATGAGATCGAGGATTTGGGTCAAGTCTTCTTTTGATAAAGGTTTAAATAGACAAATTTCGTCAAAACGGTTTAAGAATTCGGGTTTGAATTCGTTCGAGCTAATTAGCTTCTCAAGAAATTCTTCTTTAAAATCTTCAATTTTTTCGCCAGCGGTAATTTTTTCGCGGATTTCGTTGGCACCGGCATTCGAAGTTGCGATAATGATGCTATCGCGAAAACTGACTTCACGGTTTTTTTCATCACGAAGAATACCTTCGTCTAGGACTTGGAGTAGAGTGGTAAGAACGGAAGGATGAGCTTTTTCGATTTCATCTAGAAGAACGACAGAAAATGGTTGTTTCATAATTTGAGCGGTTAAACTGAGGGCGTCAGAAGCGCCGTCTTTAATAAGTCGCGAGACGTCTGAAGATGAAACAAATTCATTCATGTCTAAACGAACGACATTTTCTTCGCCATTAAAGTAGACTTCGGAAAGAGTTTTTGCAAGTTCGGTTTTTCCGACGCCGGTTGGGCCAAGGAAGAGGAAAGTACCAATTGGACGGTTTTTATTTTTAACACCAGCTCCAGCACGACGAAGAGCATTGGCTACAGCAGAGACGGCTTCTTTTTGGTCGACCATGCGTTCGTGAATTAGAGATTCAAGATTTAATAGTTTTTCACGTTCTTCTTTGTTTTCGGTGACTTTAACTTTTACGCCGTAGGATTTTTCAACAGCAGTTTGGACAGAGTTTTCGGTAACGAGGCCGTTAACCGCATAGCTTGCGGAGGATTCTAGTAGGAGTTTGGCTTTTCCAGGCATTTCAATGTCGTGGATATATTGTTCACTAAGACGATAGGCTTCGAGAAGTGAACGATAAGTATAAACAACGTTTTTGTTGCGCTCAAAGAAAGGAACTTGGTCCATTAAAATTTTAATAGTTTCTTCTCGACTTGATGGAGTGACGACGATTTTGTTTAATGAATTGGCGAGAGCAGAGTTCTTTGCAGAGATTTCAAGGAATTTTTGGTCATCCATAATAAGGATCATACGAATTTTGCCGGCTTCAAGGACTGGAGTTAAGAGGTTTGCTATATCGACAGAGCCAGGACCTTCTTCGAAGAAAAGGTGAGCATTATCAAGACAGAGAATAATATTTTTTGCAGAATAAATTTCGTTTAAAATTTTAATCATTAAGTATTCAATTTCACCACGGTTCCTTGCGGCGGAGATGAGGCTTGGAGCGTCAAGGGAATAAATTTGACGGAATTTTAATGAGTTAGGAATTTTCGAATCAGCATTCATTAAAGTTTCGGCGAATGAATTAACAAGAGTAGAACGGCCGGAGCCATAAGAACCGACCAGGGCGATGTTTTGGCGTCCGGTTGTTGTAAAGGTGTGAATGATTTTTTGAATTATTTCGGCATTCTCGGCTTGTTGGATTTTGTTATTGAGACCGGTGTAGCGATTCGAGAGGTTGACTGCAAATCGTTGTAAAGTTGGAGTAAAGCCGAAAGCAAAATCGCGGGCAATGCCACCAGAATGGATTGGTCGGTTATTATTTTTGACTAGGCCATGTAAATAATTAAACCAAATTATGCCTTGGTATAAATCGGAGATAGTAAGTTTTAGTTGGTTTAATAGCTGTTCGTAGTTTGGGAGATTTTCAATAATAGCGGTGGCTAGAATAGCTCCAGTAATTTCTTCGGAGTTGGTTTTTTCGCGAATGGTTTTTGCTGTGTCGTAAATTGGTTCGACGGATTTCGGAAGAAAATCTTTAATGTTTTCAAAGAACGGAATCGGCAGGCCAAAGCGAACCATGAGAAAAGTTCCGCTTTGGGTTCTCGGAATGATTCTAATTAAATCGGACGGGATGAGGTTTTTATTCAAAAGAGTTAGTAAATCTTCAGAAACTAAGTCGGTAAAGGCTTTTGATTTTTTAATAGGAATTTCGTTGAGATGATTTTGGATCCAGAAGAATAACATAAGTGGTAAAGCGGAAAAGCCGAGAAGCGTCCAACCGAAGCTGTTTTTAAAATAGAGAAGAATTCCGCCGCCGATGATGAGAATGGAAGAAATAACAACACACAAAGCTAAAACTGGTGGAGTATAAAAGATTTTTTTCTGGTAGGCTCTTTTAACGCGAGGATTTTTGGGATCAAAACTATTGTTCATAGGTTAACTCCAAAAATAGTTAAGATGATACCAAGTATGGGGAAGAAAGGAATGAGTGGCCAAAGAATAATAAGTAAGAGACCAAGAATACCGCTTACTACAATGATAAATAAGCCGATGACAAGAAGGATGAGGCGTGAAGAAAAACCAATAATACGAGAGATTAAGCGATCTATAAACATTTGGAACTTTAAATCTAGTGAAGCGTCGGTACCGGCAGTTTCAGCTGAGATTTGGCGGAATGGTTTAAATAAAGTACGGATTAAAGAATCCATTGAAAAAAAATCAGTAATGCTGGAAAAACCAATTCGAATTTTTTCGATAAAGACTTTCCAACCCTGAGCGTACCACCAGAAAAAAACTTCCGCTAATGTCATGTATATATTATATCATGATAATGTTTATGCTATAATTATTAATATGGATGAAAAAGAGATCCAGTTGAAGCGACGCGAGAATGAAGAACAGGCGACCGCAGGGCGGGCGCGGATTTTAGGGTTACCTTATTTAGACACAAGGGATTTTGAAAAAGAAATTCCTTTAACGATGGATTTGATTGACATTGAGGAAATGCATCGGGATTATATTATTCCGTTGCAAAGAGGTGGTGGAGAGGAACATTACCAATTCATGGTAACAAGCCAGACGCCGCGGACTTTGATTGAAAAAATGCAGCGAGAATATTCAGACGATGGCGAAAGGGTGGATTTTTTCTTGATTTCAAATTCAGCGTACAAAGTTTTTATGTTGCGTTATGATCCGCCGAAAGAAGTAGTTTACGATGATATCAAAATTGGTGGTGAGGGAGATTCAGAAACAATTGCTAGCGTTTCGCAAACTCTTGCGACGGTTTCTCCGGATAAGATTTTTGACTTTTTATTAGACCAAGCAGATATGCTAGGTGCTTCGGATATCCATATCGAGAATCTACGTGGGGAAATTCGGATTCGAATGCGCGTGGACGGTCTTTTGCATCCAGTTGCAACAATTGACAAAGACAAGCACCGAATTATTATGGGTGAACTTTCGTCGCGAGCTAATGTTTCGACGGCTTCGAATAAACCACAATCTGGCCATATGCAGAAAGAAGTGATGCGAGATGGCTCTTCACATATGCTAAATATTAGGGTAGAAACGATTCCGACAATGTATGGCCAAGATGCAGTGCTCAGGTTATTTAACTTTGACGAGTCGCTACTTAATTTAGATTTATTAGGGCTTTCAAAAGAAGAGCGTGCAGAGATTGATGAAGTGATTTCACATCCACGCGGGTTAGTTTTAATGGTAGGTCCGACTGGTTCAGGAAAATCAACGACGCTATATTCAATGTTGAATGCTTTGAATACGTCGGATAAAAAGATAATTACGCTAGAAGATCCGATTGAATATGGAATTACAGGCATTTCGCAGATTCCAATCAATACAAATGCGGGGGGGTCGTTTGCGGAGGGACTTCGTTCGGTGCTTCGTTTAGATCCGGATGTAGTAATGGTTGGCGAGATTCGAGATGCAGATACGGCGAAGACGGCAATTCAGGCTTCGATTACTGGTCATTTGGTATTATCATCGTTCCATGCCGGCTCTTCGGCGGCAGCTTTTTCTAGAATGATTGATTTGATTGGAGTGAATCCGATTTTTTCAACATCGATTCGGTTAGTGATTGCACAGAGATTAATTCGTAAATTGTCGAATTCGAAGAAGCAAAGACCAGCGACTGAAGCAGAAATAAAGTATATTCGAGAAGTTCTGAAGGGAATTCCGGAGGATGTTTTGAGTGACTATAATTTAGAATCGCCGATTCTTTGTGATCCGGTGGAAACAGAAGATGAACCGTTTGGGTTTAATGGACGAACTTTGATTATGGAACAACTAGTAGTTTCAGAAGATATCCAGGCATTTATTCGAGGAGATGTGGCGGATATTAATACAAAGGCGATTGAAGATGCAGCGAGAAAAAATGGAATGTTGACATTAGAGCAAAAGGGAGTTTTGGCAGTGTTGCGTGGGGAGACAACCTTAGAAGAAATTTCGCGCGTTATATAATAATATGGTATAATATAGCCCATGAGTGAAAAAGTAGTTTCTGACTATAATGGTTATGATTATAAAAAAATTTTTTGGGAAGAGGCGGATCGCGAATATGAGGATCAAGCAGACAGAATGGCGATTCGAAAATTGTTACCAAAAAGGATGGAAAAGTTCGCGGATATTGGTGGGGGATATGGGCGACTTGCGGCTGAATATCTAAAACGAGCGCATAAGGTTTACATTTTTGATTATTCGAAGACAGAGCTTCAGCAGGCAAAAGAGATCTATGGTGATAAGATTGAGACGAAAGTCGGAGATATTTACAAGTTGCCGTTTAAAGATAATGAATTAGATGGATTGATGATGGTTCGTGTTACTCATCATTTGAAATATATGAACAAAGCGATGTCAGAACTTTATCGAGTTTTGAAGCCGGGCGGAGTAGCGGTAATTGAAGTTGCGAATAAAAGAACTTTACCAAAGATGGCAAGATTTGTAACTGGTCGTAGTAAAGTAAATCCGTTTGATAAGAAGGTGGCTAATTATAAGGAAATTTCGGCGAATGGATTTTATAATTATCATCCGAAGTATGTTGAAGAAATATTTGATAAAGTTGGATTTACGACAGAAAAAGTTCTTTCAGTGTCGAATTTTAGAAACAAGGGTCTAAAGAAAATCTTTAAGACTAACAATTTGGTAAAAATGGAAGATAAGGCTCAATCGGTCTTAGCGCCGATTCGATTTGCGCCGTCGATTTATTATAAGTTGAGAAAACCAGAGAAATAGGGTATAATATAGTAACGGCGGGCTCGTCGTTCAACGGATAGGACATATCCCCTCTAAGGATACAATGCTGGTTCGATTCCAGCCGGGCCTACCATTTTTTAGTCTTCTAAAATAGCTAAATGAGATTCGTCGAGTTGGGACTTATCTACTTCGGACGGGGAATCCATCATTAAATCAACGCCAGAGCCATTTTTCGGGAAGGCGACGATGTCACGGATGTTTTCAGTATTTTCAAGGACCATGAAGATGCGGTCGAGACCAGGGGCGCAGCCGGCGTGTGGAGGTGCACCGAACTTAAAGGCATTTAACATACCGCTAAAGCGCGATTCGACGTATTCGTTATTATAACCGAGAATATTAAAGACTTTGTACATAATTTCCGGATTGTAGTTTCGGACAGCACCGGAACAAACTTCGTAGCCGTTCATAACCATGTCATATTGGTCAGCGACGAGAGCTAATTTTTCTTCATCGGTTTTTGCATTTTCTAAGGCTTCTAAGCCACCTTTTGGCATAGAGAATGGGTTATGGCCGAAATCGAGTTTTCTAGCTTTTTCATCCCATTCGTAAAACGGAAAATCAACAATCCAGGTATAGGCGACTTCGTCGTCGTTTTTTAAGTTAAAGTGATCAGCAAAAGCGATACGAAGTTGACCTAAGACTTTATTAACTTTAGAGCGTTCATCGGCGCCAAAGAATACAGCGTCGCCTTCTTCAGCTCCGGTATGTTTTTTCACATCTTTAATTTCGGCTTCGGACATGAATTTTAGAATCGGAGATTTGGCTTCGCCATCACTATATAATATATAGGCAAGTCCGCCGGCGCCTTCCTTTTTCGCTTTTTCGGTAAATTCATCAATTTCGCGACGAGTTAAGTTGGCGCCACCTTTTACACAGAGGGCTTTTACGCAAGGAGCTTTAAAGACTTTGAAATCAGTATCTTTAAAGACTTCGGTTAATTCAATTAATTCCATACCATAGCGAAGGTCGGGTTTATCGACGCCATAGGTTTCCATTGCAAAATTGTAAGGCATTCGCGGAATTTTACTGTCTTTTCCGACGAATTGTTTCGCGGGCTCAGAGTTTAAAACTAATTTCTTGTTAGTGAATTTAGTCGCAAGGTCGACAAATAATGGTTCGATTTCACTACGGACTACTTCGCCGTCACTAACGAACGACATTTCCATATCGAGTTGATAAAAGTCGCCATAAAGTCGGTCAGCACGCGGATCTTCATCACGGAAACAAGGCGCAATTTGGAAATATTTATTGACACCGCCAACCATTAACAATTGTTTAAATTGTTGCGGGGCCTGTGGCAGGGCGTAGAATTTTCCAGGGTGTAATCTCGAAGGAACAAGGAAGTCGCGAGCGCCTTCAGGAGAAGAGTTCGCGAGAATTGGAGTCGTAATTTCAGTAAAATCGTGATTATACATGAATTCACGAATAAAACGATAATACTCCGAACGACGCTTTAAAATGTTTTGCATCGAAGGACGACGAAGGTCGAGATAGCGATATTTAAGACGCATCTCTTCGGAAGATTTTTCACCGTCGTCGTGAGTGTTAACTGGAAGCGGGTCGGATCTATTCAAGAGTTCTAGCTTATCAACAACTAATTCAATTTTTCCGGTTTCGATATTCGGATTAATTAATTCAGGAGCGCGTTCGCGCATTTTTCCTTCAGCTTTTAAGACGAATTCATCGCGAACAGATTCAGCAAGTTTAAATGATTCTATGTTTTCCGGAGTGATAACGAGCTGGATGATTCCGGTGTGATCACGAAGATCAATGAAAATAAGACCACCATGGTCCCGACGGGAATTGACCCATCCTTCGACCGTTACGTTTTTGCCCAAAAAATTCTTTAATTCGTTCGCTAAGATTCTCATAGGTGATATTATATCACTATTTGAGGAGATAGTCTAATAGCATCTGGATGGTGAAAAAGCCGGCAAGGGAATCGGATTCGTCGAGGACGAGGAAATAATAACTGTTGGTTCTTTCGATTTCTTCAACGGCAAATTGAAGGGAATCGTTAAGATGTAGATAACAAACGTTTTTATCAAGATACTTTTCGGCGCGATCAGTCTTTTTTATCTCAAGAGCATTAAGGGCTTCAGTATGAATAATTCCTTTGACTTTTTCTTTGTCGTCGATGACTGGAAAGTTGGTAAAGCCAGATTTATAGAGTTTATCTAGGGTTAAGGGGCCAAGGAAATCTTTTTGATGCACGAAGACCATTTTCTCTTTTGGGATCATGAGATCGGAGACTCTACGCGTATCAAAGCTCATGACGGCAGCGATACGATTGCGGTCGTCGGAGCTTAGAATGCTTTTCGGGGTGCGTTGAAGTACACCAATGAACTCTTCAAGGGTTTTCGGAGTATATTTCGGTATTTTCGTAGGCGCTTTTTTAACGCGATATTTCTCAAGTTTAGGATCGATAAACTTTACAAACTTTCTTATTAAACTCTCGAACATGATATAATCATTATATCATTAAAGGAGTTTTCATGAAAAAGTTAAAAGGTTTTTCGGTGGCGGGAGTGATAGTTGGCGTAATTGTTGTAGTACTAATTGCTATTGGGGCCTATATGGTAATTGACGGAAATAATAAGGCTACTAATTATAACGATTATGATTTTTATTCAATAATTGAACCGACGAAGGATAACGGTAATATTGGTGATCATATAAAAGGAGATAAAGATGCGCCAGTGGTGATTTTTGAGTATGCGGATTATCAGTGCTCGGGATGTGCCTCGTATAACCCTCGAGTGAATGAAGTTATTAAAGAATTGGACGGGAAGTTGGCGGTCGTATATCGAAGCTTTCTACTTTCTTACCATCAAAATGCAACTGCGGCAGCTTCAGCAGCGGAGGCGGCTGGGCTTCAGGGCTACTGGAAGGAATATGCGGATAAGTTGTTCGAGGAACAATCGGAATGGTTTTATGCTACGGGTTCAACGAGAACAGAATACTTTAATAAGTATTTTGCAGATGTTACGAATGGAAAGGGAGATTTAGAGAAATTTAATGCGGACATAAAGAGCGAAGCGGTGTCGAAGAAGATTAGTTTTGATATGGGAATTGGAAAGAGAGTTGATGTCGCTGGAACACCGGCGTTTTATATTGATGGTCAGTTTATCGATTGGGCAGATAATGACGAAAATGGAACTGGCAGTGTAACGGTGAATGGAAAGACGGTTACTTGGGAAGGGGCACAAACTGGCGATAAGTTTATTAAGTTAATTAAAGAAATCGTAGCAGCGAAACTTGGAGAATAGAACGAAGCAAAAATCCCCCTTTTAAAAGGGGGATTTTTGGTAGAAGTTAAATCTCGATGAACTCTTGCCAAGCGGCAGGAGGGATTTTTGACTTCTGGCGTTCCGTAGAACGATTTAGTCTTTTGATACGCATTGTATCTTTAGTGTTCTCCTTAATGTTTTTCGCTCTTACGACCGACCCACCTCGCGATGACTTTAGCCTTAAGCCAATTGGGAAATTTAACGAGCGATGGAATTTATTTTAGCAAAGGTTTTTAAAGTGCGCAAGCATAAAAATGATATAATATACTATATGAAAAAGCGTGGGCGCTTTAAATTTAAAATAAAGACTTGGCAACTGCTATTAATTTTGATTCCGTTTCTGTTTTTAGATGCAACACTACTGAGATTAGATCATATTAAAATGACGGAGCTTAGGGACGCAGTACTTGCAGCAGATGAAGCAGAGGACGATGAAGAAATTGCACGAACGCTTGAGGAACTAAAAAAGTTTGTTTTTTCAAATATGGTAATTAATGTAGTCGAAGATAATGGTACGCAGAAAATAACTTTTGGTACAGGTCCGTTTTATCTTGAGCATCAATATATTCGAGCGGCGAATGCAGCTTTAAAGGAGGCAGAAGCTAAGGTGGCTTCTGATGGAAATCCGAACGGAAATGTGTATGCTTTAGCTTCAGATGTTTGCTCGCCTTTAGCGGCGCAGAATGGGTGGACTTGGAATGATTCGCGGTTTATTAATTGTATGTTGACGGAAATTAATAAGTATCCGGCGGCAGATGAGATTCAAGATAAGATAATTGCAAGTTTGCCTTCGACGGAACTTTACCGCAAGAATTATGCTTCGCCGGTTTGGACTCCGACGCTAACAGGTTTTATGGTTTTGATTACGGTTATTATGATTGTTGTAATTTTTATTAGAGTTATTATCTGGATTGTACTCCGTTTATCCTTACTTTTTATTTAAAACCCCTAAAAACCTCTTGACAATTGTGTTTTGTTCTCATAAGATAAGATTATAATAACTTAAGGAGGAAAGCTAAAATGGCTTATGCACATACCAATGGTAAGGGTGTGAAATATTACCTACACAAATCTGAAGTTACTCTTCGCGGTGGCAAACCTCAGACAATTTATTTCTTTACTAAGGACGAAAAAGGTGGCAAGGGTACTCCTTGTGATCTTCCTTCTGATCGTGTCGTCTGTGAGAATCCACGCAATGGTTTCTTGACTCTCAAGAAGAAATAATTAGTGCAAACAGAGAAAAAGTGTTGTAAAATTTACAACACTTTTTTGATGCTTATTATTGGTGGGGGTACTTGGATTCGAACCAAGGACACTGCGTGTATAAGACGCATGCTCTGACCAGCTGAGCTATACCCCCTTGCTGTCTTATTTTATCACAAAATGTTATAATGATAAGCATGAGCGGAGTTAAAACAAAACTACGTAAAGCAAAATATGCGATGAAGCATGATTTTTTGACGATTGAGAATGTTGTTTTGATTGCTGCGATTGTTTTATGTTTAATATGGACTTTCCAGTCGATAAAAGCAATGTCTAGAAACTGGGAATTATCAGAAAAACTAACGGCGGAAAGAAAGGAATTAGAACTTTTAGAGATTGAAGTTGAGGCGGCGGAACTAGAAAATGAGTATTATCGTTCGGAGGAATACCAGGAATTAATGGCGAGAAGACAATTAGATAAAAAACTTGAGGGTGAGAATATGGTAGTGATGCCAGAAAACTCGGAAGAAGCAAGGAATAAATATAAAAGTTCGACAACTGAAATAGTAGAAAAACAATATTCTAATTTTGAAAAATGGATGATGTTTTTGTTCCCGAATTATTAGGGTTTAAAATAAAATTGCTTATGGTATAATATATATTATGAAAATGACAAAAAGACGAGGCTTTACGTTAGTAGAAGTTGCGCTCTTTTTGGCTGTGACTGGAATGCTGTTTGCTGGGATTGTGATCGGGATACAAAGTTCAATGTTCCAACAAAGGTACAATGATTCAGTACAGAGCTTTGCTGAATTTTTGAGAAGTGTTTATTCGCAAACAATGAATGTAGAAAACCGGGATGCTTCTAGTGGGCGTTCACAAAAAGCAATCTATGGGAAATTGGTGACGTTTGGGGAATCAAAAAATTTCGAGGGAAAGAATAATACGGAAAAAGCGATATTTTCATATACGGTTGTAGGAAAGATTAATAATTCTTTAGGAAGTAGTGATACGCTATCGCAATTGGGAGAACTAGAGGCTAACGTGTTAATAAAAGATAGTAGTGGAGTGGTTGGGTTTGCTGGAATTGCGGAACAATACTTTACAAGGTGGGGAGCCGGGATCGAAACAACTAAAGGATGGAAATACGAAGATTTTAAAGGAGCATTGTTAGTTGTTTGGCATCCGAAATCGGGAACGATATTTACTTATATACTAAAAGGAAGAACAATTGAAGTAAATCAAATATTAAGTAGCGCGGGAGGTTCGTTGCCGAATCCTTTGGCTGCGTATCTTCCTGATGAAGAAGGAAATACTGCTAGTGGATATAAGTTTGAGATTGCGGACGTCGATTTTTGTGTAGATCCGGAGAGCGGACAGAAACAGAGCATAAGAAGGGATATTAGGATTGTCAGCGGAGCGAGAAATGCTTCGGGTGTTGAAACCGTAGATCAGAATGAGGGGAATCGATGCGAGCCATAAAAACGAAACGAGGTTTTACTTTAGTTGAGATATCTTTGTCATTAGTTTTTATTGGGATTTTGTCTTTGACGGTCGCTTATATTATTACCGATACAATATCGTCTTATCGTAAAGGTGTAACACTAAAACAGGTTAATACGACGGGGGCGGGTTTAGTTGATGATATACGAGCAGCAATTCAGAATTCGTCTTCGAAGTCAGTAAAAGATGACTGTGCGGTGCTATATAATGATGTGTATGTAAGCGGATCTTCGGCTGGGAAAAAATGTGAGAACGATGGTGGAAAAGGTTTCGCCTCGGTGACGAGGTCTGCGGAGGTAAGAGGAAAAAATGGACAAGGTTCTTTGGGTGACGTTCCGGTTTATGGAGCATTTTGTGCTGGAGATTATTCCTATATTTGGAATACAGGATATTTCTTTAATACTGGCAATGGATATGAAGTAAGGAGCGCAAGCCCTGCAACATTAAAGTTTAAATCAAATGGCAGTTTGAAAGAGAGTAGTATCTGTAAGAATACTAGTGGTGGGACAATGACTTGTAGCGGATTCAGGCTATTAAAAGTTAAAGATGATTCAAGGGCAGTTTGCGTTTCGGCAGTAGGTTCAAGTTATAATACAAATATTAGCAATAGTTTTGACATTTCAAAGAATGGCGATACTTTAACTGATGTACCGATTGATTTGCTAGCTTCGGACGGAACTGGCGAAGGTTTAGCATTATATGATTTGTATATTTCAGTACCGGCGGAAAGTTCGGCGAAAAATAGCCTATTCTATTCGGTTTCGTTTATTTTAGGGACAATACAAGGCGGTATTAATATAAAAGCAACAGGCGGAGCTTGTGCAGTACCGAAAGACTACAGGTCCGAGAATTTTGATTATTGTGCGATTAATAAATTTAACTTTGCCGCGCAGGCAACTGGAGGATAGATAATAATGGAGAAAGGAAAAATGAAGGCAAAAAAAGGAGCGGCGTCGTTTTATATTGTGGCGTTTTCTACATTAATATTGGTAATTATTGCGGCAAGCTTTACGGCTGTCGTTTTATCGGAAATGGCTCGATCGGCAAACGATGATTTGTCTCAGTCAGCATATGATTCGGCGCTTGCGGGGATTGAGGATGCGAAACTAGCTTTCTATAATTATCAAAAATGTCTTAGCTTAAATAAGAAAGAAGGGACAATCAGACCGGATAATGTGGTTGAATGTGAAGAAATTATTTATTGGGTGAATCATCCTGATGATGGGTCAGGTTGCGATATGGTGGCGAAAATTTTAGGAAGAATATCAGAGGACGATAGTAAAGAAGTTATGATTGAGGAGAGCTCTGGTGGTGCTGCTGGTGGGACAAATAATTTACAGCAAGCATACACTTGTGTGAAAATTAACAAAACCCCATCTGATTATCGTGCGACTTTAACGGAAGCTAATACAACAAAGGTTGTACAGGTTAAATTAGGAACGGATGAAAAAGGGAATCAGATACATGCTAATGAGATTGACAAAGTTGTAGTGAACTGGTTTGCGGAAGAAGATCGTCGTTCAGCATCAAACGGAAGATTCCAACCTAGATTTAGCAATATAAGTGGTAGCGGTAGTAGTGCAAAAGTATTGTTCCCGGCGCTAAAAAGTAGCGATACGGCTTTAGCGGTACCACCAATGATTTCGGTAAGTTTAGTGCAAACGGCAAAAGACTTTTTGTTCGATGATTTTACGGTCACTGCTACTAGCCCAGCTAGAACGAACCGAGGAACCGTATTCTTAGTACCGACCGATGATGCGACTATGGCAAGTGGAAGTTTAGAAGATAATTATGTTGGTATATATAATCAAACGGAGAAAAAGAATATTATTACGAAGAGTCAAATGGTGAAGTCAAATAATAGAGCGGTCAAGAATTTACCACTTGTGACTTATTGTGATGTTAACATTTCGGAATTTGCTTGTTCAGCGACAATGGAATTACCTAATGTGATTAACGGAGAAGATGATGGAAGAAGTGACGAAACCTTTACATTTGTAGTATCGCTTCCTTATGGACAACCTGATACGAGTTTTTCATTAGAGTTTTATTGTAAATCAAGTAGACCTTGCGGAAAGGAAGTAGTTGCTAGCGAGGGTGGTAGTACTACGGTACAGAAGCCAGTAACACTAGATGGTATGCAAATTGAAATTGATTCAACTGGCCGAGCGAATAATCTGTATAGAAGAGTTGGAGCAAGGCTTGATGTAGGGGATTCATATTTCCCATATCCATTATATGCACTTGAGCTTTTGGGGAGCGGGGATAACTTGTTAGAAAAAGTTAATAGTGTAACTTGTGAATATCAATCTTGGTCTGGATTTGGGCCGACTTGTTAGTCTATAGATTGACAAAAAATGGTTTTTGTATATAATGATATATGCGTCGCGGGGTAGAGCAGCCTGGTAGCTCGTTTGGCTCATAACCAAAAGGTCGTTGGTTCAAATCCAACCCCCGCTACCATTTTTTTATGCCTGATTATTTTTTCAGAAGTTTTTTCGCAACGAGTTTAACAAGATAATTATAACTATTGATTGGATGCGGTGTGCTAGCTAATTCTAGTGCGGTGAGATTGTGACGACGAGCGAGAGCAATTTCTTCGGCAATTAGCTTAGCGTTTGGAGCGACAATAGTAGCTCCGACAATCTGGAAGTTTTTATTGGCTAATAGTTTAATGAAACCATAGTTAAAATCAGAGATTTTACTTGCGCAAATTTCATCTAGTTTAATAGTAGCTTTAAGATATTTACGATCTCGTTTCATCAAATCATCTTCATTTAATCCGATGACAGCGATTTCCGGAACAATATCAATAGAACGAATGAAGCCGCGATAGTTAGCGAGGGTCTTAGTATGGTTGACAAGGTTTGATGCGACAAGCATACCTTCATAATCAGCACGTTCAGTAGAAGAGGATTCATCGCCAAGACAATCGCCGACGGCATAAATGTTTTTTGCGGAAGTTTGAAAATATTTATCAACTACAATGCCGCTATTTTTGTATTTTACGCCAGCATTTTCAAGGCCATAGTCAAGAGAAGGGACGCTTCCAGTCGCAAGAACGACGCAATCGGTGCGGACCATTTTTTCGGAGCGGGCGTTTTGGAAGATAACGCGTTTAACGTCGTTGTCTTTTTCGAGAGCAACGACTTTACAATTAGGACAAACCATAATCCCAAGTTCTTTGGTAAAGTATTCAGTCATAAGTTCGCCAACTTCTTTATCTTCGCGAGGAAGTAGACGACTAGACATTTCAAGAATAATTACTTTTATACCGAGCTCAGCATAGTATTCAGCAATTTCGCAGCCGGTTGAACCGCCACCAACAACAACGGCGACTTTCGGGAGGCGACGAATCTTTAAAGCATTTTCAGGATTTAAGAAACTTACAGATTTTGTTCCGGCGATTTCTAGAGTCTTTAGTTTAGAACCAGTCGCTACAATAAAAGTTCCCGCGGTATATTTTTTCTCGCCAACAGCAATAGTGTTTTGGTCGAGAAAATTTGCATAACCCTTAATACAGGTAATATTTTTTTCTTCGTAAGGTTTCGTATCGTTGCCACCAGCATTTAAGACAGATTTTAACTGATGTGAAACGGCAGTCGGGAGGCTAAAAGAAAAATCTTGATTTTTAAATTCAGGAAGAGAAAGTAATTTAGAATAGGTATGAGAAAAATTCAAAGCGACCGCATAAGGAACATCGCGGGTATTTAAATTCGAACCGCCGAAGAATTTTCCTTCGACTAGAGCAACTTTCTTTTTTGCTTTTGCAAGCGTTAAAGCGGCGGCGGAACCGGCTGGGCCGCTGCCAATTACTATGTATTCGAAATCGTATTTTCTTCCCATATCTTATATTATTTTATCACGATTTTTATAAATATAAGCTAAATCAGAGTTGTACTTTTTTAGTTCTTTCGTGATGATCCTTTCTAAATCTTTATTAGTGATAATAGTCTTATTTTTTAATTGTTTTTTAACGTTTTCGAGGGTTTTTTCAATAAATATTTCGGCGGAGCCAGAAGGGATGCCAATAGCGCGAGCATCAATTTTTAAATTCTGTTTGATTAGTTTTTCGTCGAAATATTCCATTAGAAAACTACCCTAGAAATTATGATTAATATTGCAAGTACGAAGTAGAGAATAGGAACAAAGAAGCGGAAAAAAGTTTTATTTTTTATGCGTAGTCTGAGAAAATTTGCAAGATTATTGCCATTTCTAAAATAGGCATAAATGAAAAATAACGGACTGATTGTAATAAGGATAAATAATGTAAGAATTAATGAACACGGCATTATGATGAGAAAGTTTTTAGTAACTGAAACTATAACAACTAAATAAAGAGGCAGAGTAAATAAGAGCTCGGGAATTCCGGAAACAAAGCCTAAGACAAAAGCATCGGAATGGTTTTTAACGAGTTTGATTTTTTTGATAAAGTTGGAAGCGTTGCGACGAGAAATGAAGAGTTCTGTTCCGGAACTGCGGCGGAAATAGAAAAAGAAGAAGGCGACTCCTAGTGCGATTAAGAGGCCAGCAATAGCCCAGAGAAAAATTTCGTTGGAAAGATCTAAGCTAGTGTATGATAGGGCGCAAAAAATTAGATTTAATGTAGCAAAAATAAGAGCGGGCAAAGCTTCAACTCCGAAAATGAAGAAAATACTTAGATTGCTAGCTTTTCTGGCAGAATATTTACCAAAAGTGTAGTGATAAAAATGAGCAAAAACACCAGGAATAAGCTTCATTGAAACAATGATAAGCATAGAAAGTATGAGGATACTTAAAGAGGTGAAAACACTCATGCTTTAATTATAGCATACTAGGGGTTGATTTTCGAGGGTAGTGATGCTAGGGTGCCTACATGAAAAAAATTTTTATATTTTTAAGTCTGTTTGTTTCTGTAGCAGTTTTGACTTTTTTAGGTCTGAAAAGTGTTTTTGCGGAAGAAATCGAGGTTGATAGTTCAGATTTATTTATTAAAGCTGTAAATCCAGGATATACAATAGACGGAAAAAGTAATGTCGGAGAAATGATCGAGATATCCAGAAAGAATTCCGACAATTTGGTTTCGCTCGCTGGCATAACTGTAGGCTATACTAACTCAAGCGGGAATTATTCAACTTTGTTTGAATTCCCCGAGCACAGCTTTATGGCTGGCGAGACTGTCCTCCTTCGCTTAGCCAGCTCGCCTGAGAGCGAGCTGGCCGCCGTGAACTATACGAAAACTTTGGCGTTTAAGGCGGGAATAACTTTGGAGCGAAATGGTGAAGTTATTGATAGTGTTTGTTGGACTGGAAAAGAAGAGTGTTTGAAAGAATTTAAATCTTCTACGCCGACGACTTTAGTGAGAAATAATGAAACTGGTAAATTTGTACATGTAGAAAAATATGAACCAGTTTATGACGAAAAAAGTTATTATGTTGAGGTTGATGAAGAAGAGATAAAACCGAGCCAATGTAAGGGCTTAGAAATTTCAGAGATATTGAGTTATTATGAGAACTCGCGAGATGAACAATTTATTGAATTATATAATTCTAGTTCAGAGCAAATCTTGATGGATGGATGCAAAATAAAATATAAAAACAAAACTTATGAATTAAAAGGAATTCTAAAAGCGGAAGAATATTATGTTTATTATCCGAAAGAGTTTAGTTTGACGAAAAATCCGACGAATGTAAATGTTTTAGAATTAGTAGACACGGACGAGACAATTGTTTATAAAATTGGATACCCGAATGGTCAGAGAAGAGGAACGGCATATGCGCGAATTGGATATGATGGATATGGGAAGGAGATTTGGCGAGTGACATATGCGCCAACGCCAGGAGAAGCAAATAACTACCAAGAATTTAAAACTTGTGAGGCAGGGAAGGTAATTAATGAAGCGACTGGTAATTGTGTAAAGGTGACGAGTGTGGGAGAAAGGATTTGTGGTGAAGGACAATATTTGAATATTTTAACGGGAAGGTGCAACAAAATAAAAACGACAGAGGAAAAGACTTGTAAGGAAGGGTATTTTCTTAATCCAGACACAAATAGATGTCGAAAAATTACGGAAAATAAGGGAGCGGATTATAGTTTAGAGCCTGAAAACTACGAAGAAAAATCTTCATTCGTTGCGCTCTACGCGGTGATAGGTGTTTTAATTTTGGGATTGGGTTATTTAGTATTTGAGTTTAGGAAGGAGATTCGGAAGCTTTTTTGTAAAGTTTTTCGACGATCTCCTTAAAGACATCTTCGCGAGATTGGTTGCCGTTTACTTCAATGAGGAGCCCAAGGGATTTGTAGTGTTGGAGAACAGGAACGGTTTTTTCGCGGAACTCTTTTAAGCGGGTATGGAAAATTTCGAGGTTTTTATCATCACTTCTCTCACCACGATCGTTTAAGATTTTAGAAGTTTCAAAACGTTGTTCAACTTCATTTTCAGAGATGTTTAAAACGATAACGGCTTTAATTTCGTGTCCAGCTCCGGAAGCGACGGAAATGATTTGGTCTTCTTCGCCAGACCAACGACCAATTGAAGAGAGAATTAGAGGATATTGAAAAAGATCGGGACGTTCAAAGTAAGGAAGTACTAGCTCGTAAAAGACGTTGGTCGGGGCGAGCTGTCCATTTTTAGAATAGTCTTTATGTTGTTCTTCTTCAGCAGCGCGGATAATAATACCAGAAGATAAGAATTTAGCGTTGATTGCTTCTGCAAGACGAATTCCTTGGGTGTCTTTACCAGACATCGGAAGCCCAAAGATGTTGATTGAACCGGTACCGAGCCAGGTTTTAATTTTTGAGAGTTTTTCTTCCATGAGCCTATTTTAGCATACGAAAAAGCCTCGGTAAAATACCGAGGCTGTAATATGGATTATTAGGACAGAAGTTTAGCAATATACTCCTTGGCTTTTGCTGGAAGCGAGCCATCACCATTGTCGTTGTGCCAAACGCCATTGGCGATATCGTAGACTCCAGCGACTAAACTTTGCCCTTTAGCAGTACGCGAAGTACGGACGGTGATTTTACCATTTTTTTTGGAACAGAGATACTCAGTTCCGTTAATTTCGATTTTCATCGGTTTGGTTTTTTGGGGTTGCTTACATTTTGCCATGAGAATAATCCTCCTTTGAAATTTTCTTGCCGTTTTGAGTTCGACACAACTTAAGGGTTCTTTTATAGTAGCATGGTAAAAAACGTTTGTAAACCATGGTTTTTAATAATTAGCACTCTTTACTTTTTAGTGCTAATTTTATATAATAGAAAGCATGAAAATCACAGAGCGCCAGAGAGAAATATTGTGTCAAATCATTGAAGAATATGCGGAAACAGCTTCGCCGGTCGGGAGTGTGACGCTCGCGAAGCTTTTTAATGTTTCGCCGGCAACGATTCGAGCAGAGATGGCAAGACTGGAAGGTTTGGGTCTAATTGCGCAACCTCATACTTCAGCGGGACGAGTTCCGACGGACGCGGGATATCGATTTTATGTAAATAATCTTGATAACGCGGAAGAAGAGCGAGATTCGTTGTTTGAACGTGGTGCGCATGCTTTAGAGGTACGAGTCTCTTCGCAATCACGAGCGGATGCGGCGATTCGGAGAGCGGTAGATGCTTTAGTTGAGTTGACCGGAAATCTCGGGTTGGCGACGATTGATGGACAATTATATCTTTCCGGTTTAACGCGGTTATTTACTCAGCCGGAGTTTGTTGATACGAGGCGAGTGCAGGCGGTAGCGAAACTATTAGATAATTTAGAGCCATGGCTTCGCGAAGCGGCGCCGGGGGAAGCACTGAATATCTTTATTGGGCATGAGAATCCAATTGGAGGGAATTCGGAAGTGTCACTAATAATTTCAAAATTCCGTTCACCGTTTTCGGATAGAAGTTATATAGGGGTACTAGGACCGACGAGACAAAATTATTCGAAAGTAATGTCACTCGTAAAACACGCAGGAAATATGTTGGAGGATATTTTATGAAAAAAGAAGTAAAAAATGAAGAAATAGTGGCGGAGCTTACGGCAGATCTACAAAGAACGCGGGCGGATTTTGAGAATTTTCGCAAACAGGTCGAGATCCAGAAGGAAAATGAGAAAAATGCGGTAAAAATGGCGACAGTTTATAAGTTTTTACCTTTATTAGATGATCTAGAGAGAGCCTTTTTAAGCTATGAGGAATTAAAACCGTTAAGTAAATCGCTCGATAAGACGTTAGTGGAACTAGGATTAACTAGAATTGATTCGTCTCAGGGGGTAGAATTCAATCCAGATTTACATGAAGCAGTGATGGTCGAAGGTGAAGGAGAGAAAGAAGTAGTTTCAGAGACTTTAAGGCCGGGATATTATTATGAGAAGGAAGTAATACGGCCGGCGATGGTGAAAGTAAAGCGCACCTCTTGAAAAATTTAAAGAAAGTGATAAAATAATAGGAAATTAAAGGAAAAAGATATGGCTGAATATAAATTGTCGCTCGAGAAAAGAGAGTTGACTGGGAAAAAGTTGAAAAGTTTAAGAGAAAAAGGTTTAATTCCGTCGGTGGTTTATGGCGGTAAGGAGCCGGTTCTTTCAGCATCAGAATATGTTTCGACGGAGAAAGTTTTGGAAAAAGCTGGATATCACTCCCCGATTGATTTAGACGTTGCTGGAAAGAAGCAATTAGCGATTGTAAAAGACGTACAATTCGATCCGATTTCGCGAAAGATTATCAATATTGAGTTCCAAGCGATTTCGGCGAACGAAGTAGTCGAGGCTACAACGCCAATTGTAATTGTTAATTTCGAAGAGTCGGATGCTTCAAAACTCTATCATTTTGCTTTGACACAGTCTCTAGAAGAGATTGATGTAAAGGCAAAACCGGCAGATTTGCCACAGGGTTTGGAAGTTGATGCAGCTAACTTGAAGGAAATTGACGATAAAATCACGATTGCAGATATTAAGCTTCCGAACGGTGTTGAATTTGCAGATAAAGAACTAGACGCTGAACAGGTTGTAGCTTCGCTCTATGATCCAGCAGCAGAAGCAGCAGCACGTGAAGCAGAAGAGGCGGCAGCGGCAGCAGCTGAGCCAGTGGATGCGGCGGATGTTCCGGCGGAGAATGGTACTAAACCAGAAGAAGAAACTGAAGAACAAAAAACTGAAGAATAAAAAAATAACCCCTTTCCGGGGTTATTTTTTTTATGGGAGAACTTCTGTGTTTGCGATAAGACGAGCCTTAAAGGCATCGCGGGCGGCGTTAGCATTTTCGTTGTTGCCGGCCCAAGCATAAAGAGCGGGATCTTGGAGCGCGCGGGCGAATGAGAAAGTGACTGGCCAAGGGAAAGGACCATTTTTTTCGACTGCAGCAAGATTATCGGTAGCTTGTTCGACAGTTTGTCCACCAGATAGGAATACTACACCGGCGAGATTTGCAGGAACATGGGCCTTTAAAACTTCGGCGGTTTTTTGACCAACTTCTTCAGGAGTAGATTGGGTTTCGAATTGTTTGCCGGCGAGAACCATGTTAACTTTTAAGATGCAAGCTTTAAGATTAACGTTAACTTCGTTTAGCTTTTCGAAGAGACAGTCAAGAATTTTACCGGTCGCTTCGGCGGATTTTTCGATTGGGTAGTAACCGTCATAAACTACTTCTGGCTCGACGATAGGAACAATACCGGCGGTTTGGCATTCTTTAGCATATTCAGAGAGAATGCGGCAGTTTTCTTCAATTGCGCTTTGGGTCGGAGTTAAGAGTTCGCCAGATTCGGAGATATGAATTTCAAAAGCAGCACGCCATTTGGCGAAGCGGAGTCCTAATTCATAATATTCGTGAAGCCTTTCGGAGAGCCCATCGAGACCTTTGGTGTAGGTTTCAAGAGAATCTGGGAAGGTTTCGAGACCTTGGTCGACTTTGATACCAGGGATAATGCGACGAGCGATGAGGTAATCGACGAAGTTTTGTCCATTATCAGCAAATTGGCGAGCGGTCTCGTCGAAAAGAATGACGCCGTTGACATATTTTTCTAGATCTTCGGTTGTGAAGAAGATATTACGATAATCACGACGATTATCGTAGGTATCAGGAATATTGAGCTTTGCAAATTTCTTTTTGATTGAGCCACCAGATTCATCAGCGGCGAGAATGCCCTTTTTAGACATAAGGAGATTCGCGGCAATGAGTTCAAGACTGTTTTCAATAGGTTTTAGATTAGTGGCGTTTTCTTTAAGCTCATTAAGATCTAGAACAGCGTCAAGTTTAGATTTCTCGACATTAACACGGGCCATTTTTAGGCTTTCTTCGACAGAATTTCCTAGAATAAAGCCACCGATAATGGTAGCGGCACCAATAGAATAGAGGGAAAGATGGGTCGAAACATCGATGCGAGTCGGAGAAATTCTCTCTACAATATCGAGATAAGAGAATTGAGTTTCAGAAATTTTGATGATTTTTTGGGGATCAACTGTGTTTAATTCAAGCGCGTAGGTTTTTTCCGATTCGTCGCCGTTTTCTTCAAGAATAAAGAGGCTAGCACGAGGAATTAATGACTTTAAATCAAAGATATTTGAAGTGTTTAGATAGAGAATAAGTTTAGTTTTTTGGGCTAAATCTAAGTAGGCGTTAATCTGTTTAATGGCATCGAGGTTTAAGTTGGCGGAACGGTCAATATAGAGATAGTCGACAGCTTCGGCAGGGGAGACAAAATTAGTCGTTTTGACTTTACTGGGAACGAGATAACTTGCTTTACTGTCAGAGATTAGAATGTAGCGGTAAGTTTCGGGAGAATGATCGGTATAGATTAATTCTCCGTCGGAGTATCTAAGATCAGAACCGGAAATTTTAGTACTGAGCCCCATTTTCTCGAGTACCTCAAGAGAGACAGCGGCGCCACCGAGGCTACTATTACGACTGAAAAAATAATTACTGCCGGCGTTGAAATTGAAATCAAGCCATTTAGTATCGTTCCTGTCGACTTCGAATTTGTTTTTGCTACTATCGAGATTTAGATAAACATCTTTTAGGATGTTGCCCACTACTAAAATATTCATGCTTAAATTATATCACACCAAGGATGCCACGCAAGGCAAAGGCAGTGTCTTCGTGGTTTCGGACGGTAATGGTTTCGATGCCCATTTCTACAACTGGATAATCGTTGCCGCCAGGTTGGGTCATGTCGCCGAAGTAAAGGATGTCTTTTTTCTCGACATTTAGTTCTTCTAAGAGGTGGGTCATGCCGAAGACTTTGTTCATACCAGGAGTGATGGCGTTGATAGAGGTAGTACCGCCGATTTCGTAATCAAATTCGGGGCTTAATTCTTTGCAACGAGCAACGATTTTTTCGCGTTTTTTATGGTCAGGATCCCAGGCATATTTTTCTTCGGTACCGGCTTTTTGACCAAGAGCGGAGAAAGTGACCTGAGACAAACGATTTTCGATAATTTCGTCACCAGGTTTAAGTTTATCTTCTTCCCAGTAACCAAGTTCTTTAGCAGCCTTCTCAATAGTTTCGGTAATCTTTTTCACCTGTTCATCGGTCAAAGGATAGTTATAAACTTGTTCCCAATCCTTTTTCTCGAGGTTATAGCGGTAGTATTGGGTACCTTGAGCGACAAAAAGATGAAGATGGGTAAGTTGTTCAGGAGTAGCGTCTTTCATACGATCGACAATTTGAATTAAAAATTGATCGAATTTTTGGCCTGAAATTGGGCATACCTCAAAATGATCCAAGCATTTTGTTAAAAGTTCGGCGATATCGTCGGTAATCGGCGTCTTCGCTACGTTTAAAGTTTGATCAATGTCGAATGATAATACTTTTTTCATAATGTATTAATTATAACATGTTATAATAAGGTTATGAAAACTTATATCGTGGGCAACTTTAAGCTAAACTTTACAGTTGGCGAAGCTTCTATTTATCTTCATAAACTTTTAAAGGCATTGCCGATTTATCGTGATGTTGAGGTGGCGATTGCGCCTTCGACGATTGCTTTGCAGCCTTTGTCTTTACAAATTGATAGACATAAGATGAAATTAGCGGCACAGAATGCGTTTTATAGAGATTATGGAGCGTTTACGGGTGAAACGTCGTTTTCACAGCTTCGAGGGATAGTTGACTATGCGATTATTGGACATTCGGAAAGACGACATATTTTCGGCGAAGACGATAAGTGTGTACAGAAAAAAGTTGCCGCTGCGGTTAGAAATAGGATTACGCCGATTTTATGTATCGGGGAGACAGAGTCGGAACGAGCTTTCGGGGAAACAGCGGATGTGGTTCGAGATCAGTTAATCGGAGGTTTAGCAGAAGTTTCAGATGATGAGATAGATAGAGTGATAGTGGCCTACGAGCCGGTTTGGGCGATTTCGAGTACTAAAGCGGCGAAATTGGCGACACCAGATGAGGTGGCGGAAGTAGTAAAACTAATCCGAAAGATTATGAAAGAAACTTATGGCGAGGAAGTAGCGGAAAAAATGCCAATTCTTTTCGGTGGAAGTGTAAATTCTTCGAATGCGGGAGCATATTTAACAGTTCCGGGAGTGAATGGTCTCTTAATCGGAGGTTCAAGTTTGATTCTAAATGAATTTGTTGATATAATCGAGATAGCTAAAAGAGTCAGGTCATGAATAATAAAAGATATATGGATTTTGTGCCAGCAAAGGCAAAAAAAGAAGAAGCCCCGAAAGCTAAGGCAGCTAAAGCGGCAACTCTGAAGGTAGTAGCTCCGAAGGCGAAAGTAGTAGCGAAGGAGCCGGTAAAGCGACAAGTGACCGCGAGAAGAGAAGATGCGAGATTAGGGGTGATTGAGGACTTAAATACCGGACGGGCAGAAACTAGTGTATCTAGAAGTCATTTTAATGAAGAAAAAGACGAAATAAGAGCGGCAAAGGCGAAAAAAGTCGGTACGAGAGAGACGGCTTTAGAGAAACCTAGTGGTCTTTCGACGAGGGCTAAATCCGACGAAACCTTTAAACCGCCGAAGAGCCCGTTTATCAATCAAGATAAAGTAGTAAAAAGACCACTATCGAAGAATGTTTATCAGAAGAAGGTCGAAGTTCCGAAAGAGGAGCCGAAGGGTCCGGTAACGATTATCACAAAGCCGGAGAAACAGGCGCACGTAAGTTTAATCGTAACAATTATTTTGACAATAATATTAGGAGCGGCGGCGGGGACGGTTGCGTTCTTGCTTTTGCCGAAATAATATCGATATGGAAGGTAGCAATCCGTTTTTAAAGCGTTTGATGAAGGCTAAGACGGAGGATGTAGTGCATAGCTCGGCTTATGCTCAGGCGCAAAACCGAGAGGGAATTGGTGTGGCTTCGACAAGAGGATTCGGGGAACGAATGAGTATGGAGAGCAATAGAACGACGGTAAAAGGTTATAGAGACTCCGAAGTTGTTAATGATACTTTTGGACAGGCGCCTAAGGCGAAGACGTATGATCCGAAGACGGATATGAGAAACATGAGATTTAGGTCGAGGGATAAGAATTCGACTGCGACAAAACGAGCAATGATGCCAAGCGGAACGAGTTCTGCTGCGCCTGTCGCTCAAAAGTCGAAAACGCCGTTACCTTGGAAAAACCCTGGTATTTCAAGATAAGTATGATATAATAAGTGGAATGGTGGGATTAGCTCAGATGGTTAGAGCGTCTGATTGTGGTCCAGAAGGTCACCAGTTCGATCCTGGTATCCCACCCCATTAACAATTCGAATTGCGGGTATAGTACAGTGGTTAGTATGCAAGTTTTCCAAACTTGAGATGAGAGTTCGATTCTCTCTACCCGCACCATTTTTTATGGAATAAAAAACTTCAAAAAGCGAGAAGTCGTTGTTCCAATCGATTCTCTCTACCCGCACCATTTTTGTTTTGCAAAAAGTTTATGTTATAAATATTGACATTTTTGATTAAGTGTGTTATAATGGGGGTACGTAGCTTAACAACCTAAGGGCGCAGCTCGGAATATTTTTATGTATAGGAGGATTAAAAGAATGAGCGGTAGCAAGTGGAACGCAATTAAGAAGGAAAACACGGATCCGGCTGAAGAGGCAGCAAAGAAGAAGGTTGCCGAGGAAGAGGCAGCCAAAAAGAAGGCTGCCGAGGATGCAGCCAAAAAGAAGGCTGCCGAGGAAGAGGCAGCCAAAAAGAAGGCTGCTGAAGATGCGGCAAAAAAGAAGCTGCCGACGGCGGCAGAACTTCGTGCCCAAGCGGCCAAAAAGGACGAAGAGTCCAAGAAAAAGGCCAAGGAGGCCGAAGAGTTGCGAAAGGCCGCAGTTGAGGCCGAAAGGAAGGAAGCCGAAGAAGCGGCTAAGAGAAAAGCCGCTGATGAGGCAGCCAGAAAGAAAGCTGCCGAAGAGGCAGCAAAAAAGAAGGCTGCCGAGGAAGAGGCAGCCAAGAAAAAGGCCGCCGAAGACACTATGCCCTACACGGGCCCCGTGTACATCCCGGCTTGGAGCCAGGATGGAAAAATTTACTTCGTTAAGAAGTAAGGCTACGAAAAGGTCGACAGAAATGTCGGCCTTTTTCATTTGCTATTGCCATAAGCGTAAAAATATAATATTAGTATTGACAAATAAGCTAAAGTGTGATACAATGTAATTAGTCTGAGTTTTTGGGTATTCTCTTAAACAGGAAGACCATTAACAACCGAATCATCTCAGATTTCAAATTTGAAATCTGAAAGCTATCTATATATAGTTGTCAGGCAGGCAATACTCCCATTCGGAGGTATTGACCTCCGAAAATTATTATGATTAAAGGAGGAAAATACCATGTTGGGTAGTATTATTGTGGCGATTATCGCCATCATCTTGATGGGGGTGGCTGAGCAAACGTTCAGCGAAAAAACCCTGATCGAGACCGACAAAGAAACTGGGAAACGCAAGATCGTTTTCCAAAACCTCGAAGAAGGGGGATGGCTTCGTGCCGTCACGTTTGGTGTAATTCTTGGTATTATCCATTTCGTTACACCAAAATTGGCAGGTTTTTGGCTCTTCCTCGCGCCTGTCATGCTCGTAATCATGATTATCATGTATTGGTATCTGTGCGCGAGATGGCGTGAGAAGGGGAAGACCTTCGTAGGTCTTCTGATGTTTATTCTGTTGGCAGTACTGATGTATTGGACTGCTATGGCAACGGCGACGATGACTGTTGCATGCTTCCACTTGAAAGCGGGTTGGGCAAATCTGTTTATGACCATCCCAATTTTGATGTTGGTGGCCGCGGCATTCTTCTTTATCATCGACCGTATTTTCTTCTACAGTTATGAGAAGAGAACTGAGGCGACCGATGAACAGGGAGAAGTCATCGACAGCGAGGCCGATGCAAGGGCGCGAATCAGTAGGATTCTTGGTCTGATTGTTTGCGTAATTGCAACGCTTGTTCTGATTGCGCTGCTTGTCGGAGGGATTAAGGGGGCAAATTTTAATTTGCCGTCTCCGTTCGATAAGCTGACGGAAAATCAGACTGAAGCAACAACGGAGGCGGCGGATAAAACAGACGACAAGTCGGAAACTAAGAAGCAGGAAGAGGAAGATGTCAAAGAGGCACTCGATAATCTGACTGTTCAGAAGTTAACGGCTGAGGAGCTGGAGAAGCTGACTACAGAGAAATATAAAGATATTTCTCAGGAGTTGCTGCAGTCCTCGTTATCGCCAAATGACAAAGGAAGAACAACGAAGACAGGCTTTTCGGACGCTTTGACCTTCGGGTTTGAGAGTTCGAAAGAAGAGGAAATGTTCCTCGAACTGGAAGAAGAAATTCTTCGAAATCCTGTGTACGGAGTTACAGTCGCTAACGCCATTAAGGATAAGAAACTCGGTAATAATACTATCGGGGAACTTAATCCTTGGATGGATGAGATGGTAACTTTGAACAAGGAAAACGGTGTATCTCATTGGGTTGAGTACAGAGATAAGTCTGGAACGATTTACGTAACAGACGAATACCGCATTTATGCGGCGACTCTCTGCACTTGGCTGGAGCGCCTGGTTGATCAGGGCGTTCAGATGCGTCAAACGGCTGAAAACTGGTGTCTTAACGCAGCGGCCAAAAATAATGACCGTGCGGGAATCAAGGCCAGTTATCAGTATAAAAAGGAAGCCTTAGTGCTTTCTTACGTCGGTAAGAATGGCAACGCCATCTTTACAATTGGCTTCAATATCCACGATAAGAGACCAGAATTCTTCGACAATAATAAGCCGAAGGATGAGGAAACTAAGGAAGACAAGCCTAAAGATGACAAACCGGACAATCCGGACGATCCGCCTGATGACAAGCCAAAATACAAAAAGGATCCTAACGACGCTCCGAAGGATAATACGGAGCCGAATGACGACAAGGGTCCGGGAGAGAACACCAATTCTGGTAAAGGTTCAGACAAGTCGACAAAAGATCAGGATACGAATTCAGATCATTATCAGTCGTACGATGAATATAAGGACGACATGGATGATATGGAGGAAACGAATGATAAACAAAAGCAGGGAGGAGACTCTAATGAGCCTTCTACACCTCCGACAAACGATACCAATGTCGATAACAACGGCGATAGTGGAACCGGTAACGGCTCTATTGATCAGCCAACCACAGATCCGGCAACTGACAACCCGGCTGATGGATCGAATATATCTGGTGAAGCTGACGGGGCTTGGGAGGGCCCCCCAGACTAACTAATGATATATAGATAGCACGGATGAAGTCTTTAAGGACGGATTAGTACATTACGCATTGTCCCGGCGGCTTTTCGCCGCCGGGCTTCATCCAATTTGAGACTGAGATGATTCGGCTGTCAAGGACGAAAATTAACAAATCGGCTAGCAACAAAAACTCTATATTTTAATAAATCATTATATTAAGAAAGGAATATTATGAATAAATTATTAAAAGCGGCGCTTAGTGTGACTGCTGCGGTCGTGATCGCGACAGCTTCACTCACGCCTGTAATAGTGAGTGCTTGGGGTGACTCAGATGGTGGTCGTCCTAGCTACACGTTAGACCAAATCAACAATGGTGATTTGGGCGACACGATTACGTTTAACTCGATTTCTAACGGTAAAATCGGGGATGAAAAGAACTTCGTTGGTGCTAAGGTTGCCGGTGCTACGGTTGAAACTTGGAATGCTAACGAAATTAACGTGAAAGATGGCGAAACTTATACGATTCGTCTTTTCGTTCACAACAACAGTCCTAAAGGGATGGATGCCATCGCTAAGGACGTAAAAGCTACTTTTTCGGTTCCGACAACGGTTTCTAACTCGCAAACGATTATCGGTTATATCGATTCTTCGAATGCTAAACCAGTTCGTTACTGGGATGAAGTAACGCTTAAATCAAACGATAACTTTTATCTTGAATACGTCGAAGGTTCGGCGAAATATAACAACAATAAAGGTGTTTTCAACCTTTCTAATGATGTAATCATTTCTGGCGTTAAGCTTGGTTATGATTCTATGAATGGTCAAATTCCTGGTTGTTATGAATATTCTGGTGTAGTTACGATTGATGTTAAAGTTCATAGCTCTGTTGCAGCTAAAGTATCAAAAACTGTGCGTATTAAGGGCGATGCTGATAAAACTTGGAAAGAATCAGTAAATGCTAAGGTTGGAGATGAGGTTGAGTTCCAAATTGAGTACGTTAACCTCTTATCTGAAACTGTTAATAACGTAGCAGTTAGAGACGTATTGCCGACCAATATCGAATACGTTAAAGGTTCTACCTATCTTTATAATGCAAGTCACCAAAGTGGCGTGCTCTTAGAGGGTGATCATTTAACTACAACTGGTATTGTAATTGGTAATTACGGTCCTAAAGGTAATGCGTATGTTCGTTTCACTGGTAAAGTTATCGATAAAACGATGGCTTGTGGTTCTAACCAATTAGTGAACTGGGCAAGCGCTACGGTTTCAAGTTCTACTGTTAAAGATGCTGTCTATAAAGACGATGCTTCTGTAATGGTCACTAAGGATGATGAAACCTGTAAAGACAAACCAGATGACCCAGATGACCCGAAAGAAGATTGTACTACAAATCCGGAATTACCTGAATGTAAGACTCCGGATGAACCGGAAACTCCGGATGAACCGGAAACCCCGGAAGATCTTCCTTCTACTGGTCCAACAACTATTGTAACTGGTGCTATTGGCGCGGGTTCAGTAGTTACGACTCTCGGTTATTATATTGCTAGCCGCAAAAAGTTAATGTAGACTGACCGCTTCACGGGTGGTCTAATAAAAGAAAATGAACCTCGGAACTTGATGTGACGGGGTTCATTTTTTGTGTTGAATAATACGAAAATTGTTGATTATGAAAATGCTTATGCTATAATGAACATATATGAATCCGTCATACGATAATTCTTTTGGCAGTTTCAGCTCGGGTGGAACATCTGGGGGAGCTATTCAGCAGCAACAGCCGATAGTAATAAATAATGGTAAGGCAAAAAAGCCGGTTAAAAAAATATTAATAACGATTTTGTTGATTGTTTTGGTGGTGGGGGGAGTGGCGCTAGCAGTGCTACTGTTTTTGAATGGGAGACAGAGTGCAAAGGATGAGGCTGAAGAACTTTATTATACTTTAGCGTCAACCTATAATGATTCTTATGGTCAGTGTCAGTTGGTTACACAAGATGTTGATAATATAAATAGGACGAAAGACGGATATAAAGAAACCCTAGATGAGTGCCAAACCAAATCGGACAGAATTGAAGTATTGATGAAAAAATTTGAGAATAAAGTTAATTCTGAGGAGTATAGACAATTATATTCTAACTTAAAATCCGTGGTTTCTGAAAGGATATTGACTGGTGAAACGTTAAAAAATAGATTAATGGCATATGAAGTGTGGCATAATTTTAGGTTAGAATTAAGTAAGGCTGATCTTTATCAATTACCTGAGGATATGGAAGAGATGATAAAGCCGTTACGCGAGATTGAAGTAAAAGAATTGAATCAATATGCTGAGCAATGGCTTGAAAAACGAGAAGCTTTGTCTGATGCATTCATTTTTGTGACTGCCTTTAGTGATAACGAGAAGTACGTTAGTGATTACGAGATAAAATTAGAAAATTATGAATCATTAGCTAATAAAACCTTTTCTGAAGTCGTTGAGAGTATGAGATTAGATCGTGAAAGTAGCAATAGCAATATTGATGAAGCTTCGTATTTATTTAATATTTATGTTGAGGGAGCATTATGAAAATAAAAAAGTTTTTTGCTTGGGTTTTATGTATCTTAGCGTTAGTCTTATCAGTTTTTTTGCCATATACTAACGTTTTTGCGAAAACTTCGCTTCAAGAAGCACAAGAAAGTGGTAATTATGATAACCTAGTCGGAATTCGGTATTTAATCCAAGAAGCGGACGGGTGTATAATAGATGCTCTTCCTAATAGTGTAACTATGCCCATTACTGCTATTGATCAAGTCAAGACTGACATGCGGAATATATATGAATTAAAATTCTTACAATTAGAAAATGCATCCACTGACTATCCTACAATTGCTTATAATCACAATTTATTGTATAACGGATACCTTGAGGTAAATGAGACTGGGAAATATCAGGATGGTAGAATTTGGTGTAGCCAATTAAAAGCTGATCCTGGTGCACAATTGATGGAATTATATGGTTTAACCAATGATGAGGATTATACTGATTTAATTTGTGGTAAGAATGGGAAGGAAGGCTTATTTAATATTAAGATGGGGTTTTCTAAAGGACCTGGGTGGGGATACGCCTATAATGAAGAAAACTGGCCGGACGGTTGGCCGAAGGTTGGAAATGGGGGTGCGGTTGCCGCTAGTGATTGTAGGGCGGCCGCAAAGCATTTGATGTATTATGCAAAACATCCTGCTTCTCGGCCAGATTGGGCTAATCGGGCAGCTTATGATGAGGGAACGTTTACTTTTGAGCTTGAAATAAATAAGGGTTTTAAATTTTCTACCTTTTTCATGGATTATGCGGGTAATATCAGTCAGCACGCCTTGACGGACGATGCATTATTGAATGCAGAAAAGTATCAAGTCTTTGATAGTGTTTGTGCTCCTATAGACGTGAGCGAAGCGGATTACAAAGAAAGTCTTGTTGAGAACGACAATATTTACAAGATATACTACAAAGGGATGATGCGATATGTACAGTTGGATGGTACTTATAAAACTAGAAAAACTTACGCAAACGGTGCTTTAACAGAATCAGATGGCGGAAATGGGACTGCTGAAACGTGTCCGGAACTAGCAGAGGCTTTGTCGGAGAAGGCTGATGCGCAGTATGCTAAGGATGATGCATCTAGGAAAGCTACTGACATAGTTAATTGTTATAATACAGCTGTTGAGAATAAAGAGTTACTTACGAAAGTGAACGGGTATCTGTCTTCTGTGTATAATGCGGGACATCTTTTAGTTAAGAATGCCGAAGCTTTTAAAAATCATGATTACAAACCGGTATATGAAACAAATCCTGCTGGAGGGACGTCGGATGTCCCGGTTGAAGTGTTAACGTCATTTACTAATGATTATGATGTTTTGGCTTTGGAATATATCAATGGAAATGGGAAAAATGTTGAAAAAGGTATTAAAGAGTTAATTGGGCAAAAAGGGAAAGAAGTGCCAGCCCTAGATAATTATGTAGATTTAATAACGGATTTTTTGACTTATGCTAGAGGAATGCGTGATAAGGTTATTAATGGGACGTCTCTAACGAATGAAGAAAAAGCAGAGTTCGATCAGGCGCTAGATACTTTTAAGGAAGATGTGGCGAAATTTAACTCTGATGTTTCCAAGCCGGCATTAAGGTTGCCAATAAAACATACATTCCCTGACTTTTCGAAATTTGAGACTACTGTCTCGAAGTTAAATACCTGCTTGTCGAAAAACAATTGTGACACCATTACTATCAATAATATGGAGGCTGGTTTTTATAGCTTTTCTGGGGAGGAAGGTTCTCAGGTTCTCACTTGTACTGTAGGAAATACTGTTCAGTCTGCACTGGATGAGCTTGGAGAATTGTTAGGAACTACAGTAGAGTATTCTGGTTTTACGCCTTCTGAAGGAGTGGACTATGATGATTATAATGAGACAAATGGCGATGGGGATCCATGTTATAACGCTGGGATTGAGGGGATGTCGTGGATACTTTGTCCGGCGCTTAACAATATGGTAGTTGCTTCGGATGGAATTAGTAAGGCTCTTGATTGGCTTTTAGAAATGAAGTCTGAACTATATGGTAGTGATAGTGCAACGCATAAAGCTTGGAGTTATTTCCGTGACATAGCAAATATTATAGTAATTATACTTTTACTTGTAGTGATAGTTTCTCAGTTGACAGGTTATGGTATCGATAATTATGGTATAAAGAAAGCATTACCGAGATTAATATCGATGGCAGTGTTGATTAATCTTAGCTTCATTATTTGTCAGATAGCCATTGATCTTTCTAATATTCTAGGAAGCGGATTGAATGATTTGTTTAAGAGTATAGGGCTGAATATTAATAGTTCAATAGGCGCGGAAGGAGTTATGGGAGGAATTGTTTCTGCATTATTCGTGTCGGCTGGTGTGGCTGGAGCTTTAGGAGGGACGGCTATAACTGTTGCCTCTATGTCTGGTGCTGGTATGTCTACTATGCTCGTTGTTATGCTTGTCTTAATATTTGCAGTGGTGCTTGTGGCGGTTATAGCTTTTTTCTTGTTACTTGCTGGAAGGTTCGTAGTTTTACTTGTCTTTACCGCAGTTGCGCCGGTGGCGTTTGCATGTTATATTTTGCCGAATACTCAGGAAATCTTTAAAAAATGGTGGAAGATTTTTGAAGCTGCTCTTGTTATTTATCCAATTTGTGGCGGGTTATATGGGGCTAGCTTCATCATTCGTGCTATAGTTTTCGAAAAGGGCAATGGATATCATCCTATGATGGCAATGGCTGGCATCATTGTGCCATATTTGCCTTTCTTATTGATACCAACTTTGGCTAAGGGAGTGTTGGCTGGATTTGGTGCGTTGGGCGGAGCGTTGTCTGGAATTAAGAATGGGATTAAAGGTGGGCTTTCTAAGAGTCAGGATGTATTAAGACAAACAGAAGCATATAAAAATGATCAAATTAGAGCTCAAAGAGGAAGAAATGCTAAAGCCGCTGGACTTAAATTAGATCAAAGCACTGGTAATTATACAAAGCGTGATGATCCTAAAACTAGGGTTGGAAAATGGTGGCAAAATAGAAGAGTCGCTTCAGGCGCAGTAGCTCGGGCTCAGGCAAGAGTTTTGGCTGATCAAGAAGCTATGGCGAATGAAGCTAATATGGGAAAGGGAGATTTTGCTTCCAAATTGGAAGCTAGACAAGCAACTCAAGAGAAGGCAGCTGAGAATGCCGCAATCGTAGATCAGATGAAATTGATAGAAAAAGAAACAAACAATGGTGCTAATGAAGCTAGAGTAAGAGATATCTTCAATGAAGCGATGAGCAGTGGAAATATATCGAGAGCAAGGGCTGCAGTACGTATTGCTGGTAGACGGGCAGATACGGCAGCATCTTTTATGAAGGGTACATTAATGTCTAATAATTATAGTGAAGATGCTATGAAGGGGGTTGCAAAAGAGTTTTCGGAGGGAGAAACTTCTAAAGTGTATCGTGGAGCTTCTCCGGTTGCGTTTGAATATGCTGCAGAGGTAAATAAAGGAGGATTCAGTGGGGGCTTTAGCGACTTTGCAACGAATAAAGATAATCTTCATAAGGCTATTGATAGACACGTGACTACTGTTGATGAATTTTCGAGTGTTAAAAATAGCGGTCTTGAGGAGTTTGCTAATATGGTTAGTGCGCATGAATTAGAAGATTATGACGCACAAGGTTTACAAAAGTTGGCGAGAGATACAATTAAATTTAATAATGAAAATGGTCAAGGGCTTGATAGAACCAAAGCTTTCAGTACTTATAGATTGGCTTATGGTGATTCAGAATTTATGAGTAAAATGCAGGAAGATGGGGTTCCTATTGATCCAGAAGCATTGAAAAAGTTCGAACAGTTTAAGAATAATAATACATTTACAGCTCGAGGTGCAGGAGGTGAAGTGACTTTTGGTAGGGGAAGAGATGGCGAATGGCGTGATAGTGGGGGAAATGTTATGGAAGGTGATTTTGGTCAAGTGAGACAAAGTATTATAGATCAACGACAACAACCAAAGAGATAGATTGAGTTTAGATTATTGATTCTATAACGTGGTCGAAGAGGGCGGTGACGGTTAAAGGACCGACGCCGCCGATTTTCGGCGTGATAGCTGTTAAGTCTTTGCGTTTACGAACTTCGTCGGTAAGATCGCCCTTTAGGACGCCTTTTTCAGAGGCGGTTCCGGCATCAACGATGACAGAACCGGGGGCGACAAGGGAACTAGAAATCAACCCCGGAACGCCCGTGGCTGTTATGATTATATCATACTGCTTAAGTTTTGTCAAATCGTCGCCACGATGGAAAAGGGAAACATCGTAATTCGAATTCGTGAACATCTTATAAAGCGGAGCGCCTACCAGTTTGCCGCGGCCGACAATGGCAATTTTTTTATTATCGAGTTTAATATCGTAGCCGGCGAGAAGCCAGTTAATTGCGGTCGCGGTTGCGGAATCGAAAGCCCCATGTTCGGAGAGGCCGTCGACATCTTTTTTAGGCTGAATTAGATTCGTTAATTCGTCAGTTCTCTCTTTTTCGATGATTGGAAGTTGTAAAATGATTCCGGAAATGTTATCGTCATTATTCGCAGCTTCAATTTTATCAGCGATATCAGCGGAATCTTTTGCGCGGTAATCTTCGACTATGACGCCAATGTCTTCGCCATATTGTATTTTTAAATTAACGTATTTCGTAATAACCGGGTTATCGCTATCGCGGATAATTAAAAGTTTCGGCTTTTTCGCCATATCTCTAACTAAGATTCTTTGGCGCTCTTTAATAAAGCCGGCAAGTTCTTCTCCGTTTAAAATTTTCATATTATCTCCACAGGTTCTTGTTCAAGCCAATAGCCGAATTTATCATAAACTTTTCCGACAATTTCGGCGCGAGCTTTTGATAAATCATTATAACTCTTCGCCGATTCGTTAATTAAAACGAGGGCGGCTTTTTCATTTACACGGATGCCATATAAGACTTTTCCGGCGAATCCGGCTTGTTCAATAAACCAACCGGAGTTTATTTTATTACCATCTTTTCCGCGATAGACCGGATAGCCTTTCGATTCGGCGCGTTCGGCCTCTTCATCGGATAAATAGATATTTTTAAAGAAGGAACCGGCGCTAGCTTTTTCTTTTGGGTCGGGAAGTTTTTCGGCACGAATTTTAGAAACGATTGCGCGAATTCCCTTCGGGCTAAAGTCGGTTAAGTTATTTTCAGTAATATATTTTTCGATTGAGTTGTAAAACGGAGGAGCCATCGAACCTTCTTTTAGTTCGAGAGTAATAGAAATAACGAAGTAGCGGTTCTTCTCTGTCGTGTTAAGGATACTTTTACGATAAGAAAAGTTTAGGTCTTCTTTTTTTAATGTCTTAAAAGTGTCTGAAACGGAGTCGAAAACATCAATTTCGACTAAAGTATCGGCGATTTCCTGGCCGTAAGCACCGATGTTTTGGACCGGAGCGGCACCAGCGAGCCCAGGGATTTTACTTAAAGCTTCGATACCGGTTAAATTTCGATTACAAGCATATTCGACAACGGCGTCCCAAGGTTCCCCGCCCATGACTTTTAATCTAACAGAGTTTTCGAGTTTTTCTTCGAAAATACCGCGCATGCGATTTATAATAATGGCGCCTTTAAAGCCTTCGTCGTGTCCAATTGTATTCGCACCGAAGCCGAGAACAAAGGTCGGGTAGTTAAATTGTCTTGCGAAGCCATAGGCGTCAGCGACGTCTTCAGGTTTTTCAACCTCTAAAACATAGCGTGCTGGGCCACCAAGACGCATGGTAGTTAAACTAGAAATCAAAATATTTTCGTTTACTCGCATAGGTTAATTATACCATATTCTAGAGGGTTTTATCCGCTAGCAAGATGGAGAGGTTGATTTTAGCTTTTAGGTATGCTACAAGGGGTGGAGAAATAGGGTTGGGAATTAATAAAATAATGTATAATATATACAAGAAAGGTAATACTATCATGGGAAAAAAGGATGCGGTGGCAGAAAAGAAAAACGATAAAGTAGCGGACGGAAAAAGTGAAGCTTTAAAGCTCGCGATTTCGCAGATTACGAAACAATTCGGTGATGGATCGATTATGAAACTTGGTGAGACGCCGAAGATGGATGTTGAATTGCTCCCTTCTGGGTCGTTGTCTTTAGATTTGGCTCTAGGCGGCGGTTATCCGAAGGGTCGGATTATTGAGATTTATGGACCGGAATCTTCGGGTAAAACGACGTTGGCTCTGCATGCGATTGCAGAGATTCAAAAACAAGGCGGTCAGGCAGCATTTATTGATGCAGAACACGCTCTCGATCCGGCGTATGCGAAAAGGATTGGTGTTGATACGGCGAATCTTTTAATATCGCAACCGGATAATGGCGAGCAGGCGCTCGAAATTACCGAGACTTTAGTGAGGTCTAATGCAGTTGATTTAATCGTAGTTGATTCGGTTGCGGCTTTAGTTCCCCAGGCTGAGATTGATGGCGATATGGGCGATTCGCAAATGGGCCTTCAAGCGCGGCTTATGTCGCAAGCGATGCGTAAATTAACTGGTATTATTTCGAAGTCTCGTGCGACTGTAATCTTTATTAATCAGATTCGTATGAAAATTGGCGTAATGTTTGGGAATCCTGAGACGACGACTGGCGGTAACGCGTTGAAGTTTTATGCGTCGGTACGTATCGACATTCGAAGAATTGGTCAAATTAAGGAAGGTGATAATATCGCTGGTAACCGAACGAAGATTAAGGTGGTAAAGAATAAAATTGCGGCGCCGTTTAGAACAGCTGAATTTGATATTATGTACAACGAAGGGATTTCGAAAGCTGGTGACGTTCTAGATTTAGGTGTTTCTTACGGGGTTTTGGAAAAGTCGGGAGCGTTTATTAAATATAAAGGAGAGACTTTAGGACAAGGACGTGAGGCAGTAAAGAAATTGTTCCGCGAAAAACCGGAATTGATGGCAGAAATCGAAAAGCAGGTGCGCGAGAAAGCTGCGGCAGCGGAAGATTAGCTTATGCATCATGATGAGATGTGGCAAGTTTATGCGCCGAACGGAGAGCCGATAAAAGGAAAAGGGTGGGATTCGGCTTTAGATAATCCGGAAAAAACTAATTCTGATGCGATTGTCGGGGTGGCAGTAGTTTTTGTATATCGACACGGTGAAAATGGATTGGAATTGTTGTGGCAAAGAAGATCTGAGAAAGTCGATCGTTGGCCAGGTGATTATGATATTTCGGCGGGTGGACACATTAATTTAGGTGAGTCTTTAGTAGAAGCGGCAATACGAGAAACCAATGAAGAAATCGGGGCTTCGGTTACGGAAAAAGATTTGAAATTTGTGACGATGAGACCGTTTAATAAAAATCGATTTGCATGGGTTTATGCGGTAGATTGGACGGGGAGGTCGGAGGAATTTCATTTTGACGATGAAGAAGTTTCGGAAGTTAGGTGGGTGCTTTTTAAAGAGGCAGATGATTTTCGAATGAGATATTGTAAACCGCCTTTAAAGAAGGATAATTTGACTTTAGTTTTACTTGAAGAGTGGTTTTTACAACACGGAGATTTGTCTTGAAAATAACCGATTTACGACAGGGGGTGAAAAATCCGGATCGGGTGAATGTTTTTGTGGACGAGAAATATTCCTTTTCATTAGACATTTCGCAAGTGGTTGATTTTAAACTGAAAGTCGGACAAGAAATTTCAGAAGAGAAATTGGAAGAATTTAAGAAGGCTTCTGAATCGGGAAAACTATACCAAAGGACTTTGGAATGGGTATTAGCGAGGCCGAGATCGGAGAGAGAGACGCGGGATTATTTATATAAAAAGATTTTTGAGAAGAAATTAGACAAAGATTATATCGAGGTTATTGTTGATAAATTGAAAAATAAAAAATATTTAAATGATTTAGGGTTTGCGGAGTGGTATGTTGAAAATAGATTTGTAAAAAAAGGAATATCAAAAAAGCGCCTTAAAATGGAGCTGAAGAAAAAAGGGATTTCAGACGAGATAATTGAAAAAGTTTTAGATGCGAGAGATGACGAAGAGGAAATTATGAAAATCATTGCCAAAAAACGGAGTAGATATGATGATGATAAACTTATTCAATATCTTTGTCGGCAAGGTTTTTCGTATCAGCTGGCGCAAAATCTTGTTCAGACTTACGAAAAGGATTAACAAAATTCGGGATGAACTCTTCCTTTTCGGCTTTTTGTTTAATAACCTTTTCTTCGTCTTTAACGATAACTTTATAATCAGTGATTTCGACGATTTCCTTTCGCGAAATAATTAGTTCGGGATCAAGGAGACTTTTTATAATTCGCCGTTTAACGACGAGTTGTTGGACGATAAAATCTTCACTTGTGACGGTATAATCTTCAACTTTGCCGAGCTTACTATGTTTTTTAGTTTCGACTTTCAGACCGATTAAACTAAAGTTTAAATCGAGGACTTTAGAGATTTTTACAATATCATCTCTTTCGGCAAGTTCTTCAATATCGTCAATAACGAAGCCGTAATTAGAATATTCACGAATGCTTTTTACATCAAGGATGTTAGCGCTAGATTTTGCGATAAGCGGACCGGCTACTTTAAAGGCGATGATTTTTAAAGTATCAGGATCAACGATCGCTTCGGAAATAACAGCAATACGGCCGCCAGCTTGAACACTTAAAACTGGGGCACCGATTAATTTCGAAGCGTAGACTAACATAAGTTTATTATAGCATCTTTTATATCGTAGTTACCGATTTTAGTTCTCCGTAGGCTTGTTAAATAGGCGCCGGTGCCGAGTTTTTTACCGATGTCTTCGGCAAGAGTGCGGATATAAGTGCCGGAGCTGACATGGGTGCGGATTTTTAATTCGGGATAGTTATATTCTAGGATTTCGATACTGTAGATTTCGATCTCACGAGTCGGGGTTTCAAAGTTTTTTCCTTTTCTGGCTAATTTATAGGCGCGCTCGCCGTTAATTTTGACAGCGCTAAAGCGAGGGACTTGTTGTTTGGTTTTACCTACAAACGAGCTAAGAGTAGATTCAATTGTATTCAACTCGGGGCGCGTCCGGCCGGCCCGTCGCCACGGGCGGCCGGCGCTAGACCTCGCGCTGCCGCGCTCCGGACCCCCTTCGTTTGAATACAATTGAATCTCCCCTTCGGGGTCGCCGGTAGTGGAAGTGTAGCCGAGGCGTAAAGTCGCTTCGTAGACTTTGTCGAGCTTTAGAAATTCGTTAGATTTTTTGGTCATTTTACCAGTTAGAAGAATTAAAAGGCCGGTAGCAAAAGGGTCTAAAGTACCGGTATGACCGACTTTGACTTTGTGGCCGAATTTTTCAGTAAGTTGTCTGCGAACTCTTGCGACGGCACCAAAACTAGAGATCCCAGCGGGTTTGTCGACTAAAATGATTTGGTTTTCAGATTCATCCATATACCCTATTATACCAAGTTGATTTTTGATTTTTAAATGGTTATAATTAAATTAGTTAAACGGAGGAACTATATGAAAAAATATATTGCCGAATTTATCGGTACCTTGGTTTTGGTGCTGATTGGTTGCGGTACAGCGATGGTGGTGGGGTGCGATGCGTTAATGGGGGGTGGTTATGTCTTAACTGCTTTTGCCTTCGGGTTGGCGCTACTCACGATGGCTTATAGTATCGGAAATATCTCGGGTTGCCATATTAATCCGGCAGTATCGCTTGCGATGTTGATTTCGAAAAAACTTTCGCTAAAGGATTTTTGGGGCTACATTGTATTTCAAGTTTTAGGAGCTTTGGCTGGGGCTGGGCTTCTCGCTTTGATCTTCAATGGCGCTGGAATTACGGATATGACTGGAGGATTTGGTTCGAATGGATTAGCGGGTGTAAATGGAAATATTTGGATTGGTTTACTAGTAGAAGTGCTTCTAACATTTGTATTCGTAATGTCGATTCTTGGCGTGACATCGGAAAAGTTTAAACACGGTGCGGTGGCCGGGCTAGTGATTGCTTTGTCGCTCGTCGCGGTACATATCCTCGGGATTGGTTTAACGGGAACAAGTGTAAACCCGGCAAGATCGATTGGGCCGGCGATTGTAGCGGCTTTCAGCGGTAATGTTACGGCGATTAGTGTAGTTTGGGTGTTTATTGTAGGACCGTTAGTAGGAGGAGCGTTAGCGGCTTATACTTATAAAATGCTCGAAAGGAAATAGTATCTCTTGAAAAGTTTCTAGGGGTATGATATAATTGCCCCTATGATAACAAAAGAGAATAAAGACAAGGCTATTGCCAAGGTCGCTCGTAATAAGGCGGACGTTGGTTCTCCTGAAGTACAAGTTTCGATTCTCACGGAGCGCATTAAGGAAGTTACTGAGCACGTGAAGAATAACAAACATGACTTTATGGCCAAAAGAGGTTTGATGCAGATGGTTGGGAAGCGAAAAAGACTTCTCAAATACCTCGAAGAGACCGATTTTGAGCTATATAAGAAAACTGTTAAGAAACTCGGTCTAAGGAAATAGTAAGGAAAAACCCCGCGAAAAGCGGGGTTTTTGGTTTAAGGCTTATTTGCCTTTTTTCTTTTTTCTTGCTTTCTTCTCTTTTTCGTCTTTTTCCGTTTTCAGATTCATTTTCTTAAGAAAACGGTCAAACATTCTGTCGAGTGTTTCTTTACTGACGGCATCACCGAGTTTCATTATTTCCGAATAAGTTTCATATCCGTCTTCCGGATCTCCGAGGAAGGACTCAATGGCATCCTCGAACATCATCATTTGATACGGGAAACAGTCTTTAAACTTTTCGGTGTAGAGTTTAGGATCGTTCTCAGTGGTGAAACTGAGATAGAAGGAACAGGAAACTACTTCGTACTCGTCGTCATAGACGAAAAGTCCAGCGACGTCGACATCATATTGTTCCCTGATTCTCTTTCGGCAGCTTGACCAGATCTTAGCGAGCGGATCAAACTTTGAGTTACGAGGCCAAACGACTCCGTTGATGATGAGGGCTCCCATAGGACCCTCAGAGCAAGATTCTTTGTAGGTACAATTTGGTAATTTAATCATTTTACCCCCTCCTTGTGATTTAAAATATACCTATCTTTCTTAATTATATCATACTTTGCGAAAAAAAGCAAGGTCTGGTATAATATAGGTGTTATTAACAATTGGGAAGACGGCAGATATAAGATGGGGCTTATACCTGAAGTTTTCCCGAGAAAGGAACATTTTTATGGAAATAATAAACCCTAATGGTAAGAAGACCGTAAGGTTGTCTACTCAGTGGTTAGGGCGCGAGCTTTCTCTAGAGGTAAATAGAGTTGGTTTTCGTTCGACTTCGTCGGTACTCGTTACCTACGGAGATACAGTAGTTTTAGGGTCAGTCGTAGTCGGGACGAAGCCGGTAGTATTAGATTACTTCCCGCTTTCGATAGATTACGAGGAAAAATGGTATGCGGCAGGAAAAATTTCTGGCTCGCGCTTTATTAAGAGAGAGGGGAAACCGGCAGATGAGGCGATTTTGGTTGGGCGGTTAATTGACCGACCGATTAGGCCGCTCTTCCCTAAGGGATATCGCCAAGAGATTCAAGTTGTTTGTACGGTTCTTTCGATGGATCCGTCGTTTAGGCCGGATTGTGTCGCGATGATTGCGGCGAGTTCGGCTCTTATGAACGCTGGTTTGCCGTTTGATGGACCGGTAGCGGGGATTAGAATTGGACGAATTGGGGGTGAATTTAAGGGATTCTTGTCGCCGGAGGAACGTGAAGAATCGCCGATGGATCTCGTTGTTGCTTGTAAAGAAGGTAAAGTGATGATGGTCGAGGCTGGGATGAAAGAAGTTCCGGAAGAGACGATTATTGAGGCAATGCACTGGGCAGTAAAGAATGTTCAGCCAGTCTTAGATTTACAAAAAGAATTAGCGAAGCAAGTTGCTGCGACACCGCAAGAATATGAGTTGGTTTTGCCGGATGAAGAAGTTCTTAAGGAAGTTGAAGATTGGACGAAGGGTAAATTTGGAGCGAAAGTACGTGGAAATGTCATGGAGAGATCGCAGATTTTAGATGAGATCAAGTATGCGATGCATGATGAGTTTGCGCTTTCTAAAGGTCAAGGCGAGACGGACAATGAGAAGGTTGAATGGTATGACGAGAATCTTCGAGATGTTTATGATCAAGCGTTCGAGTTAGCTTTATTTAAGGAAGTTCGAAGAGGGATTGTTGAAGAGGGGATTAGACCGGACGGACGTAAATTAAATGAAGTTCGTCCTTTGTCTTCGCAGGTTGGGATTTTGCCGAGAACACACGGTTCTTCTCTGTTTACGCGTGGCGTAACGCAGGCTATGAATATTGTGACTTTAGCGCCGTTATCATATTCACAAGATGTTGATACGATGGAAGTGACAGACGGAAAGCGTCGTTATATGCATCATTATAATGCGCCGTCTTATACGGTTGGGGAGCCTGGAAGAATTGGTTCGCCGGGACGACGAGAAATTGGACATGGTTATCTCGCGGAGCGAGCCTTGATTCCGGTATTACCTTCGGAAGAGGAGTTCCCTTATGCGATTCGTTCGGTGACTGAGATTATGTCTCAAAATGGTTCGACTTCTATGGCAGCGACTTGTTCATCTTGTATGGCGTTAATGGACGCTGGTGTTCCGATTAAAAGACCAGTTTCGGGCGTAGCGATGGGTCTCATGGTTGATGTTCCTAAGGGTACAGAAATTACAGCGGATGATGTTGATAAGGCATATGTCTTAACAGATTTGATGGATGCGGAAGATTTCGCAGGTGATATGGACTTTAAGGTGACTGGTACGACGGAAGGCGTGACGGCGCTTCAGATGGATATGAAAGTACATGGGTTGCCGGTTGAGATTATGGAAAAAGCTTTGAAACAATCTCATGAAGGACGAATGTTTATTTTGAATCACATTCTCGAAGTAATTCCGGAGCCAAAGAAAGAGATTTCGCCGTATGCGCCGAGAATTGAGAAGCTGATGATTAATCCGGATAAAATCGGAGCAGTAATCGGTAAGGGCGGGGAAATGATTAATAAGATTACGACTGAGACTGGAGCGGAAGTGGATATTGAAGATTCAGGGCTCGTCACGATTTCGGGAAGTGATCCGGAGAAGATTCAGAAGGCGCTTGAATGGGTCAAATCATTAACTGAAGAACCGGAAGTCGGAAAGATTTATGAAGGTACTGTTGTAACTATCAAAGATTTCGGTGCATTTGTGAATATTATGCCGGGGATTGATGGAATGTTACATATTTCGCAAATTGTTGAAGGGCGGAGACTTAAGTCGGTTGACGAGGTTTTGAAGGTTGGGCAGAAGGTTAAGGTTCGCTTGGTAGCGATTGATAATGGAAAATTGTCATTGTCGATGATTGGTGTTGATAAATAAAATGGATAAAATACGAAATTTCTGCATTATTGCGCATATTGATCACGGGAAGTCGACGATTGCGGATCGGATGATGGAGCTGACGGGTACGGTAGAAAAGCGTGAGATGAAGGCTCAACTTCTCGATTCAATGGAACTTGAACGAGAAAAGGGGATTACGATTAAGCTCGCGCCAGTGACGATGAAGTGGAAAGGATGTACTTTGAATTTGATTGATACGCCGGGGCATGTAGATTTTTCGTATGAAGTTTCGCGGTCGTTACAGGCGGTTGAGATGGCAGTTCTTGTTGTTGATGCAACGCAGGGAATTCAGGCGCAGACGCTGGCGAACGTTTACTTAGCCTTAGAACATAATCTAAAGATTATTCCGGTGATTAATAAAATTGATCTTCCGGCGGCGGATGTAGAAAAAACGGCGGCGGAAATTATGAATTTATTGGGGTGTTCGCGAGAGGAGATTATTGAAGTATCTGGAAAAACAGGGCAGAATGTGGATAAGATTTTAGATGTATTGAGTCGTTACGAGGCTCAGTCACTTCGAGCGCTCCCTGTTGACAACTGTCTACAGACTAAAGCGTTGATATTTGATTCGTATTTCGATGATTATAGAGGGGTGGTTTTATATGTCCGGATTTTTGAAGGGGAGATTTTGAAAAACTCGGAGATTTTGATGATGGGGGCAGAGACGAAAGGGGTGGCACTCGAAGTCGGGATTTTGACACCAAAAATGACGCCACGTGACAAGCTGTCTCAGGGTGAAATTGGCTATATTGTGACGAATTTAAAAACAACGCGGGAAGCGAGAGTTGGTGATACGGTGACGTTAGCGAAAAATCCAGCAACAGTGGCTTTGCCTGGGTATAAAAATGTGTTGCCGTTTGTTTATGCAGGGTTTTTCCCCGTTTCGAACGATCAATACAAAGAATTAAAAGAAGCAGTAGAAAAGTTAAGTTTGTCGGATTCGGCTTTGAAGTTCGAACCGGAGAATTCGCCGGTTTTAGGGTTCGGTCTTAGGATTGGATTTTTAGGGCTTTTACACATGGATATTATTCGGGAGCGGCTAGAAAGAGAATTTAATTTAGATTTAATCGTCACTAATCCATCGACAAATTATGAGGTGGTTTTGAATAATGGGGAAATAATTGAAATTAAATCGGCGGCAGATTTACCGGATGCTTCAGAAATCCGAGAAATTCGGGAGCCATGGGTAAAAGGTGAAATAATTTTACCGAAAGAAATGATTGGAAACGTTTTAAATTTAATTAATGAGAAACGTGGGCATCAAACGAATTTGTCGTATATTGAGGGTAGGGCAGTAATTGACTTTGAGGCGCCGATGGCGAATTTATTAACCGATTTTTATGATCAATTAAAATCGGCGACGAGCGGGTATGCATCGTTTAACTATGAGTTAAATGGTTATAAAGCAGAAGATTTAGTTAGAATTGACTTCTTAGTCGGGGGACATAAGATTGATGCGCTATCCGTAATGGCGCACCGTTCGGAAGCGGAGGGAATTGGGCGTGAAGTGACGAAAAAATTAAAAGAAGTAATTCCCCGTCAAAACTATGAGGTTGCTTTGCAGGCGGCAATTGGAGCAAGGATAATTGCGCGAGAGACTATTGGGGCCTACCGAAAGGATGTGACGGTAAAAATTCATACTGGCGATCGAGATAGAAAGGCAAAGTTGCTCGAAAAACAGAAACGCGGAAAAGCGCGGATGAAGAGGTTTGGTAAAATTGATATTCCGAGCGAAGCATTTACGGTAATGCTGAAGCGGGACTAACTATATAATAGTTAGTCGTGTTATAATTTAGACATGAAAAATAAATTTTCGGTTTTTTGTATTATTTTAGGATTGGTTTTTTGTTTTAGTGTAGCAAATGTGATGGCGATTTCGGAAAAACAGGAAAATGCAATTGTTGATAATTGTGAAAAAATCAAAGACAGTTTAAAGAATATTCAAAAAGCGGATGCGAAAGCGCGAGTGTTTTTAGGTTCGCATTATGAAACGGTGCTGTCGAAATACGTGACGTCATTAAACGTGAGATTGGTAGAAAATAATTTATCGAAATCGAACTTGATTGATAATCAGAATGAGCTTGCAAAAACAAAGGAAGCGTTTTCAACAACTTTCGTTGATTATCAAAAAGAATTGGAGGAGTTAGTGGCGATGGACTGTAGGGTGGAACCGGAAAAGTTTTATGAAAAATTAATTTCGGTAAGGGTGAAACGAAAGAATGTGGCTTTAGGTGTTTCTAAAATGCGAGAGTTAGCGATTAAAAATATAAAGTTAGTAAAAGACTTAAAGGAGAATTTATGACGACGGGCGGACGGAATTTAGTTTTACTTGGAGTCGGATCGATTTTAATAGCGTTTATAATGACAGGAGTTTCGTTAGCGGTGTATCACAATTCGGGGGACATATACCTAGATCGTTCGCGACCAGGTTTTTTGCCGGACGAAGAAGAATTAAAAGAGGAAGAAGTAAAAGAAGAGGAATACGAGTTTAGCAAAACCGGAACGCTTTCGGAAGAAGTTTTAGACGAATATTTAAAACATTTGAAAGAAGAAATTGAAATTATTGATTCATATGAAGAACCGTTTAATACTGGACTACTTTCAGATGAAAGTTTAGGTATTCCGGCTGAAGACAAAGAATAAAACTTGATTTTTAACTGAAAAAGCTTATATAATAAAAGTGAAAGGTAAAAAATGAAGCAGAAGAATCAAAATATTCAGATAATAGGAGGGGTAATAATAGCTGTTTTTGTGATTGCGATTATTTTTACTGTGACGCAATTATCAGGAACTGTAACGGAAATTATGGATACGGCAGTTTCTAGAACTCCGGACGCAATACTGGCTAGTGCTGGGATTGAAGAGGGGATGAATGTTTCTTTGCCGGTACTATATTATGATCAGAAGTCGGATAAATGTGTCGATATGTATGACACGAGTTTAAGTAATGAATTAAAGAAACGCCAGTTTGAATGGACGAGCTGTGATTATATTCGAAAAGAAGTTGAGGAGGGGTTAGTAGAATCCGAACTTGATGAAAAATATTCGTTAGTTGGCAAAGGCGGAAAACTAACTCCAAATAAAGGCCTAGATGATATTTCGAGATGGTTTACGGAAGTTGAGGGGAAAAGTAACTCGTATAGTGGTGTACTTAAGATGAATTATGATGCGGAGAAATCGGAGTTTGAGTTTTTCGACGGCGAGTTTTATCCTTTGGATGAAGTTGAATTCGGCGAAGGGGATTCGGTAAATAGCGATGGTCATAATCATTTGTTTACGATGAGTTTTGCGGTTCCTTTCACGGCGTTATTAAGCGGAGAAGAAGAAGTTGAGATAAGTGCGGATGATGATACTTTTGTATTCGTAGGTAAAGAATTAGTTGCGGATATGGGCGGAATTCATGATGCAACTACGAAGATCTTGAAGATTGAAAAGAATGGAGATATTTATGTAAAATCTTCGGATGAAGAAGAGCCAGTGTTCTCCGGAGTAAATATTGGTGAGAACCGAAATTCGATTATCAGAATCTTCCATGCAGATCGAGATTCGAAAGATTCGACCTTTAAGGTTAGATTTAGTAAGATGGATTTGAATGTAACGAATGTTAAAATAGCAGAATCCGGAGAAGATGGAGTACAGATTGCGTATGACCCATCAGATTTAACTTATACAGCACCGCTAGGTGAAAGTTTAGTCCTACAACCGGATAATACGAAGAGCAAAATCGTCATGGCAACAATTGAAGGTGGAATAGTTTTAGTTTTGTCAGTCTTATTAACTTCGGCGATTCACTTTATCTTTAGAGCTAGAGAACAGAAACAATAATTATTTACGAGGTTTTGAAATATTTGCACCTCGACCATAGTCAGGAAGAATGATTTTGTGCTTTTCGCCGTGATGGTCGAAAAGCGGGATGTTTAATTCGGAAGCGAGCGCGTTAATTATGCTAGCGCCGATGCGAAGACCAGTGAAAGAACCGGGTCCGGACATAAAAGTAATTTCGGTAATATCTTGAAATGTTTTATGATTTTCGGCTAGTTTGTCGTGTATAAATTTTAAGAGTTTTTCGGCTAAGTCGCGATCAAAATTTTCACGATATTCCTTATCGTCTAGTTTTAGAATCGTTTCAGGCGTGCTGGTGTCTAAATATAGTTTCATATTATTACCTCGCGTGAATCATCTTCGTTATACTTAATTTCGATTCTTTGATGATTTTCTGGAAGAAGGTCTTTGATCGATTCTCCCCATTCGATAATGACGATGTTTTTAAGATTAGATAAATTTTCTTGGAGATCTTCTGCCATAAGTCCGGGAGATTGAAGACGATAAAAATCATAATGAACTAAAAAGCCGCCGTTTTTTAAAGCGTAAGATTTTGAAATTGTAAAACTCGGACTCGTAACAGGTTCTTTAACTCCGAGACCTTTAGCGAGGCCGCGGACGAAAGTAGTTTTTCCAGCACCAACATCGCCGACAAGTTCGATGATCGTCGGGATTTTGATTGTTTTGGCGAAAGACTCGCCAAAGAGAAGCATTTCTTGCTCTGATTTGACCTTCATTATATAATTATATCATGAGAATATATATATCTGGAATTGAGGGGACGGGGATGGGACCTCTTGCATTAATGGCGAAAACAGCAGGGTTTACAGTTTTCGGTTCGGATTCAACGGAAGGGTTGATTCATAATGAATTGGTAAGTGCGGGAATTGAAGTTTCGTTAGGTGAACAGAACGGAGATTTTTTAAAATCTAAATTGGAAGATGGGGTAGATTGGTTTTGTTATACATCGGCGCTTAAAGATGATCATCCGGAGTTAGTCCTGGCGCGTGAATTGGGAATTAGGGTAACAAAACGTGATGATTTAACGGCGTTTTTAGTTTCGGAACTAGGTTTAAAAATGGTGGCAGTAGCAGGAACGCATGGGAAAACTACAACAACATCGATGATTATTTTTGCGGCTTTAAAATTAGGTTTACCAGTTTCTTATATTGTAGGGACAACTTTAGGATTTGCGCCGAGCGGAGCTTATCATGATGGTGATAAATATTTCGTCTATGAGGCGGATGAATACGATCGAAACTTTTTAAAATATAATCCATGGCTTGCGGTAATTCCGGCGGTAAGTTATGATCATCCAGATATTTATCCGACAGAAGAAGATTATAAAAAAGCGTTTGAGCAGTTTAAGAATCAAAGTGAACAGGTGATTGAAACTAGTGAGACATTTGTTGCGGATGATTTTAAATTGGCAGGCGAGGCGAGAAGATTCGACGCGAGTCTTGCGGCGGAAGCGGTGTTTAGGATGATGAAGGAAGAAGCTAAGACTTCGGATGGATTAATTGAGATTTTGAATGAATTTCCGGGAGTGGGGAGACGATTTGAGAAAATTAGTGACGGAGTTTATACAGATTATGCGCATCATCCGGAAGAAATCATGGCAACAATAGAAGTGGCGAAAGATGAAGCGCGGATTGTAGGAAAAAAAGGCGTAATCGCTGTTTATCAGCCGCATCAGAATACGAGACAACATGAAGTTTTTAATGGATATAAAGACGCATTTTTAGGTATAGATAAACTATTTTGGTTGCCGACTTATTTAACGCGAGAAAATCCAGAATTAAAAGTAATAGAACCAGATGAATTTATTAATTCACTTTCGAACTCGGAAGTTGCAGAGTCTGCAAAATTAAATGATGATTTAGAAGAAAAATTGAAAAACTATTTAGAGGAAGGATATTTAGTAGTTTTGATGACGGCGGGACCAGCAGATAGTTGGTTTAGGGAGAAGTTTTAAAAAATATGAAGAGTCGAAGTGAATTTGTCTGTCAACAATGCGGGGCGGTTTATAAGAAGTGGGTTGGACAGTGTACGAACTGTAAAAGTTGGAACTCTTTAGTCGAACAAGTAAGTGAAATTAGTACGAAGGGGAAGTCGGCACTTTCGAAAGGCCAAGTTTCGGGAAAGAAATTAGATTTTGTAAAGTTATCGTCGGTACAGCCGTCGGATGCGAAGGCGAGACTTCTAACGGATTTTTCAGATTTAAATACAGTACTCGGAGGAGGGATATTATTAGGATCGGTTTCTTTACTCGCGGGTCAGCCGGGAATCGGAAAGTCTACACTTTTAATGCAAATTTCGGCAGAAGTGGCGAAGAAGTATAATGTTTTGTATATTTCAGGTGAGGAATCGGCAGGACAAGTTAAACTAAGAGCGGAAAGACTCGGGGCGTCGTCGGATAAGTTAAGTTTTGCGGCGTCGACAAGCGCAAATGATATTGCGAAGACGATTGAAACGGGCGAATTTAGTTTAGTAATTGTTGATTCGATTCAGACGCTCGCGATGGATGAGATTTCTTCGGCGCCGGGAACGGTTTCACAGGTAACAAATTCTGGGAACTTAATTATTCGAGCGGCGAAGCAGACAAATACGGCGGTGATTATTGTTGGACACGTAACGAAGGAAGGGACTTTAGCGGGGCCGAAAGTCTTAGAACATTTAGTCGATGTGGTTTTGAATTTTGAGGGAGATAGATACGGCGGATTTAAGACGGTTCGAGCGGTTAAAAATCGGTTTGGTTCGACAAATGAAGTAGCAATTTTCGAGATGGCGAACGAAGGACTAAAGGAAGTGAAAAATCCTTCGGAAGCGTTACTGGCGGAAAGAACAAACACAGACGGTTCGGTCATTTTAGCAACGCTCGAAGGGAATCGGCCGATTCTTGTTGAGATACAGGCGCTAGTTGTAAAATCGAATTTCGGATATCCGAAGCGAACGGCGAGCGGATTTGATTTAAATCGTTTAAATTTATTAATCGCAGTTTTAGAAAGAAGAACTAAATTGAAGCTTTCGGATAAGGATATATTTATTAATGTAGTCGGTGGAATGAAACTAAATGATTCGGCGGCGGATCTTGCGGTTGCGATTGCAATTGCGAGTGCGGTAGCGGGAAGGAAGTTAGGTGAGGAGTATGTCGTATTCGGTGAAGTCGGACTCGGCGGAGAAATTCGGTCGGCGTTTAGAGCGGACCAGAGAATTGCGGAAGCGAAGAAGTTAGGTTTTAAACACGCGATAGCTCCAGCGACGATTCGGGATAAATTTGTTGTTCCGGTAAAAGATTTACGGGAGACTTTAATTAAGTATGTCAAATAGAATTTTAGGTATCGATCCGGGAATTGGAATTACGGGGTTTGGGTTGATTAATGCAGAGAGTGGGCAAGCGAAGGCATTAGATTTCGGAGTGGTGAGGACGAAAGTTGATGCGCCGATTGGAGAAAGATTAAAGGAATTATATGATTCCCTCGTGGAGGTTTTTGAAGAAACGAAGCCGGAGATGGTCGCGATTGAAAAATTGTTCTTTTCAAAAAACATTACGACGGGTATTGTAGTTGCGGAGGCGAGAGGAATTGTATTATTAGTAGCGGAGCAAAAAGGAATTCCGATTTATGAATATACGCCGAATGAAATTAAAAAGTGTTTGACCGGTTACGGTTCGGCGACAAAGACGCAAATGCAGGAAATGGTAAGGGTGCATTTAGGATTAGAAAAGAAACCGAAACCGGACGATGCGGCGGATGCGCTCGCGGTCGCAATCGTTTGTGGGCTTTCGTATAAGTTTAAGACGAAGGAAGAATATAAGTTTTCTAATTCACGTGGTAAAATACTTATATGATTGGTCATCTTAAAGGGATTATTACAGAAAAGTTTAATAACGCTATTATTATTGATGTGAACGGAGTTGGGTATGAGGTAACGGTTTCAGCGTTAGATTTCGAAAATTGTAATTTAGATGAAGAGCGAAAATTTTATACTTATCATTCAGTAAGAGAAAACGCGGAAGAGCTTTACGGTTTTTCGTCTTTGATGGCGAAGAAGTTGTTTGAACTACTAATATCAGTTCAAGGAATTGGTCCGAAAGCAGGAATGGCGATTTTATCTTTAGCTGAACCGGAAGAGGTTCGGAATGCGATTGCGAATGCGGACGCAGGATTTATATCGAAAGCATCGGGAGTTGGGAAGAAGTCGGCGGAAAGAGTGATTGTTGATCTTCGAGATAAAGTTGGAATACCGTCGAAATACGGAACGACAGAAGTAAAATTTAAGGTCGAGGATGGAGAACCGGACGAAGCGTTGGATGCGTTGATGGCTCTAGGTTTTTCGCTTAAGGAAGCGACGGCGGCACTGGAAAAAATCGACCCGAATTTAGCGGTTGAGGAACGGATTAAACTCGCTTTACAAAAATAGATATGTTATAATGAAATCTCAAGGAGAACTTATTATGACAGCAGTTAAAAAAGCTATTATTACCGACGCTGGATTTGCAAGTCGGTACTTACCGATAACAAAAACTATTCCGAAGGCAATGATTCCGATTGGAAGTAAGCCGGTCATGCAGCTTTGTGTTGAAGAATGTGCGGCGGCGGGAATTGAAGAAATTATTATTGTTGCAACACCAAACACGAAATCAAAAGAAATATACGAAGATTATTTCCATAATCCATCGGAAAACGTAAAAGCTTTACTTGAAAAACAAGGAAAAATGGATCGATTCGAGCCGGTTGAAAAGGTTTTGAGCTTTCCGAAAATTACAGTAATCGAGCAGGACCCAAGTTTACCTTATGGGAATGGTTCCCCGATTGTTTCAGCAAAAGAATTTGTAAAAGACGAAGATGCCTTTATTGTAATGTATAGTGACGATTTAATTTTAGGCGAGGGCGACGTAAAGGTTTTGATATCAGAATTTGAAAAAAATCCGAATGCGAAGGCAATTATTGCAGCTCAGGAGATGCCAGAAGAAGTTTGGAATAAATATGGCATGATTGCATTGAAAGAGAATGGAACATTAAGTCATATTGTTGAAAAACCGAAAACTCCGGATCTTAGTCCGAGTAATTTAACTTCCTATGGACGTTATTTATTAACTCCAGAAGTGTTTGAGTATTTGATTCCTTCTAACACTGGACTTGATGGAGAACTTTGGACGGTTGATGCGATTACGAAATTAACTGAAGTTGGTGATGTGCTTGTGACTAAGAGTAAGGGCAAATGGATTACGACTGGTGATCCGAAGAATTATTTTCTCGCGCATCTTGAATATGTTTTGTCAGAAACCGATTATGCTGACGATGTTAGAAAATTCATCGCTAATCACTAGTGTGCTATAATGATTTTAAGGAGAAAATAATATGAATATAGCAGAATGGATAATAGTTGTAATATTAGCAGTTACGCTTTTTGTCTTTCTAATTTGTGGAATTGTGTTAATCATTAAGTTGATTGGCATTTCAAAGGAAGTGAAGGAAGTTGTAATTGAAGGCCAAGACATTGCAAAAAATACGAACGGAATTGTCTCGAACGTGAAAGGAATGACTTCGATTGGTGGGACAGTCGAAATGTTTGTCGATAAGTATGTAAATCCAAAGTTGAAAGAGAAAATGAAAGAAACTAAAAAGGAGGAGAAGTAAAATGGCGGACAATTCAGAAAAGAATAAAAGTGGTGCGGGAAAGTTTATTTTAGGAGCTTTACTTGGCGGTATTGCTGGCGCGATTGCAGGAAAGTTTATTAAGTTAGACACAGATGGTGGAGAGGAAATTGAAGATACTGAATGTGAATGTGATGATGAATGTAAATGTGGCGACAAATGTGAATGCAAAAAAGAAGAAGTCAAAGAAGAAGTCAAAAAAGAAGTTAAGAAACCGGTGGCGAAAAAGACCAGCGAGAAGAAATGAAATTAAAGCCTAGCGATTATGTGCATCTACATAACCACACGCACTATTCGCTTCTTGATGGGCTAACAAAGATTCCAGAACTTGTAAAATTCGTCAAAGAAGACGGAATGGAGGCGGTTGCGGTGACTGACCACGGCACAATGTCGGGGTTAGTTGAGCTGTATAAAGAATGTAATGATAGCGGGATTAAACCGATTTTAGGTTTAGAGGCTTATGTCGCAGCGAGAAAGATGACGGATAAGGATCCGGCGCATGATAAACAGCGTTTTCATATTACGCTGCTCGCGATGAATAATAAGGGATTTGAAAATCTATGCCGGATTATGAGTAATGCCGAAGTGCATGGGAAGTATTATAAACCGCGAACTGACCACGATGAACTAAAAAAATATAATGAAGGAATTATTTGTCTGTCCGGGTGTATGGGGTCGGAGATTTCGGAGGCGATTCGGGCTGGGGATGATGAAAGGGCGCTTGAATTAATTGATTGGTATCGGAAGACGTTTAAGGATCGATTTTATTTAGAGATGCAGGACCATGGGCATCCGAAGTCTAGTACACATTCGGAAGAACAGAAAAAAGTAAACGATTGGTTGATGGCGCATGCGAAAGAATTAGGATTGCCGCTAGTCGTGACCTGCGATGCGCACTATTTAAAACATGAAGATCAAGATGCGCATGAAGTGCTTTTATGCATTGGGACGGCGGCGAATTTGTCGGATGCAAATCGAATGACTTTGAAAGATTTTGATTTGCATGTAATTCCGGCGGAAGAAATAATTGAACACTGGGAAGAAACTTGTCCGGAGGCGATATTAAATACAAAGATAATTGCAGAAAGATGTAATGTTGATTTACAGCTCGGGCGGATTCTGATTCCGAAATTTCCGGTACCGGACGGCGAGGATGAGAAAACATATTTAGATAAGTTGGTTTTTCGAGGGCTGGTTTATAGGTATGGCGGGAAAACATTAGAAGAGGTTGAGGATTTTGATATTGAAAAATGTCGGAAGATTTTAGAAAAAGTCGATAAAGAAAGAGATGAAGAACATAAGATTCTGCCGAGGATTGATTATGAACTTTCGGTAGTTGATAAGATGGGATATAACGGGTATTTCTTAATCGTACAAGATTTTATCAACTGGGGAAAGTCGCAAAGAATTGTTTATGGACCGGGGAGAGGTTCAGCAGCGGGTTCGATTTTGGCGTATGCTTTAAGAATTACGGAACTTGATCCATTAAAATATGATTTACTTTTCGAGCGATTTTTAAACCCGGATCGTATTTCGATGCCGGATATTGATACAGATATTCAAGATACAAGACGAGATGAGGTAATTGAGTATTGTTCACATAAATATGGGTTTGATCGGGTTTCGAATATCGCGACTTTCGGTAAAATGATGGCGAAAAACGCAGTGCGGGATGTTGCGAGGGTGCTCGAAGTCCCATATGCGGAGGCGGATAGGCTTGCGAAGATGGTCCCGGATCCGGTGCAGGGCCATCATGTACATTTAGCTGACGCAATAAAAGAAGTGCCGGAGTTAAAACAAGAATACGAAACGAATCCGACATCGAAGGAGGTGATTGATTTTGCGTCGAGACTTGAAGGGACAATTAGAAATCACGGTGTGCACGCCTGTGGGGTGATTATCGCGCCAGATGATTTAGTGAAGTTTTTGCCACTTGAAGTTTCGGCGAAAGGTCCGATTGCGGCGCAGTTCCCGATGGGGCAAGTCGAGGAACTCGGGCTTCTTAAAATGGACTTTCTAGGATTATCTAACTTATCCGTAATTAATAATGCGCTTCGAATGATTCGGAAAGTTTATCATGATGATATTAATTTATCGAATTTGCCTTTAGACGATAAGAAAACTTATGAGTTATTACAACGAGCAGAAACGACGGGTGTGTTCCAGCTAGAATCGGCGGGGATGAAGCGATATTTGAAAGATTTGAAGGCTTCGTCGTTTGAGGATATCATCGCAATGGTGGCCTTATACCGTCCAGGACCGATGCAGTTTATCGATTCGTTTATTCGCAGGAAACATGGCGAGGAAAGAATTACTTATCTTCATCCAGGACTAGAGAATGCCTTAAAAAGTACCTATGGAATTATGATTTATCAAGAGCAGTTCATGCAGATTTCGAAGGAATGGTGTGGATTTACCGGCGGGCAGGCGGATACGTTAAGAAAAGCAGTCGGGAAAAAGAAGATTGATTTAATGAAGAAGGTAAAGCCGGAGTTTATTGAGGGAGCGATTAAAGTCGGGGGAGCGACAAAGGAAATTGCGGAAACGTTTTGGGATCAGCTTTTGGAATTTGCGAATTACTGTTTTAATAAATCGCACGCAGCGTGTTATGCGTTAATCGCATATTGGACAGCGTATTTAAAGGCGCATTATCCGGATGCGTTTATGGCGGCTTTAATGACGGCAGATATGAGATGGACGGATCGACTCGCGATTGAGATTTCGGAATGTAAGAAGATGGGGCTAAAAGTTTTGGGACCAGATATTAATCAGTCATATGGTGATTTCGGTATTGTGGGTGGAGAGAATACGATTCGGTTTGGGCTTTCAGGAATTAAAAATATGGGGAAGTCTTTAGTTGAGGATATTGTAATTCCGGAGCGGGATAAAAATGGGCCATTTAAGTCGGTATGTGATTTTGCGAAGAGAGTCGATTCGACAAAGTTCAATAAGAAATCTTGGGAAGCGGCGATTAAGACTGGGGCGTTCGATCGGTTCGGAGCTTCACGGTCAGATTTACTATTTAATTTAGAAGCAGTTCAGGCTTATGGAGCAAAGATTCAGAAAGATGTTGGTTCGGGGCAGACGGATTTGTTCGGGATGATGGGAGAAGCGGGCGTTGTTCCAGAAGTTGAAATTAAACCAGCACCAGTACAATATCCGGATAAAGAATTATTGTTGTGGGAAAGAGAGTTAATGGGCCTTTATCTTTCGGCGCATCCACTAGATAAATATGATACGTATTTTGAAGAACAAACGCACCCGATGACTTATGTTTCGGCGGATTATGATAATAAAATGGTGACGGTCGGGGGAATTATTACAAATGTACGGACGATTTTGACGAAGAAGGGGGATAAGATGGCGTTCGTAAAAATAGAAGATAAGGCGAATGAAGTAGAGTTTATTGTATTTCCGTCGACATATGCGGAGTGCGGAGGGAAATTAGAAGTAGATAATGTAGTAAAAGTGTATGGGAAAGTGAGCGCGACGGATAGAGAAGGAAGAGTGACGTCGGACGTGAAACTATTAGCGGAGAAAGTAGAATTGATTTCGGACGAGGTTTTAGAGCAGTATAAGTCTACGGGAACAAAAATAGCGGCTCCGGTTTTAAGCGCTGATGGTGGTAAGAAGCGAGGGTTTAAGAGTTCGGCAGAGCGGGTATATAAGGGAGAAAAGATGAAAGAAGCGCCTAGTGATTTGCCGAAAACAGTGGTCAAAGAACCGCCGAAAGACCCTAGAAAGGAAAGACTATATATTCTAATTGAAAATGCAGAAGATACTGAGCTTTTGACTGCAATTAGAAGGTTGGCGGATATTTATCTTGGGATTCAGGATGTGGTGTTAGTTTTAAAAGATGGAGAGGAAAAGAAGCCATTAAAAATGCCGTTTAGGGTTGAAGTGAATGAAGAATTGATTGCGAAGTTAAAAGAGTTAGTTGGGGAAGAAAAGGTCAAAGTGGTATAATCATAGATATGAAAAAGAAAAAGGTGTCAGGTTCAGTTACGGTTAATCGAAGAGCGAAGTTCGATTATATTTTGGGCGATGAACTTACGGTCGGGATGGCACTTTCGGGACTTGAGGTAAGGGCGATTCGAGACCACCATGTTCAATTGAAAGGTTCGTTTGTCACGATTCGGAATAATGAATTATGGTTAAATAATTTGACACTCGGAGCGGAGACGGCGCGAAATATTAAATTACTTGCGACGAGGAAACAAATATTGGCATTAGAAAAAGAAAAAGTCGCTGGCTCTACTATCGTTCCAGTAAAACTGTTAGGCGGGGCGCGACATATTAAACTAGTAATTGCAGTAGGAAAAGGTAAAAAGAAATACGATAAACGCGAGACGATTAAAAAACGTGATATTGAAAGAGGAAAATATGCTTAAAATATTTTCGTGGAATGTGAATGGACTTAGAGCGGTAATTAATAAGGGCGCATTTCAGAAATTTATCAAAGAATATGGACCGGATATCGTTTGTTTACAGGAAACCAAGGCGAAACAAGGCCAGGCGGAAATAGACTTGCCGGAATATGAAGAGATCTGGAATTCGGCGGAAAGGCCAGGATACTCCGGAACGGCAATTTTTACAAAAATTAAGCCTTTGTCGGTGAGAAATAATTTTCCAACCAAAGTAGTGTTTGCTGATCAATTTGGTGACCCGTTAACTGAAGGAAGAGTTTTAACGGTAGAATTTGAAAAGTTTTATTTAGTAAATGTTTATACGCCGAATTCGAAAAACGAATTAGAAAGATTGCCGCTACGCGAGAAAAAGTGGGATCCGGAATTTTTGAAGTATGTAAAAGAACTTGAAAAAGAAAAGCCAGTAGTTTTTTGTGGAGATTTAAATGCGGCGCATGAGGAAATTGATATTGCGCGACCGAAAACAAATCATCATTCAGCGGGGTTTACGGATGAAGAAAGACAAGGAATTACGAATTATATAAACGCTGGGTTTATCGATACGTTTAGAAGTTTGAACCCGGATTCGGTGAGATATACTTGGTGGAGTCATTGGGGGCATGCAAGGGAAAATAATGTAGGTTGGAGAATTGATTATTTCTTTATTTCGAAAAGTTTGAAAGAAAATTTAAGGTCGGCAGAGATCTATGAAAACGTAATGGGTTCGGATCATTGTCCGATTTCAATCGAATTGGAGATTTAATGGATTATTTTGAAAAGATTGAGCAGAAGCCGGAAGAAGAATTAACGTGGAATATTCCGGAGAAAAAGCAGGGCACGGTTAATATTGTCGGCGGGAATAGCCAGAGTTTTAAAAGCGAAATTAAAGTAACGGAATTTTTAAGTACAGAATATCCGATTGAGATTTTAAATGTAGTTTTACCGGATGCATTAAAAAATAAATTACCGCCACTACCGAATTTTAAGTTTTTAAAGTCGACGGATTCGGGCTCTTTCGCGGATGAAAAAGAAATAGCTGGCATATTTAATTCAGGAGATTTTAATTTGCTTCTCGGCGATTTATCGAAGAATTCGATTACCGGAAAAGCGATTTTAGGGGCATGTAAAAAATCCGAAAAGCCGATTTTAGTTACGCGAGACGCAGTTGATTTATTAACGGAAAAAATTAATGAAACAAGTTTGATGAATGAGAATATAATCATTTTCGCTTCGATGGCGCAGTTACAAAAACTACTAAGGGCGGTTTATTATCCGAAAATGTTACTTTTGTCGCAGTCTTTAGTACAGGTTTCGGAAGTTTTACATAAATTTACTTTAAGTTATCCCGTTTCGATTATAACTTTACATAACGAGCAGATTCTAATTGCGAAGAACGGTAACGTGAAGGCGGTGCCGATTGTAAAATCCGGATATTCGCCGATGATGTTTTTCCAAGGTGAATTGGCCTCAAAAATATTAGCTTTGAATTTATTTAATCCGAATAATTTTATCGATGCGACAATAGCGGCAATTTTTTAATTCGACGTTTAACTTTGTTTAAGAAAAGTTTAGATGGATTTAGGACTAAACAAAAGCCACCAATGTATTCTTCAGTAACGCCGCGGAGGCCGCCTTTAAAATATAATAATGGATTTTTTGGCGAGAAGTCGCCTTTCATACCGTAGAGATTTAAGCGAGTTTTTCCAAGTTCTAAACATTTTTCAATATTGAAACCTTTAATTGCGGTTGAGCCGTTGAAATGTTTGTTTTTTTCAACGGTTCCGGCGACAAAAGCAACCATCTCATTCGGATGAAGAATATCTACTTCGCTCGAGACAAGTTCGCCATTGTCTTTTCGGCGGGCTTCAACGAAAATTGCTTTTTTTCCAAAAGCGTCCCATAAATCTTCGAAATATTTTACTTCGCGAGTTTTAACGCCGTTTCTTTTATCGCTATCTTGTAAAGCTTTAAGCCATTCGTTTAATTCTTTTTTATCTTTCAATACTTTAATATCTAGTTCGCGACGAGTTTTATGAAGTTTTTTTCTTGTACTATTATTCATCGTTAATTCGGCTTCGCGAATATCTTTGATACCGGTCAAATCTTTTACGAACATCCAACGGTTAGCTTTGTTTTCGATTTCAGTAGTGAAACCTTCGTGAGTGAATCCATGTTTTTTAAAGATTTCGAAGATTTTATCGTAATTCCACTTTTCAATTACACTACCGTCTAAGTCGCGAGTAGACAAAACTAAAGGCGGGAAGATTTCGAGTTTAATATAACCATTTTCCCTACAATATTTTTTTACTTCAATAAGAAAGAAATTTAAAAGTTTAGTATTTTTATAATCCAGAATCGGACCGAGCTGGATCCAGGCTTCTTTATCGCGTTCAATAAGAAGTGCAGCGAGAATTACTTTTGATTTTTCTTTAACTCCGATTAGATGCGTAGAAAAGCCCATTTTCTCGCGAAGAATAGCGCGAGGAACAGATTGGAAAAAGTTTCCGACAGGTTCTTTTTCCTCGAATTTAGTAAATTCTTTTTCTTCTAAAGTCGTAAATTCCATGGATTAATTATAGCACTTTTAGATGTTACGATGTTCGGCGGCGTGAAGTTTCTTTAAATAGAGTTTTCCAATAAGATTAAGCGGAGCAGCGAAAGTGCCAACAAATTCTTCAACTTCGCCGTGAAAACCTTGTTTAAAATTAAAGACTCCATCTTTAGGGTCGGGGTTTGTTCCCCAGAAATTATATTTTTTATAGCCGTTTGCGTAAGCGTAGCGAATCATATTCCATTGGATGAGATGTGGGCCGCCGAGCTGCTTGTGTTCGCGACTTAGACCGCTCGATAAATAAATGATTTCGTCACCATAAATAATAAAGAACCCGACAGCAACTGGAGTTTTGTTCGGAAGTTCGGCGATAACGGCAGTCGCTTTGCCGTTAAAAGTTTTATGCATTTGTTCAAAAAACTTTTGGTCGCGGGGAATGAAGTTATGGACTTTGCCGGCTTCTTCTAATAATTTGAACATAATATTATATTCGTCGGGCTTTAACTCGCGAAGTTTTAGATTATAGCGTTCGGTTGCGTAACGAATTAAGTAGCGATGGCCTTTTCGGAAAGTACGGAAAAGGATTTGTTCGGAATTCTGATCGAGATTCGGATTTAAAAGTTCAGTTTCGGTTTTTTTCGGTTTAATAATTGGTAAGTTTTCAATTTTACTAAAATCTATCGTATAAATCCATTTAACTTGTTCATATTCGCCGAGATATTTAAAATATAATTTTTTTAAATCGGATTTAAAGGATTCAGGAGCGTCGGGAACGAGAAGGTTTGGTGAGACTTGGAGTATAATTCCGCGTTTCGTTTTTAAGAATTCTTTAGTTTTTTCGAGGAGATAATAAAAAGATTTCAAATTATTTTTATAATCAGCGAGCGGTCCGCGAGAAAAAGTAAAAATCTTATAACCGAAACGTTCATATATTACGCTAGCAATACCAGCAGCGGTGACTTTTCCATTTTCGACAACACCGAGAAGATAAGCTTCGCGACCAATTTCTTTATAACGACGAAACATCTCGACCGATTCCATGTAATTCTTATTCGGACAAGACTTCAAAAAAGTTTCAAATTCTTTTTCAGTAATTTCACGAAAAGTTTTCTTCATTTTTTTGCTTTCTTTTTAGATAATTCTTGTTCGATATGAACGGCGTCACGGGAAACATGTTTGCGACGTTGGCGTAAGAAGAACCAAACGAAGACGAAAATTGAACAGCCAAAAACGAAGAGTCCATATTTTACCGGGTCAGGCCAATGTGTTGCAAATAGAATAAAGGCGTTGATGATGCCGAGACAAATCGTGTATGAATAGCGACGAGCAAGGACGATTCTTTTAGCGAGTGGGAAGTTACGATTAGTTAAAGAGTTTTTAGTACAGTTGTCAGGATGGCCGAAGAGCTTTCCGTAGAGAATTAGTTCGAGAGTTCCACAGATGATTGTGTAGTAAATGATGACGACGAGTCCAGCAATCCAGTTGACTCGGAACGTACAGAAAAGGACGTGAGCAGCAGCAAGCAAGACGTCGGAAACCATGTCGAATTGGGCAGCATATTTACGATATTTCGGAGTTTTGTCTTTCGGGAAAGGCCATTTGCGGGCGCAGGTCCCGTCGAAAACGTCAGTAAATTCAGCGGTTAGGAAAACGATGAAAGCAGCTTCGGGCGATCCGTCAGCAAAAGCGAGACTAAATAAAACGAGCGCTAAAATAAACCTAGTTAAAGTTAATAAATCCGCTAAATATCTCATGACTTAATTATAGCAAAAATTTTCTCTAATAAATCGATACGTTTACTAACAAGAATTTCTTCACGATGTTTTAACATGATTTTAGACATTTGTTCGATTTTTTCGGGATGAGCTAATAGGTCGTTTAGAGCTTCAGTCATCGCTTCGGGAGTTTCGTTTTTGCTGAAAATGTAACTTCCGTTCGGGATGACTTCCTTCATGTCCGGATCGCAGAAGAAAGCCGGGATGCCGTAAGCTTCGGCTTCGATTAAAGTCATACCGAAAGTATCAAAATTATAGGAAACTAGAACGTCTAAATGAGCCGCTTCCATAGCACTAACGAGTTTGTCAAACTCAACGGTGCCATGAAATTTTACGTTTATGTTATGGCGCTTAGCAAATCTTTTCGCGCGGAAATAGTCACCACCACCGCCATAAACATCAAGTCGATATTTTCCTTTGACATTTTTTAGAGCATGTAGGAAAGGCATCATGCGTTTTTCGGCGGAAACGCGGGAATGCCAAATGATTTTTAATTCTTCACCTTCTTTTAAAGTTCTTACTTCTTGGTTTTTAGGTAATTTTTCATCTGCAAACCCGTTTGGAAGAACTTTAATTTCTTTTTTGACACCGTAGCGAATGAGTTTTTCGCGGAAATGTTCGGATGGAGTTAAAACTAAGTCGGCATAGTTTGCGTGATTAACCATCATGGTCCACATTTTTGCTTTGGCATAATTGTCGGCTAAATAAGTATCGCGAGTGACTTTAGTTTTATGAGGGAGATACCAAGAATGGAACCAGTTCAATAAAATTGCAACAATAGTACGAAAGCCGAACGGGATGATGTTCGTCTCGCCCATGTCTTCGCGGCCATGCATAACTTGGACACTAGGAATTTTTAATTGTTTGGCAAGCCTTAAACCCGCGATAGAACAGCCGGCCTCATAATGCATGTAAAAAATATCGAAATCTTTAATTTCAGGATGTTCTTTTAAGAGCCAACGTTCGACAATCTTCGGCCTTCTAGGAACCGGAGTGAGTCCGCGAAAACAGAGTTTACAACTCGGTACTTGGAAAATGTTTTTTTCGGCTAGTTTTTTCAATTCGGTTTTTGTTTTGGGAAAACCGGAAGAAAAAATATAGACTGTATGGCCGCGACGTTCGAGCTCGGCTTTTTGGGCGTTCATTGAAGTGACAATCCCACCCGTAAGATCTAAATAACAATCAGAGAAAAATGCAATTTTCATAAGACAATTGTAGCATTTTTTAGTGGTTTTGGCGATTCAGGCGAAAAGTTCTTGAAAAAGTGAAATAAGTATGGTAAAATAATTGGTAATCGTTAAATAATTAAAGGTAAAATATGAGTTTTTCTATTCTAAAACAGATTGGTGATGCACAGAAAAAGAAAGCTGTTGTTGATGTTCGCCCGGGCGATACTGTTCGTGTGACGCAAAAAATTAAGGAAGGTGGGAAGTTTAGACTTCAGACTTTTGAGGGTGTTGTAATTCGGGTTGATCGAAAAGAATCACATACTGCACGAATTGTAGTTCGTAAGGTTACTTCTGGGGTTGGAGTTGAGAAATCTTATTTGATTCATTCACCGCTTGTAGAGAAGATTGTAATTACGAAGCGTTCGAAAGTACGCCGCAATAATCTTTCTTATCTTCGCAAGCGTTCTGGTAAGTCAGCTAGACTTTCTGGAAAAGATTTTGATCGCGCTTCGGTTAATGATGTAACTGTCGAAGAGGAAGTTCCGGCAGAGGAAACTCCAGTTGAAGAAGCTCCTGTAGAAGAAGTAAAAGAAGAAAAAATTGAAAAAGAGCCGAAGGCTGAAGAAGCGAAAGCTTAATGGCAATTCTCGGAATCGATGAAGTTGGACGCGGACCCTTAGCGGGTCCGCTTGTTGTTGGAGCGGTAATCTTGCCGGAAGAGAAACCGGAATGGGTTTTAGAACTTAGAGATTCGAAAAAGCTATCGGCGAAAAAAAGAGAGAAATTGAATGATGTGATTATGGCGGAGGCATTAGCGACAGGGTTGGGTTGGGTTGATTCTTCTGAGTTAGATGAAGTTGGTATTTCGGAGGCTTTGAGACTGGCAACAAGACGGGCCGTGAAGTCAGTTCAGAGCCTTCACGCACCATTTTCACAGATAGTGATTGATGGAAAAGTGAATTTTTTAAAAGGAACGACGTTAGAAAAGTTTGTTTCAACGATGCCGAAAGCGGATGATTTAATAAAAGAGGTTTCGGCGGCGTCGATTATTGCGAAAGTGGCAAGAGATCGATATATGATCTCTTTAGCGGCGAAGTATCCGGGGTATGGATTTGAGAAACATGTTGGGTATGGGACGGCGAAACATATGGCAGCGATTCGAGAGTTTGGAGTGACGCCGGAACATCGGAAGAGTTTTGAGCCAATTCGGAGTATGATGGGGTTTGATAGGGATGGTGATGGTATAAATGATGTTGTAAAAAATACAACAGTTATCGGAATGAAAGGCGAGTTGGCGACTTGCGAGTATTTAGAAAAGATGGGACATAAAGTTATCATGCGGAATTTTAAAACGAAGTTTTGCGAAATTGATGTCGTGTCTTTGTTTGACGGGCGGATTTATTTTACGGAAGTAAAAACGCGGAAGAATAATATACGTGGCGGTGGTCTTTATGCGGTTGATAGAAAGAAATTGAATAAAATGAAGTTTGCTGTGGAGGTGTTTCTGAAGGCTAAAAAAGAATATTTAAAATATGGTCCACAATTAGCGGTTGCTATAGTGGATGGTAGTTTTGAAGTTCGAGATTGGATTAAAATTGATTAGACGTTGAATTTAAATTCGACGACATCGCCATCTTGCATGACGTAAGTTTTACCTTCAGTGCGGAGTTTCCCGGCGGCTTTGACAGCTTGCTCGGAACCAAGTTCCTTTAGATCGTTATAATTGCAAATTTGTGCAGCGATAAAACCACGTTCGAAATCGGTATGGATGGTGCCGGCGGCTTCAGGGGCAGTAGCACCTTTTTTAATGGTCCAGGCGCGACATTCTTTTTTCCCGGCGGTGAGGAAAGATTGAAGACCTAAAGTTTTATAAGCAGCCTTAATAAGTTCGCCTAAAGCATCTTCTTTTACGTCATAACTTTCTAGGAATTCTTTTCTTTCGGTACGGTTCATGTCGGACATTTCTTCTTCTAATTTAGCATTGACGAAAATTGCTTCAGCGGGCTTAACAAGTTCTTTTAATTGCGCTTGGAGTTTTTCATCAGTAAGACCATTTTCATCAACATTAAACATATAAATTACTGGTTTGTCAGTTAAATAAGGAATATTTTCGTCGGCGGGGTCTTTTTTTCGTTTCGCTTCGACTTTTTGTTTGGTTTCGTCATCGGCTAATTGCAATTCTAAGTTAATAATATCTATATCATCTTTAGCTTGTTTTAAGATATCATCTTCAGGTTTGTTATCGGCGCGGACAATATCGTCGTTTTTAAAAGCGCGGACGACGTGGCAAATGGCTTGGCATTCGCGAATATGGGCGAGGAACTTGTTGCCGAGACCTTCACCTTTTGAGGCGCCTTGTACGAGTCCAGCAATATCAACGAATTCTACAGTCGCGGGGACGACCTTGTCGGTTTCGTACATTTTTGCGAGGATGTCTAAGCGTTCGTCGGGAACGGGAACAATGCCAACATTAGGTTCGATAGTAGCAAAAGGATAGTTCGCGGCGAGCGCGCCAGCGTTCGTTAAAGCGTTAAATAATGTAGATTTGCCGACATTAGGAAGGCCGACGATTCCTATCTTTAAATTCATAACCAACCTTTCTATCTGTTATTATGAGTATTATTATAACATATTTTGGTATATAATAATAACTATGAGAAGTAGTGAAATAGGTAATACCAATAATCAGCAAGAAGAAAAATTAGCTAGACCTGAGTATTTTGATAATTTTCTTGAAGAAGGTTACGAGAAATATGCCGGCTATTTGAAAGGCTATGTTGATAGAATAGGGGAAAGAGAATTGGAAGATATTAACTATTCGTTAGGCAATACTGGTTATGAACGTGGTCTTGAAGTGGCTGCTATATATATTGCTGACGCGTTACAAATCGATAAGCCAAGAATAAAGTTTCAAATAATTGAAGAAGACAAAAATGGGATAAGGTATGGATGCGACAGGAGAGATAATAGTATTGTCATAAGAAGGACTCCAAAAGAGAAGTATGAGGATGTTTTAGCAATAAGTGATGCTGTTGAAATGTTGGCACACGAGTTTTGGCATGTTCATCAAAATAATGAGATAAATAATAATTCTAAAAGAGCACAGTTGTATGAGCAGAAACACATAAAAGCAGAGGATGACCTGGAGGGCTATTTTCGGCAACCTTATGAACTAGAAGCATATGTTTTTGGCGAGATGGTCCGTAATAAATTTAACAAGACGAGAAAAAGAGTATTAAAAAAAGAATTGGATAGAACAATCGGTGCAATTGCGGGATGTATGGCTGATGGAAACGAGCAGTTAGTGTCGATGTATATAGAAGATAAAGATAGAATTATTAAGGAGCTTCGCGATTTTTCTGAAGAAGAAGGTGATAGAATTAGAGATGATAATAGAAGGCAGTTTAGTTATATCCATGAGTAGAATTTGCTGTAAATAAAAAGAAGCTCTCGCGGTAGGTACCTTCGGCGCCGTGCTAGTGATTCGATGTTTGTATTATATCAAATTAGCACAAAAGAGTGTTTACGCTCTTCCATTTTGGCTTTGGTAATCGGATTTTGATAGAAAATGGGATAAAAGAAATAGGTTGGTTTAAAGATTCAAGATGCCTATCTTTAAATTCATAACCAACCTGTGATACCTGTTATTGTAGATATAATTATAACATATTTTAGTGTATAATATAAAACATGAATAGTGGTGAAAAACAAAAAAGTTGTGCTGAACTGGATGAGGGGAGTCAGTGGTCTGAGTTGGAAGAGCTAGGGAAAGAAGAAGGTACTTTTTCATCGAAAGCAAGTAGCGAACAAAAGAGTGAAACAGAATTGTCTGAAGAAAGAAAAGTGAAGATTTCTAAAGCTTTTGTGAGAGTGAAAGAGGCGTATGGCAAAAGCGAACGCTCGCGGGTCGAAAGAATTAAGTCGGAAATAGTACGTCCTAATAGTCCTGAATATCAAGAATATAAATATAAACAATCCTCATCTACTCCGAGTGTGACTAGAAAAGCGATTAGACTAATGGCTGATAAATTAGGAATAAAAACTAAAAGAAGTGAAGATCGTCGCGAGAGAGAAGCTATGCACGTTGCTTTGTCGGAGATTGATGAAGAGCAGGCAGTTAGAGATAGAACTTATGAAGAAGACCATAGACGAATGTTAGAAGAAGTAGAGAGATGGAGAAGGGAGGAAGAAAAACAAGCTCAGGAAAGAAGGGAAAAACAGGTAAAAAGGGAAGAGGAAGAATTCATAAACCAGATGAGTACTATGCGTAGTGCACAGCATGAACGTATAAAAAAACAAAGAATTCAGGAAATAGTAGAGCGTGAATTGAACGCTAAATTGTTAAAAGTTGATGACCTTGAAGACGAATCGCTTGTAGAGGGTTCTGGGGTAGAAAAGCGGTTTGTCTCGTTCGAAGATGTTGATATACCTGTTTATGATTTAAAGGGCTTCCCTTTTTCGATACTTTCAACCACTATAGATTATAGGAGATTTAATAAACCAGGAGAAATCGGAACAGAAACTTATAAGAAAGTTATGGAGAATCCAGCTGTTTGGGCAGAGCGGCGAGATGAGGCGGAAAAAGCGAGTGGTTTTGGAACAAGGGGTCCTGATGCAAGAGGAGATACGATATGTACGTCTTATCGTAATTCTGAAAGAAATTTGGGTGTTTCTTCGTATGGCGATTTAGTCTATGGTTTTGAAAAAGTTGACGCAGACTCGGTGATTATTGTTAAAAATGGAGATGCTGGCAGTGGTAATATGATTGGCAAAAGCAATACTTCAGTATCTGATCCAGATGCAATTTCAGATCTTGAAATGGGCTATGGTTCCTATAATGAAATTACGTTAAGACGTTATTCTGAGGATGGCATACCTAAAAAACCGGATTATATTATTGTGGAAAATGGGGTAATCACCGAAGAATCATTGCGCCACGCTAAATTTTTTAGTATACCAATAATAAATATTGAGAGGTCAATCTATAGTGAAAGAGCTGAAAAGCGAGCAGAGAAATTATTGGAGTCAATAGAAGAAGAGGATAATTATCCGGAGATGATTAGAGAATTAGAAGAACTCTCGGTTGCCGGTATACATATTCGTGGTAATGAAAATATTGGACTTTTTCCGGGAAAGAGACCCATAAATTCCCCTTTAGAAGAAAGATGTTTTGAAATTGCAAAAAAGGAACAATTAAAGCGACTAGAGTTTATAAAAAGATCTTTAGAGAAGGCTAGTCGTGATATAGAGTCGGCTACAGAAAAAGGTTTACTTATGCCGAGCGAAATTCCTGAATTTGATTATTTTATAATTGATATTGAGGATCCCCAGAATCAACTGCGTCGTACTAGAGGTGGCGATACAGATTATCATCATTTAAAAGCGTCTGGGAATTGTAAACGGATAAATATTAGATTTAAATTGAAAGGTGGTTCTCGAATTATAAAGACTACAGTTTTTGATGGAGAAAGATTCAGTGAAAATATTGATGAGGTAGCCGGTTTGGCGGTGACGGAAGAAGAAAAAAAGAGTGCGGATAGTAGTTATTATGATGCACTTGAACCGGTAGTGCTAGGGTATTTTGAGGCATATCGTAAAAATCTAGAATTAAGGAAAAATCCTGGCTAAAAGCCAGGATTATTCAAAAATGTTACGAAGGGGGTTGTAAAACGATTCAAAATCAAGTTTTTTTATGGCATTTGCTACCATGTTGTTGATTTCATCGCTGGTATAGCCGTAGCGAACTCTGATTTCGTCAAAACTCAATCTATTACCGATATGAAGGCCAAAATAGGCAACAACTATAAGAGCTTCTTCAATGGGTAGAGAAGATTGGAGTTTTTGAACTAAGTCGCTAAACTGTCCGTCAGAAATATCATTGGTAATTCTAAGAGGATCCCTGAGCATCATCGAATTATTATTTGTATCGGCGATGGCGCGAAGTAAATTGACGGTGCGTATGGTTTTCCACGAGATGGTAGTCACAAAAATCACCTCCTTAAATAGTAATGTGCTAATTTATTTAATTATAGCATAAGAATATAAAAAAGTCAATATTCTAAAGGGTGTCGGTCCAAGATTTGATTTTCGTGATTGGGACGTCTTGGTAAAAACGGATACCTTCTTGCCAATCACCAGCGTTAGCGTCGTCTTTTAATAATAGGTCGCTATTATCTAGACCGGAAGAATGGGAAGTACAAAAAGGAAAAACGGTCTTATTGGTCCAATCTTTAGATTTTACAAAAGTATTAACCGGCCAAGCGGCGATGCCATACCAAATTGGATAACCGAGGATAACACGGTCATATTCGGCCCAATTCGGAACCTCAAGGTTTTTTAATTTCAAATTTTCACGAAGAGATAGATCGTCATTTTCTTTGCTGACGCGAGAATCAGGATTGGTCCAGTCTAAATCGGCTTTTTCGTAAATAGGATCAGGAACAATCTCGAAGAGATCTGCACCTAGATTTTTAGAAACTTCTTCGGCAACTTTTCTAGTATGACCTTCTGCTGAATAATAAACAACTAAAGTTTTCATTCTACCTCCTTTACTGGTCAGGGTGATCGGACTTGAACCGACGACCTCGGCGTCCCGAACGCCGCGCGCTACCAACTGCGCCACACCCTGATGATGAATGGTCTGGGATAGGAGATTTGAACTCCTGACCTCACGCACCCCATGCGTGCGCGCTACCGGGCTGCGCCAATCCCAGGATTGGTTATAAAAATGGTCTGGGTGACTGGACTTGAACCAGCGGCCTCGACTTCCCAAAAGTCGCGCGCTACCAACTGCGCCACACCCAGACGTACTTTTATTATATCACATATCTTAATAAATGGATATTATGTTATAATTTTAGAAAAGGAGGAATGAATGGAAAAAGATCCAGTTGGTAGATCCGAAGAAAATTATGTTGATACTGAAAATAAGGAAGAACAGTTTGAGACGTTTGAAGAACATATGGCAGAAATGAAGCAAGAAGAAGCTGTCGACCGAGCTGAAGAAGATAAACAATATTTTGAAGTTTTTGATAAGTTTCGATTTGATGGGCATGTGACTTTTACTGATATCGATAAAACCTTGACTGATAATGATGGGAATTTTGATCCGAGGGCGGTTGAATATATAAAAAAATATCGTGAAGCAGGGGGAGTCTTTGTTCCGGTAACTGGAAGAGCGCGATTTGAGTCTGTGAAAGATATCGTTGAAAAGCTTGATTTGCCGTTTATTATCATTAATAATGGTGCGGAAATCTATGATAGAAACGGGAATATAATATATAAGAGCGAAATACCTATGGAGCAGGTTAAGCAAACTTTTGCTTTGGCGGAGGAATACGGTTTAATCTGGATGCAGAATAAAAAGAATCCTGAGACGGGAGAAGAATATTTATATTCGAACTATACTGAAACTACTGAGCAAGAAATGAATGCTGTTGGAATTGAAGATACGCCGGAGAACGAGGTAAAAAGGATAAAACTTCCACTAAAAAAGGCAACTTCAGAAGAGGTAATGGGAATTAACGACTCGAATCTTAAAATCCAAATGATGAGTCCGGATTATAAAGCGGTTAGAGCGGTATATGACAAACTACAAGAACAAGGCATACCTTGTATGCTAAATATGCAAAGTGAACAGACTAAGGAATTTCACTGGGTAGAGGTGATTGTTGGAACAAAAATCGGCGCTATTCAATGGGTGATTGATCATGGACTAGTTGGAGATATAAAGACGGCACAAGTTGTTGGAGATGGTGGGAACGATCTATCAATGTTTAAAGAGCTTCATAATCGAGATGGTGAGCCGATTCCTAATACCTATACGGCAGTTGCGAATGGCTGCGAAGAGATATTAGAGAAGGCACATAAAATATTGCAATCTAAATATGATGAAGGATTGCGTGGCCTCGGAAAAGGTGGAGCGATGGCTGAAATATTCGAGGATGAAGTGAAAATGCGAGAAATTCAAGCATTTACGGATATTCTTAATCAGTTGTTAGATAAGAAAATGTATGATCAGAAGAAAGTGCTAGATATTGTGAGTAGAATAAAGAATAAAAGAGTGATCGATAGTAGAAATATGCCTAATAGCGAAAATTCAGTGGCATAAATATGATAGAATTAATAAATTAAGGAGATAAAAAAGTGCCAGAGAAGATGACAAACAATATAAAGGGGCGACCCGGTGCAAATGACAAATCAAATAAAGTGAGAAGTGTTCTTTTTGCTTTTCTTCTGGTTTGTTGCGGCGTATTTTTAATTGCGAATATGAATCGAAACGCGATTGAAAAAACCGAGGTGCCGATTTCGGAAGTGATTCGACGTGCGAATGATCCGGATGGAGATATAAAGAAAATTACGATAACTGGCAATGATTTAGAAATTACCTTAAAGAACAATGATCAACCGACGGAGACTTCGCGAAAAGACGGGGCGGGGACTTTGTACGATCAAGGTTTGATTGATTATTGTGATGAGTTAGAAGGCGAAGAGCTTTCGAAATGCCAAGAAAATTATCCGGTGATTGAATATAAAGAAGCGATTGATATGACTGGAATTATCTTTGATGTTTTATTGACAGTTCTACCGATTGTTGCGATTGTAATTTTCTTCTCATGGATGATGCGACAGGCGAATGCGGCGAATAATCAGTCAATGGGATTCGGAAAATCGCGGGCGAGGCTTTACGGTCCGGATAAAAAGAAAGTAACATTTAAGGACGTAGCAGGGAATGAGTCGGCAAAACAAGATTTAACTGAGATTGTTGATTTCTTAAAGAGTCCGAAAAAATATGAGAAGTTAGGGGCGAAGATCCCGCGAGGGGTGTTGCTTGCAGGTGATCCGGGTACTGGGAAAACTTTAATGGCGCGCGCGGTAGCGGGTGAAGCGAATGTGCCGTTCTTCTCGATTTCGGGTTCGGAATTTGCGGAGATGTTTGTTGGCGTCGGGGCGTCAAGAGTAAGGGATTTGTTCTCGAAGGCGAAGAAAAATGCGCCGTCGATTATCTTTATTGATGAAATTGATGCTGTCGCACATAAACGAGATGCGAGGGGCGGCGCGGGACGTGAAGACGAACAGACTTTGAATCAGATTTTAGTCGAGATGGACGGGTTTGATAATGACTCGGGCGTAATTGTAATGGCGGCAACAAACCGAGTAGATATGCTCGATAAGGCACTTCTACGTCCGGGGCGGTTTGACCGACATGTTAATGTGACTTTGCCGGAGAGAAAAGATCGGTTAGAAATTTTGAAAGTACATTTTAAAGGTAAACCGATTGAAGAGAATGTTGATTTAGAAGCGTTAGCGAAGAAGACAGCGGGGTCTTCGGGTGCGGATCTTGCGAATATCGCGAATGAAGCGGCGATTACCGCAGCGCGTGAAGGGCATAAGGCGATTTCAAATAAAGATGTAACGGAAGCATTCGAACGGGTAGCGATTGGGCCGGAAAGAAAGTCGAAAGTGATGAATGATAAAGAGAGGAAGATTACGGCTTACCACGAGGCGGGGCATGCGGTGGTTGGGCATGTTTTGCCGGATTCAGATCCGGTACATAAGGTGACGATTATTCCACGTGGTCAAACTGGAGGCGTGACTTGGTTCTTGCCACCGGAGGACCGAAGCTATAAGAATATTTATGAACTTAAGGATATCTTAGCGCGAGCGATGGGTGGTAGAGTTGCAGAGAAACTAATCTTCGGGAAAGACGCGGTCACGACTGGAGCATCATCGGATCTTAAAAACGTAGCGGAGCTTGCGAAATCGATGATTGTCGAGGAGGGAATGGGTGACGCGACGAGAAATCTAGTCTTCCCGAGCGAAGCGACTGGATATTACACGATTACAACAGGCAAACCATATTCGGAAAAAACGGCGGAATTAATTGACGCGGAGATTAAAAAATTGTCAGATGAGGCGGCGAAACGTGCGGAAGAAGTTTTGAAAGCTAATAAAGCTACATTAGATAAATTGGCGGAAGAATTATTGAAGCATGAGACTTTGGAAGAAGCGGAATTGGAGCCGATTTTAAAGTCAGCAAAGTTGCCAGAATCTGTAAAACTATATAAGTAATTTAAAAAAGGGAGGTAAGCGTGGAAAGATTATTAGATTATTTTGTGCCAGAGAAATATATTTTAGATTTGTCGATTGATAAATTTAAAAAAACGATAGAGGGGAAGGTAAGGGTTTTTGGTGAAAGCAAGGGCGAAATAGTTAAATTTCACGCAGTAGGTCTATCTGTTGACGAAGTGCTGGTGAATGGGAAAAAGACGGATTTTAAGGTAGAGAAAGGCGTTTTAACGCTTTCTAAGGTGCCTAGGAGCGATTTAGGGGTCGAAATAAGGTATCACGGCGGTTTGAATGAAAACATGCAGGGAGCGTATTTGTCGAAGTATGAATACAGGGGCGAAACAGAGGTAATTGTTGCGACACAATTTGAGAGTCATTATGCAAGAGAGGCTTTCCCTTGTGTTGACGAACCGGAAGCGAAGGCGGTGTTCGAAGTTTCTATTACAGTGCCTGAGAAATCAGAGGATATTATTCTAGGGAACATGCCTGTAAAAACTGTTGTAAAAAATACAACAGTTTTTGAACCGACACCGAGGATGTCGACGTATCTTCTTGCATGGGTAATTGGAAAGTTCCACGGGAAAACTGTAAAAAATAAGCATGGGGTAGAAATCACGACTTATGCGGCGCTAAATCAAGATTTAGATTCGGTTGGTTTTGCGAATAAAATCGCGGCTAAATCGCTTGAGTTTTATGATGATAATTTTAAAATTTCATATCCTTTGAAGAAGTTAGATCAGGTGGCTTTGCCGGATTTTGAGGCGGGGGCGATGGAAAATTGGGGGCTAGTGACTTATCGGGAATCGATGTTGTTAGTCGGGAAGTCGGCGACATTAGGTGCGAAGAAGTCCGTTGCTTTGACGGTCGCGCATGAATTATCTCACCAATGGTTTGGCGATTTAGTGACAATGAAATGGTGGGATGATTTGTGGCTAAATGAATCTTTTGCAAGCGTGATGGAATATTACGCGGTTGATGCGATACATCCGGAATATAAGATTTTTGAGAGTTTCTTTACATCGGATTGCTGTGCGGCATTACTTCGGGATGCGCACTCGGGAGTTCAATCAGTGCACCAAGATGTAAAAACTCCAGAAGAGATCTCAACATTGTTCGACGGGGCAATTGTGTATGCAAAGGGGGCGAGATTGATGTTAATGACGATTCGATTGATGGGATGGGAAAATTTTTGCAAAGGGATAGCGGAATATTTTGAAAAATATAAATATGGGAATACAACTGGAGATGATTTATGGGATAGTTTGAAGCCATATGCGAGTTTTGACCCGAAGAAGTTAATGCATGCGTTTATCGATAAGCCAGGTTATCCGGTAATTACGAATGAAGGGGAGAATTTTGAGAAATTTAGCCAGAAAAAGTTTTCATTAGATGGGGGAAAGATGGAAAAGGAGAGTTGGCCGATCCCGGAAGTGATGGAGGATATGTCGGGGCATTATGTTCTAAATTTGAGTGAAGGTGAATTTAGGGAAAGATTAGAAAGATTTAGTGAGTTAGGTTTAGAGGAAAAATTAAGGCTTCTTATCGATCGAGATTTAATTGCGCAATCTGGATTACAGAGTGCGGCATCTTTAGTTCCGCTAGCTATGGAGTTTAAAAATGAAGATGCGCCGGCGGTCTGGAACAAGGTTGCGTCTTTGATTGCTAATTTGAAAGTATATTTTGATAGTGAATCGCCAGAAGAAAAGATGTTAAAAAAGTATACATTGAAACTGGTTGATAAAAAACTGAAGGAAATTGGGATTAGAACGAGAGAAGATGACGACGAAGATATGATTAGGTTAAGGGCGAATTTGTTGGGATTAGATTATTTTGCGGAAGACGAGAAAAGATTCCGCGAATTGGCCGGGATGTACGAGTCGGATGCGAAAAAAATGGATCCAGAGATTCGAGAGGATATTTTATGTGCGAAGATTTATCTAGAACCGAAAATGGTTGACGAATATCTGGAAAATTATAAAAACATAGCGGATCCGGATATTAGGTTCGATTATTTAATTGCAGCAACTTTGGTTAGAGATGAGGAACAGTTACAAAAAGTTGTTAATTTGCTCGGTAACTATGAGGTTGTAAAACCTCAAGATCAATTACATTTGTTTATATCTCTTTATCGAAATCCGAAATCGAAAGCGCAAACTTTTGAGTGGATGATTAAAAACTGGGATTCGATTAAAGAGACTGGGGGGGAGAAGACGTTGAATGATTATCCGATGTTAACGGCGAGATTAGCAAGAACTGAAGAAGAATTAGACAAATATTTAAAGTTTTTCGGGCCGATGCGGGATGATCCAATTTTGTCGAGAGCGATTATAATTGGTGAAAATGAAATTAAAGCTAGAATTAAAATGATAAAAAAATACCGCAAAGCGGTAATGAGTGAATTAGAGAAATATATTTGATTAGTGGTCCCCGAGACAGGGGTTGAACCTGCACGATATTGCTATCACTAGCACCTGAAGCTAGCGCGTCTGCCAATTCCGCCACTCGGGGATACGAGAATTATAACATAAAAAATCCCCCGGTGATAATCACCGGGGGTAAAATCAGGAGAAAAGTGGCAGACGGGGTTTCCCTCGGGAGGGTGGTTGATGTGACTCAGAGGATTATTGATTCACAAGACTCATCTGCTATTATGTAGCGTGGTGGGCGGTTTTATTTTAAACCTAGAAAGGGGCGTCTAGGGGGCGCTGTCGGCTCGAGTTTTATCGAGCTCATCTCGGATCTTTCGCACCGCTGCACTTCTCTCCAAATTTTTCCTATCGATTCCCATGTCCTCGAAACCTAAATTGCCATTATAGAGGCAGATGTAACCATTGTATCTTTCATCGTTATCGAGGAAAAAGATGTTTTGGTTACCCTCTATAAGGTCGATTTTTCGAGTGAGGGAATTTACTTTGTAAATTACGAAGTCATTTTTAGCAAGAAGTTCTCTGATTTCTTTGCTTTGACTTAGTGTTAAATAGACTGCAATTTGTCTTATCATTTTTTTGTACCCCCTCATAGACTACAGCCGTTGTGTTTATAATTTTATCATAGTTTTTTAGAAAAAGCAAGTCTTTTCTGGAGATTTTTCTGATATAATAAAAACATAAGAGGAGATAAGGATGATAAGTGTAAATTGTAGTCCAGAGGTAGATGGGGAAAAACTCGGGAAAATTTTGAAGGAAATTAAACATGATAAGATGGGGGGGTGGATGGAGTTGCCGCGTAAGATTGATATGGGAGAATTTGTCCGGATAAAGGAAGCGGCGGCAAAAATTAAAGAGGAGAGCGAATATCTAGTTTGTATTGGGATTGGTGGCTCGTATCTAGGACATAAGGCGTTAATTGAGGCTCTTAGACCGGAATCCGAAACGAAAATTATTTATGCTGGTAATTCTTTGTCGCGTCGAGAGTTAGAAGTAGCTTTAAAAGAGGTCGGGGATCATGATTTTTCGGTAAATGTAATCTCTAAATCGGGAACGACTTTAGAGCCGGCGATTGCTTTTAATGAGTTTAAGAAGAAACTAATTGAAAAATATGGCGAGGAAGGGGCTTTTGCCCGGATTTATGCGACAACGGATGCGAAAGAAGGAGCTTTGCATGATGAAGCAGTCGCGAATAAATACACACGTTTTGTAGTTCCGGATGACATCGGAGGACGTTATTCAGTTTTAACAGCGGTTGGGCTTTTGCCTTTGGCTGTGGCTGGAGTGGATGTTGATAAGTTGTTAGAGGGAGCGGCGGAAGCAGTAGGAACTGCGATTGAACCAGCTTCGAAATACGCTTTTATGCGGTATGAGCTTGGTCAAAAGGGATATGATACAGAAGTGTTTGCGAGTTTTGAACCGGCGACAATGTATTTTAACGAATGGCTAAAACAGTTGTTTGGCGAATCGGAAGGTAAAGGAAAACAAGGAATTTTTCCAGCGGCAGTGATTTATTCGACGGATTTACACTCTCTGGGCCAGTTTATGCAAGATGGAAGGCGAAATTTGTTTGAGACGATTATTGATTATCCGACAGACGAACAAAACCAAAAAGTCGTAAAAGCAGTTAGAGTTGCGCATACGGAAGGCGGTATTCCGGTTTTAGATATTAAAGTTTCAGATTATGACGAGAAGGGATTTGGAGAATTAATTTATTTCTTCGAGCTTTCGTGCGCAATTTCGGCGAAACTATTCGGAGTAAATCCGTTTGATCAACCGGGAGTAGAAGCGTATAAAAATGAATTGAAGAAATTGATGGCGGAGGGCTAATGAAAAAGCGGGTGGTTTTAGCGCTAGGGGGAAACGCTTTACAGAAAAATGGTGAAACGACGGCAGAAGCTCAAAAAGCGGTTGCGGCGGAAGTTGGAGAGTTAATCGCTAATCTAGCTGATAGATATGAGATTATTGTGGCGCATGGAAATGGTCCGCAAGTTGGCAATATTTTGATTCACGAAGAGACGGCGGCAAGCGAAGGGGCGCCGGCGATGCCGCTTGAGACAGCAGTAGCGATGAGCCAGGGACAAATTGGGTATTGGTTAACACAGGCAATAAATAATGCGTTTTTGAAAAGAGGACGTAACGCGAAAGTAGTAACGGTAGTCTCGCAGGTTGTTGTGGATAAGAATGATGCAGCGTTTAAGAATCCGACGAAGCCAATTGGGCAATTTTATAGTGAAAAAGAAGCGAAAAAACTAGCTAAAGAAAAGGGTTGGACGGTTAAGGAAGACGCGGGACGAGGTTGGCGACGAGTAGTGGCTTCGCCGAAGCCGATTGATATTGTTGAAAAGAAGGCAATTTTAGATTTAGCTAATGATGGGGTAATTGTGATTGCGGCGGGAGGTGGCGGGATTCCGGTTTACCGAACAAAAGTTTTAAGGAAATTAAAAGGAGTTGATGCGGTTATCGATAAAGATTATGCGGCAGAAAGATTGGCCGAACTTGTTAAGGCGGATATTTTTGTGTCGGTAACGGCAGTATCCAATGTTTATATTAATTTTGGTTTGCCGGAGCAGAAAGCTTTAGAAGAAGTTTCGGTTCGAGAGATTTCGAATTTAAAAAAGTACGGATATTTTAAGGCGGGATCGATGCTTCCGAAAGTTGAAGCGGCAGCTAGATTTGCTGAAAAAGGTGGAACAGGAATTATTACGGACATAAAAAGTGTTGGAGAGGCTTTAAGGGGTAAAGCTGGGACAATTATTTGTAAATAAACGCTTGTGCTTAAAGTAAAACTGACTTATAATATGAAGTATAAAAGGAAGGGCAAAATGAATTTTTATGGTCGCGATTTCTTAAGAATTCTTGACTTTAGTGAGGATGAGCTTCGCTACATGTTAGCGGTGGCTAGAAAGTTTAAAGAATTAAAGCATGCAGGGAGGGCGCATAAACTATTTCCAAATAAAAATATTGCAATTTTATTCGAAAAAACGTCGACAAGGACAAGATGCTCGTTTGAGGTAGCGGCTTATGATCTTGGAATGAACGTAACTTATCTTGATCCGTCTGGTTCGCAAATGGGACATAAAGAGTCAATTGCAGATACAGCGAGAGTATTATCGCGACTTTATGATGGAATTGAATATCGAGGATTTGGACAAGATATTGTTGATACCTTAGCTAAATATTCAGATGTTCCGGTTTGGAATGGATTAACTGATGAATGTCACCCGACGCAGGCTTTGGGTGATTTTATGACGATTGAGGAACATTTCGGTTATCTAAAGGGTTTGACTTTGGCCTTTGTTGGGGATGCGCGAAATAATGTTGCAAATTCGTTAATGGCAATGAGCGCCAAAATGGGCGTGAATTTTATTGCGTGTGGACCAAAAGAGCTTCGTCCTTCCGAAGAATTGGTCCAGAAATGTGAAGAAGTTGCAAGAAAAAATGGTTGTACGATTACGATTACTGATGATGTCGCTGCGTTAGAAGGTAATGCCGATGCAGTTTACAACGGAACGGACGTGGTTTATGCGGATGTTTGGTTGTCGATGGGTGAAGATAAGGAAAAGTGGGGTGAAAGAATTGAACAGTTGAAGCCGTACCAGGTAAATATGGATTTGATGAATCGAGCGAAAGACTCGGCGATTTTCTTACACTGTTTGCCATCATTTCACGATTTAAATACTTCGGTTGCGCGCGATGTTAATGAAAAATTTGGAATTCCGGAAATGGAAGTGACGAACGAGGTGTTCGAATCGGAAAAATCGTTAGTATTTGATCAAGCTGAAAATAGAATGCATACAATTAAAACAGTGATGTTCTTAACATTACATAAAAAGGAGGAAGAATAATAATGCGAAACTCAATATGCAATTTTAGCGAGATAAAACCGCTAAAAAAGGTCTTAATGCATCGACCTGGTGATGAGTTTTTAAATCTAACACCAAACACTTTGGAAAGATTGTTGTTTGATGATATTCCGTATTTAAAGACTGCGCAAGCTGAACACGATGCTTATGCAAATGCGTTGAGAGCTGAAGGCATTGAAGTTGTATATTTAGTTAATTTGGCGGCAGAAGCGTTAGAAGCGGGCGGTAGGACAGTGAGAAAGAAATTCTTAGAGCAGTTTATTGCGGAAGCGGGTGTGACTTCTCCGAAAATCGTAAAACACTGTTTTGATTTCCTAAACGGTATTAAAGACACGAGAGAAATGGTAAGAAAATGTATTGCCGGAATTGACATCTCGGAGCTAAAGAAGTTAGGTTCGGTTTCGGGATTTTATGCGACTCGTGATGTTGGTAGAATGATTATCGATCCGATTCCAAATGTTTTGTTCCAGCGTGATCCAATGGCAACAATAGGTCACGGAGCAACTCTTCATAAGATGTGGTCGGTAACGAGAACGAGGGAATCGATCTTTGCGGAATATATCTTCAAGTATCATCCATTTTATGATGATGTAAAGCTTTATTATGATCGTACGGAACCATATTGTATTGAAGGTGGCGATATCCAAGTACTTTCGGATGAAGTAGTGGCAATTGGTATTTCGCAAAGAACTGAGCCGGATGCGATTGCAAATTTTGCAAAGCAATTATTTAAGGACAAGTCTAACCACTTTAAGTATGTACTAGCGATTGATATTCCGGATGAACGTTCATTTATGCATCTCGATACTGTGATGACACAAGTCGATGTAGATAAGTTTGCAGTACAAGATGCAATTATGGATATTTCGACGATTTACGAAATTACACCAGGAAGAGGTGGAGAAATTGAAATTGTTGAGATTCATCAAAACTTGACGAAAGTATTAGAGAAATACTTACATCTTTCTCATGTTGAGTTGATTAAATGTGGTAATGGTCGAAGAATCGATGCAGAGCGCGAACAATGGAGCGATGGTGTGAACCTTCTCTGTATTCGCCCGGGCGTAGTGATTGCTTATGACAGAAACTTCGTAACAAACCAAGCTTTGAAAAAGCATGGAATTAAGGTAATTGAAATTCCGAGTTCGGAGTTATCGCGCGGACGGGGTGGTTCGCATTGTATGAGTATGGCGTTAGTCAGAGAGGAGGAAGAGCGATAAAACACTAAAAGGGGATAATATTAAATTTAAAAGGATTTGAAATGTTTAGGAAGAAAAATCGAAGCAAAAAACGTGCACGAGCAATGCTTTCGGCGTATTCAATCATTATGATTTTGATTATCTTGCTGGGTATTTTATCGCACGTATTGCCAAAGGCAAAGTATGCAGCTATACCATTCGATGATGAAGTAGTCGAAGAAGTAGACGAAGAGTCATTAGAAGTGTTGACGCTTGGGGAGACTGCAGAAGAGGCCGCTACTGACGAGGGGTTGTTAGTAGAAGAAGCGGTTACTGAAGAAGAACTAACTACCGAAGAAGAAGTTCTTACAAAAGAAGAAGAGCTTGACGTTGAGGAAGAAGAGGTAGTAGCGACAACGGGAGAAGAAGAAACTTTTGACACACTTGAAGCTTGTGAAGAAGTGAATGGTGAGGAAAGTTGTGTGGTTGTTGATGGTTCTGGTGTAGTAGGCGCACAGCTTTATCAAGTTTTAATTGCTCCAATTTTAGGGTTTGCTGATGCAATTGACGTAAGTATCTTTATTATGGTACTTGGTGGTTTGTTGGCAGTAGTCGCTAAAACTAAAGCTCTTGAGACTGGAATTAAACTATTAGTACAAAAATTGCATGGTAAAGAATATCTTTTAATTCTATTACTCATGTTTATTTTCTCAGTACTTGGTACAACTTACGGGTTTCTTGAAGAAAGTGTAGGATTCTATGTATTAATTGCAGCAACGATGTTCGCAGCAGGGCTCGATCCGTTGGTAGGTGTAGCAACGATCTTACTTGGTGCCGGTTCTGGTGTGCTTGGTTCTACAATTAACCCGTTTGCGACTGGTGTTGCACTTTCAGCGATGAAAGACGCTGGAGTTGATTTCAGCCAGGGTACAGTGATTTTAATCGCTGTTGTATTGTGGCTCACGAGTCTCGCAATTTCGGCATTCTTTGTAGTCAAATATGCAAAGAAAGTCCAAAAGGATAAAGGATCAACATTCCTTAGTCTGCGTGAACAAGCTGCAGCTGAAAAGAGATATGGTAAGTTTCTAAAGTCTCAGGATGATGAAACTAAATTAAGCGGTAAGCAAATTGCTACCCTTATCGTATTCGGCATTACTTTCTTAGTAATGATCGTTGGGTTTATTCCATGGGGTGAATTCGGAATTACCTTCTTTGATTCATGGACTGGTTGGTTAACCGGTGCTTCACTTGGTAACTGGTGGTTCTATGAAGCAGCGTTATGGTTCCTTATTTGTGCAATTATTATTGCAATTATCAACCGTCAAGGTGAACACGGATTCGTGGATGCATTTGTTGATGGTGCAGATGATATGATTGGCGTTATCCTTGTAATTGCGGTAGCTCGTGGTGCATATGTATTGATGAGCCAAACTTTAATTGATAACTTTATCATTTACAATGCATCTAATTTCTTGGCGACTTTGCCGGAATTAGCGTTCGTACCATTGAACTACTTGTTGCATGTAGTGCTTTCGATCTTGGTACCGTCGTCATCTGGTCTTGCAACGCTTTCGACGCCAATTATTGCGCCGGTGGCAGCAAACCTTGGTTACAGTACCAACGTAGCGGCGATGACAATCGTAGCAGCAAATGGTTTAGTCAACTTAATTACACCGACTTGTGGTGCAATTATGGGTGGCCTCGCGCTTGCAAAAGTCGACTATTCGACTTGGTTTAAATGGGGAATTAGAGTAGTAGCTTGTATTGCAGTAGTCAATATTATAGTGCTTTGTCTATTCTCGCTATAAAACAAACAATAAAAAATAGCCCTTCGGGGCTATTTTTTATGCTATAATGAGCTTATGGATAAATTATCGTATGATGGGCCGATAGTTTTGGCGATCTTGGACGGAGTAGGTTTAGCACCGGATTCGGCTGGTAATGCAGTTTCGAGAGCACGGACGCCATTTTTGGGTGAAGCGACACGTAATCATCCACACATAGCTTTAGGAGCGTCGGGGGAATATGTTGGTCTTTTGCCAGGACAGATGGGGAATTCAGAGGTTGGGCATAATACGATGGGATCGGGAACTGTATTTAAACAAGGAATTGCGCATATTGAAGAAGCATTTTCTACTGGGAAAGTGTTTGAATCAAATGCTTGGAAAAGTGCTATTGAAAAAGTTTTAAAAAAAGATGCGACTTTGCATTTTGCAGGTATATTTTCTGACGGGGGTGTACATAGTCATATTTCACATTTAGAGCAAATGATTGAAAAAGCCTATGATGAAGGAATAAAGCGAATTAGAGTACATGCGGTTTTTGATGGTCGAGATGTTCCGCCACAATCAGAGCCGAAATATATTCATAGATTTGAGGAATTTGCGTCTAGATTCCCAGACATAGATATTCGAATAGCTTCAGGGGGAGGAAGAATGACTACGGTTGCAGACCGTTATGAAAACGATTGGTCAGTAGTGGCTCGAGGATGGGATATGATGGTAAATGGCGAGGCAGACTATTATTTTCGATCTGCGGTAGAGGGTATAAGTATGCTTCGTAGAATTAACCCTTCGGTTCAAGATCAGGATTTGCCAGCTTTTGTAGTAGTTGATGAGAATGAAAAACCGGTTGGGAAAATTGAAAAAGGAGATGCCTTAATTTATTTTGACTTTCGGGCGGATCGAGCGATTGAAATTGCACAGGCGTTTACATACTGGGACTTTCCATATTTTAACCGTGGCTCATATGCACCGGATGATATTTATTTTGCTGGGATGACAGAATATAATTCAGATATACATGTACCTGAACATAGATTAGTTGAGCCGATTTATATAAAAGATACATTGAATCAATTTTTGGGTTTACGCGGGATTTCGGATTTTGCAGTTTCAGAAACGGTTAAATTTGGACATATTACGTATTATTTCAACGGTAATAGTTATGAGAAGGCACCAGGCGAAGATTTTAAAGAGATTGATTCTTATACAGAGCCATTTGAAACAAGACCATGGATGCGATCGGCAGAAATTACAGATGCGGTACTTGAAAAAATGCCGGACTATAAGTTTATTAGAGTAAATTATCCAGGTGGAGATATGGTTGGGCATACAGCGGATATAGAAGCTACGATTATTGCAATGGAGGCAATTGATATTAGTTTGGCGAGAATTGCGAAGAAAGCAGATGAGTTGGGAGGGTGTCTAATCGTCGTGGCGGATCATGGGAATGCGGAAGAATTATTGGATGAGAATGGGCAAAAAAAGACAGCACACACGACGAATAAAGTACCATGTATTATCTATGATAATACTCCAAATAAAGATAAATATCGGGTGAGTGATATAAAAAATCCTGGCCTAGCGAATCTTGCGTCAACAATTGCAACGATGCTTGGTCAGGGAGATTATCCTGAGGGCTGGGAGCAGCCACTGATTTTTGTGCTATAATCGAATTATTATGATAACTAAAGCTATTATTCCGGTTGCTGGATGGGGTACGAGGCGGCTACCGATTACGAAAATTATAGAAAAATCAATGCTTCCAGTCGGGAATCGTCCGCTGGTGGATTATTCGGTTCAAGATTTAATAAAAGCCGGAGTAAAAGATATCTATATGGTAATTGGAAATGCGGAACCATGTCAGGTGCAAGAGTTTTACAAAGAAAATTTAGCACTTAATCAGTATTTAGTTGAACGTGGTAAGGAAGATAAGTTAGAGCTTGCGAAGACTTTGCCAGACGATGTGACGGTTCATTATACGATTCAGGATCCGTCTGGAAAATATGGAACGGCGGTACCAATTGCGATGGTCGTAGAAGAATATAAAATTGACGAGCCGGTTTTGGTGTTTATGGGTGATGATTTTGTTTGGAATCCGGGTGGCGAATCGGCTGCAGAAGCTTTGATAAAAGCGTCTGAAGGTAAAAATTCGGCGATTTTAGGAGTTGAAATCAATAAGGAAAATGTTGAAAAATATGGAGTTTTATCAGAAAAAGATGGAAATTTGGTTGGAGTAGTTGAAAAACCAAAGCCAGAAGATGCTCCGTCTAATTTAATTAATGTTTCGAAGTACATTATGACGCCGGATTTATTACAGAGAATTGTAAAATATGTAGCGGAAAATGATTTTGGACCGAAGGATCAAGAATACATGGTGACAGATCCGATTGATGAATTTATAAAAGATGGCGGAATTATGAAAGTAGCTCCGACGAACGGCGAATATCTTGATGGTGGCTCAGTAGAGGGGTGGCTTCACGCGAATAACGTAGTCTGTGGAAACTAATTAGTTAGCTTCTTCCGCTAAATCTTTTGCCATTTTTTCGAGTTTCCTAAAATCGGTTTTGTTGGCGCGTGTTAAAGGGAGTTCGTCTAAGAAGACGACTTTGCGCGGGATTTCGTATTCTTTTAAAACAACGCGACGTTTGCCGATATAAAATGGTTCGGTTGATTCCTTTGCGATTTTGCGACGAGTTTCGTTGTTTTTACCAATACCCTCATTTAAAACTACAAAAGCACAAGAAGAGAAGCCGAGTTTTTTATCCGGCATCTTAACGACATAACAGCTTTTCACAATTTCGTTTCTTGCGATTGAAGCACGAACGACTTCATAATAGACTTTCGCTGGGACGGTATTGATAAAGAAAGTAGCGCGTCCGACTAGGGTAACAAAACCGGTTTCGGAGACGGTAGCGAGATCACCGGTATTAATTAAAGTACGATGTTTAACTTGGATAGTTTTTTCTTCGGTTAATTCTGGGCGGTTAAAATAACGTTTTAAAATATGTTTTCCAGTAACATAAAGAAGTCCAGTTTTACCGAAATCTAATTCTTCGTTTGTCTCGGGGTCTAGAACCATAACGTGAGCTCCAGGGACGATTTTGCCGACAGTGTCTGGATGATAAGTCGAGCCGACTGCGACAGTAATAGAACCGAGACATTCACCGACGCCGTAACCGTTACACATTTTTACTTCGGCACCATGCTTACGGAAGTATTCGGCAATATCGAGAGAAGCCTGTTTTTCAAGACGTTCGCCGCCAGAGATACACATTTTAACGGAAGATAAGTCTTGGTCTTCAGGAAGGACTTTCGGTAAGGTTTCGAAAAGAAGCGGAACAGCTTGGACGACGCTAATGTCTTTGCTGAAATAATATGGAAAGTTCGATTCGTCGAGGTCTGGAGTTAAAATAACTGAACTTCCGCCGATAATCGGGGTCAATACTGAGGTCCAAAAGCCGTAAGGACAATCGAATTTAACGAAAGAAAACCAGGTCTTGACTTCTTTGTCCCACATTTTTATGCCAGAGGCAGCTTTAGAGAAAAGTGCGGCAGCGACAAGGGCTTTGTTTGTGAAGACCATTGGTTTCGGACCGGAAGTTGAACCAGAAGTAAATGTAATAATAGCTTCCTTATTACCACTAAACATGTTTTTTGGCATCCAGCCTTTATGCTTCTTGGCGATTTCACGAATAGTTTGGCGACCAACCCACATATGGTCTAAGACGGACATTTCGATATCCTCGGTTTGGTTTTCGTCGATATCACCTTCGTCAATTAATCTGCCGTCTAAATTAATAACAGTTTTAACGTTTTTAGCATCACGTTTTAATTCTTTAATACGTTTATCGTTATATTTATAAGTTACAACAAGTTTAGAATTAAACTCTTCGATATAATGGAGTAAAGTTTCACGAGGAGTTTTCTCATCTAAGAAGCTTACGATAGCGCCGATTTTATTTGCGGCAAGAAAAAGTGCAACGTTGTCATACATTGAACGACCGGTTGCGACAAGAATAATGTCTCCTTTTTTGACGCCGAGAACAAGCAGGGCTTTTAGAATATATTTACGGTCGTTTTTTAATTCGCGACGAGTAAAATCGAATTCTTTCTGATTAACTACGGTTTGGTCCCAATGGCGGAAACTTGATAGATTGTATAGCGCCGAAATACTGAGCCGTGGAACGAACGGGTCTCTTTTCTGTCCTTTGATTGTTAACATATTACCTCGCTTAAACTAAGTCGATTATAGCATAACTGTGTTATAATAAAAGCATAAGCATAATATTTTGAAAGGAAAAAATGGAACCAGAAAATAATATAGAAAACAGTGTTCCGAAAGAACAAAAAGTTGAAGTGGGTTCGGAAAAAATTGTCGCTGCAGTGAATCAGCCGGTAGTTGAGAATGAAAAGGTATCTAAGAAATCTGTTATAGGGTTAGTTGTTTTGACTATTATTGCGCTTGCTGGGGTTGCTTTCGGGATTTGGGGGATGAGCGGAAAAGACCAAGCTGAAAAGGAGTTAGCAATAAAAGTAAAAGAGGCTAGCGGAAAGGTAACGGAAATTGAGACAGATAAAGTTGTAAGTGTTGATGAAGATGGGACAGTGACAGAAATTACTGATACAAATGCGACGACTAGCGTAACTAGTTCAAAAGGTTATATTTACGTTGGAGAATGGGGAATTAAGATTAAAATTCCGGAAGACCTAAAGGTTGTGAGTTATAAATTTGCTTATGGTGCTGGTTATACTAAATTAGTTCTTTGGGGAGAAGATTGTTCTGATGATCAATGCCAATATTTCCCAGATTTTGCCAACGCGGATGAAAATAACGATGGCTTAGGTACTGTCATTAGATATGCTAAAGGGACAGAGCTTTCTCCTGCATCTCGACCGGAACTTGTTTTCTCGGATAGTGACTATGATTATTATTATGCTCACGTACAGGCAGTTTATTCCATAGATCAAAGCGAAATAGAGCGTGAGACGGAGACCGTTAATCTGGTTACTGATATGCTTTCTGACCCAGAGAATTATTCGAAGATTTAAAAAATTAATTTGAAAGGAAAAAGATGGAGTCGGCACCGGCAATAAAGACGACTCCGAAAGAAGATATTGTATTTAATGATAAGCCAAAAAATAATGGGATGATATTTGGAATGGTTCTACTCGCGATTTTGGCGATTGGTGGGATTGGTTTTGGTGTTTGGGGGATGATGGACGGAAATGCACAAAAAGAACAACTGAACGCACAGATAAGCACATTGAGGGGGCAGGTTAGTGAATTGCAGGAAAAACTTGAGAATACAACCACTATAGATGATAATGTTTTGGTTGAGGATGAAGATGAGGAGGTAACGAGGGACTGGCCGGTGATGGGTGGCGTGTTTGGATCAAGTTTCTATGTTATAGATAATTCGGATAAGATTGTTGCAAAGGATAAAGGTACGAAAGTTTGGAGCCTGAGCTATTGTGATATCCCTGTAGCGGAAGATATGTCAAAGCCATCATCTATGACTTGTAGGGTGACGGTGGAAGATGGCGATGGGGTTTTCTACTATGATGGGACAAGTGGCCTGCTTGAGTTTTATTCTGCTGATGAGTGGGATAGCAAGTGGCAATAATTAGATGTAGTTGACGTTGTTATAGAACAGTAAATTAGCACTCTTGACGTTGGAGTGCTAATTTGCTATGATAGGGGTATGCAAGCTGAATTTAGTGAAATTATGAATAGATTGTCCGAAAATGCAAGGTTTGCCTTACAGAAAGCGGATTTTTATAGTAAAAGATACAATAACGGCTACATGGGGACAGAACATCTCCTACTTGGAATAATGTCGATCGATACTTCGACTGGTGCGAAAATGATTCGTGAAGAGGGGGCGACTCTAGAAGAAATAGAGAAGGCTTTAAATAAAGTTGCGGTTGAAGTTCCGGGGTCGGATATGGCGATGATGTCGTTATCGGAAGCCGTGATTTTAACGCTTAGAATGGCACAAAACTATACAATGGAACAAGGGCTAACGTTTATCGGGACGGAACATATATTACATGCATTGTTGTCGCAGCCGAATTCGCGAGCTTCATTGATTTTGTCTGGTTTGAAAGTTGATACTGAGAAATTATTAGATGACATTGAGGTTTTAGTAGAAGAGCAGACAAAGGACGAAAAATTGAAAGCTGAAAAGGCAAAATATTTAAAGAAGACTCCTTTAAAGTTTTTGAACCGTTATGGGAAAGATTTGACTGAGGAAGCGAGAGCGGGGAAACTTGATACTGTAATCGGCCGCGAAAATGAAATTGAACGGGTAGTGACGGTTCTTTCACGAAGGACGAAGTCGAACCCGGTCTTAATCGGTGAGGCGGGTGTAGGAAAGACGGCGATCGTTGAGGGACTTGCGACAAGAATCTCGAAAAATGAGGTGCCTGGTAATTTGATTGGTAAACATATTTATCAGGTCGATTTGTCGTCGGTCGTCGCGGGAACTAAATTTAGGGGCGAGTTCGAGGAAAGAATTAAAGGAATTATTGATGAAGCGACGGGCGATGACTCGATACTATTATTTATTGATGAGATTCATTTACTTTGTGGCGCGGGCTCTTCTGAAGGTTCGATGGATGCGGCGAATATTTTAAAGCCAGCGCTAGCGCGAAATTCAATTAACTTAATTGGCGCAACGACTTTAGATGAATATCGGAAGACGATTGAAAAAGATAAAGCGCTTTCGCGTAGATTTCAAACCGTGATGGTTGAAGAACCGAGTGCGGCGGTGACTTTGAGGATCCTGAAGGGGATTAAAAGCCATTATGAAAAACATCATGGTGTAGTAATTCCCGATTCGATTCTAGAGACGGCGATTACAATGAGCCAGAGATATATTAATGATCGTTTTATGCCGGATAAAGTGATTGATATTATCGACGAGGCTTCGGCGATTTGTAAAGTTGCGGCGGATAAGAAGGGTGGCAGTAAATATAAGAAGTTGAAGATTGAAAAGTCTGTTTTAGAAGATAAAATTACGGAAGCGGCGGAAAAGGAAGATTACGAAAAAGCGGCGAATTATAAAACGGAACTCGCGAAATTGGAACAAGAGATTAAGAAACTAGAAAAGGCGGGTGTAAAGAAAACTGAAAATCCGAAATTAACGGAAGAGAATCTTGCGACGGCGGTAAGTTTAAAAACTGGGATTCCAGTTTCGAAAGTGCACGGAAGCGAAATGAAGATGTTACTTGGACTCGAGGATGAGCTAAAGAAGTCAATTATTGGACAAGATGAAGCGATTAGTGCCGTTTCTAAAGCGATTCGAAGAGGCCGAAGCGGGATTGCAGATTCGAGAAGGCCGATCGGTTCATTTATCTTTATGGGTCCGACAGGCGTCGGTAAAACGGAGCTTGCAAGAGTAATTGCAAGAGAGGTTTTTGGTGGTGAAAATGCGCTAGTAAAGATTGATATGAGTGAGTTTGGCGAGAAACATAATGTTTCGCGACTAGTTGGTGCACCGGCGGGATATGTTGGTTATGATGATGGAGGTAAATTGACTGAAGCGGTGCGAAGAAAGCCATATTCGGTGATTCTATTTGACGAAATTGAAAAGGCACATCCGGACGTTTTTAATATTCTTCTCCAGATTTTAGAGGATGGCATACTTACGGATGGCCAAGGAAATAAAGTAAAGTTTAATAATACGATTGTAATTTTGACTTCTAACCTCGGTTCGGCGGATATGTACAGAGAGAGCGAACTCGGATTTACGGCGAAGACGGCGAAAGATAAAAAGGCGCTAGCGGAAGAATATGAAGAAAACAAATCATATGCGATGAAAGCGTTAAAAAAGACGATGAGACCAGAGTTAATTAACCGCTTAGATAATATAATTGTTTTCCATGCACTGACGAAGAAAGACGTCGAAAAAATCTTTGACAATTTGATCGATGACTTAAGAAAGAGATTGGCGACGAAGGGAATTGGGATAAAGATTGACGAGAAGGCAAAGGAACAATTGATTAAAGAGGGTTATGATCCGAAGAATGGGGCAAGGCCGCTCCGACGAAAGATTGAAGATGAAGTTGAATCATTACTTAGTGAGGAGATTATCGCTGGGAAATTGGTAAAAGGCGATATTCCTACACTTAGGTATATGAATAAGAAATTTAAACTAGTAAAGGAGTAATATGAAAGATTATTTAGTACCGACGGTAGTCGAAGAAACAAATAAAGGCGAGAGAGCCTATGATATCTATTCAAGGCTTTTAAACGATAGAATTGTGTTTCTTGGCGAAGATGTAAATTCGCATACAGCGAATCTTGTGATTGCACAGCTTTTGTATCTTGCGCATGAAGATTCGAAAAAACCGATAAAGCTATACATTAATTCGCCTGGGGGTTCGGTTTATGATGGTTTAGCTATTATCGATACGATGAATTATATTGAACCGGATGTAGAGACGATTGGAATTGGTTTGCAGGCAAGCATGGGTGCGATGCTACTTTCTTCTGGCGCAAAGGGAAAGAGGTATTGCCTTCCGAATTCTAGGATTATGATTCATCAACCGTCTTCAGGGACAGAAGGCAAAATTACGGATCAGGAGATTATGTTACGCGAGGGAGTATTCCTAAAGAAGAGACTCGCCGAGATTTTTGCGAAAAACACTGGAAAATCTCTAGCGCAAGTTGAAAAAGACATGGATCGCGATAATTGGATGAGCGCAGAAGAAGCGATGAAATACGGGATTATTGATAAGATTATCAAATAAATGTGATACACTTATAGAGTGAAACGTTTTAAAATTTTCTATTGGATTTTGTTCGTCGTTTTGGCAGTAGTGATTGTTTTGAATCGACAAGTGATAATTGATTTTGTACGAGGAGGATTTTATAAGCCGACGGCGGAGATGGAGCAAATTAGGTATGATTTAAATCTGACTTCGAAAGGTGAATTGATTTTTAATGCTTCAAAACCAGAATTAAGTACGAGAGAAGATTTTAATGAGAAATGTAGAGCGGAAGATGAGGTGTCAGCGATTTTGGGATGTTATACTGAACAGGCGATATATGTTTATAACATTGACGATAAGGAATTGGACGGGATTTTAGAATTAACTACTGCGCACGAGCTTCTACATGCTGTTTACGAGAGAATGAATGTGTGGGAGAGAGATGGTTTGAAAGATTTATTAGAAAAAGTTTATGCAGAGAATCGAGAAGCTTTAGGAGAAGAGGTGAATTTATATGATTCGGTTGAACAATTGGAAGAAATATATGTACGGGCGGGAACTGAAATAAAGAAGTTACCGGAAGAGCTAGAAAAACATTATGCAGGAATTTTTAAAGATCAAGATAAAGTAGTAAGTTTTTATGATAAATACATTAAAGTTTTTCGAGAGATTGAGGATGAGTTTGAATTTTTAGAAAAAGAGATGAATGAACTGAATGTTGAGATTGATACGAAGACTGCGGATTATGAAGATGGGGTTACGGTTCTAAATAAAGATATTGATGAGTTTAATAATTGCGCTAATACTATGGGCTGCTTTAATAGTGACTATGAGTTTTATGTGAGAAGAAATGAACTAGTTTCTCGCCAAACGGAACTTCAAACACTTTATGATGAAATAGATGAGTTGATAAATCAATATAACTCAGATGTAGAGAAATACAATAAGAACGTAATTCGAAATGATAATTTACAAAATATGATCAATTCGTATGAAAGAGTAGAGGAATTATAATATAATAAAGAAAAATGGAGGTAAAAAATGTATAGCGATCCTTTAAGTAGTGAAAATGGGTTTGAGAAGTTTCCAGGAGGAGGTTTAGGAGAAGTTTCGGCGGAACAGGCAGCAAGGGCAGAACAATGGGATGGAGCGATGGGGAATGGCGTCCCGGAATTTAATGGGAATCAATACGGAACTGCGAATGAAAGCAATGAATATTATGGGGAAACGACGGGTGATAATGCGGAAACAGAAGAAGAATTGATTGAGGGGGCGGATAGTGCAACGAAGTTGATTCCGATAATTAACGGGATTGCTTTGGAAAAAGGGGTGGAATATACCGTAGATATGATTAGTAAATGCGATGTAGCTGACTCTGAGAATCCGATAGCTGACATATATAGGTATTTTGGGATAGAAGCGCCGGAAAAATTTAAAGATCTACAGTATGATTCTAAGGCTTTGAGTAGTCTCGAAAAGGATTTTAATGATGGGCCGAATGCTCCGGCGAAAATTGACAGATCGGCTGAGGGAATAAGGCAAGCTGTAAAAGATATGAAAGAGATTATTTCTGAAGTGCGAACTGCTCCGAGATATGCGGCATTAAGAGAAGGGGCAAGAGGAAAAGGTGTAGGGATTTTTGAATATGCAGTAAGTTCGTTTGGTGTCCAGGATTTGACGACATTATTTACAGTTTTGGCATCACAGAGAGAGGACTTTGGCAATAATAACGAGGATGCCCAGGAAGAGGAGAAAGAATCAGAAGAGAAAAATCCGAATAACGATGAAGAAGCAGATGAAGGGGTAGAAGAAGAGATAGAAGATTCGGAAAAAGTGGAAAAGTTGGAAGATATAGATAAGAAAACGGAGGAGATAATTCTAGGTACTGAGGGATTAAACCCGGAGATCCTGAAAAAGGATGAAACTTAGAAGGCGAAGAATTTTAGTTATTGTTGTGGCGCTGACAGGGGTAGCAGTTTGGCTTTTTGTGAATCCGAATAGTTACGAAGATATTTTCACTAAAGTCGAGAATACGGGGGCGGAAGAAGTAGTAGATTCTGGGATGCTTGCGAGAGAGGTTTTAGAAAAACTAGAGGTAAAGGGGCGCGCACCAAAAACTGGATATAGTCGGGAGGAGTTTTATGATGGGTGGCCGATTATGGACGGATGTAATTTGAGGCAAAAAATTTTAAAAAGAGAATTTGGGGAGACGGCGGTTTTAGAGGGTTGTGATGTTGTGGCGGGAGAATTTGATGAACCTTATACGGGGGAGCATATGGTTTTGAGTGATAAAACAGAGGTAGCTAAAATTCAGATTGACCATGTAGTAGCTTTATCGGATGCATGGCAGAAAGGTGCTCAGTATAAAGATTATGAAACGAGATATAAAATTGCGACAGATCCGTTAAATTTACTCGCGGTAGATGGGCCAGCAAATGAACAAAAATCGGATGGTGATGCGGCGACTTGGTTGCCGAAGAATAAAAAATTTAGATGTCAGTATGTAGCGCGACAGGTTTCGGTGAAATATAAATATGGACTTTGGGTGACGAAGGCGGAGAAAGAAGCGATTTTAAGAGTTTTAGAAAACTGTCCAAATGAACCGGCAATTGGTGTATAATAAGTATAAATAAGTGGAGAAAAATATGAAAAAATATATTTGGTGGACTGGTATTGCGGCAATTGTTTTAATAGTTGCAGCGTTTTTACTAGGTAGATTTACGTTTCCGAATAATAGTTTGGCGGTTTTGCCGGAACCGGAACTCTCGGAAGGTGAAAGAGGTGAACTCGGAATTGATAAGAATATTAATGAAGCAACGATTGACCAGTATTTAAATCGTTCGGATGCGGTCTATCGGGATTTAAGAATGCTGAAAGATCCGGGGAATTATGAGGCGATTGGAGGAGATTCATACCTTTCGGGGTTCGTAGACGGGTTTGAAGTTGTTTCGTTCCCTTATATTGTGAATGTGAAGGGTTTACCGGATGCAGTTGGTGAAACTTATACTGGAAAGACTTTATACAGATTACACTCGGATGGAAGTTATACGGCTAATTACGAGGAATCGGAAGAGATTCTAGAAGCTTTATTCCCGAAAGAAAAGGTAATTTTCTTGATGTGTGGAGGTGGAGGATATTCTGGGATGATGAAAAATATGTTAGTGACGCTCGGTTGGGATGAGTCGAAAATATATGACGTAGGTGGATATTGGTTCTATGAAGGTGAGAATAACGTAGAAGTAAAGCGAGAAAAAGAAGACGGGGCAGTTGTCTATGATTTTTATAAAGTACCGGTACATGAAATTAAATTCGGAGACTTAACGGAGAAGTAGGGTGGTTAAGGAAGAGAAAAAAGAACAAAAACACACTACGATTTTAGTTTTAGTTGTTGGTTTTGTCCTAATTTTAGCGGCGTTGGCGTTAGGGGTGAAGAGCGGATGGCTGGGTAGTGAAAAGATTGTTTTAGGAGAAGAATATATAGGCGATTTTGTTGATTATAAGGATATTTCGACGGAGGAATACGGAGAACTAGTAGAAAAGAAGGATTCGTTTATCCTTTTCGTGGATCAAAATGGTTGCGAAACGGCGGATACAGTGAGAGAGTTTGTAAAAGATTGGGCGACGGAGAAGAAAGTAAAAGTGCTTAGAATAATGTTTTCGAAAATGAAAGAAACTTCGTTACACGAGTATGTGAAGTATTATCCTTCGGTAGTAGTAATTTCGGAAGGTAGGCCGATAGGGTATTTAAGGGCGGATAATAATGAGGATGCGGAGATGTATAACAATTATGAAGTCTTTAAAGGTTGGATAGAAAAGTATTTTTAAGAAAACCTTTATGTTGTGGAAAACTTTTAGGTGAAACTTAAAAAGACATTAAAAAATGCTTGACAATATTATGATGCTTATGTAAAATGAGAAATGTTAAAGGTTATACATTTAACGTAAAATATAAACTAATTCTGCTTTTTAGGCAGAGGAGAAAAAACAATATGAAAAAAATATTAATTGCGGGAGCAGGCGTAGCTACATTAGCTATGGCGGCGATGCCGTTTCTAGGTGTCTCTGCTGACGTTATTGATACCGTGCAAATCACGATTTCGAGCTCTTGTGGTGTGAACTCTGACACCGAATCTACTCCAGGTACGGGTCAAACCTTTACCGCTAACATGGTGAACGGTGATACTCACGAATGGGAAGCTGATGGTGACGGTGGCGAACTTTATGTCACTTGTAACGATGCTTCAGGTTGGAACGTAACTGCTCAAGGTTTTAGCAACAATACCGCTGGTACGACCACGATGGTCCCAACTGGTTCTGGTACAGCTATCCCAACTGGTACGACTCTTAATGGTACCGTATCTGACTGGGCATTTATGGTAGCTGATGGTGACACTGACGCTACAATCGTAAGTGCTTATGCTAGTTACGCTCAGGTTCCTTCTGCTGCAACGAGAGTTGCTTACAAGTCTGGTACTGCAGTAAGCGAAGGTCTTATCTATACTGGTTACAAAGTAGGTGTAAGCCCAACTCAGCAAGCTGATACTTACACCGGTATGGTTAAGTACGTTGTTTCTGCTGGTGTAGGTAGCTAGTAAAGTTAACCTTTAACTTTAGAGTACAGCCCTTCGGGGCTGTATTTTGTTTACTCTAGTTTTATTTATGATAGAATAGTTATAAAGTAAGCGAGGTAAAAATGAAAGACAAGCAAAAAAAGACCATATATATTATTATTGCTGTAGTTTTAATTGTTTTAGCGATAATTATTCTATTTCTTTTGAATGGCTCTGAGAAACGTACTTCGACGAAGAAAGAGAATGATGCAATTACAGCGCTAGATTGTAAGGCGGGAAGAATGGAGAACGCATTCTTTATTTCAAGTACAGCAAACAATACTAGTCACGAAGTAAAAGTAACTTTTAGAAACGACAAAATAGATAAACTATATTATTTGTTTGAAGGGGTTTATAGGACATATGACATAGCGGACCAAGATAATGCAAACTTCCATGCAAAATATAATATACACATGAGCGGAAACGGTTTAGAGCAGGAGAGTTTGGCGCCGACGTTTTTGACAGCAAAAACAAAATTACGAATTAATCTATATGCGAAGAATCGCGAGATGATGAACAAAGCGACTGCAGTATTATTTTTCATCAAAGAAGATGATTTAGAAAAATTTCTAGATTATTCGAGAGATGAAGCGACGGAATATTATAAAAAACAAGGTTTTTCGTGCGAAAAACAGAACTAGTGATATAATAGAAATACCAAATAGAGGAGGTAAATGATTAAAAAGATAATAACATTCGTTATGGTGGCACTTTTAGGGGGAGTATTTTTCGGTGGATTAAAAGTATCAGCTATAGATACCAGTAAGTTAAGCTATATGATGACAATATCGCCTCCTAGACATAATATAATCTTAATACCGGGTGAGGTGTATGAGGGGTCTTTTAACGTGACGAATATGTCGAATGCGACAAAGGCTTTGAAATATTCTGTTCGTATAGGATCATTTAATTTGGGCAAAGATGAAAATGGAGAAGTAGACTATAACAGTACCGATGTTGATACGGTTACTGGTTATAACCAAATGATGGACTGGATTACTGTAGAAAAAAAGAGTGGAACCGTGCCACCGGGAGAAATAGACGTAGTTCCCTTTAAGATTACGGTTCCAAAAGATGCACCGGCTGGGGGTCAATATGCTTCATTAATCTTTCGCGATGATACTGAGAAAGATCGAGATGGCGATGGGAACGTAATGATAGAAAATGTAGTTGAATTTGCGGCGGGGATTCTAGCCGAGGTAGCTGGGCAAACTAGAGATGAAGGTGTGATTATTGAAAATAATATCCCGTCCTTCATTTTAACAAATACTTTAACGGCAAGTTCTAGAGTAAGAAACGATGGGAATGTGCATACTAATGCATCTTATGTTTTGCAGGTTTGGCCGCTATTTAGCGACGAAGAATACTGTACGAACGAAGAAGAGCCGAAGACCAGCTTGATTATGCCGGAAACTGAGAGGTACCATGCGGAAACTTGTGATTTGCCGTCGATAGGGATTTTCCGAGCAAAACAAACTATCAAGATTTTCGATGAAGTGTCTGAAAGAGAAAAATTAGTGATTGTCTGTCCGCTCTGGTTACTATTCATTATTATCTTTGTGATCGTGTTCGCAATTATGTGGTTAATTGCAAAAGCAAGAGCTAGAAATAAAGCTGCAAATTAAATTGAAAAATCTTCGAAAAAACCCTTGATTTTTTGGAAAAGGTTTGGTATAATGGGGGAAGTTTAAGCAAGTCGGCTTTTCCGACCTCTACAAAAAGAAATAGAAAGCGAGGGAATCTTTTGAGGTCGCTTCTAAGACTTCAGGAATTTCTTTAAGACTCTTCTAATTAACAATTTGGACAACGATAAAGATTTTAAAGACGACATTAGTAATCGAACTTCGATTGCTAGTTAAGTCAATGCATAAAAAGGTAATCAAGGGCACTGATAGTGGATGCCTTGACAATCAATACCGATGAAGGCCGTAGAAGTCTGCGATAAGCCTCGGGGATCTGACAGCGAGAAATGATCCGGGGATTGCCGAATGGGGAAACCTAATACAAGTCATGTTGTATTGCATCTATCTGAACACATAGGGTAGACAGCGGGAACGGACCGAACTGAATCATCTTAGTAGGCCCAGGAAAGAAGAATAACTAATGATTCCGAAAGTAGTGGCGAGCGAAATTGGAATAGCCTAAACCTAAAGATAACCATACGGGTTAACGCCCAGAGTTATTATAGGGGTTGCGAAATTAGATATTTTTTATGTAGAGTATATCTACATGGTATATTCTACATAAAGACCGACAGCGTTAACTGAGCGGGCAAAGAGAAAATCCTTTAGATCGTAGCAGAAGCACTTGGAATGGTGCGCCAAAGAAGGTGAAAGCCCTGTACGCGAAACGGTCTTAGGCTTTGTATATCTTTTTTCAAGTAGGACGGGGCACGAGAAACCCTGTTTGAATCTGGCAGGACCACCTGCCAAGGCTAAATATATTGATTGATCGATAGCGAACTAGTACAGTGATGGAAAGGTGAAAAGAACCCCGGGAGGGGAGTGAAATAGATCCTGAAACTCAGTGCCTACAAGGTGTCGGAGCAGCTTCGTGCTGTGACGGCGTGCTTTTTGTAGAACGATCCAGCGAGTTAATGTTGTTGGCGAGGCTAAGTCAGATGATGGAGCCACAGTGAAAGCGAGCCTGAATAGGGCGACAAGTCAGCAGTATTAGACCCGAAACCGGGTGACCTAACCATGAGCAGGTTGAAGCGACGGTAACACGTCGTGGAGGACCGAACCAGGGTACGCAGTAAAGTGCTTGGATGACTTGTGGTTAGCGGTGAAATGCCAATCGAACTCGGAGATAGCTGGTTCTCCTCGAAATAGCTTTAGGGCTAGCGTTATGTAGTAGCATTTGGGGGTAGAGCTCTGAAAAGGTCTGGGGCCGGCAACGGTACCCATCCTTATCAAACTACGAATACCAAATGTGTAATCATGGCAGTCAGAACGGCGGGGCTAAGCTCGTCGCTCAAAAGGGAAACAGCCCAGATCATCGTCTAAGGTCCCTAATTAACACTAAGTGGGAAACAAGGTGAGATTTCTTAAACAGCTAGGATGTTGGCTTAGAAGCAGCCATTCATTTAAAGAGTGCGTAACAGCTCACTAGTCAAGAGATTTTGCGTGGAAAATGTAACGGGGCTAAGTATTAAACCGAAGACATGGACTTTTAGTGTGGAACAAAGCTTGCGTTTCACGATAAAAACCAAAAATCAGCGAGCAAAATCAGGACATGTGCCTGTTTTGCGAGCAGAACTAAGGGAAAATCGTTGGGAAAAAACCGTAGGTTTTGTCCCACACTAAGAGTGGTAGAGGAGCGTTGATATCGCGGCGAAGTCGTTTCGTAAGGAACGGTGGAGCGTTATCAAGTGAGAATGCTGGAATCAGTAACCTTAAGACAGGTGAGAATCCTGTCGGTCGTAAGAGCAAGGTTTCCAGGGCCACAGTAATTGTCCCTGGGTTAGTCGGTCCTAAGCCGAGGCGCATCAGCGTAGGCGATGGACA
>JAFRCO010000008.1 GCA_017404325.1 Candidatus Saccharimonadota bacterium
AACGTCGTTAGACACTTCGGTTTAGATCCGGCATGATCGTGAGGAATCTTGAGGAGATCTGTCTCTAGTACGAGAGGACCGAGATGGACGAATCTCTAGTGTACCGGTTGTGGTCACCTACTGCATCGCCGGGTAGCTATGTTCGGAAGGGATAAGCGCTGAAAGCATATTAAGCGCGAAGCCTACTCCAAGATAAGAATTCCCTAGGAGACTCCAGAAAGAAGATCTGGTTAATAGGCTTTAAGTGGAAGTATGGCAACATATGGAGCTGAGAAGTACTAATAGGTCCATCGCCTTTTTATGTTTTGGACTTAGCTAGCAACCGACGTTTGATTTAACGTCGAAGCGTCATTTAAAATCTTTGGTTACACCTTATGGACATCAATAGTAATAATATGACGTATTATTACAAATTGGTGCCCATAGCGCTGGGGAAATACCTGTTCCCATTCCGAACACAGAAGTCAAGCCCAGTAGCGCCGATTATACTGCTATGCGGGAAACTAGGAAGGTGCCAAATTATAAAAAGTCCATCCGAAAGGGTGGACTTTTTGTTTTTCGTATAATATAATGAACTTATGGTTAGAGTGAGAGGTGTTTTTACATATATTATTATTACTTTTTTAATGTTCGGAGGAATTTTATTTAACTTCCGAAACGCTTTGGCGGCTGATGAATTCATGTCGTGGGGGATTGAAGCGATGGGACTTGATAAGGCTATTTCTGTGATTGAAGAGAAAGGTGATGCGGAGCATTTATTAGTAGCTGTAATTGATACCGGAGTGAACGAAGCTTTGTTTAGAGAATATTTTCCAGATAGAAATTTATCTGGGTACTGTATAGTAGCATGTCCGGATGGGATGGTTGATAATGTCAACCATGGAACACACGTAATCAGTACAATTGCGGAAGGAACTCCGAGCAATGTAGACCTCTTGATGATTCGAGTAAGCGAAGGTAGAACGTTTACAATAGGGGATTTAAGAGCAGCCATGGATTATGCAGTTAGTCAGGGCGCGAATGTAATTCTCGTAAGTGCGGGGATGAGTCTTGATTTTGACGATGAGACGGCTTTCAATGAGGAATATACTTGGGGAGAAATAAATAATATGATATGGGAAGCTATGCAAGGAAAAGTCGACGAAGCAGTTGATGCTGGCGCCATCGTAGTTAGTGTGGCTGGAGATAATGGAGCAAATGAAGTTTTTTACCCAGCTAGTTATGATAATGCGATTAGTGTAGGAGCAGTGAGTGAAGGTCTTTCGATTGCTGATTTTTCAAATTATAATGAGTATGTTGATTATGTAGCTCCAGGAATGAGAATTAGAGGATTAAATGCTTCTTATGGTGCAGAAGGTCAGGATATTACGACTCTAGATCAGGGAACTTCATCGGCGGCGGCGCATGTTGTTGCGGCAATAGCAAATATACTGAGCTTTAATAAAAATTTAACTCTTGATGAGATGAGGGCGCTCTTAAATTCAAAGGCGGTTGATTTAGGTGAAGAGGGGAGAGATGATTATTACGGTAATGGCTTTATAGATTTTTCGGAAGTGGAGTTTTGTACTGAAGAAGTAGAGTGCGATGAATATGGTGTGTTTGCATTAATCCCAGATGAACCCGAACCTGACGAAGAGGAAGATGTTCCGGTGGTTCCGAATACTGGTGACGGAGGTATTAACGCTCCAGATACGGGTTATGTGACTAAACCGGAAGAAGGTGGCGCTACGATGGTTTTACTGGCAGGTTGGCAAATATATGTGTTAGTTGGTGTTGGATTGTGGTGGGTTAGAAAAAAGCCTTTTGTGGTATAATAGTGGTAAGCCAGAGTTTTAGAGAGGGGGGTAAAAAATGCCTGGAGATCCTTTACCTGTATGGATGTCAATATTTTTGTCTGGGATAATACTGACTATTATAGTGGGTTTTATTAACCCATATGTACCCAAAGACCAAAAAGACAAAGCGAAAGAGTTGAAGTCGAGCGAACAAAGAGAAGTTGAGGATTATTTTATTGTTTATAAGGTTCGAATAGCCGAATCTTCTTATCTTTATGTAATCATTATTATTGTTCTAGCTTCGTTGGTTACTTTCGCTATGAGAGATTTTTCTTTTGTAGCGTTAAACTACTTTGGCGGCGGTGTGCTCGGGTATATAATAGCAGGAATACTGACGTTTGCTGGTGTTGTATTGGCAAATTTTATTTTAATGACAGTTTTGGTGGTAGTTGAAGATATTGCAATTGAAGAATTAAAAGACTTTTATCAAACGCATTACGACGTTATCACGGTTTCCAGTGAAGATCTTATTGTATCCGATACAGAAAATCAAAATCCCCACAATTAAGCGGGGATTTTTTTGTAATTATTCTTAGTCTTCGGCGGTTTCTTCGATTGCAGAAAGAAGAGAGTCTTCAACGTTTTGTTTCTTTTTCTTCGGGGCGGCTTTTGATAGTACAATATCGATTTCATAGCCGGTTAATTTCGAAGCAAGACGAACGTTTTGACCTTGTTTCCCAATAGCAATAGATTGTTGGTCTTCAGTGACGTAAACTTTCGCTTTTTTGTCTTCGATTTCAACTTTCATCACTTCGGCTGGGCTTAAAGCTTCACGAATATATTCGGAAGCGTTGTCGCTCCAAGTAATAACATCGATTTTTTCTTTTTCGCCGATTTCGTTCATAACGGCTTGGACACGAATACCGCGGCCACCAACGAAGGTGCCGACTGGATCGATGCTAGGAACGGTGGAGGCAACAGCAATTTTAGTTCTTCTTCCAGCCTCACGAGCGATGCCACGAATTTCGACGGTGCCATTTTCAATTTCTGGAACTTCTTGGCGGAAGAGATATTCGACGAACTCAGCTGAACCGCGAGATAAGATCAATTGTGCTCCTCTGTCGTTTCGTTCGATATTCTTAATGAATACTTTAATTCGGTTACCGACAGTATAATATTCACCATCGATTTGTTCAGAACGAGGCATAATACCAGAAGCTTTGCCAAGGTCGATACGGACAAGTTTCGGCTCAACGCGAGAAATCGTTCCAGTTACAACGGTTCCGACTTTGTCTTCAAAGGCAGTAAGAACAGCGTCGTTCTCAGCTTCACGAAGACGTTGGACAACAACTTGTTTCGCGGTCATAGCAGCGACACGACCGAAGCTGGTGACTTTAAACTTCTCTTCAACGATGTCGCCAATTTTAGAACCTTTTTTAGCTTCCTTTAGAGGGATTTCGGTAGATGGATTATAAGCGAGATCATCTTCGATAACTTCACGAGCGACAAAAACATCAGCTTCACCGGTTTTAGTATTTAAAACAGCGCGAACGTTCATGTCACGATCGCCGTTATCTTTTCGCCAAGCAGCAGCGATAGCTTGTTCAATTACATCTAATACAGTATCTTTCGGTAGACCTTTTTCTTCAGCAATTAAATCAACCATGGTTGACATTTGCTTTAAATCTAGATTTTCCATTTTACTCCTTTCACTAAAAAACCGCCTCTATCTCAAGAGTCGGTTAAATCTGTATATCTTTATTTTAGCAAATTTCTTGCCAATGGTCAAGATGTTTGGTATAATAGAGGTACTGTTTAAATACTTGTAATAAAAAAAGGGAAACTTAAATTAATGAATTTAAAGGAAGAAGAGCGCCGTGCACGGCTTTTAAAATCAAGAGCAGAACGTCTGCCAGATATAAAAAAGCAATTTGAAGAGGCACAGAATAGAAATTTCAATTCGAATTTTAAAGAGGGTGGAAAAGACGAAAAATTGGTAAAAAAAGAGAAAAAGGCAACGAAGAAAGCGCCTAAGAATGTTCCGAAAAAAGATAGCGAAGCCGAGCAAAGAAAGGTGAAATTGTCGGTTAGTGCGCGTAAGGGAGATATGGTGCATCACCAAAGAATGCTTTCTCAAGACGTGAATGCGCAGGCAACACAACATATTATCGGTATTCCGGTAAATAAATCTCGGTATAATGGCTATGGTGGTGAACAAGTCACGAATGCGAAGCTAAAATCGATGCGGCCGAATTCGGATGCAGTGCGAATTATCCCAATTGGCGGTGTGGGTGAATTCGGTATTGGTAAAAATATGACGATTTTAGAATATAAATCGGAAATGATTGTGATTGATATGGGTGTTCTCTTTGCGGGTGAGGATTATCCAGGTGTAAATTATATGATCCCGGATATTAAATATCTTGAAGACAATATGTCGAAAGTGAAGGCGGTTTTGTTTACACACGCACACTTAGACCATATTGGGGCGTGCCGGCATTTACTACCGAAGTTTTCGAATTTGACGCCGATTTATGGGACGAGCTTTACGATTGGAATGATTAAAAAACAATTATCGGAATTAGATGAAGAGCCAGATTTAAATTACGTAATAGTTGATCCGTTTAAACATGAGAAAATAAAAATCTCAGAACATTTTTCAGTTGAGTTTATCCATACGCTTCATTCGATTCCGGGAAATACGGCGATTGTCGTAAGGACGCCGAATGGATTAATTTACTTCTCGGGAGACTGGCGACATGAGGAGAAGCCGATGGGGATACAAACGGATTATGAGCGAATTGATGAAATTGTGAAAAAAGAAGGCGTTGATTTGTTATTTAACGAATCTACAAACATCGATTCGCCGGGGCGACATCCACATTCGGAATATGATGTAGGTGATAATCTAGGCAAAGTGATGGACCATTATGTTAACGGGCGAGTAATAATTTCTTGTTTTTCATCGCAGATTTCAAGAATTGAATTGATTTTAAAAGAAGCAGCTTCTAGGGGAAGAAAAGTAGCGTTTTCAGGTTTTTCGATGATAAATAACGTTGAGGTGGCTTTACGCGCAAAGTCAATAAAAGTTCCGAAAGACACAATTGTAAAGATGGAAGATATAATTAAGCTTCCAGATGAGAAAGTTTGTATTGTTTGTACTGGTTCGCAAGGTGAATTAAATGCGGTACTTAACCGAATGGTAACAGGGGCGCATAAATATATCAAGATTAAGTCGACGGATACGATTGTCTTTAGTTCTAATCCGATTCCGGGGAATGAGCCGCATGTTGTTTCGACGGTTGATGGATTGCTCCGCGAGGGTGCGCAAGTGATTCAAAACGGAAAAACGCATTTGACTAATATTGGACCATTACACCTTTCGGGGCATGCTTATTTCGAAGATCATGTTGATTTTGTAAATCGTTTACACCCGACGAATTATATACCATATCACGGCGAGTTTTATATGCTTGAGCATAATGCGGAGATGGCGGAAAATGTAATCGGGATTCCGAGAGAGCGGATTTTGGTTTCGGATGATGGTGATGTGATTGAGCTTTTGCCGGATAAAACGATTCGAAAAGCGGGACGAATTCCGGTTGGGAATAAATTATTCGATGATGCAGATAAGCCAGTACACGAGGCGGTAATTAAAGATCGAATTCACATTTCTCGCGAAGGGATTTTCGTGATTGTTTTGACCTTGAATAAGAAGACGGGACATTTAATGAAAACGCCGGATATTGTTTCGAGAGCATTTATCTACTTAGATAATTCGGAAGAGCTGATTGGAAAAATTCGTCATTATTTGCGTCAGAAAACTGATAAGTCGATTTCGACTGACCCGGAGATGAAAGTTCTAAAAGAAGAAATTAAAGAAGATATTACACATATTTTGTTTGATGCGACGGGACATACACCGATTGTGATTCCGGTAATAAATAAGGTATAATAAAAATATGTACGATGTGGTTATTATTGGTGCTGGGATGGCCGGGTTGACATCAGCGATTTATCTAGCACGAGCTTCGAAAAAAGTATTGGTTTTAGAAGAAAAAATTCAGGGCGGACAAATAATAAATACTTTTAATGTTGAAAATTGGCCGGGCAGTTACAAAATTTCTGGGCTAGATTTAATAGAGAATACTTATGAACAAGCTTTAGATTTAGGTGCGGAAATACAGTTTGAAAGAGTTGAGAGCGTACGTAAAGATGGCGATGTATTTATAGTGGTGACTGATGAGAAAGAATATGAGGCGAGAGCAGTAGTTATAGCAGTCGGGGCAGAGCCAAGAAAGTTAAGTGAACTACAAACTAAATATGCTGGGGATAGGCCGATTTCTTACTGTGCGACTTGTGATGGAGCGCTTTATAAAGATAAGCCGGTAGTTGTAGTTGGAAGTGGAAACACGGCGAAAGATGAAATTAAATATTTAGAAGGGATTTGCTCGAAAGTCTATCATATTCATCATGATGAGCCGATCCCGGAGGAAGCTGAGGCAGTGTTTGTGGCGATCGGGAGAGTGCCAAGTACTGGGTCGTTTAAGGATTTGGTTAAGCTAGATGATAATGGATATGTTGTGGCAAATGAAGATTGTGAAACTACTTGTCCTGGCGTATTCGTAGCAGGAGATTGTAGAACGAAAGAAGTCCGTCAATTAGTTACAGCGGCGGCTGACGGAGCGGTTGCAGCGAAAAAAGCGATGAGGTATTTAAGATAAAATGGCGGACAGAGATAGCTAGAGCTTCGGCGCCGCTAACTATATTGTTCAATATTCTTTCTTATATTGGATTAGTTATTCTTTTCATTTCGCCGATTTCGGCGATTGTCTCTTTATGGTCTAATTATAAATACAGGAATAATGATAAAAGTATTATCGTGACTTCTGTAATTTCATTAGTAATCTTTTTAATATATCTCGTCTATCTTGCTATACAATTTGGCATTATAAAATAACGAAATTTATGATATAATAATAGAGTGCCCGAGTGGCGGAATTGGTATACGCGTTCGACTTAAAATCGAATGGAGTACTCCATATGGGTTCAAGTCCCATCTCGGGCACCACGTTTTAACATGAATATATTATATTGTGGTGATAAAGGCATAAATCGGGGGGTTTTGGTTTCGGTATTGTCGATTTTAAGATACAACAAGATACCGATTCATTTTTTTATTATGACAATTGAGTTTGAAGACACGAAGCCTTTTACGGAAAAGTCGGCGAAGTTTTTAGATGAGTTAGTGAAAAAGACGAATGAGAAGAGTTTTGTAAAATTAATTGATGCGACTGAGATTTTTAAGGCGAATTTGCCAAAGAAAAATATGGGTTCGTATTTTACGCCTTGTTCAATGCTTAGGCTATATATTGATAAAGTTCCTGAATTAAATAAACTGGATAAGATTTTATATCTTGATTATGATGTGGTATGCCGAGGGGATTTAAGCGAATTTTATAATTTGAATTTAGATGGGATTGAAGCGGCTGGAGTGCTCGATATTTATGGTCGAAGATGGTATCACTATCACGGATTGTTTAAACAAGATTATATGAATTCGGGTGTGATGCTGTTTAATATACCAGAATGTTTAAAAACTAAGATGTTTGAAAAAACGGTTAATTTATGCGCGAGTAGATGGATGATGTTGGCGGATCAAGCGGCGTTAAATAAGTCGATTGAAAAACGAAAACTGATAGACCGAAAATTTAATGAACAAGAGGAAAGACCTAGAAAAGATACTGTTCTACATCATTTTTCAAACAATTTTAAATTTTGGCCGTATTTTAGAGTTCAAAAAGTGAAGCCGTTTGAAATTGATAAAATTCACGAGGTTTTAAAAATTACCGAATATGATGATATACTTAGTGAATATAATAAATTGAAAGATAACTTGTAATGGCAAAAGCATCATTATTTCAAGAAGATATTCCTAAGGAAGAACGCGTCTTTTATTATTCAAGCGAAGAGGACGATCCGATTAAAACTGATGAACAAGTTAAAAAAGTAGAGGTCAGGCTTCCGGAAGGATATGAGTTCATCCCGAAACATTGGTGGAAGAGGGTTTATTCAGCGGTTTTATTCCGATTATTCTGGATTTTTGGACAATGGTACGAAAAACATTATTGGCAGGCGAAGTTTTATGGGCGAGAAAAATTGAAAGAAGCAAAAGGGAAAGGTTATGTAATTTATGCAAATCATACAAATCCATTCCATGATGTCTTCGGGCCGGCGGTAATGGCGGATCGACGAATCTTTACAATTATTAGTCCGGTTAATTTAAAAGTGCCGGGGATTGGGAAGTATTTGCCATATATTGGGGCTTTGCCACTCGGAAAATCGAAAGAAGAAAAAGCAGCCTTTAATGAAGCGGTTGATAAAAGGTTAAAACAGAAGAAGGTTTTAGTAGTTTATCCGGAGGCACACGTTTGGCCGTATGCAACTAAAATTCGAAAATTCCCAGCAGGAGATAAATCGTTTAAATATGCAACGCGAAATAATTTGCCGATTTTTTCGATGACAACAACTTATCATAAACGAAAAGATAGAAAGCATGGTGATTTGCCAAGAATAGAAGCTTATTTAGATGGGCCGTTCTATCCGGATGCGAATAAAACTGAAGAAGAAAACCGAGCGGATTTAGCGAAAAAAGCTTATGATTCTATGGTAAAATATAGTAAGAAGAATAGTTACGAGTATTTTATATACAAGAAGAAAAATAAATGAGTATTTTTTATACGGGTATTAACCCGATTAGTAAATTTAAAGCTGTCCCTATTTTTTTGACAATAAATAGTGCATACGCTTCTTATGCAGCAGCATCAATACATTCTTTAATGCAGCATACCGATCCGAAGCGATATTATCGGGTGATAATACTTCATGATGGTTTAAATTTTGTAACTCGGATTCGGCTTCGAAGTTTAGTAACGAAAAACTGTGCGATTCAGTTCAAAAAAATGACGCGCAGTTTACATCTAAAGGCTATTATTGCGTATTGTACAAGAAGACAGAAAGGAGCGGGAGACTTCTTTTCGTCGGCAGTATACTATTATCGGGCTTTCATTCCGTTATTATTCCCGATTTATAAAAAGGCAGTATATATAGATAGCGATACAATTCTTCGGGGGGATATTGGCGAATTGTATGATATTGATTTAGGCGATAAAGTTTTGGCGGCAATGGTGGATCCGAAAGTAACGACAATTAAAGAATTTCGAGATTATGTAGATAAAGGTTTAGGAGTCCCGCATACGGAATATGTAAATTCGGGTGTACAGGTGATGGATTTGAAGAAAATGCGAAAGATTAAATATTTATCTACAATGATTGATTTGATTAAAAAATATGATGCGGATTTGGTTGCGCCAGATCAGGATTATTTAAACGTGATTTTGAAAGGGCAGATTATGCATTTATCGGAAAAGTGGAATGCAGAACCGATAAAAGATTTGTCGGATGACGTAAAATTAATTCATTTTAATTTATTTAATAAACCTTGGCGCTATAAGAATGTGCCTTGTGAAGAGTATTTTTGGGATGCGGCTAAGGAGACTGGATTTTATGGTGATTTAAAAAGACAACAAACAAACTTTGATGCAGAAAAACAAAAGGCTGACCATGAAAAAGTTGAGGCTTTGATTAAAAAAGCTGGAAGATTGAGTAAAGCTAAAGAACCATTAATTAAACTATAAAAAAATGGAGGTGCCTACCGGAATTGAACCGGTGTACGCGGTTTTGCAGACCGCTGCGTAACCACTCCGCCAAAGCACCACCTAGAATGATTTTATCATATTAAATCTGAATTTGCATCAAAACGACGCCGATTACGACTAGGACGGTTGCGCCTAAGTGCGCAAGAACTGCTTTTTTTGTTAGGCTCTCGCGGCCGAATTTTGGCCAGATGAGGGTAAGAAGGATACCCATAAAGAAGATAAAGATTGGTTCCGAGGTATCCGAGATTGCGGAAGCAAGAGCGGCACTTGGGGCAAGAGAAAGTGCCAATCGGTAGAAGATGTGCGCAATGACGCCAATAAAGGCGTTTATAATCATTGGTTTTAAGACTTTGTTTTTACTATGAGTAGCGACATGATAAAAGCGTTTGCGAAGTTTTGGACGGGTGTAAATAATGGCTAGGCTACCGATACCTTTACCAGCTAATACTAGGCTCATTGCGCCAACTAGATTAATGCCGTTCATTCCTTCTTTAACGAAGATGAAGGTACTCGTAACGTAAAAAACTACGTAAAGAAGGGCATAAAGGACAGCCTTAATTTTTAAGTGACGACTCTTTTTTCTAGCTGCGAAGATGATGACTAATGGTGCTGATAGAATGAAGGCAAAGGCAACAAGTTGAAGCGGAGAAAAGGCTTGGCCTAAGAAGAACCAACCAAGAATTAAATAGAGGATTGGCGCAAATTGAATAAAGATACCGATACTGGTCGAATCTTCGATTTCAAGAGCGCGTTGATAAGGAATGCCGCCGAAGCTAGCGATGAAACCGGAAAGAAATAGTAGGATGATAGTCGAGATGGTAGCCGTACTGAAATCGGCGCCGAATAATGCACCGATTAGAATGCCAAATAGTAAATCAGTCCAACCATAAAAAGTTTTTTGAGCGACAGAATGCTGCCCTTTAAAATAATAATCGGAAACGTAGTTATCAATAAAAATACGGATAGAATCCGCAACGACATTAACGATGAGAATTGGTATCCAGATCATCATATGAAGGCTCCGTAAAAGATAAAGCTATAATAGATTGCGAAAATGGCAAGCATGATAGCGCCTTCAATACGAGTGATATTGCGATCGCGTTGAGCGAGTACACAAATGATTAATGAGGATGCGATTAGCATAATAAGATCAATTACTTCAAAATTGTTCGGTGAAATTGAGCCCGAAAACGCGACCGGAAGAGCAAGGACAAAACAGATGTTGAAGATATTGCTGCCGACGATATTGCCAATTAAGAGATCGCTTTCGCCTTTTTTCGCTGCGGTGATAGTGGTGATGAGTTCCGGAAGAGAAGTACCGAGCGCGACGATGGAAAGAGAAATGATTCTTTCGGAAATGCCGATAGCCGTAGCAATAGTTGAGGCTGAGTTGACGACGAGTTCGCTACCTAGAACAACGCCAGCTAGGCCGAGAATGATAAAGAGAAATGATTTTCCAAGTTTCCATTTTGGCTTTTCGACTTTTTTCGCTTCTTTTTTGTTTTTACGAGCGAGGGAGATGAGATAGTAAAGGAAGATTGCGAAGAGTAATAAGCACATAATTGCGTCGCTTCTTGAAAAGACGTTTGCGACTGCCTCGGAAAGAGTAGTGTCAAGGACTAGAACGATAAGAGCGGTAGAAATTAAAAGTAAAAGTGGAAGTTCTTTTGAAACAGTATCTTTTTTAACTTTTATTGGTCGGATAACGGCAGCTATACCGACTAGGAGTAGGACATTAATGATATTGCTACCAATGACGTTACCGAGTAAGATGTCGGTGCTGTTGTTGAAAATTGAAGAAAAAGAAACTGCGAGTTCAGGAACACTAGTGCCAAAAGCGACAATAGTAAGACCGATTAAGAGTTTACTAACTTTAAAATGCGAAGCGACGGAAGAAGCTCCATCAATAAGAAAGTCAGCACCTTTGATTAAACAGACAAAGCCGACGATGAGAAGTATGATTTGTATTGTAATTTCCATGTTTGTTTTTTAGCTTATGCTTTTATTATATATAAGAGAGAAAAAAAGTCAATAAAAAATGGTGCGAGCGAAGAGACTCTAACTCTCGACCTCTTCCTTGGCAAGGAAGCGCTCTAAACAACTGAGCTACGCTCGCATTTGCGATATCTATATTATATCATAGTTTTAGTTTTTGCGGGAAAAAACGTGTTATAATGGTTATATAAATAAAAGGAGAAAAAAATGCCAATTTGGTTAATAGTAATAGTGGTGATAGTGGTGTTGATTATCATGATCGGCTCATTTATCGCTGGTATTTACAACAGTCTAGTAAAATTGGACGAGCGTGTGAATGAAGCTTGGTCCGACATTACAGTACAACTTAAATATCGTGCGGATTTAATCCCGAACGTGGTTGAAACTGTAAAAGGTTATGCGAAACACGAAAAAGAAACTTTCCAAATGGTGACTGAAGCTAGGACTGCGGCGATGGGTGCGAAAACCGTTAAGCAAGCGGCCGAAGCAGAAGCTGAAATGCAAGGTGCTTTAGGAAAACTTTTTGCACTTGCAGAAGCCTATCCGGAACTTAAGTCGAATGAAAACTATTTGAAGCTTCAAGGTCAACTTCAAGATGTTGAAGACAAGATTCAAGCTGCACGTAGATTCTATAATGCCGGTGCGAAAGATCTTAATACGAAAATTAAAACTTTCCCGACCAACTTTGTAAATAATTTGATTGGTCACTTCAAGAAACGTGATTACTTTGAAGTTCCTGAAGGTGAAAGAGCGGCGATCGAAAAGGCGCCAGAAGTTAAATTCTAGTAAAGAACAATGTATAAACAAATTGCGGAAAATAAACGTCGAACCGTATATATTATTATTGGATTTGTAGTATTGGTGGGTGCAATAGCTGCGCTGGTGGCTTGGTTTTATAATGATGTTTGGATTGCGGTTTGGACAACTCTTATAGCGATAGTTTATGCAGTGTTTCAATATTTTGCGGCAAGTTCGATTGCGATGGCAATGACTGGAGCAAAACAGATAGAAAAGAAAGATAATCCGAGACTATATAATATAGTGGAGAATCTTTCGATTACGACTGGGCTTCCGATGCCGAAAGTTTATATAGTTGAAGATAACGCCCCGAATGCTTTTGCAACGGGGCGTGATCCGGAACATGCATCGGTTGCAGCGACGACTGGGTTGCTCGACATCATGGACGATAAGGAAGTGACGGCGGTGATGGCACATGAAATGTCGCATGTGAAGAATTATGATATTCGGGTTTCAATGATTGTGTTTGGTTTGGTTTGTATGGTTGGTTTGATTTCGGATTTAGCATATCGGATGATG